>JAFGIL010000016.1 GCA_016929635.1 Endomicrobiales bacterium
AAAGTCTTGACATTATAATTTCATTATTATAGAATATTTATAAATGGACCGGGTTAAAATTTTAGAGAAAAAAATACATCAGGTTGTCGAGCGTTTAGGCGACTCAAAACAGGAACAGAAAAAACTGTCCGCAGAAGTCAAATTTCTTGAAGAGGAGAATAAAAAAATAAAAAATTTCATGCATGAAAATGCAAAATGGAAGGAAAATAAAAAAGCTTTAATAAATCGCATTGAAAAATTAATAAAAAGGATTGATTCTATAGAACAAGCCTGAAGGTTTTAAAAAATGAATAAGGTTCCAGTGAATATTTTAGGACAGACATACGAAATCGAAGTTAACCCGGGGGACGAGTTATTCATTTATTCACTGGCAGAGTTTGTAGAGAAGAAACTCATTGAAGCTCAAAGGGATACCGGCATCGTAGACACGCAAAAACTGGCAATACTTGCAGCTTTGAATATTGCAGATGAATACTTTCGCCTGAAAAACTCCAAAGAGAGTGTTTCAGGTGTTTTGGATAAGAAAGCAGACGAATTGATTAAGGTTTTAGATAAGGCAATAGCCTCCTAAAACTATTTATATATACTTTTTTATCCCTGCGGTGTTGGTGAAACATTACACGAATTGAACCGACAGCTTCTATTAAAGGGAGTCTTATCTGGTGAGATCCGACGTAAAGTCGGATACCCGGACACCCACTTTTAAATTTGGGGCTCAATCGGTAATGATCCACGGCATTGCGGGGATTTTTTATTGCCATGAAAACGAAAACAAATCAAGTTGATTTTTTTATAAATAAACAAGAATTTAAATCTCCTAATATACCCCTAGCGTTAAAAATGACGCCTACCAGCATTTCGGAATTTACCGGGCAGGAACACATTTTAGGGCAAGGGAAACTCCTGCGCCGTGCAATTGAGTCCGACCGTCTAACCTCAATTATATTTTACGGCCCTCCAGGGACAGGTAAAAGCGCCCTTGCAAGAATCATTGCCAATAAAACAAAATCACATTTCGAAGAAACCAACGCAGTAACAATAGGAGTTAACGACATACGCCAGTACATCAAAGAAGCTAAAATCAGGTTAGATGTTTCCGGAAAGAAAACGATATTGCTGCTGGACGAAATCCACCACTTTAACCGTATACAGCAGGATGCACTATTGCCTGATGTGGAGAAAGGCCTCATAACCCTTATTGGTATAACCACTGAAAATCCTTATTTTTACATAAATTCAGCTTTAATTTCCCGCTCCACACTCTTTGAATTCAGGCAGCTGGAACATTCAGATTTAAAAAAGATACTTGAGCGCACCTTGAATGACGCAGAAAATGGATTAGGGAAATATACAATTAAAATAACAACCGAGGCAGCCAAACATCTGATTGAACAATCCAGCGGAGATGCACGACGCCTCCTGAATGCTCTTGAAATCGGAGCTTTATCGACAAAACCAAACGAGAAAGGAATAATAGAGTTTGACCTGAAAGTCGCTGAAGAATCACTGCAAAGAAAGATCATTCTTTACGATAAATCTAGCGATGAACACTATGACCATATCTCGGCATTTATTAAGTCAATGCGCGGTTCCGATCCTGACGCGGCACTTTACTGGATGGCAAAGATGCTGACAGCCGGGGAAGATCCAAGGTTCATAGCAAGGCGCATAGTCATTTGCGCCAGCGAAGACGTAGGAAATGCTGATCCCAGGGCTTTAACAGTAGCAATATCAGCATTAAATGCAGTTGAATTCGTCGGAATGCCTGAAGCAAAAATACCTCTTGCACAAGCAGCCATATATATTGCTACCGCTCCTAAATCGAACGCATCTTATCTGGGTATAGCAAATGCCGAGCACGAGGTTATGAATGGAGAAACCAGGCCGGTTCCAAACCATTTAAAAGATGGCAATCTTGATGGTAAGGGCAAAAGAAATCATGGTGTCGGATATAAGTATCCTCATAATTTCCCGGGCCATTTTACTGAACAGAGCTACTGGCCCAACCCTAAAACATTTTATGAACCGACCGAACAAGGTTATGAGTCTCAAATTAAAAAAAGACTGGAATTCTGGAAAACAAAAAAGAAAAATCCGCAAAAAGATACTCAGGTTAAGAAATAACTTATCTGAATTGCAGAGGAACTCCAGAAGCAATGCAATAAAGAATAAAATTCTTAAGCTGAAAGTATATCAAAAAGCAAAAACTGTAATGTTCTTTGTAACTCATGGTTCAGAAGTAAAAACAGAAAGCATGATAGAACAGGCCTGGCTTGATAAAAAAATAGTTGTAGTTCCGAAATCAAATGTTTCTACATGTAAAATATCGGCCTACAAGATTGAATCTTTGCGTAAAGATCTGCAAAAGGGTAATTACGGAATAAGGGAACCAAAGCCCGGGACCTGTCAAAAAATGAATGCGAGAAAAATCGACCTGGTATTTGTACCTGGATTAAGTTTCGATTTATCCGGGCACCGCATAGGTTACGGAAAAGGCTATTATGACTCCTGGCTTAAATATTTTCCGGTTAAGGCTAGGGTAGGTCTTTCGTATGATTTCCAGGTATTGAAAAAAATACCTAAATCCGGCAAAGACTTGCCTGTTGGAAAGATTGTCACAGATAAACGTATTATCAAAACTCAATGAATGTCAGAACACAAGTGAAAAAGGAGTAAGAAAATGAATGTATACATGATGTTGTTAGGCGGCTTAATACTCGGGCTGATTGTCGGATACATTTTGCGGCTTCTTTATGCAAAAACACACATCAAATCAGCTGAAAAAATTGCCGAACATTTGATTAGGGAAGCAAAAGCAGTTGCCGAAACAAAAAAGAAGGAGGGGCTTCTTGAAATAAAGGAAGCTAAAGAACAGGAAAGGCGCGAATTTGACCGTGAATCACGCGAACGCAGGCGTGAATTACAGAATCTTGAAAGAAGATTAAACCAAAGAGAAGAAAATCTAGAGAGAAAAGTAGATATTCTTGAAAGGAAAGAAAAGGATTTGCAAAACCGTGACAGGCAATTCAGCATAAAGGAAAAATCGCTTGAAGAACTGAAACAAACTCTTACAAAAGAACGCGAAGAACAGAAAAAAACCCTGGAGCGCATATCGGGTATATCTATCGATGAAGCCAAAAGGCTTCTCAGTAAATCCATCGAAGACGAGGCAAAACGTGATTCTGTCGCAATTCTTAAAAGGATCGAGCAGGATACTAAGGAACAGGCAGAAAAAGTATCCAAGGAAATCCTCTCTATTGCCATACAGAAAGTCGCGGCAGAACACACTACCGATATCACAACAACAACCGTATCGATAAACAGCGATGAAATGAAAGGGCGTGTAATAGGCAGGGAAGGAAGGAATATCAGGGCTTTCGAACAAGCTGCCGGGGTTGACGTAATTATAGACGACACACCTGAAGCTATAACAATCTCTGCATTTGACGGGGTAAGGCGCGAAGTGGCGAAGATTGCATTATCGCGATTAATTTCGGACGGCAGGATACATCCTGCACGAATTGAAGAAGTTGTGGATAAAGTGAAAAAAGAAATGGAAGTTACTCTAAGAGAAATAGGAGAAAAAGCCGCATTGGATGCCGGGGTTCCCGGACTGCATCCTGAAATACTGAAGCTTCTTGGTAAACTGAAATACCGTACTTCATACGGACAGAACCAGCTTCAGCATACCCTTGAGGTAGCATGGCTTGCAGGATCTATTGCCGGTGAACTAAAGGCGGATATCTCTTTCTGCAAGAAAGCGGCACTGCTGCACGATATCGGAAAAGCGGTCGACCATGAGGTAGAAGGGACTCATCACCAGATATCTGCCGACCTTGCAAAAAAGTATAATGAGTCTCCGAAAATGATAAATGCGATTTTATCGCATCATGAAGGCATAGCCGAGCCTCAGACACCCGAAGCATTCATTATAGCAGCGGCAGATGCTATATCTGCAGCAAGACCCGGTGCAAGGCGCGAATCCATAGAGCTTTACCTGAAACGCCTCGAGAAACTAGAAAAACTTGCGACTTCCTTCCGCGGCGTAACGTCTGCTTACGCAATACAAGCAGGGCGTGAAATCAGGATTTTAGTTGAACCGGAAGATGTAGACGACCAGGGAGCGCAGGTATTATCCCATGATATAGCGAAAAAAGTCGAACAGGAGCTGGAATACCCGGGCCAGATAAAGATTACCGTTATACGGGAAGTCAGGGCCCAGGATGTAGCAAAATAACAACCAATCTCACTCTGCGTGAATTATTAATCAAGGAATAGACGGAATGTTTAAAGTACTTTTCATAGCTGATATTGTAGGCAAACCCGGACGCATTATTATAAAAGATAAACTGCCGGAAATGATAGAGTCCGAGCAGCCGGACTTTGTAATAGCCAACGCTGAAAACTCCGCAGGCGGTAAAGGTTTAACCGAACCGGTTGCAACAGAGCTGTTTGATGCAGGAATAAATGTATTAACTCTGGGCAATCATGCATTCGACAGAAAAGAAGTTGAACAGATAATTGATAATAAACAAATATTAAGGCCTGCTAACTACCCTTCAAACGTTCCCGGTAAAGGATGGAACGTTTATACAACCAAAAACGGCGTTAAGCTGGCCGTTGTAAACGTTATGGGGCGTGTGTATATGCCTCTTCTTGACTGTCCATTCCTTACAATAAATAACATTCTGGAAAAGATACACCCATTAACAAGGAATATTATAGTGGACTTCCATGCTGAAATAACATCCGAAAAACAGACGTTCGGCTGGTTCCTGGACGGGCGTGTGTCTGCGGTACTCGGGACTCACACCCATATACCAACGGCAGATGAGAAAATCCTTCCAGACGGGACTGCTTACATAACAGATACAGGAATGACCGGCCCCAGTGAAGGGATAATCGGCATGGACCGTGAAATAATCATCAAGAAATATATTACAGGTGTGCCTCACCACTTCGTAGTAGCAAAAGGCCCCAGCATCATGCAGGGTGCCATTGTGGAAATCGACACAGATTCCGGCAAAGCAGCAAGTATCAAAAGATTCAGTATTCTGGGGTAAAAGTGGATAAAGGACGCAAGATTTACACGATTACGGAACTAAACCGGGAAATAAAAATTATTTTGGAAGACGCCTACCCTTCAATATGGGTAGAGGGTGAAATCTCCAATTTGAAAAGCTACTCTTCAGGACATATGTATTTAAGCCTGAAGGATTCCGAATCGCAAATCAGCGCTGTAATCTTTAAGAACGTTAACAAATTTTTCAAATTTAAACTGGAAGACGGATTAAAAGTTATAGTAAAATGCAGGGTGTCAACATACCCAAAGCGGGGCGGATACCAGATAGTAATCACCCATGTGGAGCCAGCCGGCAAAGGGGAACTTCAGCTTGCGTTTGAACAATTAAAAGAGAAACTTGAAAAGGAAGGCCTTTTCGACCCTAAGAAGAAAAAGCGCATCCCCTTATTGCCGCAGAAAATAGGAGTAGTAACGTCCTCCTCAGGCGCAGCCATAAGAGATATCATAAGCGTTATAGACCGAAGATTCGCAAACGTGGAAATACTTCTATACCCTGTCAGGGTACAGGGCGATGAGGCAAAACACGAAATAGTTGCCGCATTAGACTATCTCAATAAATACCATGACACTTTGGACGTTATTCTTCTCGGGCGTGGCGGGGGTTCTTATGAGGACCTCTGGGCTTTTAATGAAGAAATCGTTGCAAGAGAAATACATAAATCAAAAATACCAATAATATCCTGCGTAGGACACGAAATAGATTTTACCATTGCAGATTTTGTCGCTGATTTACGCGCCCCTACGCCGTCCGCTGCCGCAGAACTTGTGGTAAAGAATAAAACTGAGCTGGTCGACAAACTTAATAATTTGAAGCTTCATCTGGCAAACCGTATGAACTTTTTGATATCTCACTACTCTGAAAAACTAAAATACTTAAAAAGCAGCAGGGCTATGACACGGCCGCAGGACATATTTGAAGAACGTTTGCAGGAATTGGATGACCTCTACAGCAACCTTTCTTCAAACCTCAGGCAGCTTGTAGAAAACAAAGACATGCTTTTCTCTCAGCTGGGGGAGAAATTAAATCTCCTGTCTCCTCTGAACATTTTAAGCCGGGGATACTCCATCTGCTGGAAACAGCCTGACAATGAAATACTTAAAGATGTTAAAGATATAAAAACAAATGATAAAATAAAAATCCGCCTACACAAAGGGGAACTGACTGCAAAGGTTTCCGAAGTTTAAAAGAGGATATCATGACAAATAAGAACTTAAAATTTGAAGATGCAATGAAAAGGCTCGAAGAGATAGTAGAACAGATGGAAAAAGGGGACATTAATCTTGACAAATCCCTTTCTTATTTTGAGGAAGGTATCAAGCTAGTACGCTTTTGTTCGTCAAAGCTTGAAGAAGTAAAAAAGAAAGTTGAAATTCTGGTGAAAAAAGGCGACAAAATGTCCAGGGAGCCTTTTGCCGAGTCCGATGAAAATAACGATACAGATAATAACAAGAAAGCTGACGACGATATGGAGTTATTCTAGCTTAATAAGGAAATGATTCTAAAAAAGTATTTATCAAAACAGGCAAAACTGATAGACAGCGCATTAAAGAAGTGTCTTCCAAAAGATAACTCCTTGATATCCCGTGCCATGAGATACTCGGTTTTCGCAGGGGGAAAAAGATTAAGGCCCATACTCGTCATGGAAGGGGCAAAGATTTGCGGAGGGGATGCAAAAAGCGTTTTGCCCGCGGCGTGCGCTGTGGAATTTATACATACTTACTCTTTAATCCATGATGACCTTCCTGCGATGGATAATGATGATTTGCGAAGAGGAAAGCCCACAAGCCATAAAAAATTCGATGAAGCTACAGCCATACTGGCAGGCGATGCTCTTCTTACAGACTCTTTCAGGTTATTGTGTGAATGCAATAAAAGAAAGGATTTAGTCATAACAGCCGTAAAACTGCTTTCGGAGGCAGCCGGTCATAAAGGGATGATTGAAGGACAAATAAAAGATTCCGTAGAGCTCAAGAACTGGAAAAAAGAAAGCAAAAATAAATTAAGAAAAAAAGTTATACATATTCACAAGAATAAAACCGCATCCCTGATATGCGCCAGCCTTAAAATCGGAGCTGTTCTTTCGGGTGCAAGCAGAAACCAGATAAAATCAATTGAAAAATATGGCTGGGAAATCGGGCTGGCTTTCCAAATCGTCGACGACATTCTTGACGTTGTCGGAGACAAAGCCATATTGGGAAAACGGGGCAGCGATAAAGACAACAACAAACTTACTTATCCCGCCTTGTATGGTTTAAATAATTCATCAAAACTTTCAGTAAACCTGATTAAGAATGCAAAGAAAAACCTGAAAACGTTCGGTAAAAGAGCGAGTATCTTGAATCAATTGGCTGATTTTATAGTTGAAAGGAAGTATTAATCCATGTCTGTTCTTGAAATAATACAAAAACCAAGCGATATACGAAACATAAGAAAAGAACTACTGCAGCAGCTTGCAAAAGAGATACGCGAAAAAATAATCCATACCGTAGCTCAAACCGGGGGCCATATTGCACCCAGTTTAGGAACTGTTGAACTGACTATTGCTCTTCATTATGTTTTTAACGCACCTCAGGACAAAATAATATGGGATGTGGGGCACCAGGCATACCCTCATAAGCTGATTACAGGCAGGTATGAACAATTTCATACATTGAGAACTCACGGCGGTTTAAGCGGATTTCCAAAAAGAGAGGAATCAGAATACGATGCTTTTGGTGTGGGCCACTCTTCAACTGCCATATCGGCCGCACTTGGCTTTGCAGTCGCCCGCGATATGAAAGAGGAAGATCACAGGGTTGTAGCGGTAGTGGGAGATGGTTCTATGACGGGAGGGCTTGCTTTTGAAGGTTTGCAGAATGCGGGGCATGTTGGAACAGACCTTCTGGTAATCCTCAATGACAACGAAATGTTTATATCCCACCGTGTAGGTGCTCTTGCAAGATACCTGACAAAACTCCTTTCAGCCGGTATGTTAAAAGAACTTGAGAAAAAAGTCGAGACTTTTTTCAAACGCATACATTTCTGGGGTGCCCAGATACTGCGTGTCGCGAAACGTTTTAAAGTCCTTCTTTTCCCTGGCATGTTATTTGAGGAAATGGGCTTTGCCTACCTGGGGCCTGTTGACGGGCATGATATCAACGGAATGATAGAGATACTTTCTAATGTAAAAAAACTTAAGGGCCCTGTACTTCTGCATGTTGTGACTAAAAAAGGAAAAGGATTCACGCATTCAGAGACTGACCCAACAAAATTCCACGGTATTGGACAATTTGATGTTTCAACAGGTGTAACTGCACCTTCAAATAACATTCCAAGCTATACCGGTATTTTCAGTAAGACACTCATAAAGCTGGCAAAAAACGATAAAAAGATAATTGCCATAACCGCTGCAATGCCTGAAGGGACAGGCCTGGATAAGTTCGCTCATGAATTTTCGGATCGCTTTTTTGACGTGGGAATCGCAGAAGAACATGCTCTGACATTTGCCGCAGGTTTGGCTGCAGAAGGTATGAAACCTGTATGCGCAATATACTCAACATTTCTTCAGAGAGGATTAGATCAGCTGATACACGATATTGCCCTGCAGAAACTTCCTGTAACTATAGCTATTGACCGTGCGGGTATCGTGGGTGAAGACGGCGCTACGCACCAGGGCGTCTTTGATCTTTCATATTTAAACTTTATTCCCAATTTCACGATTATGGCCCCTGCAGATGAAAACGAACTTCAGCATATGCTTAAAACGGCTTTATTAACCGATGGGCCTGTTGCCCTGAGATATCCCAGAGGCCAGGGGACCGGAGTTGAACTGGATAAAGAGTTCAAAAAAATACCCATTGGTAAAGCAGATATTAAACGTGAAGGGAAAGACGTATACATCTTTTCTATCGGAAACTCCGTCCACCCTTCGTTGGAAGCAGCACAAATACTTGAAGGGAAAAAATTAAGTGTAGGTGTTGTTAATATGAGGTTCCTGAAACCTCTTGATGAGAATTTAGTGCTTACTCTTTCAAGCAAGGTTAAAAAGGTTGCAGTAGTGGAGGAAAACTCTGTAATCGGGGGATTGAACAGCTCCATAAACGACCTGCTTTCAGGAAAAAATATACAGATATTAAATATAGGGCTTCCAGATTCCTTTATAGAACACGGGCATCCGAAGGTTTTAAGGGAAAAATACGGGTTAACGCCGGAGAAAATAGCATCCAGAATCCATGATTGGCATAAAAAACAAAAATAAGGGAGGAGACAGTGAAAAAATTTTCAACTTTTGTCCTTTTAATTTCCATCGCTCTTGTTAATTTTTTGGGCTGCGCCACAGTTAAAGTAGAAGCTCCTATGGATAAGACCATAGTTCTGCAGCCTAACGTTGAAGGCCAGACAAAACTGATGAGGAAAAAGGTTTGGTACTTTCTTTACGGCCTAGTTCCATTAAACAGCAATTCCACCGCATCCATGGTTCAAGAAATGGATATTAATGAAATGAGCGTAAGAACGTTTTATGGATTTGATGACGGGCTTATCACGTTTATTTTAAACCTTATACCGACTACTATAAACGTTAAAACAGTAGAAATCAGGGGTGAGTAACTACACTACAAAGAATTACAGATATTTAGTTTCCTAAATATATGACTGCTGAGAACAAAAAAATAAGCAAAATCCGTTTAGATAAACTAATCGTAGATAATAATCTAGCAGAAACCAGAAACAAAGCACAGGCATTAATCATGTCAGGCCAGGTGCTGGTTGACAATACAGTAATCAGCAAACCGGGAACTCTGGTCAAACCTTCAGCTTCCATAATAATAAAAAAAACAAACCCGTATGTTTCGCGCGGCGGATTAAAACTGGAACATGCGCTGAAATCCCTGAATATTTCGGTTGTAAACAAAACCTGCATGGATATAGGTGCATCCACAGGAGGATTTACAGACTGCCTGCTCCAGAACGGCGCAAAAAAGGTTTATGCTATCGATGTCGGGCATAAACAACTCCATTATAAGCTGAAAAACAATCCTGATGTCATAAGCATGGAAGGCATAAATTTCCGCTATTTTTCAAACAAAAACTTGAAAGAGCCAATCGAATTTGTTACAATAGACGTGTCTTTTATATCCTTAGAAAAGATTATCCCTAACGTTTTGCAGTGTATCAGTAAAGGCGCTCCTGTACTGGCTTTAATTAAGCCTCAGTTTGAAGCATCGCCATCAGAGTTAAAGAAAGGCGTTATAAAAGATGAAAACGTACGTACAAAAACGATTGATAAAATAAGAAGTTTTATATTAAATATCGGGTTAGAGATACTTGGCGAGGCTGACTCGGAAATAAAGGGCCCGAAAGGCAATATCGAACACTTCATACTTTTTAAGACAAGCTGAATATAAACAGAGGAACCATGGCAGCAAGACAATGGCGGCGTAAATATGAAAGAATCTCCTGTTACATACCCATATTGCTGCGTTTTCTCGGGGGCAATCCTCCGGACGGATGGGGAGTAATCCTTGATATAAGCCTTGGCGGGCTGAAGATCGAAACCAGAACCCCATTAAAAGACGGACAGATAGTTTTTGTTAGCTTCTCAATCTCTGAGGAGTTCAATTTTATAAACGTAAAAGGCGTAACGCGCAGGATAATCCAAAACGGAATTTATTACAACAGCGGCATACGTTTTGTAGATTCAATAGACAAGCAGCATCTTCAGAATGCCTTGCAGCTGCACTTGCTGTCAACAGACGTAGAAGCAGAGGCATAATCTTAAGTCGAAATATATTTAGGAGGAATTTAATGAAAATAAAAATTCCGAAATTTTTACTTCGAAAAGGCACCGTGATTAAAATCGGACATAAACCCGTTCCTGGAGAGGCCCAGGAAAGTGTGGATTTAAAGAAAAAAACAACACCTGCGCTCATTGAATCTCTTAAGGATGCAGATCCATTTATACGCTCTGTATCTGCAGAGGTCCTCGGCCGTTTAAAAGAAAGGTCTGCGGTACCGTCTTTAATAGAAGCTTTGAAAGATCATTCAAAATATGTAAGAGAAAAAGCAGCAATAGCTTTAGGGCATATTGGAGATAAATCTGCAGTACAGCCCCTAATTGATGCACTAAACGATGAATCTGAGGAAGTCAGGGTAACTGTAGCCGGCGTCCTGGGGCATCTGCACGATAGATTAGCAGTCCCGGCTTTGATACTTTCTCTGTCAGATCCAAGCCCCATGGCAAGAATGAAAGCTGCTATTTCTTTGGGTATTATTGGGGATCCAAAAGCTGTAAACCCTTTGTTTGAAACTCTCAATGACGAGAATGAACTGGTCCGTAAATATGCGTGTGAAGCCCTGGGACACATCGGTAGGCCTGCTGTGCCTGCTTTACTTTTAGCTCTTAAAAATGAAAAAGTGCGCGCACATGCTGCCCAGTCATTGATGAAAATAAAGTAATAACGGGGTTTTTATGAAATTTCCGAAAATTTTAAGAAGGGTTATACGTATTGCACCGAAAGGTGTTGAATCTGCGGAATCCAAAAAAGAACCAGGCATACCCCTGGATGTAAATGATTCTATTGTAATGGGTTTAAAAGACCCGGACCCGTTAATACGTGCCATTAGCGCTGACACAGCAGGACGCATTAAAGAAAAATCATTGCTTCCAAACCTTATTAAAGCACTTTCAGACCCACTGCATTTGATAAGGCAGAAAGCCGCTCAATCATTAGGGCTAATTGGGAGTAAAAAAGCCGTTCCTGCTCTAATAAAAGCGCTTGATGACCCTTCGGAAGAAGTTCGTGTAACTGTTGCTGGCGTTTTGGGGCATCTTCGCGACAGAATGGCTGTTCCTGCCCTTATTTTGGCTTTACAGGATAAAAGCCCTCATACACGTATAAAAGCCGCAGTATCACTGGGCTGCATCGGCGACCCTAAAGCGATACCTGCTTTAGCAACCACAATTAAGGATGAAAACGAGCTTGTGCGCAAATACGCATGCGAAGCTCTGGGACATTTGGGCCGGAAAGCAATACCCGTTCTTCTGGATGCAATGAAAGATACTCGTATACGCAACCAGGTAACAGAATCCTTAATGAAAATCAAATAATATATATTGTCCGTAATAAATTCGCAGGGGCGACTTCAGTCGCCCTCATTCTAAATAAAGGTAGGCAGGCATGCCCCTTTATTTAATATATTATATAAAAAAATATGAGTGATTATAACTTTAGAGAAATCGAAAATAAATGGCAGAAATCCTGGGAACAAAAGGGATTATTTAACGTTAAAAAAAGAGATAGCAGCAAAGCTAAATACTACCTCCTTGTAATGTTTCCTTACCCCTCGGGAAAGCTGCATATGGGGCATGTAAGGAACTACGTGCTCGGAGACGTTTTTGCCAGATTTCATAGAATGAAAGGATTCCAGGTAATGCACCCTATCGGATGGGATGCTTTCGGTATGCCCGCGGAGAACGCTGCAATCAAAAACAAAATCCATCCTGAAAAATGGACAAAAGATAATATAAAACAGATGACTTCCCAACTTAAAGAGCTGGGTATATCATACGACTGGTCAAGGGAAATCGCCACGTGTAACCCTGATTATTATAGATGGAACCAGTGGTTTTTCATAAAAATGTGGGAAAAAGGGCTTGTCTTCAGAAAAAACTCTTTTGTTAACTGGTGCCCTAAATGCCAGACCGTGCTTGCCAATGAACAGGTTAACCAGGGGCTATGCTGGCGCTGTGATTCCAATGTAGAAACTAAAAAACTGGAACAGTGGTTCTTAAAAATAACTAAATATGCAGAACAGCTCTTATCCGACCATGAATTGATTAAAGGCGGCTGGCCTGAAAGGGTTTTGTTAATGCAGCAGAACTGGATAGGTAAATCAGTCGGGGCTGACGTAAAATTCATTATCGAAACAGAGAATAAAAATAAAAAAACGGAAATTACGATTTTTACCACAAGGCCTGATACCCTTTTCGGCGCTACCTTTATGGTCCTGTCACCCGAGCATAGCATAATTTCGGAATATAAATCAGAAATTAAAAACTGGAAAGAAGTGAAAGATTACGTGCAAAAAAGCAAGCAAAAAACCATTGTTGAACGCACAAACCTTGATAAAGAAAAAACAGGAATAAAGATTGAAGGTATATACGGCATAAACCCTGTAAACAACGGAAAAATCCCGGTATTTGTAGCTGACTACGTTTTAATGGAGTACGGAACAGGCGCAATTATGGCTGTTCCGGCTCACGACCAGAGAGACTGGGAGTTCGCAAAAAAATATAAAGTCCCGATAATCGAAGTCATTCACAGCGATGAGGGAAACATCGAAAAAGAAGCATACCAGGGTGAAGGAATAATGGTAAACTCCGGACAGTTCGATAAACTCCCGTCAAAGGAAGGAGCCGAAAAAATTATCTCCTGGCTTGAAGGCAAGAATCTCGGCAAAAAATCCATAAACTATAAGATAAAAGACTGGCTTGTATCAAGGCAAAGGTACTGGGGAACGCCGATTCCCATGATACACTGCGACAGCTGCGGCATAAATCCCGTACCGGAGGAAGATCTGCCGGTTATTCTGCCGGAAGATGTAAAAATCACGGGTTTGGGCAAATCACCTTTGGCAGAATCCTCCAAATTTGTAAATGTAAAATGCCCGAAATGCAAAAAAACCGCACGGCGTGAAACAGATACCATGGATACTTTTGTGGATTCCTCCTGGTATTTCGCAAGATACTGCGACCCGAAAAATGAAAAAGCCCCTTTTTCCAAAGAAACCGCAGATTCATGGCTGCCTGTTGACCAATATATAGGCGGTATAGAACATGCGTGCATGCATCTGATTTATTCGCGTTTCTGGCACAAAGTCATGAGGGATTTAAAACTCTTAAGCAGCACCGAACCTTTTTCCAAACTTCTGACCCAGGGCATGGTAACCCTTGGAGGAAGTGCCATGTCAAAATCAAAAGGCAATGTCGTTGCACCGGACGAAATCATCAATAAATACGGAGCTGATACAATAAGGCTTTTTATTCTATTTGCTTCTCCTCCTGAGAAACAGCTTGACTGGTCATCCGAAGGCCTGGAAGGATGCTGGCGTTTCCTGAGGCGAATCTGGCGACTATTTGACCTGGTTCATAATGACCCCAGCTCTAAATCTGCTAATAAAAATCAAGAAAATACAAAAAATTTACTACATATCATGCACTATACCATTAAAAAAGTTACAATAGACATTGAAAAGGAGCAGCAGCTGAATACAGCCATTGCATCTCTTATGTCACTAAGCAATGCAATTCAGTCTAATGCAGAAAACTGCGATTACGGCGTTTTAAAAGATGCTTTTAAAGCTTTGATTGTTCTTCTGGCTCCTTTTACTCCTCATATCTGTGAAGAGTTATGGGAAAAAATAGGCGAAAAGGAAAGCATGCTGCTCGCACAATGGCCTGTTCCTGATGAGAAATACCTGGTACTGGACCAAATCGAGATTCCCGTACAGATTAACGGCAAACTGCGGGGAAAAATCAATGTGCCTCCTGAAATCCTTGAAACAGAAATCAAAAATATAGTACAATCTGAGATAAAGTTCAAACCGCTGCTTGAAAATAAAAACATTGTTAAGTTTATTTATGTTCCCAAGAAAATAGTAAATCTTGTAGTTAAATAGGAGGTTGTATGAAAAAAGTTTCAGGTTTCCATGTTGTCGTCACATTTTTGTTCTTTTTTAGTCTCATTGCAGGGTGTTCTTCACCTTATGCGCCTGCTCCCCAGATTCTGCCGGCCCACATTCAGAAAATAGCCATACGCCCTTTTGTCAACAACACAACACAATACGGGCTTGAGGAAAAGCTGATGCTGAAGGTAGTTGATGAGTTTGTCAGGGACGGCAGGCTCGTAATTACAAACAACGAAGAAGAAGCTGACGGAGTGCTTGTAGGGGAAATAAACCGCTATATCCTGCAGCCCCTTACTTATGACCAGAATCTTGTAACGAAGCAGTATAAATTATGGATATTGCTGAACGTTTATTTCATCGATAAAAAAGACAACGTGACTTTATGGAGCGAGCCGAATCTGGAAGGCATAGAGATATTCTATGATGCAACCGAGCCCGGCGGGCAGACTGAAGAGGAAGTACGCGAAATGATATGGGAAAATCTTTCAAGAGACATAGTAAAAAGAACTTTTGAGGGTTTTGGCTCTGTTTCAGGAGCTTCTGAAAAGAAAATACCAAAATAAAAACAGAAAACAGAAGACAGAGGACAGAAAATCAATTTTCTGACTTCTGTCTTCTGGCTACTGTATTCTGACCTTAATGCCGTATATAAAATCCCAAGAATTCTATAACCAGCTAAAAACAAACAGCCTGAGAACTGTATACATTTTTGCAGGAGAAGACGTATATCAGCAGCAGGAGGCCTGCCAGTCATTATTTAAATCCCTGAATGTCAGTTCATTTGACAGCGAGACATTTTTTGGCTCGGAATTTTCGGTAGATAATGCAATACTTGCTGCCCAGACAATGCCTTTCATGTCGGAAAAAAGACTTATTCTTGTAAAAGATTCTCACAAGATAAAAACAGCCGACCTGAACAAACTTTCTGAGTTTTTAAAAACTCCGACTCAAGCATGTTATTTCATTTTGCTATGGCCTGAAAAAATCAACAGTGAACTTAAAAGAAACGCTTTTTTCAAAATTGTTGAAAAGTCAGGAATTATTGTTGATTTCAGGCCTCTCTACGATAATGAACTTCCATCCTGGATTCAAAAAAAAGTTAAAAGTAACGGGAAAAAAATATCAATAGATGCAATACAGTATTTAATAGAAGAGACAGGCTCAAGTTTGCTGGACCTAGACAATGAAATAAATAAGCTTTTGTTATTTATACATGACAAAAACGAAATTACTCTTGAAGATGTCGAAATCCTGAGCGGGCATACAAAACAGATAAACCTTAACCACCTTCAGGAATCAATAGAAACCCGGAATCTTGAAAAGTCACTGGTTATTATAGAAAACCTGCTAAATGAGGGCGAGGTACCATTGAGGATATTAGGCACGATTTACAGGACCGTACATAAATTATTAATCGCAAAAAGCCTTGCTCTTGAAGAAAAACATTCAAAGGAAGATATCAGGCAGGAACTAAACATCCACCCGTACTTCGCACCGAAATTCTTTAATAACCTTTCTAATTACTCTATTGATATCCTGAAACAAAATATCAACCTGATACTGGAAGCAGATATAAAAGTAAAAAGCTCTTCAAAACCTCATTATATGATTTTTGAAGAGCTTTTATATAATATGTACAAACAAAGTTATGTTAAAACCGGCGTCAGCGGTTAATAAAGCTATGCAGCTATTGATTTAACTAACTTTGATAAGCGCGATTTTTGGTTGGCAGCATTGTTTGAATGCAGTATATTTTTGCGGGCTGCCTTGTCCAGTTCCGAAAAGACTGTTTTTAAAAGATTTTTTGCACCGTCACTGTCTTTTTTGGCTGCGGCATCTTCAACTTTCTTTATCAATGTGCGAATTTTGCTGTGTATTACTTTGTTATGTTCTTTACGACCCAGTGATTTTCTCGCTTCCTTCAGCGCAGAAGTATGTCGTCCTGTTTTCAGCTTAGCCATTATAACCTCCAGATTAGTTTTTAACGTTTAAATCGGATTAAAATTTTAGCATTTTTTGAGGCGAATAGTCAATAAAAAATATAAATTCCTAAAATGGACCACAAAAAATTAACTCATCAGGTAACCAGCTTTGCATTCGGCACAGCTTTCTCAAGGATGCTGGGCTATATCCGCGATATGCTTGTAGCCCATACTTTTGGTGCAGGGCTTTTCGCGGATGCCTTCTATGCAGCCTATAGAATACCGAATCTTTTAAGAAGGATACTGGGGGAAGGTTCTCTTTCTGCCGCCTTTATACCCGTATTCAGCGAAAGCATCCATAAAAAGTCAAAAGAGGAAACACAATACTTTTTAAACGTGCTTTTTACGGCTCTTTTGCTAATACTTGCTATCCTGACTATCTTGGGAATTATATTCGCACCACAAATTGTAAAACTAATAGCCTATGGATTCAGCTCGGATGCAGAAAAGATCTCTATCACAATTTATCTGACCAGGATTATGTTTCCATTTCTGTTCTTTATCTGCCTTGCAGCTTTAGCTTTGGGAATATTGAATACTCTGGGTTCATTTTTTGTCCCTGCAATAGCCCCTGCTTCCTTAAGTATTTCAGAAATAGTGTTTATACTTGCATTAGCACCCGCGCTTTCACCGGAAGACAGAATAAAAGGATTGGCCATAAGCGTAACCATCGGAGGACTGGGTCAGCTTCTGGTACAGCTTCCCAAAATTAAAAGGCTCGGATGGAAACTAAATTTCAACCTTAACCTTAACCACCCTGACCTAAAAAAGGTCGGGATATTGATACTGCCTGCAATGATAGGATTGTCAGTTGACCAGATAAATGCGTTCGTAAATACAATATGTGCTTCATTTCTCCAGCAGGGTTCCATCACAGCCCTGTATTACTCTAACAGGCTTATGCAGCTGCCTCTGGCGATATTCGGCATAGCCATGGCAAGCGCATCGCTGCCTTCAATGTCTAAAGCAGTTGCACAAAACGACATTCCGGTATTAAAAAATACATACAACTTCTCTACGAAATTTGTTTTGTTCATTTTAATACCGTCCGCGGCAGGATTAATGACAATAGGCCTGCCTATTATCCGTGTTTTATTTGAAAGGGGGAGATTTGATGCGCTTGCTTCCTCAATGACCAACTCCGCGCTTTTTTACTACTCCCTGGGGCTTCCTGCTTATGCTCTGGCAAAAATATCAGCAAATGCTTTCTACTCCTTCCAAAATACAAAAACACCCGTAAAGGTTGCATCAGTTGCCATGATATTAAATGCAATTCTGTGTATATTATTGATGCGTCACATGGGAGTCGGAGGACTTGCGCTTGCAACAGCCGTATCTTCATGGTTCAACGTGTTTGTTTTGGGATACCTCCTGCAAAGAAAACTTAAAATAATCGATTTCAACCAGAATATTCTGATACTGGGAAAGATTATAATCGCCTCGTCTGTCATGGGTTCCGTATGCTACTGGATAGCATTCGTTCTCTTTGTCAATAATATCTTTCTTGGTATGACACTCTCAATAGCAGGCGGTATAGTAATTTACTTTACGCTGGCGGCAATATTAAAAATAGAGGAACGCAAATATATCTGGGATGTCATAAAACAAAAATATGGAAAACAATAAAATATCCGATTTTCTTGTAGAGAATAAAGAAACAAAGCTATTCTTACTCGGTTTTCTGACACTCCTTCTGGAACTGATACTTATACGCTATCTGGCAGGCAATATATGGAACCTCGGGTACTTTCCAAACCTTGTGCTTATGGCGGTTTTTGTCGGCATGGGTATCGGCTTTGTTTTCCATCATTTTGTATCCGAAGAGCTTTCTGTAATTTTATTCCGTGCTTCGGCTTTTATTCTGCTTTTCCTGGTAACTTATGTGCATTTCAAGCACCCCACGATTCCCGGATTTAAAACAAGCAACGGCACAATCGGAGGGGAGCTATTTTTTGCGTCCATCCCTGTACCCAGCGGAAGCGTATCATACTATCTTTTTTTTATCTGGTTTTTCTCGATAGTCACAATCTTTATTCTAATATCACAGCGCACCGCAAAAATATTCAGGATTTTCCAGCCCCTGAAAGCATATACGCTTGATATTGCGGGCTCCTGCTGCGGAATTCTGTGTTTTATGGCATTAAGCTGGTTCAGCCTTCCTGCTTATGTATGGTTTATACTTTTGGTGCCATTATCTGCCCTTATCAACGAAGAAAAAAATGATTCCTCGCAGAAATCACTCTGGCCCAGGTTTATTATTTATATCCCGCTTATTATCGTGATTTCAATTGTCAGTTATCAGGATACAATTCAATTAACCATTGAACAGCATCCCGATTACCTGGAAGTAAAATGGTCTCCTTATCAGAGAGTGGATTACATGTACTCAAGGAACGGTTTTATGGGCCTTGCGGTTAACGGGCTGCACCACCAGGCAATCTTTCCAAAAAAAATCATCAAAGATTCTTTCTATAAAATACCGTATGTTCAAAGGAAGGAAAAAGAGCTTCCGCCTTACAAAGACGTTCTTATAATAGGCGCCGGAACAGGCAACGATGTTGTATCAGCACTTTTTTACGGAGCTCAAAATATAGATGCGGTGGAAATTGACCCTGTTATAGCCAGATTCGGCGAAAAATACAATCCCGATTCTGCGTATCAGGACCAGCGCGTGAAGCTGATAATCGATGACGGGCGCTCGTTTATCACGCGGACTGACAACAGGTACGACCTGATTATCTATGCATTAACGGATTCATTAATAAAAACCAGCCCCGTAGCCCAGCTGCGTCTGGAAAACTACCTTTTTACTAAGGAATCTATCGAAAGAGCGTATAGCCTTTTAAAAGAAAACGGTGATTTATACCTGTACAATTACTACAGAAAACCATGGCTTGCACAAAAAATCAGCCAGATGATATTCGAGGCAACCGGTTATCATCCTCAAATAGTCACGCGTAACGAAGACTTTGTTATATTTTGCATCGGGGCTTCCGGAAAAGTTGAAGATACAGGCTCATTTGAACATATCACCGTTCCTACAGACGACTGGCCGTTTCTTTATTTAATAAAAAGAGCTATACCTCCCATTTATCTGAAAGCAATGCTGATTCTGGCTTCATTTGTGGGTTTATTGATGCTGATCCTGCAGATAACAAGCAAAAAGGAATCTGAATTCGAAAAAAGTATTCCTGTTCTATTTACGAAAATTGCCTTTGTGTTGATGGGAGTAGCATTCTTATTGCTGGAAACAAAAAGTATAGTTCAGTTCAGCCTGCTGTTCGGAACTACATGGCTTAACTCATCCCTGGTTTTTCTGTCCGTACTGCTGCTAGTGCTTGCTGCCAACTGGACCGCACAGATGTTGAAAACAGACAAATTCCTGGTAACCGCATACATCCTGTTGATTTTCTCCTGCCTGATTACCCTGATATACCCGTTATCGAATCTTCTCTACTATGAAAACAGGATATTAAGATTTGTCTTTGCAACACTTCTAACCTTTTCTCCTATATACTTTGCAAATTTGATATTCAGCATAACCTTCAAAAATCAAAAGATTGCAGAACACCTGTTCGGATGGAATCTCCTCGGCGCAACGCTGGGAGGGATACTGGAGTACTCCAGCATGGCATTCGGATATAACTCTTTAACGATTATCGTTGCAGTCTGTTATTCCCTGGTTTTTGTTTTAATCTGGTCAGCACAAAAACTTTCAAATATGTATTCTTTGAAAACAATTTAATAATTAAATGTAGGGGCTCGATTTATCGAGCCCTTCGAATGAATCCGATCCCTACATAATAAAATATGACAATGAATAATTTATTACACAATCGTAAATCAATTCGATTAAAAAACTACGACTACTCATCTAATGGTTACTATTTTGTTACAATATGCACGAAAAACGCTAAACCTTTTATTACCCGATACCATAAAACAATCAAAGCTATCTTATATTCACTACCTACCAAAATTAATGGATTAAACATAGATTATACTTGTTTAATGCCAACACACATTCATACAATATTTATTTTAAATAATGTTAAAAAGACGCTAGGGGAAATAATACGGATGTTTAAAGCTTTAGTAACAAAAGAAACTGGCCTAACTAACTTCTGGCAACGAAATTATTATGAACATGTAATAAGAAATGAAAAAGCCTTACTAAAAATCAGGGAATACATACAAAATAATCCATTAGCTGAAAAATTAAAATTTGATCAATTTTATAAATGATTCGGGTTTGATAAATCAAACCCCTACAAGATTCATTTTAAATATACTTCTTTGCGTAGGGCGTGATTTATCACGCTCGTTATATATTCGGGTCGGATAAATCCGACCCCTACAAAAACATAATCTATATAATGAACCTGAAAGAAAGAATAAAAAACATACCGAACAAACCCGGTGTTTATATTATGCGCGATGCCACCGCAAAGATTATCTACATCGGTAAAGCCATAAGGCTCAGAAACCGCATAAACTCGTATTTCAGAAATGACGGGACATCAAAAAATAGTGCCATACTCAGCTCTCTGCGCCACATAGATTTCATACTCGCGGCATCCGAAAGTGAAGCCCTTGTTCTTGAGAACCAGCTCATTAAGGAATATCAACCCTATTACAATGTGATGTGGCGGGATGATAAATCCTATCCTTATCTGAAATTAACCATAAAAGAAGATTTTCCGCGTTTATTCCTGACAAGAAAAAAAATCAATGACGGAAACCAGTACTTCGGCCCGTACCCCCAATCCGGACAGATTTCATATCTACTGAAATGGCTGCAAAAAACTTTCAAATGGCGCCCATGCCGCCTTGATTTTCAATATGTCTCCCTTCCAAGGGAAAACAAGATTAAATCCTGCCTTTACCTGCAGACAGACAAATGTTATGCTCCGTGCCTGGGAAAGATAACCCCTAAGGAATATAAGAGGAATTTAAACGGGTTGAGCCTTTTCTTGCGCGGGAGATATAAGTATCTGGCTAAAATATGGGAAAAAGAGATGAGACAGGCCAGCAAAAATCTTAAATTTGAAAAAGCCTCGGAACTTCGCAACAGGATTCAGGCTTTAAACCAGATTCACGAAAAAATAACCATAAGGGAAATAACCCCCGGAGATTTGACCCTCTCTTTAAATACCACAAAAACACTGGAAGAACTGAAGAACGTTTTGAGTCTTTTAAACTGGCCTTCGATTATTGAAGGATTCGATATCTCAAATATCTCGGGGTATGAACCCGTAGGGTCTATGGTCAGATTTCATAACGGTAAGCCCGATAAAAACAACTATCGCAAATTTAAAATCAAAACCGTACAGGGTATAAACGACACCGCGATGATAAAAGAGGTAGTTTACCGCAGATATAACAGATTGAAAAATGAATCAAAAGAGCTCCCGGACCTGATCTTAATAGATGGTGGTAAAGGACAGCTGTCCAGTGCTTCCCTATCACTTAATAATTTAAAACTTGATATCCCTATTATTTCCCTTGCCAAAAAGGAGGAGGAGATATTCATGCCGGGAAAGAATAAACCTCTAAAACTACCCAAAGATTCATCAGCGCTGCATCTGCTGCAAAAAATAAGGGATGAAGCCCACCGCTTCGCCC
>JAFGIL010000017.1 GCA_016929635.1 Endomicrobiales bacterium
AATAGCCTCAGGATTACCCAAATCTGTAAATAAATTTTTCTGAACGGATTACTGCACCTGTTGTGATAGGTTTGACATTTAAAATAATAGGGAATATACTGAAATTCACTCTTTTGTTTTATGATATTTTAATTAGAGCAGGATCATTACTTTCTACTGCCTCTCCAAAAAAAATATTATCAAGCTTTTAGAGAATAATATTATTTAAGGAGGTTAGTATGCAAAGTAGTAAACTGTACGTCGGCAATTTCGGCTACTCAACAGTTGATTCACAACTGGAAAAACTATTTTCACCATACGGGCAGGTTAAAAATGTTACCGTCATTGGTGATAAAGGTTTTGGGTTTGTCGAGATGTCAAGCACATCGGAAGCCGAAAAAGCAAAAGAAGCTCTGGATGGTTCAGACTTTGAAGGCAGGACTTTAAGGGTTGACGAAGCCCGTCCCCAGAAAAGCAGACCGGCCAGAAACTTCGGAAGATATTAAACGATCAAAACTGCATGCAGGTTTTATAGCCTGCATGCAGGCTTAATTCTTCACACCAATGATTTGCTGTACATCGATTAAAGAAACAGCAAATCATTTTTTAAAAGCAAATAAAAAGAAGGCTCAATGAAAGTTTTACTTATTTATCCGGAATATGAAGATACATTCTGGAATTTGAAAAAAGTCCTGAAAGTGATGGGTAAAAAAGCAGCCTATCCACCGCTTGGACTCCTGACTGTTGCTGCAATGCTTCCACCCGGCTGGGAGAAAAAACTGATCGATATGAATTGCGAGAATTTAAGAGACGAACAAATAAAATGGGCCGATTATGTACTGATAAGTTCAATAGTGGGCCAGAAACAATCCACAGTGAAGGTTGTAAACAGGGTAAAGGAAATCGGTAGGACCGTTATTGCAGGGGGTTCCCTTTTTACGACAGGATGGGAAGCACCTTCCAATATTGATACTGTTGTCCTGGGGGAAGCGGAAGAAATAATTCCTGATCTCGTAAAGGATATGGAAAATGACAGCCTTAAAAGGATATACTCCAGGGAAGGATTTCCGGCCATAAAAATAACTCCCATACCGGAATGGGACCTGATAAGATTATCTTACTATAACTCGATCTGTATACAGCTTTCAAGGGGCTGCCCATATAATTGTGAGTTTTGCGACGTGGCCCAGTTAAACGGGAGAGTCCCCCGGATCAAAGACGCCGGACAGATAATTGCAGAACTCGATTCGATATATGACCTCGGCTGGAGAGCCGGTGTATTTTTTGTGGATGATAACCTGATAGGAAATAAGGGTTTTCTTAAGAAAGAAATTCTGCCGGCAATTATAAAGTGGCAAAAAGAAAGGAAGCACCCTTTTACATTAAGCACACAGGTTTCTATCAACCTGTCAGATGACCTTGAATTAATGGAAATGATGACTGATGCTGGTTTTGCCACGGTATTTGTAGGCATAGAGACTCCTGATCCGGATGGACTTGAAGAATGCGGCAAATACCATAATAAAAACAGGAACCTGCTTGAATCTGTCAAAAAAATCCAGAATACCGGCTTTGAAGTAAATGCTGGATTCATACTCGGGTTTGACAGCGACAAGGAAACTGTGTTCCAGAACCAGATTGATTTTATCCAGAAAAGCGGAATAGTTGCTGCAATGGTGGGCCTTCTTAACGTATCGCCAAAAAGCAGGCTTCATGAGAGATTGAAAAGGTCAAACAGGTTAATAGATAATAAAGAAAATGTGGGGGGAAACAGTCCTGAATTATCGGAGCTTAACTTTATCCCAAAAATGGAAGCAAGCACACTTATAGACGGTTACGGTAAAGTACTGAAAACCATTTATTCGCCAGGATATTATTTCGCAAGAATAAAAACATTTTTAAGGGAATACAGGCCAAAGAAAATAAGACAGCCAAAAGTGCGTTTTTACCATATAAGAGGTTTGTTTTCATCGCTGTGGTATCTTGGCATAAAGGAAAGCGGAAGACATTATTACTGGAACTTGATTTTCTGGAGCCTGTTTAAAAGGCCGGGACTCCTGCCTTATGCGATTGGATTGCCGCTGGGCCTGCTCCATTTCAGGACACTTGCATGGGCTTCACAGTACAATTCCTACTTCAGGCAGAGTTGATATATAAACGGTTTGATAAAAAACGGTAATTGGATTTGACAAAAGCTCTTAATCAAGCTTATAATTAAGCCTCTCTATCGTTTAATGATATTTTGAATTAGAGCGAAGTTTGTTATTTTCTGCCGCTTCTTTAAGAAATATTATGAAACCTAGGGAAATAATAATATTTGAAGGAGGAAAGTGTGCAGGGTAACAAGCTTTATGTAGGAAATTTAAGCTACTCCGTTAATGATGAACAACTTGAGAAGTTGTTCTCAGAATACGGAAAGGTAGTAAAAGCGAATGTTATCGGGAACAAAGGCTTTGGGTTTGTTGAGATGGCCGAAAATTCCGAAGCCGAAAAGGCAAAGGAAGCTCTGGACGGTACAGATTTCGAGGGGCGTACGCTAAAAGTAGA
>JAFGIL010000018.1 GCA_016929635.1 Endomicrobiales bacterium
AAAATTTAAATTGTCTATAGTTTGAAAAATCATAGTTTCTTCCTTTATACAGAAGTTTTGCGGCTATTTCCGTTGTACTTGTTGTTGCAATGCTGTACCTTAAAGATAATGCCTGTTCCCTTCCTGTAATGGAATCTGTATCATCGATTTCATAAAGGTCCATATAATGATTATTTTTTCTTATATCTTTTTTAGCGTATTCTTCATCGTCTTCATTGTTAATACCCGATATTGTAAGAGAACTTACATCCACATAAGTCCCTGCCGGTTCCCAACGGTTACTGACAAGAGATATCGCACCGATTTGAAGGGTATGGTCAGTATTGGAGGTATCGCTTGTTCCGGTTTTTTCGATTGTCAGGCGTATCTGTTTGATGCCGCTCCAGTCCTGATAACTATAGCTTTGGATTTCTAGCGGGATTTTTACGTACTGCCATCCCTTCCAGTTAATATCTATTTCGTATGGGGTAGGGTTATTTGACGCATCTGAATCCAACTCTCCGTCATTATCTAAATCCTCTGTGTCTATTTTGCTTTCAACGTTTATTTTATTTCTAACCTCGTTATCCGGGTCGTTAAAGTCCCATCCGATATCTTCGCCGGAATTAAGAGTGCCGTCTTTTGGATTTTTATCTTCCGTATCCAGCTCGCCGTCTCCGTCAGCATCTTCGTTAAATGAACCGTATGCAACTATTAGTTTTTCGTTATTAGCGTCTCCGTTAATCCACATTTCCAGGAACAGCTTGTCTGAATAGTCTATTCCCACATTGGAGATTTTCTGTACCATTGACAACTGCTCGGAACGGGATAAATTATAGTTTATACTGAGGACCTGCTGCTTTTCATCTGTTTCCAAATCCAGAGCCGGGTTAATGTCTGTCCTGGAGACCTCGGCACTGGTCCAGGTGATGTCTTGCTTGTAGTATTGTTCGCCTGTCGGGTTTCTTCCGGGCTGCCATGATTCGTGGAATAATGTAATATTTTCTTCCTCTTTTACACCTTCCATCGACTCTATTATTGCCTTATTCATAATATTCGGATTTTGTTTGCTTTGAGCATATTCGCCGCCGAGTGTTAAACTTAAGGGGGTATAAGGAATTTCGATATCCTGAAGCCTTGAATCTGTTTCCCAGACCATTAACGAAGAGGGTGTTGTGCGTATATCGGGAGTGGTTAGAGACTGTGCAGCAAAATCGTAAATAAAACTGCCGCCGACAAATATATTGTCTGTTAAGGAAAGTTCGGAACGCGTTCCTACAAGAGTAGAGCCGGCGGCTGCTCCAAAGGGCGCATAATCGTATGATATTTCAATAACTGAATTTTCCGTTATTTTTTCTTCGTCATAGAATATTACCTGTCCGATATCGTAATCTATAAAGTAGTCTATGTCGCGCTGAAGAGTCTGTCCGTCCAGTACCACCCGCTCTGACTGCGGGACTATGCCGGGCCTGAGAGGGTATTCTTTTATGCGGTACCTGTATTCTGCAAAGATGTTATATTTATGGTTTCTGACCGCCTGTTCATATGAACCTGAATATAATACGTTGTGAAATGGTTGTACATTCAGGTTTCCGTCCGGAGCGGTAATATAAAAAATACCGCTGTCAAAATCTACCCTTATACGCGGCGTTGTGTCTTTGGAATATGTATTTGTGTTGGAGTATTCGGGGGTGGGTTTGCCCCCTTCTATTTCAACCGGAATAACATTGTCAAGATCCTGCACCCTCAAGATGAAGTTGCCGTGGCCGAGGTCGCGCATAATTTTTACATGCCCGAGGTTGTAAAATGTTTTGAGCACCCTTGTTATGCCGGCCCGGTTATTTTCATCCTTGATTATTTTCCATCTGCCGTTATCGCTGCTCAATAACGTACCGTCTTCTTTTTCGTAATCGACTGCTACAACATAATTTTTTGTTATAGGGTATCTGAATTGGATAAATCCATAGTTGTAATCTACGGTATAGTCCTTGCCTACGGTTAGAAGGTCGAAATCTCCCGTATGGACAGCGCCTAGTGTAGTTAATGAATCTATTTTTGTCTGGACCGTTGTTGCGGTAGAAGTGTTTATATTATTATTATTCGGATTGCGGTCGTCAACGTATACGCGTACGGTACCGCTTTTTATAACGTCATTCCCGAATTGTATCAAATAATATTTCCTATCTATATAAGCATAATCATAAATTGTTTTTGATTCAAGCTTTGTAGTTCCTTCAAACCTCTTTATTTCGGAAAGCCCTTTGGTACGGCTGAAGAACCCCCATGATTTTAAGCCCCTGTATTTTGTATGAACTTTTATGCCGAATAACTGTCGTGAATAACCTACGAACTCAGTGGACGGCAGCGTCATTGTTATATCGCCGAATGCGGCTTCCTGCACTATTTCATCCGGGTCGCCTTTATAAACGATAGAGATATCGCGTTTATCAGCGGTAGTGTCGTCGAAATCAACATTAACGTTTATCTTTCTTCCCACACGCCCTTTAATTCTTACCTGCAGCTCCTGGGCCATGTCAAAGGTTGTCTGGTTCTGGCGTTTCTGGTCTTCTTCTTTCTCATATATGATTGATTTAAATGATACACCTATTGTTTTTCGTCCTGATATTGATAACTGGGATTCATAAGGAAGCTCCACTGCAAGGCCCGGAGGCAGCGGCGGGGGTGCAGGCCTGGAAACAGTGCTGACAACAACACCTTCTTCCTCAAGAGGAACCCCCTCCTCTATACTTCTCCTTAAATCCTCCCAGCGTTCCCTGGTGAAATAGAGTACATCTTTCTCTTCCAGAAATCTCAAAAATTCTGCTCCGGCTTTATATGTTATTTGCGGAGGAGCTAACGGCTTCTCAACTTCGGGTTCTGACGGTGTGGTTGTTGTAGATACTTCAGGAATTTCCGTAGTGGTTGAAGTTTGTATATCTGATAGAATTTCATCAGCAGGTTCATCTATAATAGAAAACCCTCTGTTACTAATAAACTCTTCCTGGGTGTGTCCTGTTATATTAATAAATAAAATTAATAAAAATACAAATAAACTACTTTTTTTCATAAATATCTTTATTATTATAACTAATTTTGTTTGATTTTTCTAGATTTTTTGCTATAATAAAACAAATTTATGTTTAAGCTGGTAAACTACCTATATAGCTTCAAAAGGGATTAGAGAGTGAAAATAATACAGCGCTACATTATTAAGGAGTTTATAGTATCTTTTATCTTTGGACTGGTGGTCTTTTCCGGAATTCTGCTGCTGGACCAGATATTCCAGCTTGTAGATTTATTGCTGGGTAAAGGAGTATCATTCTGGATAGTCCTTAATTTGTTTCTACTTGCACTGCCTAATATTTTAACCTTAACCATACCAATGGCAACACTTTTTGGTATCCTGCTTGCATACGGCAGGCTTTCCGAAGATAATGAGATAACCGCATTGAGGTCAGCCGGGACTTCATATTTCAATTTTACCCTGCCCATAGTCTTTATTGTCATTTTTTTCAGTTTGTTCCTTGTGTATTTCAACCAGAATCTTGCGCCTAAGACACATAAAGGGTTCAGGAACATCTTTAAAACAATATTAAAAACCAGGCCTATAACAAAGTTTGAAGAGAAATCCATTATTAATTTAAACGAATACAGGATATATGTGGAAAAAATCGATAAAAAAACTAACCTCCTTAAAGGGGTTAACATATATAAATTTTCCGATAAACCAGACGATCCATCATCAACCAGCTGGCGTATCAGTGCTTCAAGCGCTGTTGTATACGTTAATTCGGATTTTATTGTATTTGACCTTTACAGGGGGTATTGGCAGAAACCTAATCCGGCTATGCCTGAGAATCTGATTCATCTTAAATTCTTTCAGTATAAATTTAATATCCCCCTTGGAACGAACAAGATACCCATGAGCCAGTCTTTAAAGGAAATGAACGGTGACGAGTTGCGCAGGGAGATTTTAAAATACAGGCAAAAAAAGCTGCCCACAAATTTCCTGGAAGTTGAGTACTGGATCAGATGGATACTGGCAACCGCTCCTTTCTTTTTTGCGCTTGTAGGAGTTCCGCTGGGAATAGTGCTGGAAAAAGGCAAGAAATCAATCAGTTTCGGGATAAGCCTGCTGATTTTATTTACCTATTATCTGCTGCTGGTTACGGGATTAAACATCGGAGAAAAAGGATATGTATCCCCCAGATTAATTTTATGGATGCCCAACATGATAACGTTTATTCTAGGGATTTTTCTCTGGAGAAAAATGTTAAAAAAGTAAGAGAGAAGATTTTGTGAAAATAATAACACGCTATATCATTAAAGAATACCTGAAACCTTTTCTTCTGAGTGCGTTATCCTTCGGTGGATTGGTCCTGATATCCGAATTTTTCCGTGAACTTAACTACTACATGGAGAAAAAAGCAGCTATAACCGATGTTTTTGAGTATTTGTTATTCAACCTGCCGTGGTGGATAATCCAGGTTTTGCCTGTAGCTGTGCTGCTGGCTGTGCTTTTTTCATTAGGCGGGCTTGTAAAACGGGGCGAGATTATAGCTTTAAAAGCTTCAGGAGTAAATTTGTGGAAAATAATCATCATCTATTTATCCATAGCACTGGTTATTGTTTTTTCGGACATTATCTTACGGGAAAAAGTGATACCTTACGCGGTTAAACGCGCAGAAAAGGTTAGGACCGAAAAGATAAACAAAAAGAAAGTCCAGGAGAAAACAGAGTATAGAAATATCGTAGTGTCTCTTCCGAATAACGGAAGAATGACAGTGTCTTATTTGGACGCAAAAGAAGGCAATATCAACAGGGTGATAATTGATTATTATGACGATGATTTTAATCTCATTAATCAGGTTGTGTCGGAAAAAGGGTACTGGCAGAATGATACGTGGATTCTGGAGAACGGCATTCAGAGGGTTTTCACCGAAAAATTATTTGAGGAAACGCGTTTCGACCAAAAAGAGGTATCCCTGCCGTTCAAGCCGAAAGATTTCGTATACATTAAATTGCGTCCCGAACAAATGTCAACCAAGGACTATAAAAACTATATAAAACAGCTGCAGATATTGGGGATACCCGAAGAAAAAGATGTGATTCGGTTATATACGCGCTGGTCATCGGTTTTCAGCCACATAATAGTAATGCTCATTGCAATACCGTTTGCTTTTGGCCTGGGTAAATACCACTCAAAAGTAATAAGCTTCACTTTTGCATTGATATTTGCTTTTGTATATTGGGGAGTGCAGGCCATGGGCCAGTCCCTCGGGGAAAACGGAGTTATTTCCCCTTTATTATCAGCCTGGTTGGGTAATATTATGTTTGGTATTATTGGATTAGTGCTGATTGGAAGAGTACGCAAATAAGAAAGGCATTTTTTAACGTATTATTGCCATCTTGCCTGTTTTTGTTTCGTTGTCTGCTCTTACCCTGTAAAAATACAAACCGGGAGCTACGTTTTCCTGCTTTTCGTTTCTTCCATCCCAGTTATACTCATAAATTACTTTATAGTCGTTCGATTTATCCAGATTAAATACTATCTGGTCTTTAGGTATGTATAATACTTTTTCACCTGCCGTATTATATATCGTTAAATCGATGTCCCGGGGTGCACGGTTAAAATTAAATGAAAAAGTTGTAATAATACCGCTGTTTTGAAGCGGATGGTAATGGTCAGAGCCGGCGGGATTAGGAAAATTGATAATCTTCTGAATATTTACTACCGACGACATTTCTATATTTGTAACTTTAAAATCAGCATAATATCCTATTGTTATATTGCCTATGCTTATCCCGGATGGCTGGCCTGTGTATGAGTCTGAGTCTGGAGAGGTGAAAACCTGTTTTACGCCAGGCCATGGGTCTGTAGAATCACCGTGTGGTACATTCAGCGGATGCGTACTGTCTGCCGGAATGATACCAACTGTAGTATGAGTAAAGTTGTTTATAGCATTATACGCCATTCTATAATTAAAGGAAGTTCCATCAATATCTCCTTCATCTATGTGCCATATAAGGATGCCTTCTCCAAGCGGGTTAGAGTTATAACTTGACTTTGAGGAATAGCATATAAGGAAGTATTCAGAGTTACTTCCAAGAATCGGTAGTTGATAGACAGTTGAAGAGCATGTTTCAAAAGCGCTCATATTTGTTATATCCTGATCATCATTAACTATTATGGGATTAACCCAGCCAAGATATTTTTTGCACCATACTGAGGGATGTGTAGGGCTGTAGCCGTCATCTACCCAGGTACCATAATCCATTAGACACCACACTCCGACTTTTGATGTTCCGGCATCGGTTTCATAAATGTCAGGCAAACCGAGAATATGCCCAAATTCGTGGCAAGTAACGCCTCTTGGTGTTCCCCCAGATTCCCTAGCAGGGACTATTGCCCCATCAGTAAAACCATTTACATTATTTGTAGAATTTATCACTATAACTGCTGATGTGATATCTCCACTTTTCTTTGTAGATTCATTTCCGTATCCTGCATGAGCCACTATTACTGCGCTGTATGTAGCAGTTGATAATTGGGCTCCAACTGCGTTTATACTTTCAGTTACTAATTCTTCAAGAGTATCTTCTGTATCTTGACCATAGTATGACATTAGTCTGTTTAGTATATAAGGATTTTCTGTTCCTGTTAAAGTAGATGAACTACCTCCATTATAAAAAAATGTGATATCTACATCTAACTTATTATAAGAAGCTTCTTTATAAAAGTTTTTTAAGTAATTAAAAGTATCAACAAATCTCAACAAATCCTCACTTGTTAATGCAGGTGCGCCGGTAGTGCTTGCATCTGTAACAAGAAACTCAACGAGAACAACCGCGACTTTTTGGGTTCCGATAGCCGGGGATATCACCCCTTTTATTTTGTCAGGGCTGTAACCCATTGCCTTTAGGGTTTTTTTGTCATACTTGGGCCTTGGGCGCACATAGTCCCTGACTCCTGTATTAAGGCCGTTTTTATGAGGTGCAGGAAATATTTTATCGGAATAGATTAAAAGGAAAGATAATAGTAGGAATATTACTTTTGCGGTTTTTTTCATTTTTAAATATGAAAAGGCAATTATG
>JAFGIL010000019.1 GCA_016929635.1 Endomicrobiales bacterium
ATTTATATATATAATATAATAGAAATGTGAAATATTTTCAATACTTTTGTAAATATTTTGTAAAACTTTTTCTTGAAAAATTAAGGATATTTTGCGCAAGAGGGGTTAGAATTTTTGGTTCCAGCCGGGCAGCATGTATTTGGAGTTAATCAATTCCTGTTGAAAGCTCACTTCTTCACGGGTTGGGTTTAATATTTCTAATTCAAATTTCAATAACTTTTTAAATGCTTCCTTGAATGAATCAGCAACTGCCCTTGCCTTATCTTGCTGTGTCAATATAATATCTGTATAGATTGATCCCTGCTGCAGCAGATAGTTCTTCCGTTTTCTCTGGCATGAGCCGAGAATTTTTTTTCCATCAATGTTTAAATCATACTTAAATGCTGTTTCAGCACACAGGTTGTTCCGGGATTTGCCGGAAGCTGAAAAAAAATCGGTCTCTATATCGAGGTTTTTAAGCGCTTCTTTGATAACCGAGTGTATTGAATAATATGATTTTTCCTGATTATAAAGCCACGGCCATTGTTTTTTGTTGGTAATAAAGGCATATGACAGGTCATTTTTGTGATTAACTGCAAGCCCGCCGGTCAGCCTTCGGACGATTGGTAAATGAGTTTTTTTCCCCTCACCTTCTTCCTCTCTATTTAGGGGAGAGGATAAGACGTGAGGGGTTAGAAAATCATTATATTTCTGGAAGTACCCGATTGTTGTGCAGGGATCCTTCCAGGTATAAAGCCTGAAAGTTGAAGCCGGATTCTGGGTTTTTTCACTGGCCAGGAATATAGCTTCATCTAAGGCCATGTTTTCCGGCCCGGTCATTGGTTTTGATATGATTAAACGGCATGTTTTCATAAGGTTTAAGCTTTAAGTTTTTCCTTCAGTAGTAATTTCAATTTTTTTCTGGTCCCTCCGTGCCCTGAATAACCGCCAAGCTTCCCGTCACTTCTAATTACACGATGGCATGGTATAACAGGGGCAAAAGGATTTTTTGCAAGTGCGGATCCCACTGCGCGGGAGGCATTGGGATGCCCGATTTTTCTTGCCAGTTCGCCGTAGGTAAGAGTTTTCCCTCTGGGAATTTCACTGCAGGCAAGCCAGACTTTCCGGTAAAACTTGGGGTAATTACGGAGTTTATTTTGAATGTTTTTTGGGAGTTTACTCATTATTTGACATTATAGATATATAAACAGCCGGATTCATCTATAAAAGAATATGTCCTGTTGGGATACTTGTATCTCAGATAATATTTATAAACCTTGTCGATATACAGTTTGGTCTCCCTGTACGGAGGAACACCCTGGTATTTTTCGACAGCTTTTGGGCCTGCATTATATGCTGCAAGCGCTTTTTCAATATCTCCGTTAAATACAACCAGCATTTCCTTCAGGTATTTGACACCGCCATCTATGTTTTCTTTTGGCGCATATATGTTTTTAACACCTAAATCTTCTGCGGTCTCCGGCATCAACTGCATCAGGCCGCAGGCCCCTTTGTTTGAGGTGGTTTTATGGTTGAAATCCGACTCAGTTTTTATAACCGCCTTAATCAGAGCAGGGTCAATATTATTTTTTGTCGCAGCGTGATTAATATAATCATCATAAGAATAAAAAGAATTTTCTTGGGCAGCGTTTAGTTTTTTGAGGTTTACCGGCTTATTTTTGGATGTTTTCTTTTTTGAGTATAAAATAACATCTTCAATTTCATTTTTATCAAACTTTACAAAGCCGTAATCTATCTCAACCCAGCAGCTTCCGTCGGATAAATTCTCAATACTGCCTTCAAATACATTTCCGTTTTTTAATATAACTTTACCCTGCTCGGCCGAAATCGGCAGGGTCCCAAAGAGTAAAATCAATAATAAAACTGAATAAATCATCCCAGGGTTACCCTGTTTTTTCCTGCATTCTTGCTTTTGTACATAAGCTGGTCAGTTCTTCCTATAATAGTCTCGATTTTATCATCTTTTTTAGCAAGTGTTGCACCCATGGATACGGTAGTTCTTATAATCTGGGAAGGTGTTGTGAGTACGGATTCGCCGACTAATAATCTGAGTTTGTTGGCTATGCTGATAAGTTGTTCTTCGTTTACATTTACAAAAATAGCTATAAATTCCTCGCCGCCCCATCTCCCTATAATATCAAACGGCCTTATGTTTTTTATCATGGTTTGTGCGGTCATTTTTAAAACGCGGTCTCCGATTTCATGCCCGTACTTATCATTTATTTTTTTAAAATCATCCAGGTCTATAAAAAGAATCCCGAAAGGCATGTTATATCTTTCCAGTTCAGCAAACCTCGTATAAAGGTTCATATCTATATATTTCCTGTTTCCTATCTCGGTAAGGGTATCAAACAGGATTAGTTTTTTTAATTCTTCTATTTTTTCCAGTGCAGATATCTTGGCTGAGAGGTCGTTGAATATTTCAGCTGCTCCTATGATCTGATTACTTGAATCCCATATAGGCACTACACGTACAGATACAGGAATTCTGTGCCCGTTTTTATGGTTGAGGTAGAGCTGTTTTGATTCGAAAGTTTTTCCCGTATTTATGGCTTCCATAATCGGACAAGCGCTGTTGCACTGCGTTTCGCCTTTGTCATCTATATGGATTAAGATATTATCACAGCAGCTTTTCCCCATTATTTCTTCAGCAGTGAAACCGCTTATTTTTTTAGCGCTTTCGTTCCACAGTGTAATGGTTCTGTTGTTGTCAACAAAATAGACGCCGTCGGAAAGATTATTAAGGAATTCTTTTAATATCTTATTATCAATTTCAGGGATTGTCCCCATCATTTGAATTTCCTGGTAATTATGAATTCAGTTTTTTTGCCAAATCAGCAACTCTCTTACCCAGTTTAGCGGCGTTTGAGGAGGCCTGGCTGTCCGGAGCACCTGTAGATGCAACTCCGTAATGTCCGGTAGCATTCATAGGGTCGCCCACTACAATCATACCATATATCATCATTGCTTGTATAATCGAAAACATGGTTGTTTCCTTTCCTCCTGATGAATCGCCTGAAGTTGCAAAGGCGGCTCCTAGCTTTCCTTCCATCTGGCGCCTTAATCCTACATGCTTATCGAAAACTTCTTTCAGCTGTGCGGCCATTGTGCCGAAATATACAGGAGAACCTGCAATAATTGCATTTGACGACGTAAAATCATCTTTAGTTACCTCGGACGTATTTTTAATGATACATTTTACGTCTTTGACTTCATTTACACCTTTGGCTATCTCCCTGGCCAGTTTTTCGGTTGTACCTGTTCTTGAATAATAAAGAATTAATACTTGCATTATGACTCCTTAAATTTATGGTTTATAAACCAATTAGAATTTAATTCTTTTGCCTAATACGGAAAAAATTCCGCTGCCTATATGCTGAAGTGCCTTTGCTTTTTCAGAAATAATATTGTTATTGAACATTCCTTTTTTGACTTTAGCACAAAGTACGTTTGAAACAAAGAAATTCACGCCTTCGTAATTATATATATCCTTAACCCTGCATTCAATAAATCCAAGGCAGTCTTTTAGATGAGGTACTTTTGTTTTTTTCCCAGGCTCAGTTTTTAGTGACAATTTCCTTATTTTGTCTATCTTCTGGCCTGAATTGCTGCCGCAGAATTTTATCACAGGCAGCAATTTAACGTCGGGGATACAGACAACGAACTCGGATGTCTTTCTTATAAGTTTGCTTGTAAAATGGCTTTCCGCTATGGCAATACCGAGGATAGCAGGGTCTTCGTTGATAGGTGTCAGCCATGCAATAGGAGCGATATTAGTTTTTATATCATCTCCTGAAAGCAGAAGCACGCACGGCCCGAAATTTATCAACCTGTAAAACATGTCTTTGCTGATTTCCTGAAACATCTTAATATTCTCCTTTAATTCCAGTATATATCCCATTTCCATGCGTTGCTGTCGGAGGAATCCACGTTAACTTTTATATTTTTAGCGCCCGCAAGCTCCAATATAACACAGATATAGCCGCATGTCAGGTCAATCTGATACGGGCGCATCTGAGGAAACCCCGTTACAATCATATTTGCGCTTTTTTTCCCTGTATTAACAACTTTCAATTTTCCGCTTCTGTAAAATTTATCCCAGATAATGGGAGCCTTTTTAATCCCGTAAGAAGGAGAACTGAGGCGCATGAATAACCGGTATATTGTATTCATGTTTTTCCTTGCGAGAAGTTCTCCAAGTTTCCACATTTTATGAGGCGAATCAGGAAATAAAATAAGGGCACTCGTTATAAATATTTCCTCTTCTATTTTTTGTGATATTAAGCCAGGAAATTTTTTGCTGCTGAAGATCTTGAGCGCTTGAGTCGAAAGATTTCTTCTTATTTTTCCTATATTGCGTCCGTCATTATCCTTAAGTATATCTATTAGAGTAATAACATCGTTACTTTTAACTTTTATCATGTTTCCTGTAAGTTATTCCCGTTCAAGAAGCCCGGCTTTTTATTATATATCATTATATTCTTAGAGTCAAGAATAGCGTATTTTCTAAATATGCTTGAATAATCCTGCAAATTTTATTGCTAAACTGTGTGTTTTATGCTGCCGAGAGTATGGTACGGAAGGTTTCAGTGGCACCAAGGCTGCCTGCTTTTTCTAATACACCCATATCCTCAGGCAGTAACGGAGCTTCGGTATGCATGAAATGAAGCATCTCTGCTGTTAGAGTCCATGTAATCCTGTCATTTACGGGTATGCCGTGTTCTTTTAACAGTCTTTGAATTAGTGCATTTATCGGATTCAAGTTTTCTGGCATGTTAGTAAAGTTGTTTCCATCTATATTCTTGAATGTATCATCAATCATTAATCTCATTTCATCATCCATCCTCAACTCAGGTACAGCAGCCAGTAATTCCTCTTCAAAAATTTGTTTTGCCGCATATCCCAAAATTCCCCTTAACCCTGCTGCGATGGCCGAGGGAGAACGGGTTGTGTCGTTTAATCTTGCAAAGATTACTCTTTTTATCTCTTCGTTAATGTTAGTTTCATCTATTGCGTCTCCAAGTTGTTGCAGGTCTATTTCGCCTTCAGTATCAAGTAATGTTAACAATTGGAGTATTTCTGTATAAGCTTCTTCAGGAGCTTGTTCTTTGGATATATCTCGAATGAGGCTTCCTATTCCCCACCATTCGTGCTTTTCCTTTTCGCAGCAGACAGCTTCCATATCTTTTTCGATAGAGCTGATTACATCATTTACCATTCCCATTATAGATGCAATTCCCATGGTTTCTTCAGAGACATTACGCAGCTTTAAAACCTGTCCTTCAGCGGGTGTAAGATCAATGATTACGTTTTTACCTTCCCTTAAGCGTTCTCTTAATAAGGTTTCTAGTTCTGCGGCTGATTGAATATTATGAATATTTATGATTACTGCGTTTTCTATTTCATTAGCAGTTCCGATTAATGTAATGCCTTTTTCTCTTAGAGCCAGCCGGGCGGATTGAAATTGTTTGTTTGCTACGTCGGAAACATACGTATTGAAGTCAGGATAATCCATCCTTGCTTCCGTGTAGCATATTTGTGCAATTTCATTGCAAATTGCTTTAAAACGGATAAAATCTGTAGTTTCTCTATATTCACCTAGCAATTCCCTGTATTCAACAGCAAATCCTCTTTTTTGGGCTTCCTCTTCCCAATTTATGCTTAGAAGACCTTTTTCTTCCAGAAGAATCTGGGAGGCCCTTTTTTGATTAGCAAAGTCTTTAGAGAAATCAATATTCCCCCTGAACCTGCTGGTAAACACTGTTTCAGGAAGCTTGTAAGCTATTTGTGATACTCCAACAGCTCCATATATAGATGCTCTTTTTATACTCTGGTAAAACCTGATATCGGTAGCTATGTCATCATCTTCTAAGTCAAAGGGTCTCATTACGAGATTATCTGCCTGTAAATCCGGAAAAGCATCTAAGGCTTTCTCAAAAGCATCTTGATGTTCTTCTGGATACTTAATTGCCCAGGCGGAAGCGTGAGGCATTCCTGTTTCAGATAGTAAGCCTAAAGCATTCAAATCATGTGCAATAGCAGTTGTAACAAAAACTGTAAGGTCTCCGGATGTCTCTGCTTTTGCCTGATATTCAGGCAAAATATAGTAATACACAGTTTGTGTTTTTCTATCTATATATAATGTTGCAAGGATCGAAAGATTTTGTCCAGGAATTGTAACTTCTATAGGATATTCAATTTTATCCAGAGCATCTCTTCTCTGGTCTCTGGAAAGCCTCTTTACAGAAACCGGATTCAATCCTTCATTTTTTGCCTTTGTTCTTAATGCCTGTGCATAATCCTTGCTGATTTCTTCTGGAATTGCGAAAAGGCATAATTTTGATGCCAGTTCAGATGCCAATTCAGGTTCAACCTGATTATCAGTTAAAATCGTAATCCTACTCCTTAATTCTTTTATATCAGGCATAAGCTTTTCAATTACTATTCTTGTGGCTTCAGTTGTGCTTTTTGTGACTGAAGTCAATTCTTTTACTAATCTCATTGCTTGGGCTGCGAGTTGTTCTATTTCAATGTAGTATTTTCCCCAGAACACATCAGCTTGAAGTAATTGTCCGTCGTCAAATTCATCAGTAAGAATTGCTTCTTGCGCGACATCAGTAACTTTTCTAACTACAACCTCTGATTTGGAAGGATCAGCTAGGCCACCCTGTTCATCAAATCTATCCATCGCAACTATCACACCGTCCATGTTATTTTGGACTATTAATTCTGCAGCTTTTTTGCCAAACATCTTCCCTAATATGATGTCAGTTTCATTCGGGTTTAATCCTCTTCCTATAAATCCATAATCGGTTACTCTGGGTTTTGATGCACTGCTGCGCAAACTCCTACTGTCTTTAGGAAGCGCTTTAAGAGCTCTCTCAAGTTCTTCGTCTTCTTCCGCCAAGACTTCTATATGTTTCAGGGCCAACTCCAAATATTTATGTACACCTGAAAGCTTTGGATGTCCGAATTCATCTGTTTTAACATAATTGCCGGCTTTTCCGGATACTTCCATATCAATATCAAGCAGTTTGCTTAATAAAGGATCAGGTATGAATTTAAATCCTTCAGATATCATTACATTCAAATATCCTTGTTCTCCGTATCTTCTTATAGATTCAAGAAGAATATGTTTTAGAGTCACTGGTTTTTCGGGAACAAGTATCATTTTGTTACCTTCAGCATTACGTGCACTTAAGAATGCAAGCCAGCCTCTCTCTCTACCCATTATTTCACATATAGAAATTCTATTATGTGCCCTTGCTGTTGCGCCCAATGCCTCAAATATCTTTTGTGTATCTTCGACTATTGATGACACACCAAGCATGTTAGTTTTAAAATCAAAATCAACGGAGTTGGGTATAGCAATTAATGGTACATTATGTTCCTTTAAAGAATCTGCAATTCTGCCTGCTTGTTCCGAATGGTCTTTATCACCCATCATTATAACACCTCTAAATCTTCTACCATTTTTTACAATGTTTTTCCTATCTTTTTTCTTTATTTTAACACGGGAAGAACCGAACCTAAAACTTGGTTCTTTTTCTAACTCTTCAGTTTCAGATAATTTTACAAAATGTACTCTGCCAGCAAAATCCAAAAGATTTTGTGTTGATATACCCTGGAATCCATGATCAACACCTGCAACTAAAATACCTTCTTTTGCTAGCTCTCTAGTGGTAGATGCTAATGCAGAATTTAAACCGGCACAATCACCGCCGCTTAAACCCATTATAACTGTATGAGAAAATATCCTGTTGTGCAATTCCACAGCTTCGTCTTTTGTTATAGTGCCATTTTTGGCTAATTGTAAAGTTGCGTTTATTACATATTCAAATTTATCTATTGCTTCATCATGATTGCCTTGTGCAAGTAAGCTTTCACCTTGAGTAACTAATGTACTAAGTTCGCTGATTTCTGGAAAAACCTCTAAAACTTCTTTTTCTTCATGTTTTTCCATTTTTCCGGCTTCCCCCCAGAAGACATCGGCATGGATGAGTTCTTCGTCGCTAAATCCATTTTCTTTATCAGTAAGGAGTAATTTTTGTGCTACATCGATTGCTTTTTTAACCTGAACCTCCGATTTTTTCGGGTCAACCAAATTCCCTTCTTCATCAAATCTATCCATTGTGACTATTGAACCCCTGGTATCATTCTGTATTATTAATTGAGCAGCCCTTGTGCCAAACATCCTTCCCAGTAATTGATCAGTCTCATTTGGATTTAGCCCTCTTCCTATGAATCCATAGTTAGTCGCTCTTGGTTTTGATGCACTCTTACGAAGATTTCTGATATCTTTCGGAAGTAATTCAAGAGCTTCTTTAATATCTTCATCTATTTCTGCCAGGCTTTCTATATGTTCAAAAGCCGCTTCCAGATATCTGTGTACACCTGATAATCTTGGGTTTCCATGTTCATCTAACTGGACATTTTTGTTGTATTTTCCTGAAAGTTCGGGATCCATTTCAATCAGTTTTTTAAATAGCGCATCAGATTTAAAAATAAATCCTTCGGATATCATTACATTTAAATATCCATGTTCTGCATATTTCCTGATAGATTCTAGAAGAACCTGTTTCAGTGTCGCTGGTCTTTCAGGAATAAGTATCATTTTGTTTCCTTTTACATTGCGTGCACTTAAAAATGCAAGCCAGCCTGTATTTCTGCCCATTATTTCACATATAGATATTCTGTTGTGAGCCTTTGCTGTTGCTTCCAAAGCTTCAAATACCTTGTGTGCATCTTCTACCATTGTTGAGGTGCCAAGCATATTGGTTTCAAAATCGAAATCAACGGATTTTGGTATTGCAACTACAGGTACGCCGTATTCTCTTAAAAAGTTCGCAAGTATACCGGCTTGTTTGGAATGGTCATCACCGCCGATCATTATAGCGCCCTTAAACCTCTTCCCGTTTCTTACCATAACATCCCTGTTATCATCATCAACCTTAGCACGGGAAGATCCGTATCTGAAACTCCCTTCCTTTTCCAGCTCATCTGTGTCTTTAAGACGTACAAAGTGCACGGTATCTGCAAAATCCATATGATCCTGCATTGATAAACCCTGAAATCCATTATCTATACCCGCTACTAATATACCTTTTTTCGCTAGCTCTCTTGTGGCTGAGGCTAAGGCGGGATTCAGGCCGGCACAGTCCCCGCCGCTTAATCCCATTAAAACCGTACGTGAGAATACCCTGTCCTGCAGTTCTATTGCTTTTTCTTGTGTTATAATACCTGCTCTTGCTAGTTCGATAGTTTCATTTATTGCAGATTCAAACTTGTCAATTGCTCCATCATGATCTCCAGTTTTTAAAAGTTCCTCACCTGTTTCTATAGCTATTTTTATACTTTGAACCTTAACCTGCCATAATTGAATTAAAATTTCCCAGTAATGCAATGATTCATAATCTTTATCCAATTCTAACAGGTTGACATCATCCAAGTTTTCAACAACAAGATTCCTGGCCAACCTCTTATTACCGACATGTCTATACCATATTTCAGTCCGGATTGATTCCTGTGCCTGCAATGTTGGATTTTGTGTGTCTATAGCTTTTGAAACATTTGTAATACGATCAATTAGGTTGATGGATACCCTCTGCAGCGTTCCGTCTTCTGATGGAATGAAAGCAAAAGCATTCGTTGATTTCAGAAAGGGCCGCACTAGATTTATTAAACCGTCGTCGGTTTCAGCAACTTTTTCTAGTACTTCAAATGACTTTTCCCAGTTCAGTACTTCTTGTATATGATGCGGATGGAAAAAAGGAATACCGTATTTGCCAAAGATATCAGCAAATCCATAGATACATTCTGAAAATCTTTCAGAAAAACTCTCAGGTGTTTTCATAATGTGCCTGTAAAAATCGCTATAATTTATTAGTTCATTAATATGATGAGGCACTCTTGTAAATAATCTGAGGACTAATGCATCGTATGAATAGTCGGAAGCATAAGGAATGCCAAAAACTGTCCCTGCAAGCTTATCCTGCGCTAACGTCAATTTTTTATCTAAAGCAGGAACTACACATTTATATTTTTCTCTTGGAAAAACCCGGATTTCTATTTCTCTTTCCTCAAAATCTTCCGGCGTAAGATTTTCGTACTCACTCATTAATTTTTCTAAGTAAATCTCTGACTCAGTAAATCTTACTAAACTGAATATTTCAAGTACATCGGCATCAGCGATTAAATCCTCCATTGAACGTCCTGTGCTTTTCATCAAAACCTCAGGAGGATGTTTTGTTAGCAGTTCTTTAAGAACATCGCGTTTTACAAAAACGCCTTTAGAAGGGTTTTGTATTTGCACGACTGTCTCGATGATGGTTTTTACGCCATCGACTGTTTTAGGATCAGGGTTTCCTATCTTCCTGGTAAGCGCTCTATCTATATCTAAAATTCTTTGTTCCATCACGTCGTCAATTTCTTCTGCAGTCAATCCGCTTAAACCAAATGCTTGTTCAGCATACGTAAATTCCCTGTCAGCTACAGCCAAGGATGATATAATTTCCTCTTCGGAGATTATGCCTTTCTGTATGTCGATTCCTGCCCATAATCTGGTATTTTCTAGTAATCTATCTATAAAATTACCGGAGTTGTATAGTGACTTCCTGGCCATATCAACAAGTGATTTTCTCCCCTCAGTTCTTTGAAGCTGACTTTTAATCTTTTGAATACCAAGCCGTAAGTTATAAAGCGGTGTATATGAGGTTTTTGATTGTACGCTTCTTGCCCTTGGGGGATCTTTTTCATCATACTCAACATCTTTACGGTGAACTTTTTCTTCAGGAAGACCGAATGTTTTGGCTATCATTCTTGCCCATGAAAATTTGGTAACTTCTTCGGAAGTTGACAACTGGAATATACCTGAAGCATCTTCCTGGGAAAGCAAGGCAGCTATGGCTGAACAAACATCTTCGAGTATAACAGGAGAGGTTGTCCTGCTGCCATCAAGATAAACATCCTCTCCTCTCTGAAGTTTATCTATAACATCCCTTTCAAAAGACCGGTTGTCTTTTGGCGTTCCTGTATATCCATAGGTTCTTGGCGGTCGGATTATAAGAGCTTTATCTCCGTAAAGTTCTAATGTCCTTTCTTCTCCTGCTCGTTTACTCTGAGCATATACATTTAATGGAGCAGGTTTATCAGATGTCCTGAAAGGGCGTTGTATGGCTATTTCGTCATCAACTACATAATCAGTAGAAAAGAAAACAAATTTTCCATCGAATCCTGCATTTCTAAAATGTTCAATAGGATTTACGTTTACTGAATAAGTTTCTTCAGGATTTGCTTCAGAATATACAACGTCTGTAATAGCGCTGGCATAAATTACTATATCCGGTTCATACTCATCTACAAACTTCCTAACAGCTTCAGGGTCAGTTGAATCCAAATTAATAAATTCACTCCCTTCCTGGGAAAACCTCGTGCCGATAACATTTGGATAGCTTTGCCTTAGCATATTATAAAGTTTTCTGCCAATAAACCCGGATGCTCCAATAACAACCACTTTACTTTCTCTCTGCTCGCCGCTTAATGGTTTATGCTTAATATGGAAGTTTAATTTTTGATAGTATTCATCATCAGCTTCTAATTTGCGATAGCCGTTAAAATCCGTGATTCCTACAATTTTAAATTGATTCTTTTCGGCTTCATCTAGTAAAAATTGGTGTATTTTTGGATATTTTAACAGGGTTTCATAATTGTCTATTACCAAAATTTTGTTTCTTGCCTGTTTTTTCATGTAATCAACGAATAATTCCTGACTGCGCGGGGTGTCAATTTGCAACGTGCTAAAATCTGTATACAGTACATCTTTGTCGGTTTTCATTTTGAGTACTTCAGAAAAACGCTTTCCATCAATTGACGAGCCCATTACAATGCAGTTATCTTTATCTTGCAGAATTTTGTCTACTCTCTCTGCATCCTTATGCTCTTCCGTATGAATATGTGTTAATGGTTCGGCAGTGTCTGTTAAATGTGAGAAAAATTCGTCTATGCCGACTTCAGTACCAGTATCGATTTCTTGGGATTGTAGAAACTCGTTTAAAAGGATTACACCCAGCAAATAGTATGTTAGAGGAATTCCGCCATGAGGATCATCTTCTATCCTATTAGGGGCATCACTTGCAATGTTTACAGCTTCTGCTAAAAGAGCTCTGGCAAACCAGGCTGAACCATCATCTGCAACTTCTCTTAATGTAGGATGGTTAGCAATAACTTCCAACATACCTCTGCGAGCTTCAAGGTATCTATTAATAACGTCTTCTTTTGTGGGATCCACTTTTAAATCCAGGATAACCGTTTTGCCATCATTCTCAAAACGGACCGAAGAGAAATCAAACTGTAGAGCATTTGAATTCTTGCCAGCTAGGTCAAAAAATATGGTGTGAAGATTTTTCCCGATATCATAAACCACATCTCCGGGTTCTTCTGGATCATCTTTTCCTCGTACATCTATCCAGCAATAACCTCTTTCGGGAACATCCATAATATTTCCCAAATAACCGTCGCCATGCCAAAACCTGCTTAATCGTCTCGGTGAAAGCCTTTCTAGGAGAGCATTGTGTTCTTCTAATGTCGTAATCAAATGTGATAAACTGGGATATTTAACACCGTTTATAACAACTTCTTCTGCTTTGGATATTTCTTCAAAAAGTTCGGCAGTATCCCTGTATACCTTATTGCCCGCTGTGACGGGTCTGCCTTCTATATATGTTTTATACACTTCTCCAGAACTTTTGCCCAATATATCAACTCGTCTTTTAAGCCTTCCCAGGTATGCTTTTTGCAAATAGTCTTTTGCTGCAGCAACAGTTTCTCTATATACTTTACCCAGACTGTCGTACATTGATGAGAGTTTTTCAAGAAATGTTGCCGGAGTAGCGTCCTCTGATAGAAGATATTGGTTAAGAGTTACACCTTCTAAAACTTCCATACTGTAAAAAACAAAATTCTCAGATGAGGAACTTTCAATTATTTTTGGCACTAAACCTGGAAAATTTTTATATAGATGTTCATTATGCATAATTTGATTTCTTAACCAAGGCATTCCATTCCCATCAATACCTTCCCAGCGGCAATACTTAACAACAACAACTTGTCCTGTAGGATCAATAGCCAAAAAGCTCTGTGCAATCCCGCCACCTGTGGTAAAAACTTTTATTATTTTATATCCAAAAGAGGCAAGTTCTTCTTCAGCATGAAGAGATTCAGCCTGGCCTGAAGTAGTAGGAGCCGGGATATCAGTTTCTATGTGTTTATCTATTTTTTTCTTAACGATGTCTTTTACTGATTCACTAGCAATTCTGTCAATATTTTTTATAGCTTGCAAATTATTCCTTTCATGTTCATCTAGGTGTAAATACGTACAAAGCACATCTAAATAAGTTAAAGGGCCTGTTTTGCTTGTGATTTTTGGAGGTGTTATATCAAGGATTTCCAATTCATCCCTTGTAGCAAAGGTTTCAAGTTTGCCATAAACAGCTTCATAGTAATCCGGTATTTTTGTGCCGGATATTGTCTGTTGAGCAAGAATAGTTTCCTTGTCAAATTGTCCGGTTAAAATATTCTGAGCTAGCCTTTCTAATAGTTTATCATCAGCAGTAGTAATAAAGTCAAGCAAAGAACCATTGAAATTTTCCAATATAGGAATCCTGGTTGGTGCAAGCTCTACAATTTCAGTGAGTTTATCAGCAACGTTCGGATTTTTTACAGGGATAATTAGATTGTCTTCTGATCTGAAAGTATATGCTGCCTCCTTCACAGCATATCCTTTTTCACCCCAGTCAACAAATCCTTCCCTGTTTACACTGTTAAAAACTGCAGCAGGTCCCTCTATAATATGTGTGGTATGATACCAGCCTGGCGGAATCAGAATGCTTTCACCTGGATTAAGGTCAATAAAATAAGAAGATATTCTCCCATCACTAGTCTCGTTTTCCAGATACATTCTTACCTTTCCTGTCCAGACCTGAAAAATTTCTACTGAATGAGTTCTGTTAACATGTCCTTTTGATCTGTTTAATTCTCCGCTTTTAAAATCTCCTTCAGTATACCATGTGAGGTCCCCTCTCCAACGGGTAGTGCCAGCTTCGTTTATATTTTCTGGAGTATCCTCTACAGGAGGATGTATGTCTTCAATCTTTGTATTTCTTTCTGTAAGGCCGCATACTCCTATCCATTGTCTATATAAAATACGATCAGGATCTTCCTCTTCTAAATTACTGTAAGTAAAAGGAGTTCCCTTCTGTAGTGAATCCAGAGTGACTGTCTTAACATCCTGAATCTTTCCATTAACTCTTACATTAAGCATTCCATCTTCATCTTCAATAAGTTCGAGTTTATTGTTATTTATAGATGTTTGGAAATGTATTCTGAATGCTGATTTTTCTCTAGTGTCTAAGTGAAAAAGCATTACAGCATAGGCAGGAATTTCGTTAAGAATAAATGAGAGAGGATTTTTAGAAGATACCTGAAGTTTGCTGAAATGTATGCTTTCATGTGCAAGAATTATTGGGAGGATTAATTTTTGTATTTTAAATAAAGATGGGTTCTTAGAAGCTATTAAAAGTTTTTTATTGATATATATTTTTTTCTGTTCGTGGTCAACATCGGCTATTCCTGTATAGTTTTCATCATCATAAATAATATCATATCCCTTCTCTGTTAAACCCGATGCTTTAATGAAGTTCAATAAAGTTTTGTCATATTCAGCATTTTCCGGAATAGCTTGATAGATAATTAAAGAAGTTCCTAAAAGTGTGCCTGCATATGATAGACCAGCTAATGTAAAAATGCTGGAAATTATAATAAGTAATATATCTAAATCAGGAATTCCCAGTGTCAGCCCTGTAATTCCAAGACCAAGTGTCAGGATTGCGGATACGCTTAATCCAAGGATAGATGTTTTGGCGGCTCTGTCAGCAGGTTTAGATGCATCCGCTGGCGTAGCTGTAAACTCTTTATTTTCTATCACACCAACCTGATTTTCCTGATAGAAAAGTGTTATCTTATCGCCGTCAGTTTCCGCTTTGAAATCACTTAGATTTGCGTCACTGTGAATCCTTTCAACTATTTCTATTGGCGTGAGGTTACTTTGAAAGGCAGTTATTATAATCCTGGCTAATCTTGAGGATAAAGGGTCCGGGATAGACGAATAGGAAATCTTTTGAATATCTACATTACCCGTCATGGTTTGTTCATACAGTTCCCTGTCGTAATCTGTGGTTACGTTTGGGGTTATGGCCATGCATGAAATGCACTTTTCCTTCAATTTATGCGTAATATCTCCGTGAAATCCGCCTGCGATAACAATATCTATTGATTTAAAGTTATCAAGGCTGGATAAGACGTCGGTTTGTAATGCTGTATTATTGGATTTTACCTGCAACCCAGATTTACTTTTTGAATTACAATCAACCACGTTCTTTATAAATATGTCGTTTCTGGCAAGGTTTGTTTCATAATATGTAAAGTAATCTTTGTTTCTAAGCAGGGTTATGGCATCATTTAAGTGTTTGCTGTTATCCTGCATAGATGAATACAAATATTTCTGCAGCAGCAGCACGAACTTCTCGGAGTTTTTATTGAAATATTCAAAATCCTTGGCAGAAAGTTCCAGCTGTATAAAATTACTGAAATTTTCGCTCATCTTTGAAAGGAATAACAGCTCTTTATCAACGAGCCTTTCGGAATGCTGGTAGACAACCTGGTCAGTAAAAAGCTTTTCTTCCTTAAGTAAATGAATCGGGTTTATCGTTGAGCTTAAGTTGTTGAACCTCAGAAAACCGGAGAGGTTTGGATACATTTTTTCAAAATTACTGGGGTATTTTCTGGTTACATTATAAAGTATGTTATAAAATTCCCCCATTCCGTCCTTTTTATTGAGATTCTCTGCAATCCGGTTATATGCCTGGAACGGAAGTTCCTTTTTTAAATCATTTAAACAGGAAGTTATCTCTTTTGGGAGTTTTTTATACTTGATACTTTTTCTTAGCTTTATTAATTCGATGTGTTTGGATAGGTTGGAATAGTAATGAATGTTTTCGTTAACTTTTTCCCCGAGTTTTTCAAGTTTTAAATAATGCCTTTCATTCCTGTTTTCCTTGGCAAAATATTTTTCCAGTTTTTTTATGTCTTTTGAAAGGTGAGCCTCTTTTAATAAACTTATTTGATTTTCAATGAATTTAGCGGTTTTAGAATTCGTTTCCTTTTGCTGGATAAGTTTTGTAATTAAATGGATATTACTATTATAGGTTTTCCAGTCTTCAGTACCATACAGTTCGTCTTTATCATGTATTATTGAGTAGTACTCCGCACCGCCCAAAAGCCCTTTTTCCAACAGCGCATTTAACGCTTTATTCTTGAGTTTTTCATCTTTTATTACATTAAGTAACGAAGTATCAACTTTTCCCGCAGGCGCTCCTTCAATGAATATCCTGTTAACGCCATATTTGCTGTCAAAAAACTCTATGATTTTACATATATTTTTTTGAACCTCTGCATGGCAGTGCAGGTCCTGGATGTATATAATCAGGCGGTCATTGTCATAATGGTTGCTTTGTACCACTCTTCCCAGATTGGCAGGCAGTGCAGGTTTGTCTATTTGCTCTTGAAGCTCTTTTACTACTCTGTTTTCCTTTACCTTTTCAACAACAGCAAGGGCAGGCTGATGAAGGATAAATGAGTAAATAAAAGCAGCCAGAGTAATTAGTGATATTAACTTGGTTGGTTTGTTTAATATATGCATTGTTGTATTTAAATATAAATCAATC
>JAFGIL010000020.1 GCA_016929635.1 Endomicrobiales bacterium
TAGGAGGTAAGTATGTCCAAGGCAAAATTTGACAGGAGCAAGCCGCACGTAAACATCGGAACGATAGGGCACGTGGATCATGGCAAAACGACGCTGACAGCAGCGATAACAAAGGTGCTGGAAGGCAAGGGTTTGGCGAAGTACATCAGCTATGACGAAGTGGCAAAGGCGAGCGAATCGCAGGGGAGAAGAGACGAGACAAAGATCCTGACGATAGCAGTGAGCCATGTGGAGTACAGCACGGATAAAAGGCACTATGCACATATAGATTGTCCTGGGCATGCAGACTATGTAAAGAACATGATAACCGGAGCAGCGCAGATGGACGGAGCGATACTGGTGGTAAGCGCAGTGGACGGGCCGATGCCGCAGACGAGGGAGCATATATTATTGGCGCGCCAGGTGAACGTACCGAACATAGTGGTATACCTGAACAAGGTGGATGCGGTAGATGACAAGGATTTGCTGGACCTGGTGGAGATGGAAGTAAGGGAGTTATTGACGAAGTATAACTTTCCCGGGGACAAGATACCGGTGATAAGGGGAAGTGCGCTGAAGGCTATGCAGGGAGACAGCAGCGATATAGGTGCGCCGTCAATAATGAAGCTAGTGGAAGCATGCGATGAGACAATACCGTTGCCGCAGAGGGAAGTAGACAAGGCGTTTTTGATGAGCGTAGAGGACGTGTTTACGATAACGGGGCGGGGAACAGTGGCGACTGGCAGAGTGGAGAGAGGCAAGATAAAGGTGGGAGATGCAGTAGAGATAGTGGGGATACAGGATACGAGGAAGAGTGTAGCGACTGGATTGGAGATGTTCAGGAAGCTGCTGGATGAGGCGCAGGCAGGAGACAATATAGGGATGCTGTTAAGAGGAATAGACAAGGAGCAGGTAGAGCGCGGGCAGGTTATAAGCGCGCCAGGGACGATAACGCCGCATAAGAAGTTTAAGGGGCAGGTGTATGTATTGACCAAGGAAGAGGGAGGCAGGCATACACCGTTTTTCACTAATTACCGGCCGCAGTTTTATTTCAGGACGACGGATGTTACGGGTATGTGCAGGCTGCCGCAGGGTACAGAGATGGTGATGCCCGGAGATAATATAACGATGGACATAGAGTTGATAACGCCGATAGCAATGGAGAAGCAGCTGAGGTTTGCGATAAGAGAAGGCGGACACACTGTAGGCGCGGGCGTTGTCACCGAAGTTGTTGAATAATAGAAAGTGAAATGAGGATAAAATGGCAGTAAAAAATAGAGTTATAATAACATTGTCTTGCACTACTTGTAAAAATAGAAACTATCATTATGCAAGAGGTAAGAAAAAGGACAAAAAGCTTGAAGTAAATAAATTTTGTCCAAAATGCAGAAAGCATACTAAACACAAAGAAACAAAATAGCCCGGAGTCGTGAGTTCGGGGTTAAGGGTAATTAAAGGAATAAGTTTTATTAATATCTAAATTATGAACTCATAACTGAATTGGGAGTGTCGGTTAATTGGTACCCCGCACCAAAAAAGTGGGAGCATAAGCTAATTGGCTAAACTGTCGGTCTCCAAAACCGATCTTGAGGGTTCGAGTCCTTCTGCTCCCGGGTTTTTGGTGCGAGGCGAGTCCTTTCACTCCCGTTTTTAGGAAGAGATAAATTATTTCTGCAGTTTTAATAATAAGAGGTCAGCATGAATCAATGGATTAAATCAGCATTACAGTTTTTAAGAGAAGCATATTCTGAGTTGAAAAAGGTAACTTGGTTATCAAGGAAAGAAGCAATAGCATCTACGCTTGTTGTCATTATTTTGGTTGTCATAGTGGCGATGTTTGTTGGTTTTGCTGACTTTGTTTTAGCAAGAATACTGGCAATTTTACTATAATTGAGGTGAAAAATGGGAGAACGTCAATGGTATGTGGTTCATACATATTCCGGGCATGAGGACCATGTTAAATCGAGTCTGGAAAAAGCAGTGGCTAACCTGGGGCTCCAGGACAGGATTCCTCAGATTCTTGTGCCCACTGAAGAAGTGGTGGAAATAAAGAGAAATAAAAAACACGTAAGAAGAAGGAAGTTTTTTCCCGGATATATTTTTGTCGAAATGACAATAGACAACGAGACTTACTGGTTGATACGAAACACCGCGGGGGTTACCGGTTTTTTGGGAGGGGTCAAACCCGCTCCTATGCCTGAGGATGAGGTTAAAAATCTTATAGAGCTCACACAGGCGCCTCAAGGCGCTAAACCCAGGCCTATAGTAACTTTCGAAAAGGAAGAAAACGTGAGAATCATAGAAGGTCCTTTCAAGCATTTTATAGGAGTAGTTGAAGAAGTTAATGAAGAGAAAGGCAAGCTCAAGGTGATGGTTACAATTTTCGGAAGGCCGACACCAGTCGAACTGCATTTTTTGCAGGTTGAGAAATTATAAAATATAAAGCAGAGAGAGAACAGGGAGAAATAAAATGGCTGTAAAAAAGAAAATAAAAACGTTAGTTAAACTTCAGATACCCGCAGGAAATGCTAATCCTGCTCCGCCGGTGGGTCCGGCGTTGGGGCAACAAGGCGTTAACATAATGGATTTTTGTAAACAGTTTAACGCCAGGACCCAGTCAATGGAAGCGGGAATGACCATACCTGTTGTAATAACAGTTTATGAGGACAGGTCGTTTACTTTCATTACAAAAATGCCGCCTGTTTCCGCTTTGGTTAAAAAAGCTGCAGGAATTGCCAAAGCAAGCGGCGAACCGAATAAAAACAAAGTCGGCAAAATTACGCAAAAGCAGGTAGAAGAAATTGCAAAGGAAAAGATGCCCGATTTGAACGCAGTTGATCTTGAAGGAGCTATGAGTATAGTACGAGGCACTGCCCGCAGTATGGGTATTGAGGTAGTAGATTAAAATATTTGTGGGAGTCCCGGTATATGCCGGAACGATAATAAACCACTAGGAGGATATAATGAGCAAAAGATTGGCCGAGACATCTAAACTGGTTGATAAGACAAAACTTTATACTTTAGCTGAGAGTATAGAGCTTTGTAAGCAGACAGCACGCGCAAAGTTTGATGAAACAGTGGAAGTACACATTCGCTTGGGGATCAACCCAAAACAAAGCGACCAATTGGTGAGAGGAACCGTTACTCTGCCGCACGGAATAGGCAAGACAAGAAAAGTTGCAGTTATTGCCCGCGGCGAGAAAGTAAAGGAAGCTGAGTCAAGCGGTGCTGATGTTGTAGGAGCTGATGAACTTATTGCAAAGATATCGAAAGGCTGGATGGATTTCGATGTTTTAGTCGCCACGCCTGATACAATGAAGGATTTGGGGAAACTTGGAAAAATATTAGGCCCGAAAGGTTTGATGCCCAATCCCAAATCCGGCACGGTGACTTTCGAAATAGCAAAGGCCGTTAAAGAATTGAAATTGGGAAGAGTTGAATATAAAAACGATTCATACGGGATCATTCATTGCCCGGTGGGGAAAGCATCTTTCTCAAAAGAGCAGTTGATTGAAAATGCAGGAACTCTGATTCATGCTGTAATCCGGGCAAAACCGTCTTCTGCAAAAGGCCAATACCTGAGAAGTATTTCAATATCTTCAACCATGGGGCCTGGCATCAGATTGGACACAACCCAGAAGTTCTAATTTTTAATGATAAGCTTTTTAGAAAACTATTACAAAAAGCTTTTTATTCTAACCTTATTTGGAATCGCATTTGGATATTTAGAAGCCTCGGTAGTAATTTACTTAAGAGAGCTGTATTATCCTTTTGGATTTCATGTACCTATCGAAGTCGGCTTTCCCTGGATAAAGTTTGGAATTATACCTCAGTTAAAGCCAGTCCCTTTAGAAATCCTGTTTGTAGAGATAGGAAGGGAGATTTCTACAATAATAATGCTTGCAACCTTGGCGTGGATTTCAGCGGAAAATTGGAAACAGCGCCTGGCTTACTTCCTTTGGCCGTTTGCAATATGGGATATTTTCTACTACATTTTTTTACGGATGATTATTAATTGGCCGGAATCATTAGGTACGATAGATATTCTATTTTTAATTCCTCTGCCCTGGATTGCACCTGTGTGGATGCCTGTTTTAGGCTCCATGGTTTTTCTCATAACTTCTATTTTCCTTCTAAAAACAAAAAAAGAAACAGAAAAAAGTGAACAGTAGTCTGCTGCAATTTATTATCAGGCGCTTTCTTATTCTTATCACTGTTATTTATATTTTAATCCTTGTGTTTTTAAATACGCAGGGTTTTTTTAATTTGGCCCCACAAAACAACATCTTTTGGCATATCGTCCCCGGACAGGTCGAGGTTGAAGGAGTAGTCAGGTCACAGCCAAGGAATAAGAGAAATAAATCTTATGTAGTTTTGGAAGCAAGTTCGTTAGATGGCAAAGATGTCTCCGGTAAGGTATTGGTAAGTTATGCTTCTGACATTGCTGATATAGAACCCGGTGATGTTTTAAAAATAACAGGACAGATCAAAAAACCGCACCAGAACACAAATCCCGGCGGGTTTGACTATGCAAGATATTTAAGCAGGCAGAAAATATATTCACTTCTGTATGCCCGCGAAATTATAAAAACCTCGCATAAAGCAATACCATTCTATAAATCGCTGGCATTAAAAATACGCAGCAGTATGATATCTGCAATTAAAAATAACCTCCCGGGACTGGAAGGAGTCTTGTTGTCAAAAATGCTTGTAGGCGAAAGGTCCAGGCTGCCGGAAGACGAGAAAGAAAAATTTGTCGATGCAGGAGTGATGCATGTTCTGGTTGTAAGCGGCATGCATGTGGGCTACTGTGTAGCAATATTCTGGGGGCTTTTCAGGTTATTGGGGCTTTCATACAGACGGGCTGCGCTTTTTACAATTCCTTTTATCCCGATTTATGCGTTGGTTACAGGGGCTAATCCTCCGGTATTACGTGCGAGTATGATGGCGATTTTTATAATCATTTCCTTAAGCCTTGCAAGAGAGTCAAATATATATCAATCCCTGAGCATTGCGGCTTTGACCATTCTTATTCTCAATCCGCAGGCTCTTTTTACTGCCAGTTTTCAGCTTTCTTTTGCTGCAACTCTAGGAATAGTGTATATCTATCCTTTCTTAAATAAAGCAATTAACCCTGAAAATAATTTTCTTAATGAAGAAGATAAATTAAGAAAAATTGTCAGGTTTTTACAGTGGCCGCTAAGGCTATTTATGGTATCTTTTGCCGCACAACTCGCAGTGAGTCCATTAATTGCATATTATTTTAACAAAATATCGCTTATCGGCATTCTGACAAATATGTTTGTCATACCTTTAGTGGGCATAATAATTGCAGCAGGCCTTGTTTTATACATTATTAACACAGCTTTGCCGGGGTTGGTTTTTTTGATAAGTTTTATTGCATCAATAAATTATTATCTGTTAAAAATGCTTACATTTATCGTTGACTATTTTTCAAGCTTGCCAGGAGCAACACTGCAGTTACCCACCCCCTCAATATTTTTTATAATCTGCTACTATATATTTCTTATTTGTGTTTTTCAAATAAAGAAATATCCTAAAACCCGGTATATATTAGGATTACTGGTAATGCTTTCAGTATTAAACACATATTTTAGAAGCATCAGGCTTAAGAAATGCTTGGATATTACTTTTCTGGATGTTGGTTACGGTGATGCAATACATTTAAGATTTCCTAACGGCCAAAACTGGCTTATAGACACAGGGGGCAGTTATAATCCATTGTTTGATATAGGAGAGAGAGTCATATATCCTTATTTGTCAGGCAAAGGTATCAGAACTCTTGATAAGGTGATAATTACAAATCCAAATTATCCGCGCTACGGAGGCCTAAAAGAAATTGCTAAAGATATTGTTATAAAGGAGATTATTTACAGCCCGCAGGTTGATTTCAGCCAAGAATACTTTGATTTATTGAAATTGACTGGTGATAAAAAAATACCTTTTCGTGAAGCCTGGGCAGGAGATGTTTTTAAAATTGCAGATGCTGCAGTATCTGTTATCTCTCCTGCCAGGCTTTTTGCAAGAAGGGATGATAACTGTTTGATTTTATTGCTGGATTATCATAATCATAGAGTTTTATTTACCAGTGATATGGGAGAAAACGCAGAAAGATTACTTTCAGATTCCAATCTGAATATAGAAACCGATATGCTTCAGCTTCCCAAGCATGGCCTTAGAAAGCTGTCGGATATTTTTATTAAGAAAACCGGAGCTGATTTTATAGTAGTATCTACAAGCAGAAAAAATCCGGATGGGATAGAAGGATTTCACGATAAAAGTATATACTCAACAAAAGAAATGGGTGCCATCAAAATTTCTTTATCTAAGAATAAAATAATAAAGATAGAAAGATTTTTAGAATAAGAATAGATCCTAATTTCCCTGGGTTGGCAGATGAATAATAAAAGTCGAGCCTTTATTTATTTTGCTTTTTACCTCTATTTTACCATTATGCTTCTCTATTATTTCTTTAGCAACAGCTAGTCCCAAACCTATACCTTTTGTTTTTGTTGTAAAGAAAGGTTCGAATATATTTTTTAAGTGCTTTTTGTCTATGCCGCTTCCGGTATCGTTGATTTCAATTTTAACATGGTTGTTTTTTGACTTCGTATTAATTGATATTTTTCCACCTTTAGGCATAGATTGGGCCGCATTGCTGATAATATTCCTTAATACTTGTTTCATCCTCAGGGGATCAACATAAATGCTGCCTATGGTTGAGGGAATCTTCATCTTTGTTTTTATATTTGATTTTAGCGGAACAATATCGAGGCCTTCCTGAAGCAGGGATTTTAGCGAAATCTTTGCTTTTTCTATCTTTCTTTCTTTTGAAAAGTGCAGAAGGTCATCCAGCGTTTTCTTAGATTCCTGTAATGCCTTATAAAGTATCGAAAAGTACTTATTTATTTTGGTGTTTTTGGTTTTAAAGGAGCTTTTAAGTAGAAAAGACGCGTTCTCTATTATTCCCAGAAGATTCCTGAGGTCATGCCCTACTCCTGAAGCAACCTTTCCTATGGCAGCCAGTCTTTCGGAATATATTAATTTGTCTCTGGTATTTTTTAGTTCATTTATGGTTTGCTTTAATTTCTCATTTGTTTCAGAAAGCTCACCGATATAGATATTTCTTTCTCTTTTTAGCCTGATTATTTTCACGTTTCTTTCAATGCTGTGTAAAAAATCCTTTATTTCGAAAGGTTTCATAATATAATCAACAGCCCCGAGCCTTAGTGCTTCGATGGGGGTAGTCTCGCTGATAAACCCTGTAATTATTATTACGTCACTTTCTTCTTTGCCTCTCTGTATCTCTCTTAGTCTTTTCATGACTTCAATGCCGTCAATTTTAGGCATTTTTATATCAAGGATAAGGATATCGAAGAACTCATTTCTGATTTTTTCAATAGCCTCTTCTCCGCCCAGGGCTTTGTCAACCCTGTACCCTTCATCGCTTAAAACCCTTGTTAACATTGTACAGAAACCAGGGTCATCATCAATTACCAGAAATTTTTCAGTCATTAAAATTATGTCTCCTTTGGGGGTAATCTATGGAATAGTTTACAAAACTTATTTAGTAATTTCAAGAGATAAACATCAGCATTTTTGCTATAATATATAGAATATAAATTAATATTTAGCATGTTTATATGGGAGGGACAGGATGAAGAAAGTAGGTATTATTTTTAATCCTGAGAAACCAAAAGCAAGAAAAGAACTCACCAAATTATCCGGTTGGCTAAAAAGAAAGAAATGCAGTGTTATTTCCATGCCATCTTCGAATAAAAAGATTTCCAGTTTGGATTTTGCCTTAACCCTGGGGGGTGATGGAACCATGCTGAAAGCAAGCAGAATGCTTGCTTCTGCGAGGATTCCGGTTCTGGGAATAAACCTGGGGTCTCTGGGATTTCTTGCCGAAACAAATCCGAAAGAAGTTTATACTCTATTACAGGATATTCTTAATGATAGATATAGAGTTGAAGAACGTATGATGCTCTCTGTTACGATTAAATCTAATAAAAAGCTGACAAAAAATTATGCCCTTAATGATGTTATTATCCATTCAGGAAAAGATAACAGGGTAGTTACTGTTACTGCAGAGATAAATGATGAATTCGTGGCAGACTATATAGGAGACGGGATAATAGTTGCTACCCCGACCGGCTCTACAGCTTATTCGTTGGCCGCAAACGGGCCTATTGTTCATCCTGTGCTTTCTGTTTTCATACTTACTCCTATTTGTCCGCATACATTGACGCAGAGGCCGCTGATTGTTCCTAGTCAAAGCCGTTTAACACTTAATCTGGATTCTAAAATAAAAGAGTCAAAACCTGTTTTGTCTATAGATGGCCAGATAAATCATATATTAAATAAGGGTGATTTGATTAAAATCTCAGCTTCAAATGAATCATTGAGGTTGATAGTAAATCCGAGAAGAAAGTATTTAAAAGTCCTAAGGACAAAGCTTAAATGGGGTGAACGCGGATAAGTCTATGTTGTTAAATTTACATATTAAAAACTATGCTTTAATAGATAATATGCACATTGACTTTACACCCGGGTTGAACATATTTACAGGTGAGACCGGGGCCGGGAAATCGATCATAATTGAAGCACTTGGCTTGATATTGGGCGAGAGGGCCTCGGCACAGCTTATAAGAAAGGATGCAAACAGGTGTTTTATTACAGGTGAATTTGATCATTCAAAACTAAAAGGATTTAGTAAATATCTTGACGAGTTGGGATTGGATGATTCAAACAACGATACTCTAATCTTACGCAGGGAGATTGATGTAAGCGGTAAAAGCAGGGCGTTTATAAATGACTGCCCTGTTAGTTTATCAACTCTCTGCAGCGTAGGCGAATTGCTGGTTGATGTCCACGGCCAGCATGAACATCAGACGCTAATAAAGAGCATGCATCAAAGACAATTGCTGGACAGGTTTGGGGATAATGAAGATTTAAAAGATGCGATTGGTAAAAAGTATCATCAGTGGAAAGAGCTTATTGCCCAGAAAGAATCTTTCAAACTTTCCGAGCAGGAAAAGCAGAAGCTTATCGATTTATACGGTTTTCAGGTAAAAGAAATTGACGGAGCAAGATTAACCCAGGGCGAAGAAGAGGAAATTGAGCAAATTCTTCCCAAACTTAAAAACGCGGAAAAGCTCAGAGAGATAAGCGAGCAGGCAAGCCAGTTCCTTGACTCTATGGAAGGCTCTGTTTTAGAGAAGTTGAACAAAGTCCAGCAGATGCTTGAGAACATAAACAACGTATGCGGGTCTTTGGGGGAAACGTGTGAAAATTTGAAAACAGCATATTACCAGATAGAAGAGTGTGCAAAGGAAGTGGAGGATTTTAACGGCAATCTGGAATCAGATCCTGAAAGATTAAATGAGATACTCGGGAGACAGGATATAATTTACAAGTTAAAGAAAAAATACGGGAAAACTATAGGTGAAATTCTTGAGTACCGTAAAAAAATTCATGATGAACTGTCTTTTATCTCAAACACCGAAGAAAATGAAAAGGAACTTAACAGCAGGATAGAAAAAGAGCAGAGGGAATTGTTTGATTTATGCAAAAAACTGAGCGCATCCAGGAAAAAAGCTGCTGAGAAAATAAGCGATGAGGTTGAAAAGCAGTTGTATGATTTAGGCATGAAAAAAGTGCGTTTCGTGGTGTCAGTTGAAAAAGAGCAGGAACCGACCAGTGATGGCTGGGACAGGGTGGAGTTCATTTTTTCTGCAAATCCCGGAGAGGATTTAAAGCCTTTAAAGGATATTGCCTCAGGCGGAGAGATGTCGAGAGTTATGCTTGCCTTAAAAACAGTGTTAGCTAAAGCTGATAAGGTTCCTATATTGATCTTTGATGAAGTGGATGCTGGTATAGGAGGGCCGATGGGCCAGACTGTAGGTAAAAAATTGAAAGATTTGTCGAAATCCCATCAGATTTTATGTATTACCCATCTGCCGCAGATAGCAGTATTTTCGAATCAGCATTTATCAGTAGTAAAAGAGCTTCAGAAAGGGCAGACTTATACATATATAAAGACATTATCAGAAAAAGAACATACTGAGGAGATTTCTCGTATGTTATCCGGGGAAAAAGTAACCACTACTGCACGCAAACACGCACAAGAACTTATTAAGCAAAGCAGGTAATCCCTTCTTTTTTCAAGTTTTTGACATTTATCCTCTAAAGATGTAAAATAATTATATGAGTAAAGTTAAAATTGAATCAGAAAAATGCAAAGGATGCTACCTTTGTATAGAGGTATGCCCTAAAAAATGCCTTGAAGTATCAAAGGAATTTAACAAAAAGGGATACCATCCGGTTGAGTTTGTTAATGATAAGGAATGTACCGGCTGCGGGTTTTGTTATCAGATTTGCCCTGAGGTATGTATAGAGGTTTATAAGTAAATGGATAAAAATAAAATACTGATGAAAGGCAATATAGCTTTATGTGAAGGTGCGATTGCTGCGGGATGTCTGGCATATTTTGGATATCCCATAACTCCGCAAAACGAAGTGCCTGCTCACATGTCCAAAAGAATGGTTGAGCTGAACAGAGTCTTTTTGCAGGCAGAGTCCGAGCTGGCAGCTGTTAACATGGTTTTCGGGGCATCTTTAACCGGAACTCGGGCTATGACATCCTCTTCTTCTCCGGGAATTTCATTAAAACAGGAAGGCATATCGTACCTTGCAGGATGCGAACTTCCGGCTGTAATTGCGAACGTACAGAGAGGCGGCCCGGGGTTGGGGAACATTGCAGGTTCACAATCTGATTATTTTCAGACAACAAAAGGTGGGGGGCACGGGGATTACAGGACAATTACTTTGGCACCTTTTTCTGTACAGGAGATGTATGATTTTACATACCAGGCGTTTAATTTAGCCGAGAAATACAGGAATCCTGTTATGATTTTATCTGACGGCGTGGTTGGCCAGATGATGGAACCTGTTGTTATAAGGCAGGATAAACCTCAAAAACAAAAACATAACAGAAGCTGGGTTTTGGATGGCTGCAAAAACAGAAAACCCAGGTTAATCAGGTCGCTTCTTATGGCAGAGGGAGCGTTGGAGGAATTCAATTGGAAATTAAAGAAGAAGTACGATGAGATAAGAAAAAATGAGATTAGAGTTGAAACCCAGGATATAGAAGACGCGGATATCATATTAGTTGCTTTTGGTATTGCTGCACGGGTGGCAAAGGCAGCTATGAAGCAGGCAAGGTCTGAGGGCATCAAAGTAGGATATATAAGACCTATAACCCTTTGGCCGTTTCCTGAAAATGTAATAAGAGACGCGGCTAGAGGAAAAAGAAAATTTTTGGTGGCAGAGATGAATTTAGGGCAGATGGTAGAAGATGTCCGTCTGGCAGTTGAAGGTAAGTGCCCGGTTGATTTCCTGGGAAGGCCAGGCGGCGGTTTGATAAATCAGGAAGAACTTTTAAACAAGATACGGAGCCTGAAATAAATTATGAATAAAATATTATCTAGACCAGAATCTTTAACCTTGATTCAACACTCGTACTGTCCCGGATGCGGGCATGGAATAATACACAGGATAATAGCTGAATGTATAGATGAACTAGGGGTGAGGGAGAAAACCATAGGGATTGCCCCTGTGGGATGCGCGGTTTTTGCATACGATTATTTCAATTTTGATGTAACGGAAGCTGCTCACGGCAGACCCCCTGCAGTGGCAACCGGGATTAAAAGAGTTTTACCTGATAGAGTTGTATTTACTTATCAGGGTGACGGTGATTTGGCTGCTATCGGGACGAACGAGACAGTGCACGCCGCAAACAGAAGTGAAAATATAACTGTCATATTTGTTAATAATGCCGTATATGGGATGACAGGCGGGCAGATGGCCCCTACAACCATAGAAAAACAGAAAACAGCTACGACTCCTTTCGGAAGGGACATTAAAAGAGACGGGTATCCGTTAAAAGTGTGTGAGCTGCTGGCTGCGACCGGAGGTGCTGTCTATTTGGAGAGGGTTGCTGTAAACAATATTAAAAACATAATGAAAACCAGGAAAGCAATAAAAAAAGCATTTCAGAATCAGATAGATAATAAAGGATTCTCCTTGGTTGAGGTGCTTTCTCAATGCCCGGTAAACTGGGGTATGACTCCCAAAGAGTCAGTCAAATGGATGGATGACGTTTTTGTAAAGCATTTTCCATTAGGCGTGTATAAGGATATTTAAATGCAGGAAGAAATTATAATTGCTGGTTTCGGCGGACAGGGCGTACTTTTTGCGGGCATGCTTCTTGCTCAGGCTGCCGTTGAAGAAGACAAAAAAACAACGTGGTTTCCTTCTTACGGGGCGGAGATGAGGGGAGGCACTGCTAATTCAACTGTAATAATATCTGATGACGAGATAGGATCTCCTGTAGTTGTTCATCCTTCAACATTAATAGCTTTAAATGAGCCTTCTCTAAAAAAGTTTTCATCCAGAATGAAAAAAGGTTCTCTTATAATCTTTAATTCTTCTCTGGTAAAGGAGAAAGTAGAGTTTCCGGGAATAAAAACGGTTGGAATACCTGCAACAGAGATAGCAGACAGGCAAATTGGCAATGTTAAAACAGCAAATCTTGTGGCTGTCGGAGCCTATTTAAAACAAAGAGGAATTCTGAAGTTGGGCAGCTCTAAAGCTGCCTGTGAAAAAGTTTTGAAAAACAAAGAATCATTAATAAAATTAAACCAGAAAGCACTTGAGTCGGGATATAACTTTGATGGTAAGTAAGGAGAAAACTAAATGAAAATAAGACCTGCAAAAATAAAGGATGCAAAAGCAATACATACACTGGTTAATTACTATGCGCAGAAAAGAGAGATGCTTGCAAGGCCTTTAAGCGAGATTTATGAGAACATACAGGAGTTTGTTGTAGCCGAGGAAAAAAGCAGGGTTGTGGGCTGCTGTGCTCTTCATGTATCATGGGAAGACCTGGCTGAGGTTAAGGCATTGGCTGTCGACGAAAAATATCAAAAAAAGGGAGTTGGCAAGAAACTCGTCCAAGCATGCCATAAAATCAGCGGCAAACTTGGCATTAAGAAAATATTTGCCTTAACTTTTAAACCGAAATTCTTTTTGAAACTTAAATACTACAAAATATCGAGAAATAAATTGCCGCATAAAGTATGGGGGGAGTGTATAAGGTGTCCTTTTTTTCCGGATTGCGGAGAAGTGCCTCTTATGATAGAGATAAAATAGATTGTGGCAGGGTTTATTGCAGAAGCGAAAAGTCCAGAATATTAAAAAATATACTTTTGATATAGTTAAGTAACGCAAGCCTGTTTGAGCGCAAATCAACGTCATCAACCATCACCATCACCTTATCGAAAAAGTTGTCCACGTCCGGTTTTAAGCTTACCATTTTTTTCATAACTTCTATGTATTCTTTATTGTTCAGGGCTGATTTGACTTCAGACTCAATTTTTTTAGCGTTGTTATAAAGTATTTTTTCAGTCTCTTCTTTCAACAGTGCTTCGTTAACTGTAGCCGGTATAGTGATATTATTCTTTTTAGCTTGTTTCAGTATATTTGCAGACCTTTTAAACGCTGTCGCAAGAGGTTCAAAGTCCGGCATTTTACGTATGTCTTTTAATGCTTTAAGTCGCATTTCCACATCCGAGAGGTCTTCGAAGCCGCAGGTTAAAATGGCTCTGACCTCGTCAAATTTGTATCCGTCATTTTCGAGTATGTTTTCCAGGCGCTGCCTGAAGAAATCTGAAACCTGGTCTTTTGCCATAATATTTTTCTGTAAATTCTGAGGCAGGCAGGAAAATGCTTTATCTATAATACCCTTTAGTTTTATGGGAAGTTTATTTTCTTTTATGATCCTTAAAATACCTATAGCTATCCTGCGCAGGCCATAAGGGTCAGCAGAACCGCTTGGTATGCAGCCAATAGTGAAATCCGCGACCAATGTATCGATTTTGTCTGACAGGGATACTATTTTACCCATATTTGATTCAGGTAATTTGCTTTCAGATGTTAGGGGCCAGTAATGCTCTTCAATAGATTTGCTTATATTCTTGTCCTCATCATATACTTCGGAGTAAATACGCCCTATAGTACCCTGCAATTCCGGATATTCGAAAACCATTTCAGTAACTAAATCTGCTTTTGATAATTCGCAAGCTTTCTCCAAATTACTGCTTTCAACCTTATCTTCCATTAAATCGTTGATGTAGCCGGCAATTTGTTTAATCCTGACTATTTTTTCATATATAGTTCCCAGTTTTTCATGGAATATCACGCCTTTTAATTTCTCCACCTTGTTAATCAGTTTGATGCGTGTATCCTGGTGAAAGAAAAATTCCGCATCAGCTAATCTTGCCGATAATACACGTTCATATCCTTCCTTGACGATGTTCTGATTCTCGGAAATTCCGTTTCTAATGCCTATAAAACTGTTAATCAGGCGCCCTTTATTATCTGCTATTGGGAAATATTTCTGTTTTTTCTGCATGCAGTTAATTAATATTTCCTGGGGTAATTTTAAATACTTCTCGTCAAAATTACCAAGTATCGCAACCGGATGTTCGACCAGATAATTAACCTCATCTAATAAGGATTCCTCGATTAAAGCATTCCCTTTTACTCTTTTTGCGGATGTTTCAATAATCTTTTTTAGTATTGTTTTTCTTTCTTTCTGGTCTATTAATACACAGTTATTTCTGAGGGATGAAACATAGCGGTCCGCAGAACTTATAGTAATCTTCTTGGAGCTGATTGTATGAAGTCCGTAAGTAAAATTTGATGTTTTAACCTGTGCAATTGAAAATTTTATAACTTTATCACCGTATAATGCGATGATTGTGCGTATTGGGCGTGCAAATTTAAAATTCGAAGGCTCCCAGACCATGCTTTTCGGAAAAGAGATTTTACTGATAATTTCAGGTAATATTAACCTCAGTATGTTTTCGGACTTTTCTCCGGGAATGTTTTTTCTTACGCATAGGTATTCGCCTTTTTCTGTTTTTTTAACAACCAGATTATCTGCATTTACATTGTGTTTAGATGCAAAGCCCAGTGCGGCAGCGGTAAAGTTACCATTTTTATCTTTGCCGATCTTTAACGTCGGGCCGAGGTGCTCTTCATTCCTGTCCTGAGATTTTTCGTTCAGTTTTTCTATTAGTAAGCTTAGACGTCGAGGGGTTCCGAGCATCTTTATATCTTTATAAGCTACCATTTTAGATTCGAGCGCATTTTTGATCAGGTCGTGAAGTTGTTTTATTGCAGGATCAATGTAGGAAGAAGGAATTTCTTCGGTTCCTATTTCTAAAAGTAAGTTTTTAGGCATAGTTTTTGTCCTTTTTATCTGTATTTACTAGATTTAAATAATCTTCAGCTACTCTACGCGCTAGATTTCTTACACGGCCGATATATGATGTTCGCTCAGATACCGAAATAGACCCTCTTGCATCCAACAGATTAAATATATGTGAGCATTTCATTACCGCATCATATGCAGGAAGTACTATATTTTTCTCCAGCAGCCTTTTTGCTTCATTTTCCCAATCGTTAAAATGCTGGCGTAACATCTCTATATTTGATTCTTCAAAATTATAACGTGACCATTGGCGTTCGTCTTCAAGGTGCACCTGGCCGTAGGTAACATCAGGTGTCCAGAGTATATCGTATACATTATCCTTTTTCTGTGAGTACATGCATAAGCGTTCCAAGCCGTAAGTTATTTCAACAGAAATAGGGTCTAAATTTATATTACCTACCTGCTGAAAGTATGTAAATTGGGTTATCTCCATTCCATCCAGCCAGACTTCCCATCCAAGACCCCATGCGCCCAGAGTAGGCGATTCCCAGTCATCTTCCACAAAACGTATGTCATGTTTTTTAGGATCAAGCCCGATTGCTTTAAGGCTGTTCAGATAAAGTTGCTGAATGTTTGCAGGTGCTGGTTTTAATATAACCTGATATTGATAATAATGCTGAAGACGATTGGGATTTTCTCCGTATCTGCCGTCAGTAGGTCTGCGTGAAGGCTCAACATAAGCAACAGCCCATGGATCAGGCCCAAGGCATTTTAAAAATGTTGCAGGATTGAATGTGCCTGCGCCTTTTTCCAAATCATATGGCTGCCAGATTAGGCATCCCTGTTTTGCCCAGAATTTTTCAAGCGTTAAAATAATTTCCTGAAAGGTCATAGATGTTTCTCCTGTTTACTTTTTGCAGAAATTTTATTGTAGCTAAGGGTCTGGGTAGGTAAAAATTAAGATAATTATTTAGATATTTCATTATTCTATTCTGTGATTCTTCTTCAAAATTTCTCATTTTGTCGATATCTTTTCCGGAAAGAGTAGCTAACCGCTTAATAGTATCCCTTTCTTTGGAATTCATGTTAAAATTTTCTTTTTTTAGATATTCCGTAAAACTATATCCTGATAGTTTCAGGAACCTTAAAGTAAAAGCAATAAAAATACGCCAGGGGTTTTTGACCTGCTCAAGATATTTGAGTGTTTTACAAAGTAATTCATACTTTAACTTATTTTCAGAGCGAAACGGCGTCAGTTTGTCGCAAATTTCAATGCAACATTGAGCTATAGTTAGTTTTCGCCAGTCATTTTTTATTTCAGAAAAATTGTCCAATATTTTTGCCCCGGTTATTTTGGCACGGGAGTTAGGAGTAGTCAGATATATCATGAACTCACTTTCTGTCAGAGGTTCCGTGGCGCTTGATAACTTTGCCGTAATTTTTTTGGCTCCCGGAGCGGTTGCAACAATTTTACCCCACTTATTGGTATAAATGGTTAACTGTTTATCGGCTTCAGAAGAAATTTTTGTTTGTAAAACTAAACCATTTAAGCGATAATACATATTTTATTGTAAAGTCTGTAGTTGAGGTAATAGTAACTGTGCTATTTTAAAATATATAATTAAACCTATAACATCAACAATAGTTGTAGTTACCGGTCCGGCTAAAGATGCCGGATCTAACCCGATTTTTTTGGAAAGAAGAGGGAGTGTAATACCTGTAGTTATTGCAAGTAGAATTAATACACACATACTTAAGCCAACTACAAAAGCAACAAGCCAACCCTCACCAATAAAAAAAGCTCTTCCGAAAGATACGATACCGACTAGAAATGCCATTATTATTGCGGCAAAAATTTCCACTTTAATAATGCGCCATACGTTGTTGAAACTTACATCCCCGGTGGCAATTCCTCTTATTATGGTTATAGAGGTTTGTGTTCCCGCATTTCCTCCTGTGCCCAGGAGCATAGGAATAAAGAATGTTAAAGACACAACGGTTGCAAGGGCGGTTTCAAAGGTTTGCAGCACTGTAGCTGATAGAAAATTCATAATAAGAAGAAAAATGAGCCAGCCAACACGCCGTTTCACAAGAGAAAATGGAGTTGCTGTAGTATAATCAATTTCCTTACCTTCTTCCGGCGTCATCATTCCGATTTCGTAGATTTGCTTTGTGTCCAGTTTATGAATAATGTCTACCACATCGTCTATAACGATAGTACCAATAAGACGGTTGTCTTTGTCAATAACAGGTGCAACAGTCAGGTCGTATTTTGTAAAAAGCTTGGCAACCGAATCCTGGTCATTTTTGGGTTTAATTTTAATTAAGTTTACCGGGTTCATAACTTCGGAGATTCTGATATCAGGAGGCAGGGCAATCAGTTTTCTTAGAGTCACGCCTCCGAGAAGTTTTCCTTCATTATCAGTTACATAAAATGCATACAAATTTTCGACTCTTCGCAGCCTGGAAAGCCTTTGTACTTTTTCCAAAGCTTGCTTGGCTGTCATTTCCGGTTTCAAATCGATGAAATCCGTATTCATTAAATACCCCGCGGAATCTTCGGGAAATTTTAAAATCTTTTCAACCTTATCTACCTCATCTTTTTTCATCAGAGACATTAATTTTTTAACGGTTCTCTGGGGGAGGTTGTGAAAAAGTTTAGCTTTTTCATCAGACGCCATCTCATCCAGAACCTGTCCCAGGGATCCGTCTTCAAGTTTACCCAATAAAATTTCCTGATCCACTAAATCCAGTTCCTCAAAAACTTCTACCGCCCTGGTCGGTTCCAGCAGTTTAAACAGCAGTAATTTTTCCTCATCGCTGAAGTTAAACCACAACTCTGCCAGGTCAATCGGATACATATCTTCCAATAGTTCTTTTAATCCGGAAAAATCTTTTGCTTTTATAAGATTTTGTATTTCCGGCAAGAATAATGTCCACGATTGGATATTTTTATTTATTTTTTGATTCACTTTATTGGCCTTCTTTATATTTTCTGATTTTTATTTTTACTATTCTTTTCTTTGTGGCGTCCACTATTTCAAGTTCTATGTTCCCCCATTTTATGGATTCACCTATTTTCGGTATCCTGCCGAATAAATCCAGGATCCAGCCGCTTATAGTGGTGAATTCTTCAGCAGGCAAGTTAAATTTTAATTCTTCGTTAACCTTATCTATAGGTTCATTTGCTCTTATAAGATAGAAACCGTCGGGCAAGGGGAATATTGTCTTTTCCTGCAGGTCGTATTCATCCCATATTTCTCCCACGATTTCTTCCACTAAATCTTCGATAGTGGCAATCCCTGTTGTTGAGCCGTATTCATCGACAACAATAGCCAGGTGATGGCGGCCTCTTTTGAATTCCCTGAGGACCTGATTTATTCTTGCAGATTCAGGGACAAAATAAGCAGGACGTATTAAATCTTCTATAATTATCAGATTTTCACGCCTTAGAGCCAAATTTAAGTCTTTACTATAGATAATTCCAACAATATTGTCAAGATTATCGCGGTATACAGGAATTCTTGAATAACCTTTATCAACAAGCTGGCCTACAATTTCCTTAAATTCGCCTTTTAAGTCAACTGCCTGAATCTCGTCACGGGGTACCATTACGTGGTTTATCCTTGTTTTCCCGAAATCCAAGATATTATTGATAATTCTGCGTGCTGAAACGGACAGGGGGGATGTGTCATCGGATAAAAGAAGTATTTTCAGCTCTTCGGGCTTCAAAAAAGGTATTTCATATGTTGATTGTTCACCAAATAATTTGATTAATCTCTCGGAAATTCTCAAAAGCGATTTTGTTAATGGTTTTAGGATTTTATTGAAAACAATCAGAAAAGGCAATCCGAATATTGCGACCTGTATAGCTTTATAGCGGCTGAATATTTTTGGAATTATTTCGCCCCAGGCTAGAATCAATATAGTTATAATTACGGGAAAGCAGCTGATTATCAATGTGCGGTATTGATAATATTTATCTGATAATTCAAGTGTTATAGAAGTTGCCAAAACACCTGCTCCGATAACCGCTAAGTTCGTGCCTACCAATATGGTTGCCAACAATTCATTTGGTTTTCTTTCCCAGAAAGAAATATATTTGTGGCTTTTTTTGTAGTCGTTTTTTATATTTTTTAGATTGAGGGTTGATAAACTGGTCAGGGCTGTTTCAGTACCTGCAAAATAAGCAGTCATGAAAAGAAATATAAAGAAAATAATGATTTTTATAAGTAATAAAGACATAATTTATTTCTTAGGCTCCTTCTCCAAATCATATTCATCGAGTATTTCTCCGACTATTTCCTCCAGGACATCTTCAAGCGTAACCAATCCTGTGATGTTGCCCAGCCCGTCCGTTACAAATGCTATATGTGTTTGTCCTGACTGGAATTCTTTCATTAGGTCATATATCTTTTTATCTTGTTTTACAATATAAGGGGCACGTACTAAATCATGAGAAAAATGGCCCTGGTTATTTTTCCATGCCCAGAGTAAATCCTTGGTATGTATAAATCCCATAATTTTGTTGACATTATCATGATACAATGGAACGCGGCTATGGCCTGTCTCAATTAACAAATCCAGAAGTTTATCTTCATCCTGGTTAAGATTGACTGCCTCTATTTTATCTACAGGAGTCATTATTTTCCTGACATCTAATTCGCCAAGCTTAAGTACTCTTTCAAGCATTTGGCCTGTCTCTTTATGCAGCATTCCTGAATCATTTGCTTCCGTAATGAGTTCATGAATTTCGTTTAGATTTAGATAAGTTAGTCTTCCGACCGGCACAATGTCTATCCTTGGAAAAATAGCCTTTATTAACTTATTTATAGGCCATATCAGGAAACCGAAAATATTTGTAATTTTTGTAAGAAGAGGCAGGCTGAATATTGTAATTTTTTCCGGATTATTTCTGCTGAATATTTTAGGGGTTACCTCGCCGAAAATTATTAATATAAAAGTTGTGATTAACCATACGGAAAATTCCAGGAAACCCCGGCCAAGAGAGAACTTTAACGATCCAAAGTGTTTGGGAAATATTTCAAAATCAGGAAAAGTATGCAATACTAGAATCGTAGCAAAAGAGCTCAATACAATGTTCGTAATGGTATTTCCAACTAATATAGTAGTTAAAAGATAATAAGGAAATCTTAACCATTGCATTAATGGGTCAGAGAGGGATTTTTTTAAAGCTATGATTTTTTTAATTTTGTATTTTGAAAGGCTTGTAAGGGCCGTTTCGGATCCTGACCAAAACGCAGAAAGTGCAAAGAGAAATATTATTATGATTGAGCCTGAAATAATAAACATGTTTTATAGGTTTTTAAATACAAAATTCTGCTTTGAAAACATTTTTTTAGAGTTATTCTTGGTATAATCAGTGAATCCAAGCAGGTGCAGGATTCCATGAATCACAAGATAAATCAATTCTTTTTTCCAGGTATGTTTTTGTTCTTTTGCCTGAAGTTTTGATCGTTCTTTAGCTATATAAATCTCACCAACCAGAGGTTTTGAGCTATAGCAGAAGGAAATAACGTCTGTAATCCTGTTAACTTTCCTGAATTTATTGTTTAACTTCTTTATAGCTTTGTCACTTATCAGAATAATGTTAATTTCACTTCTGCGGATGTTTCTTTTTAATTTTAACGTTTTTTTTACAGCTTTTGTTAATATCGGTTTAAAATTGCCGGGAAGGTTGTAAAATCTAATCAAAGTATTTTTTTTCATTATTAAAAAAAGAAGCCAGGAAAGCAAAAAATAGAAAACAGGGAAGATACTTCACTGTTTAATTTTTGTTTTCTGGTTTTTGTCTGCTGTCTTCAGGTTTTTGTTTTTTATCTTCGGTTTTTTGTTCGGTTGATTCTTTGTACTCGATTCTTGCATGAAAGATTCCGTTGAGTGTGCTCACCAGGCTTTCTGCTATTTGGCCTAAATCATGCAGGGTAATCGGGCAATCGGTAAATTGTCCGTCTGTAAATTTATTGTTAATAATTTTTTCTACCATGTCTTTAAGCCTGGATGGTGACGGGTCTTCCAAGGCCCTGCTTGCAGCTTCAACAGCATCTGCCAGCATTAAAATGGCGGTTTCCTTATTTTGGGGCTTGGGCCCGGGATATCGAAAGTTCTCCGGTTTAATCTCAGCTTTCTGTTCCAAAGCCCTGTGATAAAAATAATGTATAACTGAAGTCCCGTGATGCTGTTCTATGCAGTCTATAATAATCTTGTCTATATTACGTGAATGTGCCAGAGCAACTCCTTCTTTAACATGAGAAATTACTATTAATGAAGACATGGTTGGTGTTAACGGATCATGCGGGTTTCCTAAGGTTTGCTGGTTTTCAATAAAATATTCAGGCTTGGATAGTTTACCTATATCGTGATAGTAAGCCCCTACTCTTGCAAGAAGGGAGTTTGCCCCTATAGATTCTGCTGCCTGTTCAGCAAGAGAAGCAACAACAAGGGAGTGATGGTAAGTGCCGGGAGCTTCTATCATCAAGCGTTTAAGAAGAGGTCTGTTGAAATCAGCCAGTTCCAGAAGTTTTATGTTTGTGGTTCTGTAAAAGAAAGATTCCAGATACGGAAGGGTGCCCAGTACTATCAATGCCGAAGAAAACCCGCTGAAAATTCCCCATAAGATGTCAATTCCTACTATCTTTATAGGAGGATATGGCCATTTGTAGAAGAACCAAACAGCAATTATTCCAATGGTGTTTACTAAAGCAACTTTAAGTCCGAGTTGTGTTAAATCGCTTCTATTGCGTACTTTAGTCAGCCCTGCAACTCCTGTCAGTGAGCCAAAAAAGTGTATAAAAAAATACTCCAGATTAAACTCATTTACACCCGCTAAGATTAAACAGAGAATAGCTCCTGATACAAGAGCAAGCCGCCGGGATAATAGAATGCCAATAAGTATAGTAGCAGAAGCTATAGGTGTACCCATTGGCTGAAACCATTCTACCTCTTTAAACATTATTATAAAAACTGTAATAATGATAAAGATCAAACCCAGGAGCATCATTGCTTCATTATCCTCTAATAACTCTGCCTGATCATTTTTTAAGTAGAGTACCAGAAATACAAAGGACATGAATACCATTAAACCAAAACCAAAGATCCTTGGCCAGGAAAAACCTATTTCCAGTACCAAAACCGCAAATATCACTATCAGGCTTATTGATGCTACAAGAGAATTCGGCAGGTGGATTTCAGTTTGCCAGAATTTCTTTTTACCGCCGCGTTTAACAGCCGTTGATATGGATTTTTTTTCTGTCCAATTAAGGAGATATAATAATGATTTTCTTAAAGCCGGACGCCATAAATGGTCAAACATAGCACCTCTTTTTTACTTTTTCTCAAATTTGTCGTATGCTTTTATTATTTTCTTAACCAAAGCATGCCTGACAACGTCTTCTTCGCTGAATTTCACAAACTTTATATCTTCGATAGATGAAAGTATTTTTTCTGCGATCTTAAGCCCTGATGTTTTTTTGCCTTCTAAGTCAATCTGTGTGATATCTCCGGTAACAACAACCTGGCTGTCCGAGCCCATCCTGGTCAAGAGCATTTTCATCTGTTCCGATGTCGTGTTTTGGGCTTCGTCAAGTATAAGGAATGAATCATCTATAGTCCGGCCTCTCATATAAGCAAGAGGAACTATCTCAATAGCATCTTCGTCCCTTAAGAACCTGAATTTTTCAGGTCCCAACATCACGTAAAAGGCATCATAAAGAGGTTTTAAATAAGGGTTTATTTTTTCGTATAAATCTCCGGGTAAAAAACCCAGTTTTTCGCCGGCTTCGACTACAGGGCGTGTAAGCACTATCCTGTTGACTTTGCCTGTCTGCAGGGCTTTTAAGGCAGAAGCTACGGCCAGAAAGGTCTTTCCCGTGCCTGCCGGCCCGATCGCGATTACAATGTCATGTTTGTTAATATATTCCACATACTTTTTTTGATGATCTGAGCGCGGTTTTATGTATTTTCCCTGAAAGGTTACGTAGACAACATCAGAGTTTAAGGTTTGAATATTATTGTTTAAATGCACGTTGTTATGTTTGTTTTCCGTTGCGTCTTCTTTTATCTTATCTCTTAAATACTGGAGCTCTGCCATTGCACGGTCAACCTTTCCTCCCGGGCCCCTGACCACAAGGGAAAAGTCTCCGCTGTTGCCTCCCTGCCGGACAAATATCTGAACGTTGTAATCCTGCTCCAGACGCCTGAGGTTTTGGTCTTGCTGCCCCAATAGGCTCAAGGCTTCATCAGAATTTTTTAGAAATAGTTTTTTTGTCACCATGATAATATGTATTTATTAGTTTAGGAGTATTAATTAGATGTATTTAATTTTGGGATTACTATTTTTTGTTTTGGATATATAATTCGAGGGTCTTTAATTTGATCCTGGTTGGCTAAATATATTTCTTTCCATAACCATGGATCCCCATAATATTTTTCAGCCAGATTCCACAGGCAGTCCCTTGTCTCTTGCCACAGCCATACTTTGTGAATTCTGCCTTCTCTTTGCGTTTCAGTTATTGTTTTTTCTTCCTGTTGTTCTTCTTCCGTATCCGGAATATCCTGGACTTCTTCTTCAACTTCGGGTTCAACTGCTTCTTCCTTTTTTTGTTCGGTCTTTTCCGGAACGGTATCATCAAGTTTTGGTATTTTCATATCAGGGAGCCTATTGCCCTTGGCAAAACCTGATGAAAAAAGGAATAATAGAACTACAGTAAGAGTTAAAAAACGCATATTTTCCTATATCGTACTGCCTTTGTATCAGAGAATATTAAACCAAAAAAATAAGTAAAAGGCAAGTGAGTAATAAGCAGTTCTATTATTATATTAATATAAAAGGAAAAATATCTTTGAATACAAATGTTTTAGTATCTGAAAATTAGCACTTTTAGGTTTAAAAAATAAGCTTGACTATTACTTTTCTTTTATATATCATCTCTAGTTATGAAGCATGTGAGATACGTGTTCGTTCTAATTTCAGCAGTTTTAGCTGTTTGTTTGCTTGCTTATTGTAAAAAAGGAGATAAAGAAATGATAAATTTACCTCAACCCAAGTTAAAAGGAACGCTTTCTGTGGAGGAGGCGCTTTTTAAACGGAGATCTATAAGAAGTTATGCAGACAAACCCCTTACGCAGGACGAAATTTCACAGATTTTATGGTCAGCGCAGGGTGTAACGGAAAAAGCCAGTAAAATGCGGACAGCACCGTCAGCAGGTGCGCGTTATCCTATGGAGATATACTTGGTGAATGCAGACGGCCTGTTCCATTACCATCCGGAGAAGCATTCTCTTGAAAAAATCAGGTCTGGGGATTTAAGGAATCGAATCGCAGATGCTGCGCATGGGCAGAGTTTTATTGCAAAGGCAGGAGCTACTGTGATTATATCTGTTGACCCGCCAAAAATAACAAGCCGCTACGGGGACAGGGGTATTCGTTACTTATATATGGAAGCAGGCCATATTGCACAGAACATCCATTTGCAGGCTGTTGCCATGGATTTAAGCTCGGTTCCGGTAGGTGCTTTCAGTGATGAGGGGTTAAAAGATGTGCTTAATCTGCCTGATGAACTCAAGCCGATATATTTAATACCTGTAGGGCATACCAGAAAATAGTCAAGGTTCCATGCTCAGGTCGCGGGGACGCGGGGCTTTGGAGGAGATAATGTTAAGAAAAGCAGGCTGTGCGGGAACTTGGTACCCGATAGATATTTCGGAAATAGATAAGTATTTTAACCATAAGACAAAACGTCAAAAAGCGATTGCAGGCATATGCCCGCATGCAGGATGGGTGTATTCCGGAAAAGTAGCCGGAGAAGTCTACTCTTCCATGGAACCTGCTTCACTATATATACTTATCGGCCCGAATCATTATGGTTTAGGTGCCAGCGTGAGCGTATACGATGACGGCAAATGGGAGACACCACTGGGGAGCCTTGAAGTTGACAAAAACATCGCAGGAGCGATCATTAAAAAGTCGGATTATGCCAAGTCTGATAAAATAGCGCATCTAAGGGAGCATTCTTTGGAAGTTCAGCTGCCTTTTATCAAAATACTTAATAAGGATGCAAAGATTGTACCCATTGCTTTGGCTGACTACAGAGTTGACGTTTGTAAAAATCTGGGACAAACCATATCTCAGGTAATAAAAGAATATAAATTAACAGGAAGTGTTTCTTTGATAGCATCAACTGATATGAGCCACTACTTGAAAGCAAGCGAGGCAAAAGGATTTGATGATATGGCGATAGAAAAAGTCCTTAAGCTTGACCCTGAAGGGCTGCTGAAAGTTGTTAAAGAAAATGACATATCCATGTGCGGTGTTGGCCCGACCGCAGCTGTAATCTGGGCATCAAAAGACCTGGGAGCGAAACAGGCAAAACTAATCCGGTATTCAAATTCGGGTGAAGTTACAGGAGATTATGAGCAGGTGGTGGGCTACGCCGGATTCATCATAGCATAATCCGAAAATTCAGTCAGAAAATCACACCCCATCAGCATTTTAAACAAATAATAGGAGAAAAAATTGAAAACCGTGACAGTAGGGTGCTGCGGTTTCCCCGTATCGCAGAAAAAATACTATAACCTATTTTCAAGTATAGAAATTAATCAGACATTTTACCAGCTGCCTGAACTTAAGACAGCTCAAAGATGGCATGAGGAGGCCCCGAAGGATTTTAACTTCATTATAAAAGCATGGCAATTAATTACACATCCTGCAAACAGTCTTACTTACAGAAGATTACGACAGGATATACCTCAAAGCAAAAAGAAATTCTATGGGAACTTTCAGCCAACAGATGAAGTTAAAGAAGCTTGGAGAAGAACTCTGGAATTTGGTCGAATATTGAAAGCTAAAGTTTACTTGTTTCAATCTCCGTACTCATTTAGGCCTTCACTCGAAAATATTACGAATATAGTAAAGTTTTTCAAGTCGATTCCCAGGGACGGGCTCACTTTTATATGGGAACCCAGAGGTACCTGGCCTGATGAAATAGTAGTAAAGTTATGCAAAGATTTGCATCTCGTTCACTGTACGGATCCAACAAGAAGTAAAGCGCTATACGGGCACATCCGGTATTACAGGATGCACGGCAATTATGAAGGGAAACAAATTGTTTATGATTACGAGTATACATCAAAAGAGCTCATAAACATATTATCTAAATTAGACAAACCTTTTAACTACGTTTTTTTCAACAACTCCGCCATGTGGAATAATGCTATCCAGTTTCAAAAACTCATTAATAAATAGCTAAAAATTTGTTATAATTAGGGCATGGTTATAGAGATAAAAAAGCCAGGCTTTCTTAAAAAAGCAGTAATATCAATTGCCTTGACTATTCTCCTGGGGCCCGGGGTGGGGCACCTTTATTTGCGTTATTTTAAGCAGGGTATTTTATTAATAATTGCCACGTTATTTTTTGCATTACACCAGGCATTAAAAGTTGTAGCCAGTGTGCCAAAGGAAGAGTTGTCGAACATTACCCAGCAGGAAATATCCTATCTTTTTCAGAAGTTCGCCGTTGAATTTCCCAGGACAATTTTTTTGTATGATATAATATTTGCGGCAATCTGGGCCTATGCTCTTGTAGACGTTTTTAACAAGAGCAGGAAATAAAAAGGAATTTAGATGAAGACAGTGACCGCACAGCAGATGAGAGAGATTGACAGAAGGGCAATAGAAGAGTTCGGAATTCCCGGAGTTATTCTTATGGAAAATGCCGGGAGGGAGGTTGCCCGCTCGGTTGAATCTTTGATAAAAAATAACAAAAGCCAGGGCAAAATTGGGATTATATGCGGTTCAGGGAACAATGGGGGGGATGGATTGGTTGCCGCAAGATATCTCCATAATAAAGGTTTTAGCGTAGAGATAATCCTGATTAAACCAACTGAACAGTTCAGGGGTGACTCCCTGATAAACTGCAATATAGCAGAAGCAATGAAGCTTAGGTTTTCTGATTATTCTAAAAACTATCTTAAAGAAAATTCATTTTTCGGATTTTCCATCCTGGTGGACGCGTTATTGGGTACCGGGACAAAAGGTGAAGTTGCGGGGATTTATAAGGATATAATTGGGAAAATAAATAAATCGGGATTACCCATTGTATCCGTTGATATACCGTCAGGGATTGATGCTGATTCGGGGGAAGTCCTGGGGATTGCTGTTAAAGCAGAGATAACAGTTACAATGGGACTGGCAAAAAGGGGGCTTTTAAGCCAGAAATCAAAAAAATTTGTTGGGAAATTAGCAGTTGCAGATATTGGCCTGCCTAGTGAGCTCACAAAGTAACAGGGAGATATAAAATATTTTGCCAACAAATATATTTATTTATAATTAATATTTTGATAAAATAAGGAAATGAGATTTATAATATATTTTCTTATTTTAATTACATTTTCATCCAATGTTTATTCTTCTTTATTGAAAGGGGTAAGAAAAGTGCAGCTAGATAATGGATTACTGCTAATAACAAAAGAAGACCACTCTATTCCTCTGGTTTCGGTACAGGTATGGGTAAAAGTCGGCTCTGTTTACGAAGACGATTCTACTTCAGGGCTTTCCCATTTTCTGGAGCATTTGGTATTTAAAGGCACTAAAAATTATGACGGGCCGGAAATCAGCAAAAGGATCGAGACTCAGGGCGGAATACTCAATGCGGCAACCTCAAAAGAGTTTACGCATTTTTATATCGACATTCAAAAGGAAGGTTTGGAGGAAACCGTAAAGATACTATCGGATTTAGTTTTTAATGCGACTTTTCCTGCAGATGAAGTTGAGAAGGAAAGGCCTGTTGTAGTCGAAGAGATCAAACGGCACGAAGACAATCCTCATGCAGTTTTGTACGACTCATTTTGTGCTCAGGTTTTTCCCGTGACACCCTACAAACAGAGAGTCCTTGGTTCTGCCAATGTCGTTGAAAACGTAACCCGCCAGGAAATAATTGATTACTATAAAAAGTTTTATACTCCTTCAAATATGGTGGTAAGTATTGTCGGGGATATGGATGCAAAAAAAACCGCCAAATTAGTTAAAGATACTTTTGGCAAGCATTCTGGCCCCGAAATCAAAGATGAGCCAGATTTAATTGAACCCGAACATGGTGCGGAAGTTACAAACAAGAAAAAAGATGTTGCACAGGTATATTTAATCGGTGGTTTTTTGGGGCCTGTTATTGATTCAGATGAGCAGTTTGCGGCAGATGTTGCAAGCACCATTTTAGGAGGAGGAAGAGCTTCAAGGCTTAACCAGAAAATCAGGGAAGAGATGCAGCTGGCATATTCCATTGGTGCCACTTTCTGGACGCAGAGAGGTTCAGGAGTGATAACATTTTCATCCACATTCAACCAGGAAAACGAAGAAAGAATAATTAAAGAGATAAAAAAAGAGGTAGAAGAATTGAGGGATAGAGGCCCGTCTGCCGAGGAATTAGAGAGGGCTAAACAGATAATAAAATCACAGTGGCATTTTAGTAACGAAACTTTTCATGATAAAGCTTCGCTTTTCGGATATTGGTATCTGCAGGGTTATCCCCGGATGATTAAAACGTATATTAGCGGAATAGAAAAAGTCAGAAAAGATGACATAATGAAGTTTATTAAAAAATATTACGATCCCCAGGGCATAACTTTTACATTAGTAACACCAGAATAAATAACAAACAGTCAGATATACATAATGACAAAATATTTAAATAGTTTACTCTTATTATTTTTATCAATAAATTTTCTATATGCGGGAGAAAAAGTGAATCAATTTACCCTGAAAAACAATTTAAAAGTAATCCATAAGGAGATTAAGACTAACCCCATCGTAAGCGTACAGGTTTTTTTGTACTCTGGCAGCGCTAATGAAGAGGAAAACCAGGCAGGATTAGCCAATTTTACTAAAGTAATAATGCTCAAAGGCACGAAAAAAAGGAGTGCAAAGCAGTTAGCGATTGATATAGAAAGCATTGGAAGCAGTATATCATCAGATGTAAGCCATGATTATTGCAGTTATGGGGTATCTACCATGGATTCAAGCGTCGATAAAGCTGCAGAGATTCTCTCTGATGTAATAAAGAATCCTTCCTTTGATAAAGATGAGATAGAGAAAGAACGTTTAAACGTGATAGCAGGTATTAAATCAAGGCAAGACAGCATATTTAGTATAGCTGATGATTTGTTTAACAGCATTTTTTACGGCAGCCACCCTTATTCATGGCCTGATATAGGAAAAATAGAAACAGTCAGTAGTTTAAAGAGAGAGGATTTGATTAACTGGCACAGAAAATATTATTGTACTGGAAATATGCTTTTAGTAATCACGGGGAACGTTTCGTTAAAAGAAGCCAAAAAAATCAGTAAAGAATATTTTTCGGATGTTCCGAAAAGTGATGCCAAATTTAAATTACCGGACATACCCGAGCCTGAGCCAAAGAAAGTTAAACAGACAAATAAAAAGTTCCAGCAGTCATATTTAATGATTGGCTTTCCATCACCGTCTGTGAACGGTAATGACTATCCTGTTCTTAAAGTCATAAATGCGACTCTTGGCGGAAGGATGAGCGGAAGGCTTTTTATAGAACTGCGTGAAAAGTTAAGCCTTGGGTATGAGGTCAGCTCTTTTTATCCTTCCCGCAAACATCTGAGCAGATTTGTAATTTATCTGGGGTTGATGAAAAAGAATCTGCAGTTAGCAAAAGATAAAGTCAGGGATGTAATCAATGATTTAAAGGAAAAAGGAGTAACCGAAGAGGAATTGAATGAAACAAAGAATTACATAAGAGGCATTTACCTTTTAAGGCATCAGACCGTAAGCGGCATATCCTGGCATTTGGGATGGTGGGAGGTTATGGGCAAAGGATATGATTATGATGAAAAATATTTGAAGGATTTAATGAATGTAACAAGCCAGGATGTTAAAAGGGTAGCAAATAAATATTTTAAAGACGATTATATACAGGTTGAAATCGTATCCGAATAAGCATAAAAACACAGTTTGATTTAAATAATGATTAAAAAACAGTTTTTTCTATTTGCTTTCCTTTTGTTTTCTGTATTTTACTCCTGTAAGTCCTCAAATAAACAATATGGCATTTCAAAACAAAACATACCTGATTACGGGGATTATTTTATTGCATCCTCAATAGGGGACGCTTCTTATCTGAATCCGATCCTTGCTACGGACAACGCTTCGGGAACGATTAATTCCCTGATTTTTAACGGTTTAGTTAAGTATGATAAAGACATTCGTCTGGTGGGGGATCTAGCTGAAAAATGGAAAATATCCGATGACGGACTAGTCATAACTTTTTATTTAAGAAAGAATGTTTTGTGGCATGACGGCAAAAAATTTACGGCTGAGGACGTCAAATTTACATTTGAAAAACTGATTGACCCTGATGTAAGGACGCCATACGGGTCTGATTATTTATTAGTAAAGAAGTTTGAGATTATAGATCCTTATACTCTGCGTATAACATACAAAGAGCCTTTTTCCCCGGCTCTTGAATCATGGGGGATGGGGATTATCCCAAAACACATATTTTCCAATGGCGATTTTAATTCTCATCCGGCAAACAGGAAACCCGTCGGCACGGGGCCGTTTGTTTTTAACGAATGGAAGACGGATGAAAAAATTGTACTTGAGCCAAATCCGAACTATTTTGAAGGTAAACCCTATATAGGTAAATACATATTTCGAATTATACCCGATCAGTCAGTGGAGTTCTTAGAACTGAGAAATGAAAGTATAGATGAAATGGGGCTTACTCCTGATCAATGGAGGGCATATCCGGAGTTTTTTACAAACTATAATAAATTTCGTTATCCCTCATTTTCATATACTTACCTGGGATTTAATCTTGAACATCCGCTCTTTAAGAACATAAAATTCAGGATGGCATTGGCACATGCAATAAACAAGCAGGAGATAATTAATGGTGTTCTTCTGGGTATGGGAAAGATTTCAACCGGGCCTTACCCCCCACAATCATGGGCGTATAACCCTGAAGTAAAAGACTATAATTATGATATATCTAAATCAAAAGAATTGTTAAGTGATCTGGGTTGGAAGGATTCAAACAATGATGGCTATCTTGACAACCAGGGAAAAGACCTGGAGTTTACTATTCTTACTAATCAGGGGAATAAGCTGCGAAGTTTAACTGCCGAGATTATTCAGTCCCAGCTTAAAAAGGTAGGAATAAGAGTTAATATAAGAATTATTGAATGGAGTGCATTCATTCATCAATTTATAGACAAAGGAAATTTCGAGGCAGTTATTCTTGGATGGTCCCTTGCACGCGATCCGGATCAATATGCAATATGGCATTCTTCGCAGCGCGGGGACGGGAAATACAATTTTGTATCCTATGAAAATAGGATTGTTGACGGTTTGCTGGATACGGGAAGACGTACTTTTGATCAGGATAAAAGAGCAAGAATATATCATAAAATACATGAGCTTATAGCCAAGGATTTGCCGTATATTTTCCTTTATCATCCTGAATCTTTGGTTGTTGTGCACAAACGTTTAAGAGGCCCTAAAGTGGAACCCGTAGGCATAGGCTGGAATTTTCATAAATGGTGGGTTCCAAAAGACGAACAAAAGTATAAAATATGATGCAATGCCCGTTCCCGGAACAGGCAGGAATAACTTACTTTTCAGGAAAATGGAGGGGTAATGTCGAAAAAAGTTTTAATTGTCGATGATGAGAAAGATGTACTAATTATTCTAACTGATGCTCTTTCAAAAGAAGGGTATGAAATTATTACAGCGAGTGATGGAATGGAAGCTTTGGAAAAGGTGAGCTCCGAGAAACCGGACGTAATTTTATTGGATATCATGATGCCAAAATTAGACGGCCATTCGGTTAATTTAAAGCTTAAGGAAAACCCAAAAACAGCAAATATTCCCGTAATAGTTATAACTGCTTACGGGCATTTAAAGAAATTGCTTGAAGTGAGAGAAGAGTTGCCGGTATCAGGATACCTGGAAAAACCTTTTCCCATAGTAAGACTTAAGGAAAAAATAAGGGAAGTGCTCTCAGGGCAAGGAAGAAAATAATGTGGTCTAACTATAGAAAATATTATGGAGGGGGATTATGAATAAAACTTCGATTAAATTAATATTGTTAATAATTTTATTTGCAATGCAGGGTATGTTTTTTTATGGTTTTGCTGATGACCCCAGTTATAACCCGGAATATTCAAAACCTGCATTGGCCTGGATTGTTTTAAGTACGTCTTTGTTTGTTACATTCTTTATTTTGTTTATAATAAAAACGATTACTTTAAAGCGGGTGAATAAGAAACTGCTTAATTTTGAAAGGCAGTTTAAACGCTTAAACGACGACAGAAATATGCTGTTAAGCAAGATTTCAGAGACAAAGGACGAGTCAACCAGGCAAAGGATTACTTTTATGGCGCAGAACCTGTATGAATACAATCCCGGTGAAGCTCTTAATTTTTTATCTAACATGGTTGAGAATACAAATCCTATAATACGGTCCAATGCGGTTCAGGCGCTTGCCCAGATTGCGCAGCCGGAAACCATAGATATGTTGTTCCAGCTTTATTCCGATCCTGATCATAATGTAAAAGCCCAGGTTTTAAAAAATATGAAAGAACTGGAAAAAAAGATAGATAACAAAGAAATAACCGTTGATTCCGCAATGCAGCATAAATTAAAATATCTGCTTGTTGAAGAAAAATCGAAAAGTGAATGGGTGTTTTAAAAGGCCATAGACCTAAGATTAAAATATGCTTGTCTACATTATCCGTCGTATACTGTATATCATACCTCTTCTAATCGGAATTACTTTCATTACATTCGGAGTAATGCATCTTGCCCCTGGAAAGGCAATCGATCAGATTACTGACATGAATATTAAAGTCTCATCCGAATCCAAGGCCAGGCTTGCAGAAATTTATGGTTTTGATAAACCCTGGTATGTTCAATATTTTAATTGGTTTAAGCGTTTTGTAATTCTGGATTTCGGAGAGTCTTTTAAAGACGGCCGCCCGGCAATTAAAAAAATAGCCGAACGCCTGCCGGCTTCGCTGCTGTTAAATATACTTTCTTTGATTTTAATTTTTATAGTCGCACTGCCGATAGGAATATTTTCTGCGATTAAACGCAACAGTCTTTTTGACAAAGGTATGACGGTATTGGTATTTTTAGGGTTTTCTGTCCCGACTTTCTGGCTGGCATTGCTTTTAATGCTGCTTTTTGGATTGAAGCTTGGGTGGCTGCCTATATCTGGGCTGCGGTCTTTGAATTACTCTGAATTTTCTTTTATATTCAAAATAATTGATTTGGCAAGACATCTGGTTCTGCCTGTTTTTATAACTGCATTTACAAGCCTTGCCGGTTTATCAAGGTATACCCGTTCCAGCATGCTTGATATTATCAGGCAGGATTACATAAAGATGGCTTATGCAAAAGGATTGCCGAAATCCAGGGTTATTTTTAGGCATGCCGTTAAAAATGCACTGCTGCCGATTGTAACCATTCTTGGATTATCACTGCCCAGTTTAATCGGCGGCGGATTCATATTTGAAACCATATTCGCATATCCAGGGATGGGAAGGCTGGGGTATGAGGCAATCATGGCAAGGGATTATCCGGTTGTAATGGCAGTGGGTACAATTGCCGCGCTTTTGACTTTAGTCGGGAATTTACTTGCTGATATCACCTATGCTTATGTAGACCCGAGAATAAGATATAAGTGAAAGTTGTCTTTGTTGTGTAGTGTAGGCCCTTGTGGCCGTAAAAAATGAAGTTGAATATTTTATTATTACGCCCACAAGGGGCTACATTACATAAAGAATAAAAACAACTATCATTACGCTAATAAAGGTCCTGCACTACATAGTAAAATGGTTTTTGTAGTGTAGTGGATATAAAAATCAGAATATTCAATATAACTGTGACATAGCAAAAAAATGCTAAAAATTTATTTTCAAAGATTTAAGCAGAATAAACTTGCGATAACCGGGCTGGTCCTGATTTTGATATTAGCATTTCTGGCGGTTCTTGCACCATTTATTTCTCCGTTTGACCCTGCTGAACAGAATTTGGCCTATAGATTAGAATCTCCTTCGTTCAGCTTTTTACTCGGCACCGATGATCTGGGAAGAGATGTTTTATCCCGGATGTTTTACGGGATCAGAATTTCACTTACGGTGGGTTTGGTGGCTGTTTTTATCTCGGTAATAATAGGAACAGTATTGGGTTTAGTCAGCGGATATTTTGGAGGCTGGACAGATACAATAATCATGCGCCTGGTTGATATAATGCTTTGTTTCCCGACTTTTTTCCTGATACTTTTAGTAATAGCCTTTTTAGAACCCAACATCTATAATGTAATGATAGTAATAGGCTTTACATCCTGGCCCGGTTTAACCCGCTTGGTAAGGGCAGAGACTTTATCATTAAGGGAAAGGGAGTTCATACAAGCTGCGGAGCTTCTGGGGCTAAGCCGATGGCGTATCTTTTTTGTTCACCTTTTACCCAATGTTTTTTCACCAATAATAGTTTCAGCTACTCTTGGAGTGGGCATTGCGATTTTAACGGAATCAGGGCTCTCTTTTCTCGGATTAGGCGTTCAGCCTCCAACCCCGTCGTGGGGCCAGATGCTTACCTCCGGCAAAGATTATATTCATATAGCGTGGTGGCTTTCCTTGTTTCCCGGATTAGCCATTTTAATAACCGTTTTATCGTTTAATTTACTTGGGGAAGGTTTGAGAGATGTCCTTGACCCAAGAATTAATGAGTAATAGTTAATTTAATACAATGATGAATTTATTGGAAATAAAAAATTTATCCGTTGAGTATTACAGGAATAATAAAATTATTCCTGCTGTAAGGGATGTATCGCTAAACGTATTTCAGGAAGAAACACTTGCTATTGTTGGTGAATCGGGATGCGGGAAAAGCACCCTGGCCCAATCCATCCTCGGATTGATATTTCCGGGAGAAGGTAGAATAACCAAAGGGGAAATATTATATAATAGTGATAACCTTTTGGAGTTTTCCGAAGATAGATGGCAGGCAATCAGAGGCAAAGATATATCTATAGTATTTCAGGATCCTTTTTCATCGCTCAATCCTGTCCTGACTATCAGAGAACAGATAATTGAGACTGTGGAAGCCCATAACTCGTATTTGTCCAAAGCACAAAAGAATGAAATAGCCGAAAACAGCCTTGTTGAAGTCATGTTATCCGATCAAAAGCGCATTTTGGATTCTTACCCTCATCAATTATCCGGCGGGCAGCGTCAAAGGGCTGCTTTGGCAATGGCAATTGTTAACAGGCCGCAGATGCTTATTGCGGATGAACCGACAACTGCTTTGGACGTAACTATACAAAAAGAGATACTGGATCTACTTGATAAATTAAAAAATGATCTTTCATTGACTTTAATACTAATTACGCATAATCTGCCCCTGGCAAGCCAGAGAAGTCAGAGAATCGCAGTAATGTATGCCGGAGAAGTGGTTGAACTTGGAACAAGGGAACAAATATTCAAAAAACCTTTTCATCCATATACAAAAGGATTGTTACAGTCGATACCAAAGCTTAATAACCCTGTTTCGTCACATTTTGTTCTTTCGGGACAGCCTCCGGATTTAACAGATTTGCCTGTCGGATGTAAATTTTGGCCGAGATGTCCTGATGTTATGGAAATTTGTAAAAAGCATGAGCCCGAAGAGGCTAATATAGAACATAGTAACGTAAAGTGTTTTTTATATAAAAAATGATGCCAGATACTGGATGCTAGATACTCGTATAAAATCTAAAATCGAGTATTGAAATATTAAGAATCGAGAATCGAAAACATGAGTCTTTTATCCGTAAGAAACATAACAAAAACATTCCCCGTAGAAAGCGGTGTTTTAAGACGAAAAATAGGATTCATCAGGGCGCTTAACAACGTTTCGTTTTCCATTCATCCCGGAAGTGTCCTGGGAGTTGTTGGGGAATCCGGCAGCGGAAAGACTACGCTGGGTAAGGCTGTTTGCAGATTTTTTAAACTTGATTCCGGAAGAGTATTCATAGAAGACAGAAATATTGATTTGTATTCAAGGCTGGAACTATCAAGTAAAGTGCAAATGATTTTCCAGGACCCTTTCGCTTCGCTTAATCCGAAACTTACAATCGGGACAATAATTGAAGAAGCATCTGATGTAGAAGGTAAAAAGGAACGTGAGAAACTGATAAAGGATACTTTAGGAATGGTTGGTTTGCCTTCTAACATTCTTTTGAGCTATCCTCATCAGTTTTCAGGAGGCCAGCGTCAAAGGATTGCATTGGCCAGGGCATTGGTAAAAAAGCCGAAGATTGTCATTGCTGACGAACCCCTTTCATCTTTGGATATTTCTATTCAGAACCAGCTGCTTAATCTTTTTATGAAATTAAAAGAAAAGCATCTAGTTTCGTTTATTTTTATAAGCCATGATTTGGTTACAACAAGTAATTTAGCGGATTATTTGATAGTTATGAAAGATGGAGAAATCGTAGAAGAAGGCCCGACGGAAACGATAATATTGTTTCCTCAAAATTCATACACAAGAAATCTAATCTCGGCAGTTCCAGATATTAAATAAGAGATAAAAATGAATACCACTACTAAAGAAATACTAAAAAAGATAAAAAAGGCATCCGATAATATAGATATTTATGTGGTAGGCGGATGGGTCAGGGATGCTCTTATCAAAAGGAAGAACAGGGATTTGGATATAGCAACTTCTATTAATCCGGGCCCATTAGCCAGGAAAATATCCAATGTTATAAAGGGAAGATTTGTTGAGCTGGATAAGAAAAATAAAATATATCGTGTCGTATTAAAAGGTGACAGGGATTTAGATTATATTGACGTGGCAAAGTTAAAAGGGCCGGATATATACACGGATTTAAAAAGGCGTGATTTTACGATAAATGCATTAGCTGTTTCCATAAGTAATGCTATTGATGAATACACCGTAATCGACCCTACAGGGGGTATTTATGATATTAAAAATAAAGTTGTAAGGTCGACAAATACGGGTATTTTTAATGAAGATCCCTTAAGGCTGCTGCGCGCTTTCAGGATTGCATGTGAACTAAAATTTAATATTGAGCCGAAAACGAAGAAACTTATAAAAGTAAAATCAAAATTGATTAGAAAATCAGCTAATGAAAGAGTCAGAGATGAGATATTTAAAATATTGTCACAACCTAAATCGTTTGTTTGGATAAAAGAAATGGATAACGCAGGGCTTATGGATTGTATATTCCCGGAAATAATCAAAATGAAAAAGTCTGCAAGAAATTTCTATTACCATCCGCAAGGACTTTGGCAGCATGCGATTGAAACTCTAACAAGCCTTGAGGAAATTCTGGATAATCTCAAAAAGCTGTTTCCAGGGTATGAACATAAGATTTTAAACCATTTGAATCAGCCTTTATCGAATGGTATAACACGAATGAATTTGCTGAAATTTGTTGCGTTGATGCATGACATGGCAAAACCAGCTTGTGCAAAGAAGATAGGCAATAAAATGCGGTTTCTTGGACATGAAAAAAAGGGTTCGGAGATGATAAAAGTTGTATTAAAGGGATTAAGAATGAGTAACAAAGATATTAAAATCGCTCAAACTTTAATTGGACATCACATGAGGCCGATAAATTTGGGTCAGTCTCCGGTTATAACTGACCGGGCAATCTTTAGGTTATTCAGGGATATTGAAGATAATCTTGTTGACCTTATGTTGCTGACCTTAGCTGATTGTTATTCTTACCGCCGGATAAAAGTGAGAAAAGTTGTTGAGCTTAAAAAACAAAAAAAAGTGGTAGGAAAATTAATCACCCGGTATTTTGACGTAAAAGAAAAGATATCCCATCCTAAACTCCTGGATGGGCACGTGATAATGAAAAAGTTCAATATTAAGCCAAGTCCTTTGGTAGGGAAGTTGCTGGGCATTGTAAAAGAAGAACAATCTCTGGGAAAAATCAAAGATGTAAATGATGCCTTGACTCTTATTAAGCGTAAGTTGACACGACTGAAAAAAAGGAATATAATGAATTAGTCTTCAGCTGTCAGACTTCAGTCATCAGCTACAGAAAAATCAAGAAATTTGCCATACTGATAGCTGAGAGCTGATGACTGAAGGCTTTTGTGCGGGCGTAGTTTAGTGGTAAAACACCAGCTTCCCAAGCTAGTGATGTGGGTTCGATTCCCATCGCCCGCTTATGATTAGAGTGATGCAGACAATTTAAATATGCATTGCTTATCCATAGAAAAGGATCAAATGGGAATCGAAGCCGACCCGAACGCCGACGAAGAGGAGGATGAAGTGAGGGCGGCCGGCTTCGAAGGAGGAGCGTGAGCGACGGGTGAGAAGGATTCCCATCGCCCGCTTATAAATTTAATTTATAATATTTTACGAGGAATAAATGAGACTTTCAGATATACTAAAAAAATCTTCGAAAAAAACAGCACCTGAAAAGGAACAAAAAAAAGCTAAGGAAATCACACCTGAAGTAAAATCCGAAACCTCTGTATTCAAAAAAACCCCGGTTGATAGAAAGCCTGAAAAACCAAAGGTAGTAAGAAAAGAAGCTTCCGTTACAATTCCTGAGGCAGAAGAATGTTATGCAATGGCGATCCAGGAAATAAAAAATATAACAATAAGCAGGAATAAAGACCTTTTGAAAGATATTCAATGCGTGCCAAAACTGATTAATTTAATTGAAAATAAAAATGAAGCATTGCTGATTCTGGCAGCAAAAGCGACCCCTGATATCTATCTTTATGGCCATTCGGTTAATACGTGTGTTTTATCAATCCTGACCGGGCATGATCTCGGTTTCAGCAAAAGCAAGCTGTTGAATCTGGGCTTGTTTTCTTTTTTGTATAATTCTGAGATGCTTGACAGATTAGGTATTACTTTAAGAAACGGAAAATTATCACAGGATGACCTAAATAAGATAAATAATCATTTGCCTCTGGATAGGGAAATCCTGAATAATATTCCGAAACTCGCAGAAGGTATCAAAAATGTTATTAGTAATTTAGTAGTTGGATTAGGCAAGTATAAAGATAATAGCAATTACCCGGTTATTCTTGTAGATAACGATGATATTGAGATGTTCAGCCAGATAATCTCAATCAGCAGTATTTACGAGACCCTTGTACATCCTTCAGATTACAATGACAAATTAATCCCACATGATGCAATAAAAACAATTATAAATTATGCTAACGATTATTTTGATTCTTCCGTTATGAAAGCATTTGTTGATAGTATTTCTATATACCCTCCGGGCAGCTATATACGTCTAAACACAAATGAAACTGCCCGGGTAGTCGGAATTAACAAAGGGCTTCCCACAAGGCCCAAAGTGCACATCATTATAGACTCGGATAAAAACAAAGTAACAAAGTTGAGGATAATTGATCTTTCAATGTCGCCGATGTTTTATATAAAAGAAGCAGTGGATGAAACAAAGATTGAGCTTCTTGACAAAAGACTGGCCTTGGAGCTTAAAGCCATGCGGTGGTGGGTGAAAGGAATTTAAAAGTAGAGAGTAGAAATCCTGTTGAAATTAAGTATAAAATTATTCTATTCTCTGCTCTCTGCTTAAAATGTATTTTTCTAATATCAAAATTGGCAACATCAAGATATCTTTTAATTGTCCCTCGAGAAGATGGCAGAAATTTATAAAAAAGAATTATCACCCCTTTTTGGTTGCCAAATCATCCGCATATAAAGTTACCTTAAAATGCAATAAAAATCCCATACAAAATAAACTAAGTGTTACAAAAAGCATTAATAAATGGATAATCAAAAGGGATGATTTTGTTTCTTTTACCACTTTTAATTTAAAAAATACTGATTTAGAGATTACTGAGAACAAATATTCTTTTGATTCGTGGTTAAGGATATATTTTACTTTGCTTGCATTGAAAAATAGAGGCATTTTAGTTCACGGAGCCGGTTATTTTCTATCATCTAGAGAGTATCCATCAAAAAATTCTGGAGTATATCTTTTTATAGGTCGTTCCGGAGCTGGAAAATCGTCACTAATTAAGATATTAGGAAGAGAATATGCATTAAGTGATGAGCTCGTTCATATTTATGAAAAATCAGGCAGGATATTCGGGGCAAGCACCCCTTTTTGGGGTGAACTGAAGAAAGGTTGCGGAAAAGTATACCAAGGAAAGATAAAAAATATATTCTTATTAGAACACAGCAAAACAAATGCTATAAAAAGCTTGAGGTCAAACGAAGCTGTAAAGGGAATACTGAAGAATGTGCTTTTTTTTAGTAAGAATAATAGAAACATCGAAAAGCTGCTTAATTTGTCTTCTAATATAACAAAAAAATTATCAATTTACGGGTTAGGGTTCAGGTTGGATGTAAAAAGAAAGGATTTAATAGGGTTAATTAGTGAAAAATATGAAAATTAGAAGAACACCTCACGTGGCATATAGAATTATTTCAGGGCAGGCGTTTGTCGTTAATACAAAAAATTCCACTTTACATGAATTGGACGAAGTGGGTACTTTTATCTGGAAATTAATAAAAGGCACAGGGGAATCATCAAAGATAGTAAACAAAGTTTACAAAAATTATGAAGTGGACCGCAAAAAAGCACAAGACGACGTTATGGAATTTTTAAGCCAGCTAAAAGAAAAAGGGCTTATTGATATTTGTAAAACTAGAAAGTAAAAAATTCTTTTAAAAAATGAAACCTTCCCAGAAAATATTCAAGTTAACTGCCGAGGAAAACCTTCCTTTATTGTGTACGTTTGAGCTTACCCAAAGATGCAACCTTTCATGCAGGCATTGCTACATTGATTTCAAAAATAACAAAAAAATTATCGAGAAGGAATTAAAAACCGGGGAAATTAAAAATATTTTAAGACAGCTCGCAAATGCAGGTGTTTTATATTTGGTTTTTACAGGAGGTGAACCTTTTTTACGCTCTGATTTACTGGAATTGTGTGATTATGCAAAAAAACTTAAATTTGATTTAAGGATCTTTACGAACGGAAATTTACTGACGGAAAATACAGTAAAAAAACTCTCATCATTAAATGTAAGCGGCGTGGAAATCAGTTTGTACGGGAGAAAAAAGACGCATGAGGAAATAACGAATAAAAAAGGCACGTTTTCCAGTACTATCAGCGCAATAAAGCTGTTAAAAAAGTATAAAATTCCCGTTACTGTTAAGTCTCCTATGATGAAAACAAATTTCAAGGATTTAGAATGGCTGCGGTTGACTTCCAGAAAATTAAAGGTGAAACTTCATATCGACCCGACGATTGCGCCTAAGAATAACGGGGATAAAAGCATATTAAACTACAGGATGAGTGAAAAGCAAATGAAAAAATTTTATATAAGCCAGAGAGATTCACTGCCTCTAATATTGTGCAATTCCAATCGCTCGGATGATAATTTATTCTGCAGTGCAGGTCATAATCTTCTGAGCATAAGTTCCGAAGGTATGGTATATCCATGCCTTCAGCTTCCCTTAAAGCTTGGCGATTTGCGGAAAACAAGATTCTCCAGAATATGGGACAGTAAAAACAAAGCACTTCAGAAGTATAGGAATATCAATTTTTCCGATCTTAAAAAATGTTATTCATGTAAACTTTCGTTGATTTGCCAAAGATGCCCGGGTTTGGCGTACCAGGAAGATGGGAATATATTTGGTCCATCCTCAATTGCCTGCAAAATAGCAAGAGTTATGCTTTCCTCTAAGAAACCTAAAAATGCTTAAATTATTAATCAATTTTAATAAATAATTAAGTACTTTATATTTTTTAAATTATAGATATCTTAAAAAAACGCCCCTGTGACTAAAATCACATAAGCTGTTTTGCGTTATTTTTGGGTCCAAAAATAATTGGAAAACGAGAAGTGCGCTTTATGTTTACGACGATAAAATAAATCGGTAAAGTTTTCTTAAATTTAACCGGTTATTTGCAGGAAATTGCAGATATCTCAAAATCAAAAAGACACTTGAAAAGCCTTAATTTTTCAGTTATAATTATAATGTAAAAACTAGTTGAATTTGGAGGAAATTAGATGTTCAGAAGAGCGAGAAAACCTTACAAAAAACCGGAAATTAAATCTGAAAAGATTATAGAAACAGCAGCCTTGGCATGCGGAAAATGCATAGCAGGAAACCCGATATTCATGATTGCGTGCCGTTTTAGGATCAGGCTTTCTTAGGTTTTCGCATTTCTTTGTTAGCCCCCCAAAAAATTTTCAACTAGTCATATTTATAAAAATTTCTAAAAAAAAATAAATTATTATTATAGACTTTTCATTATGAATCTATTATTTATTAAAACTATAGGTGGATCGATGAGGCCCACTATTAAAAGCGAACAGTTTGTTTGCGTGGAGAAAGTGTCTCCAGACGATATTAAGGAAGGGGACATGATACTCTATAGAGCAGATGGGAAGCAGTTCATTCACAGGGTAGAGAAGAAGGAGAATGGTGTTTTTCGCATCGTTGACGATGCAGGGACAATAGGTATGGAACAAATATTGCAGGAAGAAATAATAGGCAGAGTGATTTCAGTATTTAATGGCCGTTTTGGATTGATTTATCAAAGGTTTTTAAGTTTTCTCTTTAAAGTGGCCAGGTGTCTCAAATATAAGATAATTAAACAATAATAGACAATGATAAAAAATTTTAAGTTATCATACCTGATAAAAAAAGTCTTTAATAATCTCAGCAGCCTTTGGGCTGTGATTACGGAATACACTTGCCACTTAAGACTCTCCGGCTTATTAATAATATTTTTTTTATTAAACAACGGTATTGCCCATGCGCGTACAAGAATAAAAACAGTTGAATGGAATTTCGGGGGTTATTATAACACATCTGCATTAGGCTCAGGCACTGCATATTCGTTCCCCACAATCACGGTATATATGCCCGAATCAGGAAAAACCATTAAGAATGCTTTTCTTGAATGGGAGTTTGCGAATGTTTCTAATGCTGATGTAGACAATATTTCAGTTAGGTTCGATGCAGGAAGTACAGCCAGTACCGAAAGAGATAACATTACAGGAAAAACATTTGAAACGCAGGGTGAGACATTCAAGCAAAATTATATTGTTGATGTAACCGCTGCAATTAATACAAACACTTCCCAGGCATACACTGCTTCCGTAGCCATCTCCGGGCCCACAACGAATAATCATACTTTAAAACTTCTCATAACATACGAATATGACGATGAATCCACAACACAGATAAAAACCGTAAGATTCCCGCTGTATTCCGTTGCCGCGAGTTCCATTGCCTCACGCCAGACATATGCGTCCGAGGGCAGCCAGTGGCAGACATACTCTTTTAGCTATAATGCTGAGATTGCGGACTCCGGCGTTACCGTAAGGAACCAGTGGTTTGAAGTCTTTACGCATAAGCCGTACCTGCTGAACAACCATGAAACCTATATGAGAGTTAACATCAATGGCGGAACCGCATCGTCCATAATGGTTTTTGATCACTATAGGGAAACCTCATACGATTATAAATTTCTGGACGATGCCTCTAACTCTCTACCTGCAGGATTTAGCATCAATGCGGAACAAACCCTTAATGTGCAGATTGCAAACGATGCAAACAGCGGCACTCCCAGGCAGTATGTCCTTGGCGGCGAATGCGTGGTAACGTATGAGTATTCTGCGAGTTCTTCTAAGAAGACAAGGACCATTAAGTATTTTTTAGGGCAGGATTCGACAGCTGATAACGGCGCCACTTTTACCCAAAACGTTTTCTTAAATGAAATGGGAGCATCGATAAAAAGAATATACGCAAAGATATTCGGTTCTTATAATGTCTCTGCCCAGAATAACATAGTAATCAATTCAAAGATCGACAACAACAGCCTTACACAGAGAACATATGCCATTAATCTGGACACACCCGATACCGCAGGATTCAGGTTATTCCACGATATGTCCGAAAAAAGGGACGAATGGGATAACGGGGATGCTGTCGAGCTGACAATAGGCGATTTGTCAGGGCTTGGCGGATGCGGAGCAGAGCTTGTTATAACTTATGAATACGATAATGACGATTTATTTACGGAATTTTATCAGGTATTTGCGGGACAGAGCCCGGGTATATGCTCATCATTGGATTCAAGTTTCGATTTATTCTTTCCTGACCCCGAAGGAGCCGGTTTGGGACAGAAGACATTAAGAAAATGCTGGAACCTGCTGAAATTTAACTATACAAAGAATAATTCCTTTACTTCAGACGCTAATCCGTCCACCACCGTACAGGTAAATGACAATGGTTACATAACAGTCCAGCATAGGACTCAGAACGAAACACACAGGGGCGCGGCGCTGTATGACGCGACCAGTGATATTGCAGTCGGAAATTCAAGCGCTACTGTTACTTATTCAGTGTCAGTAAATGATTGGAACCTGGGAGGTAAATCCTGCGTTGTTTATGAATATATGCCCCGTCCGTATTCACCGGGCGCATTAGTCCAGTATAAGTCTGACGGAATAACTCAAATACCTCAAGGCGGATGGATAGGCGATACATCTTTGATGCTGGTATGCCAGTCATCTTCTGCGGTATCAGGCGATACTTTAACGGCAGAACTCGAAGTAAGAGATACGGATACTGCATTTACAAACGCATACACTCATATTGATTCCCCCGGCAGTTATACAGGGACGCCTATTATTTCCACTTTCACTCTTGTTGGATTGACAGCCAACGCAACGTATCACTGGCAGGTGAGGGTTGACGGCGATGGAGGATATTCGGACTGGCAGTATTATCCTGAAGGGGCGAGTGATATAGATTTTGATTTTGGTATAGACCAGCAGGAGCCTGTTGTTGTTAAAAACCAGTCAGGTTATGATGTATGGATGAATACAGTAACAGGCCCCGGCAAAACCTATGACGTGGATTTCCAGGATAATCTTTCAGGCCTTGCTACAGCCCAGTATATAGTTCACCCGCTTCCTGCCCGAACAGGATCCCCGTTAACCCCCTGGACAACTATTTTCTATCAACTAGGCCAGGAAACATACACAAACGAATGGCCCATAGCTTTTGATTTATGCCAGTCAGGGGTAAACTACGTTTCTGTCCAGGTAATTGATGAAGTGGGTAATTCCAAAATCGAGGAAGATGTGTTCCATGTATGGAAAGACACAATTCCTCCAAATATAGATAATTCAGCTCAGACAGGTGATGATAACTGGTACGCCAGCGATCCGGGAGCAGTGTTTAATGTTGATTTTATGGATGATCTGTCATACCTGGATTCAGCCGAATACTGCGCATATTCAGAGCCCGGTATGCAGGGAACTCAGGTGCTTACGTGGACTTCAATATTTACATCCACAAACTCCGCATCCTATACCCAGGATTTTTCTGTTGGTTTTGATTTGCTTAATTCAAGTTTCAACTACATTTCAATAAGATGCTGGGACATGGCGGGCACAACATCCACCCTGGTTGATGCGTTTTATATTAAAAAGGATACAACCAATCCGAGCACACAAAACCTTCTTATTCCTGATGAGAATCTGGCTACCAATAACAAAGACGTCTCTTTTGATTGGTCAGATGCAAACGAAACCATGAGCGGGTTGTCCAACTATGAAATAGAGGCAGACGACGATATTAATTTCGGTTCTGTTGATTTCAGTGCCAGCCCGTCTGAATCGCAGTCAAACAATACTTTTACAAGTGACGGCAGGTATTACTGGAAAGTAAGGGCAAAGGACAATGCAGGCAACTACTCCAGCTGGTCAAGTACGCGCAGTTTTATCATAGATACATCCAGCCCGACAATTGTAGGAAACTTTGCATCAAAGAAACAGGATTCAACATGGATAAACCAGACCGAGTGGAACGATGATGCTGCTCCTGACGTAAGAGTTCAGGTCCAGGATTCGCTTTCAGGTTTAAGGACATCAAGAAACGAGCTTTCTTTGGGGGAGAACACCAGGATGCTCCTTCATTTGGACGATGGGTCCGGCCTTCCCCAGGATGAATCCGATTATAATAACGATGCAACGTATAACAGCGCATCCTGGTCTACGGATGTTGCTCCTATCGATGATTCAACATACGCTCTTGAATTTAATGGAGGACAATACGTGAACTGCGGGCAGGATTCAAGCCTTGACCTTGATTATTTTACAGTTGAAGCCTGGGTGAAATTTGATTCTGTTTCAGGACACCTGGTTATTGCTTCTATAGATGATGGTACAAATAGAAGGTGGGCTCTCTATAAGATGAGCACCAATGTACTTAGGTTCTTTGTGTTCAATAACAATAGTTATGTCAGTCCTGATTATCCATGGACACCCGAGATAGGTGAATGGTATTACATTGTAGGAGTAAAAGGAACCACTGTAAGGACATATATAAACGGCCAGGAAGTCGGAACTCCGCAGTCTCAACCAGGTGCGGCGGATAAAGATCCCATGGATCTTCGCATAGGTGTTGGAAATTACCCGGGTTATTTTGACGGCATTATCGATGAGGTGCGCATAACCAGCGGGGTGCTCAGCGCAGCGCAGATTGCTTCGAATTACGAATCAGGAGTGAAGATAAGGTATTCGGAAAACGGAGGCTCCTCATGGACCGAGTCTTCTGACATTATTGCAGCATCCGGGCAGAACGGAACAACCGATATTCAAATATCCACCGCAACGGGAGTACCTCTAAAAGAATCTTCCAATCAGAGCCAGGTTAAGTTCCTTGTTAAGGACATGTCCGGAAACGAGACAGAATCCGGTGTTTATACAGTAAAAATTGATACAACTTCTCCTGATCAGGTTTCATTGACACTGCCGGTTGACAATTATGAAGCCACCGTTGCATCTGTAGATTTTAGCTGGGGCACATCTTCTGATTTAACCTCCGGAGTTGATACATATACACTTGAAGTTTCTACCTCGGATAACTTCGGCCTTGTTAGTTACTCTTCCGAAACGGCAAATGCCTCGGTCACAAATTCTTTATCCGGAGGCAGTTATTTCTGGCGGGTAAGAGCCAAAGACGTTGCCGGTAATTACTCTGTTTACTCTGCAACCCGCACTTTCCAGATAGATGTATCCACTCCGACAATTTCCAACCAACAGTCAGGAGATGATACATGGAGGGTTACAAATAACGGTTCATACAGCGTATTCTTTGAGGATGATTCGGGTCTGGATTATTTCCAGGTTAAAGCATCTACCGGAGGAGCTGACCTTATTTCCTGGACAAACGTTGCTTTGAGTATCGGGGCTACTTACTATGATACTACGTGGCAGCTGCCCCAGTCTGTTTTTAACGCTATGTTAAATGGCCCGACAAACTACGTTGATATACGCGTTTATGACAGTGTTGGGAATTTCGAAACGTTGGATAATGCCTTTTACGTAATAAAAGATACAGTTCCTCCTGTTATTTCTGATTTGCAGGGCGGGGATACAAACTGGTACAGGATAAATTCGGGAGTGTTTAATATCGATTATAGTGATAACGAATCACAGCTTGATTATGTAGAGTATCGTGTTTTATCTGCAACAGGCGGATTGTTTATTGATTGGTACACTTATGCTCAAAACATAGATTCAATCAGCTATACAGATAATTTCTCTATGACCAATGCACAGTTTGATGTCCTTCCGGCATCGTATTCTTACGTAACTGTGAGAGCCTGGGATATTGCAGGGTCATCAAGCGTGGCAACCAATGTCTTCTACATAAGGAAAGACACAGCTCCTCCTGTTGTTACAGACGTACAGGGCGGCGATGATACGTGGAGAAGCGCGCCAGGCACATCCTACAATGTAACATTTGAAGACAATTACTCTTATATTGACTATATCCAGTACAGAATTTATTCTTCTACTAGTCCTCCCAGTGCATTAACTGTCTGGACAAATATTGTAAGTTCAGGATACAATCAGGCAAGTTATACAACTCCGTGGCAGGTTTCTTTTGACTTATGCGAAAACGGCACTAACTATATTTCAGTGCGGGTTTTTGATATGGCAGGTTCATCAACTACAACAGATTACGTGTTCCATGTTAGAAAAGATGACGAGGCTCCGGAAATCGCGGATGGACAGATTGGCGATGATACATGGAGAAAAACGGCAAAGCCCGGCGGGTATAATGTTGATTTCAGGGATTTAACCGGTTCCTTGCTTGCAGATGCCGAGTATAAGGTAACCACAGGCGCAGGGCAGACAGGAACAACGCTGATTGACTGGACTTATATTATCTCGGGACAATCCGTTGCTGAGCATTCACTTGACTGGGATGTTACTTTTTCATCGTTAACCCAGGGAACGAATTATGTTTCCGTAAGATGCAGCGATAATGCGGGAAACTCCAATTCCTTAAACGATGTTTTCTACGTGAAGAAAGATACAACAGCACCAGCAATCACAAACAACGTCTCAGGCGATAATACATGGAGAAGCGTGAATAATGGTTCCTACAGTATTGAATACAATGATACGGGAGGCAGTCAGCTTGATTATGCACAGTACAAGATAGTAAGCGGGACAGGCGGTGTGATAGCGGACTGGTATACGTATGCTTCGGGTATAGCTGCAGATTACTATAATACGGCTTTTTCGATAACAAACGGTCATTTTAACCTGCTTGCTACTTCCTATTCATACGTTTCAGTAAGAGTGTTTGACGTAGCAGGCTCTTCGGCAAGTTTGAGCAATGCTTTTTATATCTTGAAAGATACAGTTTCTCCTACAATTAACAATTCCGGGCAAAGCGGGGATGATGAATGGCAGACTGCGCCCGGAGCAACTTATAACGTGGATTTCGGAGATACTTTATCGCTTCTTGATTACGCCCAGTATTCGGTTTATTCAGGGCCCGGTAAATCTGGCAGTCAGCTTAAGGGATGGTCAAGCATATTTACATCAACGAATGTCACTACGTATTCACAGAACTGGGGCGTTGATTTAAGTTATCTTGTTGAGTATTCTACGAACTATATCTCTGCCCGCGTTTATGACAATGCGGGTAATTCTTATGAGAAGCAGGACGTATTTTACGTTTTAAAGGATACCACTCCCGCATCTATCACTGATAACCAGACAGGGGATAATAACTGGAGAAACAGCGCGGGCACGGTTTATAACGTTAATTTTAAAGATACGGCAAGCGGCCTTTTGAAAGCAGAGTATACGGCATGGACACAGCCCAATCGGTCAGGCAGCAGAAAGATAGACTGGACGGTAATATTTGATACAGATACGTTTATGGGAAATGAATATACCGAGGACTGGGAAGTTAATTTTAACTCCCTGCAGCAAAATGGCACAAACTATATTTCTGTGAGGGTGTACGATTATGCAGGCAATAACTATGTGTTAAAGAATGACGTATTTTATGTGCTGAAAGATGTAACAGAGCCCACAATAACCAACAACCAGGCATACGATAATGGCCCTTATAGCAATGACCCGGGTGCGATTTTTGATGTTGATTTCTTTGACAATATAAAACTCCAAAAAGCGGAATATATCATTTACTCGGACGCCGGCATGGGCGGCTCGATGAGGAAAGAGTGGACCCAGATTGTTTTAAATCCGGGCACGACTTATTATCAGCAGAACTGGGGAGTTGATTTCGGCGCATGCTATCCCGGACAGAATTACGTATCTGTCAGGGTGTATGACTTGTCAGGTTCATCGGATGTTGCGGTTGATGTTTTCCGCATTGAAAAATCAGCAGCCCCGATTATTAAAGACAATCAGCCGGGTGATGATACCTGGAGGGTTGTAAATAATGGTTTGTACAATGTGGACTTCTCCTCTTCAGGAGGGACAAATCTTTTAGATTACTTTGAAATTTGCGCATTTACGCATCCAGGCAGGCAGGGTGTTAGGGTTTCTTCTTGGGTGACTGTTGAAAACTTCATACCTGATGTTGATGAGTATACAACAAACTGGAGCATAGACCAGAGCACATGGGATGCACTGGTACAGGGAAGAAACTATATATCAATACGTTTATGGGATGACGGCAGCAACTCTTCTTTATCCGAAGATGTGTTTTATATTTTAAAAGATACGGATGCTCCTAGCATAACAAACGGTGTGTCAGGGGATACTGCATGGAGGAAGACGAATAACGGCACTTATGATATAAACTACCAGGACCATGTCTCTTCCATGTCGTATGTCCAGTACAAAATAGTTTCGGGCACAGGCGGGGTGATTGTCGACTGGTACACGTATGATTCGGGAATAAATACAGCTGTTTATACCGATGATTTTTCCATTGATACGTCACATTTCAATATGCTTGCCACCTCTTTCAGTTATGTTTCAGTAAGAGGTTTTGACGTTGCCGGCAATACAGAAACAACTACAAATGCATTTTACATAAAGAAAGATACAGCAATTCCTTACGTTTACGATAATCAGGCTGATGTAAACCCGTGGCAAAACGATAATTCTGCAACTTATGACGTGCGTTTCTATGACGATAATGGAAGTAACATCCAATCTTATCAGGTACGGGCTGCTTCTGCATCAGGAGGAGCCGGATGGTTATGTGCCTGGACTAATGTTCAGTCAGGTTTGGATGTTTCTTCTGTTGAAACTCCATGGCAACTGCCAACATCTGTATGGAATGCGCTCCTTAATGAAACAACAAACTATATTTCGGTGCGGGCATATGACAATGCAGGCAATGTTTCTGATATTGATTATGACGTTTTCTACGTAAGAAAAGACACAACCGGGCCAACTATCAGCGTTAATTTCAGTGGTGATGATACATGGAAGAAAACCAGCGGCACATATTATGACGTTGATTTCGAGGATTACGGCAGCATGCTTTTGGGATTTGCCTATCAGGTAAGCGGAGTTATTGGCTGGACAACCATCCAGACTGACGTTAATAACAATGAATACACCGCTGACTGGCAGGTTGATTTCGATAACCTTGTATGCGGTACAAATTACGTTACCATACGTGCATCCGACACTGCAGGAAACATAACGACACAGACCAACGCGTTTTACGTCAAGAAAGATACGGAAACCCCTGCAGTCACAAACAATATAGCCGGAGGGGATAACACATGGAGGAACGCAGCAGGAACAGCTTACAATGTTGATTTTACTGATAATAAATCCCTGCTTAACAATATCCAGTACTGCATTTACAGCGAAGAAAACCGCCAGGGCACTCCGCGTAAGGCCTGGACCTATATTGCTTCAGGCATAAATGCATCCAGCTATACAACGGACTGGCAGATTGATTTCTCCGCCTGTCAGAACGGAACGAGCAACTACATTTCGGTGCGTGTGTTTGATAACCTTTTAAACTGTACTACAACTAATGATGTTTTCCACGTTTATAAAGACAATATAGCGCCAAACATTTATGACAGCCAGCTTGGAGATGATACATGGATAAATACAAACAGCGAATCATACAATATCAGTTTTAATGATACAGGATGGTCTAACCTTGAAACTTTGCAGTATAAAATATGTTTGTCTACGGGCCAGCAGAATGTAATTATTAACTGGTATTCTTTTGAAAGCGGAATAAGCTCTGCATCCTATAACACGCCTATGACATTGCTTGCTGCCCATTGGAATGCTTTGCCTGAAGGAGAGAGCCATGTTTCAGTGAAAGCAATAGATGCGGCAAGTAACGAAAAAGAGCTGCAAGATGTTTTTTATGTACGCAAAGATACCACCAATCCAACCATAACTGACCTGCAGTTCGGCGATGCAACATGGGTGAGCGTGCCCGGAACAACCTATAATGTAGATTTTGCTGATTCAGGAAATTCCTTATTGTCATACGCACAGTATCAGATTGAAGATTCGGGCGACCAGGTCCTTGTGCCTTGGTATACATTCCTTTCCAATATATCTTCAGACACATATACGACTGACTGGACAGTAGATGATAATTGGGACAGTATGATAACCGGACAGAATGATGTTTCGGTAAGGGTATATGATGCTGCGGGTAATGTTGATACAATAACTGATGCATTCTATATTATGAAGGATACTACGGGTGCCTCAATTGATTCGACCGGACAGCCCGGCGATGATACATGGAGAAATGCAGGCGGCACTGTGTACAACGTTAATTTCTATGATTATATATCGCTATTGAGTTCGGCATCTTATACGGTTTATACCCAGACAGGCAGGTCCGGTACTCAGGTTTTAGGATGGACTCCCATATTCACGGAGCTTAATGCATCCGAATATGAAACAAACTGGGAGGTTGATTTTGATAATCTTAAAGAAGGGACAAACTATGTTTCTGTTGAAGTTGTGAATATGGCAGGTCAAAGTACGATCGAAGAAGATACATTTTACGTAAAGAAAGATACAACATCTCCGACTATTTCAGATGACCATGATGAAACCTCCGACCCGTGGGTAAGCGAGGGAGGTTTAACGTATAACGTTAATTTTGAAGATACAGGAAATTCCCTGCTTTCACTATTCCAGTACACAATTTACGATTCCACAGGGATGGAAGGTACAATGCTCAGGGACTGGACAACCGTAGAGTCCAACATAAGTTCAACTACTTATGATACGGACTGGGCGGTAGACAATAACCTGCGGGAAGGGACTTCAAACTATGTAACGGTTAGAGTATATGATAATGCAGGTAATACAGCTCAGGCAGAAGATGTTTTTTATATCAAGAAAGACTCTACTGTGCCAAATATTATAAATAACCAGTCAGGCGATAATACCTGGCGAATATCCAACAATGGAAAATATGATATTGATTTCGACTATGTAAGATTTTCTCAGATAAACCAGTTGAAGACAAAAGTATATACATTGCCGAATCAAAGCGGCGCTATGAAGGACGACTGGAGAGTGGTATTTACGTCAAATGTTGATACATATACAGAAAACTGGCAGCTGCATGATGCAACCTGGGACCTTTTGTCTGCAGGGACTTCATACGTAACAATTAGAATATCAGACCTTGCAGGCAATACTTCTACATGGGTAGATGCATTTTATGTAAGGCGCGATGAGAATTCTCCGTCATTCGGTACTTTTGAAAGCCAGAGGACGAATTCAAGCTGGGTGGCTGAATCAAACTGGAACGACGATGCAAGCCCCGATGCAAGAATACAGGTTCAGGATTCTCAAAGCGGGCTTAGGATAGGAAGCTCTGAATTTTCCGCTTCAACCAATACAGTTTTACTGATGCATCTTAACGGTAATATTGATGATGACTCAAGTTATAATCATACCATGTCAACGGCTTCAAATAGCGCGTTTACCTGGTCAAATATGGAAACATGGAAATCTGCCGGCGGAAATGAAGATGCGGCCACTTTTGATGGTTCAAACAACTGGATCGAAACAGAGCACCATCCAAGCCTTGCCGGTATGACAGCTATGACAATAGAGCTGTGGCTAAGAGATGTGGGCAATGATACAAGTCCAAGAGGTATAGTGTCAAAGCGTGATAGTTCTGCTGCAAATCCAGGTGGTAAAAGATGTTATTCTCTGTTTTTATATGAAGACAGGCATATTCATTTCGACATAGGGGAGGAAAGACATGAAGGAACTATTGCTTTGCCTCCGAATGAATGGCATTACATTGCCGTTACTTTTGATGGAAACGCAGTTACGGGTCACAAAAAATTTTATTATGACGGGGAATTGGATGTTTCCGAAAACAGTGCATATTCTTCCATACCAGATTATGATTCAAAGCTATTTATTGGAATTTTAAGCGACCCATATGCAACGACATGGGAGGGCCAGATTGATGAAGTTAGAATACTAAATCGCGCTTTAAGTGCCGAGGAAATCGCGGCAAATTATAATTCAGGATGCATAAAATATTCTACAAATACCGCTTCCTCATGGACGATTGAAGCATCTACTACAGTTACAACAACATCCGGCTCAAATGGCACTCAGGCTACTCAGATTATTACCGCATCAAGCGTTCCTTTAATAGAGTCTGAGACACAGAACAAAGTAAGGTTTTTAATGAATGATCTGGCAGGCAATTTTGTACAATCCAGTATTTTCACAATAAAAGTCGATTCAACAGCCCCGACGGCTGTTACTTTGCTTTCTCCGGATGACCAGGGATTTGTATATGATACAACCGTAACATTAGATTGGGGCGACGTTATAGAAAACACTTCCGGCCTTGATGTTTATGAAGTGCTGGTTTCAACTTCAAATGATTTTGGCGCGGTGGAGTTTAGTTCCTCGGTTTCCGTATCCCAGGCAACCGCATTGCTTAACGAAGATACTTACTGGTGGAAAGTAAGGGCAAAAGATGTTGCTGATAACTATACAACTTATACTGCCGCAAGGTCTTTTACGATAAATATAACCTCTCCGGTTATTACCAATAACGAAGATGGAGGGGACGCCGAATGGCAGACTTCAAGCGGGAAAGAGTATGACGTGGAGTTTTCCGTAACAGGCGGCGCGCAGTTAATAGCAATCCAGTATTCGGTTAATACCCTTCAGAACCAGGCTGGTACTGAACTTATACCGTGGACAGACATAACAACAAGCACTCCGACTGCAAGTTACACAACCGACTGGTCGGTTCAGTTTAGCTCGCTGCAGGCAGGATATAACTATGTTTCGGTTAGATGCATTGATGATGCGGAAAGAACAGTATCTGCAATTGATGCGTTTTACATAAAGAAAGATACAGCCCCGCCTGTACTTACTGATGCACAAAGCGGCGATGATACATGGATAAATTCGAACTCTTATACTTACGATATAACTTACAAAGATACAGGAAGCAGTCTATTGGGCCATGCTGAATACAAAATTGTTACGGGAACTGACGGTGTTATGGTTGACTGGTATGACTACACGGGATCCATTAACGCAAATTCCTATACTCAGCAGCTTGCAATTGAAAACTCTCATTTTGATATATTAACCACAAGCTTCAATTATGTTTCAGTCAGAGTATATGACAATGCAGGTTCAACGGATTATGTAAAAAATGCCTTCTACGTAAAGAAAGATACAATTGCGCCGAGTGCAATCACAGATTTGGCAAGCGCTTCAGGTACAGAAGGAAATATCGAGCTTAATTGGACATTTACGGGGGATGATGACAATATCAATAATATCGCAGAAAGCGGTTTATACGAAATAAGATATACTCCTGACAGCCTTGACTCCTGGGATACTGCTGATTACTTCATACAAATCCCAACCACAACAACAACCGGAAGCAGGGAACATAGAACAATTACGGGATTGGTCTCATCAACAACATACTATTTCTGGATAAAAATACGGGATAAGGCAAGCAACTGGAGTGGTATTTCAAATTCAACCAGCACCACTGCAGGCCCGGACATTACTGCTCCTAACGCTGTTACAGACCTTGCTGCTTCCGTGGGCGCCTATCAGGGTTATATAGATTTGGAATGGACCTCTGTAGGAGATAACGGCAGTACAGGCACCGCGTCAGGATACCTGGTAAAATATGCTTCATTCTCATTTAGTTCAGCTGAGTTTGACCAGCCGAGTATATCCACTTACACTCAGTCGTGGGTTCCTCTTTCCAGCGGCCAAAATGAAGATAAGACACTGACTGATTTTGATTATACAAAGACATACTGGTTTGCCATGAAGGTCTATGATGAAGCGGGTAACTACTCAAGCGTAAGCTCAACTGCAAGCTCAGCCCCGGGCCAGCCCGGTTCACGGGGTGGAATGCTGATTTATGGCAAAGACAATGATGCCAATCCGTATTATAAAACATACGTTAACGGCACATGGGGTGGCGAGACTGAGATAACAGACGGAAGTTATACAGGTGAAATGAGATGGTCCAGGATCCGTAGTTGTCCGAAATTCAGGGATGAAAAAATGCTGGGAGTAATTAATTATAACTCATCAGGCGGAGACTATACTTTGTATGTATTGAGATGGAATGGGTCATCATGGAGCCAGGAGTGGAGCACGCAAACAGCAATTACTGATTATCAATCCTTTGATATAACTTACGAGGAGTCTACCGGTGATTGTGTAGTTGTTTTTGCGCGCCCTTATACAGCAAACGAATTAGGATATAGGGTATGGAATGGCAGCTCATGGGGGGCAATTAGCAATTTGGATGTTTCATATTCTGCTCAAATTCATTGGATAAGGGGGCTTGCAAAACCAAATAGCGATGATATCAATTTCCTTGTAAAAACGGTAAATAATGATGTGATGACAGAAACCTGGAACGGTTCAAGTTTTAGTGCCGAGCGTTTACATACAATTTTAACCGAAGACGTTCCTACGCAAAACTGCGATGCTGCCTGGGAGACAAACTCCGGAAAATATATAGTTGTTTGGACCGAAGAGCCGAATACATTGATGTATGAAATGTACTTCTCTACATCTAATTCCTGGGAAGGCCCTTTAAGTGTTCCCTACATAGGGACGGGAGCAGATTTTTATTGGGTAAGATTAACGCCTGACAGGAGTTCAAATAAAATAGGCCTTGCAACTTTATGCGGACAGAATGATATAAACGTTGAAATTTGGAACAATGGCTGGCAGGATTACGAAGAAGATGCGACATGCGGACATGAAGGAACCAGGCGTTTTGATATGGCTTGGGATTCTAACAGTAAGCTTTACTTGACTTATACTAACGGAGATACTGACAGGTTTTTTGCATATGCCACATGGGACGAAACAAATGCTTGGGAACCGGATATACTTAATAATTTAACTGAAATGAATGATTTGCAATGGGATGATGATATGTCAGATATTGAGATGTGGAGCGATCCCGATACTGAGAAGATAATGCTGATCGGATTAGGTGACGATGCTGATTTAAGAACAAGATTATGGACTGGAACAGAGTGGCAGGCCTCACTTCCTGAACATGTTGACCCTGTTCCGGACTGGCCGGACGGTTCAGACAACAACGCATGGAAACCTTTTGCTTTTGCATTTGACAGATCTGACAATATCCCTCCAACAATAGTGGATAATGAGACCGGTGATTCCGATTGGCAGAAAGCGGTTGGCGCAACTTACAATGTTGATTTTACTGATTCGGGCGGCAGCCAGGTCAATAAAGTTCAGGTGAAGGCAACTTCTGATGAAGCCGGTACAAGTACTGTTCTTGACTGGACGGATTGCATAACCAATATAAATTCGGATAGCTATGTAACCGATTGGCCTTTGACTGCGGGGATATTCGGAGGTTTGCAGAACGGAGGGACAAATTATATATGGCTCAAGGCCATTGATAACGCAGGGAATTCAGATGAAGCAAGCAGCTATAATTTCTATGTAAAGAAGGATACGGAAATCCCCTCCATAGGAACAACATCATCAAATGAAAATTGGTTAAGCAATGATCCCGGCAATGTTTTTGACATAGATTTTCAGGATAACTTATCACTTTTAAATTACGCTCAATATACTGTCTATTCAGCAGCAGGCAGGCAGGCAGGTACGCAGGTCCTTGACTGGCAGACAATCGATTCAGGAATTAACGAATCACTTTATACTGATGATTGGAGTGTCCAGTTTTCATCTTTTGTTTCAGGTTATAATTATGTGACTGTAAGAGTATATGACAATGCACAGAACTCAGAGATCAGCGAAGATGCTTTTTATGTGAAGAAGGATACAGTATCTCCGACTGTTACAAATTATGAATCAGGAGGAGACAGCCAGTGGCAGACATCCGCAGGAAATACATATAATGTGGATTTTGAGGATATGCATTCATTACTTGATGATGCGCAGTATTGCGTGTCTTCTTCTTCTCTAAGCGTTACAGGTGATGTAAAAACATGGGAATACATATTCATCTCGACTGATTCGCAGGATTATAACGAGGACTGGACGGTTAGTTTCGATGACTTAAAGGAAAGCGTAACGAATTATGTTTCTGTCAGAGTTTACGATAATAATGCAAATACAACAACTGTATCAAATGCGTTTTATATCTTAAAGGATACAACTTCTCCCGGCTATACAGACAATCAGGACGAAAGCGCTCATGGATGGGAAGCCTCCAGTGGAACAGCTTATAACGTGGATTTTGCTGATGCAAGGAGCCTTCTTGATACTGCATGGTATAAAGTATATAGCGGTACATGGACAGGGACAAGCGTTGTTCTTGACTGGACGGAGATATTTGCAAATTTAGATCAAAGCGTGTATACAACGGACTGGGAAGTAAATTTTAATACTTTAATTTCAAGTTATAACTATATCTGGGTAAGAGTCCAGGATAATGCCGGCCATATCACAACTTCCGATTCTTATGTGTTCTATGTTAAAAAGAGTACTGATGGCCCGATAGTGGTTAATGAACAAAGCGGGGACAATCAATGGAGAAATGCAAATAATGGAGTATATAACGTTTCATTTGAATCAGGGGGATCTGCTGAGCTGGATTATTTCCAGACAAAAGTAACAACGGGGCCTTCCGGGACGGGTACGTTAATTGATAACTGGAGGACAGTGGTTTCTGGTATAAATGAAGCAATTTACAGCACTCCCTGGAGCCTGAAAAACGAAACATGGGATTTAATGCAGCCAGGTACAAGTTATATCTCTGTTAGGGTATATGACACAGCCGGTAAAAACAGTATTGAAGAAAGTGTTTTCTATGTTTTAAAAGATACAACAGCTCCGACCTTAACCAACAACGTCATAGGCGATAACACTTGGAGATTAACCTCAGGAACAACTTATAACATAACTTTTGAAGATAACTTATCTTTGCTTAATGCGGGCCAGTACAGGGTCAAATCGTCAACAGGCGGGGTTATAATTAATTGGACAAATATATTCAACTCAACTAGTGTTGCCTCATATACACAGAATTTCACAATCAGTGAATTTAACAGTTTGCATGAGGGGATTAACTATGTTGATGTAAGAGGCACGGACAATGCTGCGTCAACTACAACCCTTACAAATGCATTTTATATTCAAAAGGATACAACTTCTCCGAGTATTACCGTAGGAACTTCGGGGGATGACATATGGCGGACAACTAACCCGGGTGCAATATACAATGTTGATTTTAAAGATACTGCATCTTATCTTGACCAGGCGCAGTATTGTGTGTATGATTCAACGGGAATGCAGGGTAACCAGGTTATTGCTTGGACAAATATTTTTGATGACCTTGATCAAGAAGAGTATGATGCTGAATGGGCAGTGGCGTTTAATTTACTCGTTTCAAGCATAAATTATGTTTCAGTGAGAGTATTTGATTATGCAGGCCATTCCTCTACTTCAACCGATGTATTTTATATAAAGAAGGATACAACAGCTCCTACAATAACAAACAATATTTCAGGCGGGGACACCAGCTGGAGAAGGCAGCCGGGGACCCTCTACAACGTGGATTTTTCGGATGATGACTCACTTCTTTATGATGCACAGTACAAAGTGTGTACTGGCATGAACCAGACGGGAAATACACTGATAAACTGGACCCCGATATTTGCAGGTTCCGGCCAAAGCGAGTATACGACAGATTGGTCTCTTAATTTCAGTTTGTTAAGGGAAGGTACTAACTATATATCGGTAAAGGTCCGTGATAAAGCATTTAACCAGACAACCCAGAATGACGTTTTCTTTGTTTTGAAGGATACAACCACACCAAGCGTTGCTGACAGCCAGGGCGGAGATGATACATGGCGCAATGAATACGGAACAAGTTATAACGTGGATTTTGCAGATGCAGGCACCGGTAGCGGCTTGTCTAATGCACAATACAGGGTTTTAACATCAACAGGAGGTGTCAGGATTAATTGGACGAACATTAGCGGAGTCTCAGGATATAGTCATACAACAAACTGGCAGGTAAATTTCTCGAACTTGATTGAAGGAACTAATAATGTTCATGTTAGAAGCACTGACCTTGCAGGTAATACTACTACTTATGGTTTTGCATTCTATATTAAGAAGGATATGGTTCTCCCTTCAGTAATAAATAATGAATCCGGCGGCGACGATACATGGAGAAGGAGTCCCAGAGCTTACAATGTTGATTTCCAGGATTTGACAAGCACCTTGAAAGACGGGCAGTATAAGGTAATCTCTCCTATTTATGGAACTCTTGTTGACTGGACTTATATATTCCAATCGACCAATGTAACTAATTATACGCAAGACTGGTCAGTTGCATGGGCTAATGTAAAAGAAGGCATTAACTACGTATCCGTACAGGTTGATGATAATGCAGGAAATTCTTATGAAGAACCGGATATATTCTATATCAAAAAAGATACGACCCCTCCTAATATTGATTCAAGTGGGCAGACAGGGGATGATACATGGCGTTCTTCTAATTCCGGGTATTATAACATAGACTTTGCCGATACAGGAGGATCATACTTAGATAAATTCCAGGTTAAAGTGACAACAGGCCCTAATTATACGGGTACTTTAATTAGTGACTGGATTGATGCTGTAATAAATATATCAGCTAATACATATGACACGAACTGGCAGCTGCCAAATGCAGTATTTAATCAGATGGAATCGGGTAAGAACTATATATCAGTTCAGGTGTATGACGTTGCCGGTTCTACTAATATAGAAGCAGATGTTTTCTATGTGTTAAAAGATACTGCCGGTCCGTCTATTATTTCTAATGTCGTCGGAGACAGCAATTGGAGGAAAGAGAGCATTTACTATAATGTAGATTTTGAAGACTACAAATCATACCTTTCAACTGCTCATTATAAGGTGACATCATCAACCGGCGGGACTCTTATAGACTGGTCGGTGATTTTCTCATCGCCCGGCATAACATCATACAGCGAAGATTGGTCGGTTAATTTCTCTGCTCTAAGAGAAGATACGACTAACTATGTTTCGGTCAGGGTATATGATGAGACGGGCAATTACACACAGTCCGATAACCTTTTCTATATTCTAAAAGACACAACAGTTCCTTCATATGTAAACTCTGAATCCAGCGGCGATAATACGTGGCGCAATAACTTGAGTTCAAGAACGTACAACGTTGATTTTTATGATTACAGCTCCAGGTTGTCTGGTGCAAAGTATAAAGCATTGGCCGATGGAACGACTTATGTTGCTTTGACAAGCATTCCAGATGTATCAGGAAATTCTTTCACTTCTAACTGGAATATTGATTTTGGGTCATTAAAAGACAGCGCAACAAACTACATAACAATAGAGATATATGACGTTGCAGGAAATACAACTACGGTTTCCAATGCATTTTATGTTAAGAAAGACACAACCGCCCCTTCATATACCAACGGAGAATTGGGCGGAGATATGGTATGGAGAAAATCTTCACGAAACTACAACGTAGATTTTGCTGATGCGGGTTCTAAGCTAAAAAGCGCCAAATATAAAGCAGTTGCTGACGGTACAACTGTCATTGGTTTCACTTCCATACCCGGTGTTACAGGAACGTCTTATACAACTAACTGGCCTGTGAATTTCAGTGCGCTGAAAGATGGTGCGACGAACTATATATCCATAGAGATATACGACGTTGCGGGCAACACTTCAACAGCCCTTACGGATGCCTTCTTCATAAAGAAAGATACAACCTTGCCTCAGATTGTGGAAAACGTATCAGCAGGTTATGAAAACGTCTGGCTAAAATCATCCCAGAACTACGATGTAAATTTCTATGATTACGGAAGTAAATTAAGTACGCCTACCTGGATATCTTATGTAAACAGTGTTATCGTGGCTTCGGGCTCTGTTTCGGATGTTTATACTCATTCACAGTATGAAACGGATTGGAGCCCTGATTTTGATTCGCTGCGTGATGAGGCTACAAACTATATTACCGTTAAAGCGTATGATTTAGCAGCGAATACCAAGACAGTGACAAACGCATTTAAGGTATTGAAAGATACCTCAGCACCTAAGATAACAGGATATACTTCCATTGGAGACAACACATGGAGGAGGTCGTCGCAGACTTACAATGTTGATTTTCAGGATTCAGGGAGCCTTCTGCATTCGGCGCAATACTACGTTGGTGATGCTCCAAGCCAGGGCGGCAATGAGGTTATAGGCTGGACAGATATATTTGCTTCCACAAATGTTTCCAGTTACACCGCGGACTGGCAGGTCTTGTTTGCAGATCTCAAACACGGAGCAACTAATTATGTATCAATAAGAGCCTGGGATAATCTTAATTCAACCAATACGGTTGTTGATGCGTTTTACGTAAAGAAAGACACCGCGCCTCCGCAAATCACTGTTAATGACGATTATTACGGCCCATACTCGGGATATACCGGAAATGATATCAATGTTGATTTCTCGGATACAGGAAACTCAAACCTGAATTATGCCCAATATACCATTTATACCTCGCCTGATATGTCAGGAAGCCAGCTTAAAGGCTGGACGAATATCTTCACCTCCACAAACGTTGCAACTTTCAATGATGACTGGTCAATAGATTTCGGGGCAACTCTACAGGCACCAACAACAAACTGGTTCAGCGTGAGGGTTTATGATTATGCAGGGAATGTGAAGATTACAACCGATGCTTTTAAAGTATTTAAGACCACGCCGGTACCAACCATAACAATCGCTTCGGCTTTAATAGGCGGAGATACCACTTGGAGAAATTCATCCGGCACAGAGTATGATGTGGATTTTGCAAGTAATAGCGTGGATCACGGAATAGATAAGTTTTTGACAAAGATATGCTCTGCCGAAAATGAGACAGGGGTAGTTTATCAGGATTGGAAAGAGGAACAGGCAGGTATCGGACAGCCGGAATACACGGCTGACTGGCAGATAGATTTTTCGACGTGTGTTGAGGGAACTAACTATGTATCTGTCTGGGTGTATGATGAAGATGGCCATAATACAAAAGTTGAGGATGCTTTCTTTGTAAGAAAAGATACGACAGCCCCGGCTATTACAAACGGGGAAGCCGGAGGAGACACCACCTGGAGAAAATCAAATAATGGAACATATAATGTTGATTTCAACGATGCGGTAAGCGGTTCCGGGATTGATTACGTGCAATACAGGATAGTCTCATCCACAAACGGAGTGATAATTGATTCATATACATTTTTGACTGATGCCGGGTTTAGCTATACGACCGACTGGCAGATAGAGGATGCTCATTTTAACCTCCTGCCCGGGGCAACAAATTATGTTACAGTTATTGTTGCTGATTTGGCGGGAAATACTTCAACTTATGCAAATGCTTTCTACATTTTAAAGGATACCACTACAATTACTATCACCAATAATGTTTCAGGTGAAGATACTTGGCGCACCTTATCATCAACTGATACTGCCTATAACATTGATTTTATCTCAAGCGGTGATTCTAATCTCGATAACGCACAGTATTGTGTGTATAGTGAAAACAACTTATGTGGAACACAGATTATAGGCTGGTCTAATATCTTTGATAATTTAAATCAATCATCTTATACTACCGACTGGCAGGTTGACTGGTACTCCCTTGATCCGGGAACGGCAAATTATGTTTCTGTACGGGTGTATAACTATGCAGGTTCGTCAGCAACCGTTATTGATGCGTTCCATATATGGAAAGATTCGGATGTGCCTTATATAGACAACGACCAGACCGGGGATGATACGTGGTATACGTCAGATCCCGGAGATATTTTTGATGTTAATTTTGTGGATATGGGAGGATCTCATCTGGATAATGCTGAGTATACGATTTATTCTGCACAGGGCCAGACAGGAACACAGATAAAACCCTGGACGGAAATATTCTCGTATCTTAATCAGGATTCTTATTCTTCTGACTGGGGAATAGACTTTTTCACCGCAAAAGAAGGCACAAATTATATTTCTGTCCGGGCTTATGATAATGCGGGTTCATCAAATGTGATAACCGATGCGTTTTATGTTAAAAAAGACACCTCGTCCCCGAATATTACCAACTCGGAGTCCGGGGGAGACAATACCTGGATAAAAACTTCGAGATCATATAACCTTGATTTCCATGATACGGGCGGTCTGGATTATTGTCAGTATCAGATTTGGAATTCTCAGAATCAAAGCGGTATTTTGGTAAAAGACTGGACAAATATCGCAACAGCCATTAGCGGCAGTGACTATGAAACAAATTGGGCAGTTGATTTTGCATCACTGCTTCAGGGCACAAACTATGTGTCAGTAAGGGCATATGATGATTTAGGCAAGGTTGGGACTTATCGCGACGTTTTCTACATTAAGAAAGATACTCAGGCGCCGACAATAACTGACAACCAGTCGAATGATGATACCTGGCATGCAACGGATCCAAGCTCAACATATAACGTAGATTTTGCTGACGCTCTGTCTCAGTTTACAACTGCTTATTACAGCGTTTATTCATCGACTTATATTGCCGGTACTCCCGTGGTCAATTGGACTCAGATAGTGTCTACTGATACTTTAAATTACACTACAAACTGGGGAATCTCTTTTGACGGGCTTAGAAGCGGGACTAATTATGTGTTCGTAAAAGCCCGGGACAAGGCCGGGAACGAGATAACCCGCAGCAACTACGTATTCTACATAAAGAAAGATACCGAGGCTCCGACAATTACAGATAACCAGACAGGAGATTTCGTATGGCATACTTCCAGCGGAACTCTTTATAATATTGATTACTTGGATAACAAATCATTACTGGATGATTTGCAATACAAGATAGTTTCCGGCACGCAGGGAGTAATTGTTGACTGGTATACTTATGCTTCCAACGTAAATGCTTCCGAATATACAGATAACTTTGCGCTAACTGAACAGCACTTCAATCTTTTAAGTACATCGTATTCCTATGTTTCAGTAAGGGCATCCGATAATCTTGGCAATACCAATACTCTGAATAATGCGTTTTATGTTAAGAAGGATACTTTCGGCCCGACCGTTATATATACACCTGATGCTTATACTCAGTGGTTTTCTTCAAACCCCGGAAATATCTTTAACGTAGACTTTGCTGATTCATTGTCAGGGTGTACAAGCGCCTACTATATAGTTTATTCTGCGGCGAACAGGTCCGGTACACTGATAAAGAACTGGACTCAAATATTTGGAGGGCAGACTGCCAACTTATATACTCAGAATTGGGGGGTTAATTTTTCAGCGATGCAGCAGGGATTAAACTATGTATCTGTGAAAGTGTATGACCAGACAGGACATGAAACCATTCAAAGTGATGTGTTTATATTTAGAAAAGATATAACACTTCCCACAATTACCGATAATCAAACAGGAGATGACAGTTGGTATGCCAGCAATCCAGGAAATATATTTAATGTAGACTTTGCCGATACAGGCGGTTCTAATATAGAATCAATCTGGTATAAAGTACATTTAGGCACTTCAACTGATTATGCCTTACAGCTTGACTGGACACCTTTTGAGACTAATATAAGCTCAAGCACTTATGAAGATAACTGGGGTGTGGTTTTTGGTTCGTTAGAGAACAATACATTCAACTATGTCTGGGTTAAGGTTGTCGATAATGCTGATAATACAAAGGTTTCTAATAGTTATGTGTTTTACGTTAAAAAATCATCATCTGCGGAATTAACGATAACCAATCTACAGGACGGGGATACTACATGGCGAAGAATAAATGATGCTGCTTATGACGTAAACTTTGCCTCAGCCGGGCCATCTGCCCTGTTGAAGTTTGAAACTATTGTTTATACTTCAAGCGGGGCTGCGGGAACAAAGATATCCTCGTGGACAACTGTTGTTGATAATATAAACGAAGCAGAATATACAACAGACTGGAGCCTTACTACTGCAACATGGGAGCTTTTGCCTCCGGGAACAAGCTGGGTTTCTGTAAGACTATTTGACACGGCATACAACGTAGCTTATTCTACGGATGCATTCTTTGTAAGAAAAGATACAAGCCCGGTGGTTATTACAAACAATAAGACCGGAGCCCAGTATTCATGGATAAGGTCAAGCGGTACTTTGTATGATGTTGACTACAACGAGGATGGGTATTCGCGAATTAAGGATTTAGAATACAAAATTGTTTCCGGCACGGGCGGTGTGATTGTTGATTGGTATAAGTATGCATCGGGAGTCGATGGTAACTCTTATAGTGCTGATTTTAATTTGCTGGAATCTCAATATACCGCATTGCCAAGTTCATACTCTTATGTATCTGTTAGGGCTTCTGATTATGCAAATAATATTTCAACAGTTACAAATGCATTTTATATCAGGAAAGATACAACTCCTGTTACGATAACAAATAATATAAGCGGCGGGGATTCCACGTGGAGAAAAGCATCATATGCATATAATATTGATGTAGCAGATGATTTTGCATATGTTAAAGGGCTCGCTTATTCCGTTTATACTTCAACATATATCAATGTCGCGCAGCAGGTGTTGCCGTGGACCGTTGCTTTCTCAACAAATACGAAATCCTACACTCAGAATTGGCATTTATCCTTCACATCGTTGAAAGAAACAGTTACTAATTATGTTTTTGTCAGGGCATACGACTGGGCAGCAAACACAACCACTGTTTCCGGTTACGCGTTTTATGTATTAAAGGATACTACATCCCCGACTTATACGGATTCGCAGGGAGGTGACGATAACTGGAGAAGTTCAAATAACGGAACATATAATGTTAAATTTTATGATACGGGCGGCAGTAAAATATCTGCGGTTCAGACGCTAGTTTACAGTAATTCAAGTAAAAACGGTTATCAGATTGAAAACTGGGCATCGCAGCTGACACCGAACGCCACTTCTGTAGTTGATCCATGGCAAATTACAACAGCTACATGGAACAAACTGTGGCAGGGGAAAAATTGGATAACCGTAAAAGCTTTAGATGCCGCAGGGAACAGCACTGCCGAGATTCCTGATGCGTTCTATATTCTAAAAGATACGGCTTCCCCGATAATAACCAACGGACACACAGGCGGAGACAATGTATGGAGAAGCTCCTCGGTTGCATATAATATTGATTTCCAGGATCAGGGTTCTAAACTGTTGGGTGCAAGGTATATCGTTTATCCTCAAAGCAGCAAGGGCGGTACAAATGTGGTTGACTGGCAGGATATCCCATTGACCCCGGATACAACTTCCTATACAACCAACTGGGAAGTCTTATTCTCTTCGTTAGTCCCGGGATATAACTATGTAAGTATCGAATGTTATGATACGATACATCAGACATCGACTATCACTGATGCATTCTATATTAAGAAAGATACTTCTCCTCCTTATTTTGTGAATGATGAAGCAGGAGGCGATACGCAGTGGAGAAGTCTCAATAACGGCCAGTACGCAGTTAAACTTTATGATGTGGGCTATTCCTCAGTCTCTTATCTGCAAACTAGGGTATCAACCAGTATTGCCGGCAGTTCTTATCTATATAATTGGGGAACAGATGTAGCGAATATTAACAAGCTGAGTTATGAAACAGATTGGTCAATAACAAATGCGCACTTTAATTCTTTAGCGGCTGCTGTAACAAATTACGTATCGGTACGTATAGTTGATCTAGCCGGCAATACCTCGACTTATGCAAATGCTTTTTATATTCTAAGGGATACGTCCCCCCCTCTGGCTAATGATCTTCAAACCGGTGATACGACATGGAGAAGGATAAGCGACGGTGAATATAATATCACTTATCAGGACGCTGGAGGAAGTAAACTTAACAACCTGCAGTACAAGATTGTTTCCGGAACCAAAGGAGTTGTTGTTGACTGGTACAGCTATCAGACAGGATTGAATGTGAATTCCTATTCTTCTCCGCTGACCATAAACAGCGCACACTTTGATTTACTGAAAACATCATATTCATATGTTTCGGTTCGCGTCTATGATAATGCCGGTTCGACCAGGGTGGTCACAAATGCATTTTATGTCAAAAAAGACACTACACCGCCCACTTTAACTGACGGACAAACAGATGACCTTGGGTGGCAGAACTCTAATAATAAAACATACAATGTTGATTTTGCAGATTCTTTGTCAATGTTAAAGAATGCACAGTACAGAATAAAGAGCTCTTCCACTACAAGCGGTACTGTTATTGTCAATTGGGTAAATATTTCCGGATTAAGTAATATTAACAGTAAACTTTATACAACTAACTGGGCTGTTTCCAGCACACATTTTAATGCTTTGATCCCGAATACAAGCCATTATGTGGATGTGAGATGTTTTGACTGGGCAGGTTCGTCAGCTACGGTTATAGACGCATTTATGATAAAGAAGGATACGATACCGCCGGCTGCGATTAATAATCTTGGTGCACGGGAGGCATCAGAAGGCCAAGTAAAACTTTCATGGACCACAACAGGAGATGATAATTCAAATGATTACATCGATAACGGCCTGTATAGGATTAAATACTCACAACAGAATGTAACTTGGGATAACATGAGCAGTTATGTGGATATATCAACGAATACGACCAGCAATAATCCTGAAGTTTATACTCTCACAGGGCTTGCTTCCTCGACCACTTATTATTTCTTGATTAAAACCAGAGATAAAGCAAGTAACTGGAGCATCGTGTCAAACAGCACTTATACTGTGTCTGGCCCGGATATCACAGCGCCGTCTAAGATAACAAACCTTGTTGCATCACAAGGTTCATATGAAACCCAGGTAAATCTTATATGGACTGCTGTTGGTGACAATAATTCAGTCGGAACAGCTACGGGATATCTCGTGAAATATGCATCATTTGTATTTAGCCCGAGTGATTTCAATGCACCAAATATATCCACCTATACGCAGAGTTGGACTCCTGCGGCCAGTGGAACAGTTGAAAACAGGATTGCTACGGGATTTGATTATAATAAAACTTACTGGTTTGCAGTCAAAGCCTACGATGAGGCAGGCAATTATTCAATTGTAAGCAACACTTCAAGTGCCGTTCCGGGAACACCCGGCGAGCGTGATGCTATGTTGATATACGGAGAAGGCACTTTAAAATATTTCAGAAGTAAATTGTGGACGCAGGGCGGCTGGGCATCGGGAACAAACGGTCAGGAGGAATCAACAGCAGCAACAACGAGATGGACTGTATTAAAAACAAACAACGGAGTAAGAAATGAAAAAATGGCCGGATTCCTTTCTTCAAATAACAATTTGTATATCCAGAGTTATAATGGAATAGCTGAAACATGGACAAAACAGTTCTCTGTCGCAACCGGTATTTCAGCATACAGGTGTTTTGATATCGCATATGAACAGAATTCAGGTAAAGCGGTGGTTGTATATTATAAGAATGTATCCGGAAGAGTTTCATACCGCGTTTGGTCATCCACTGCCAGTGCGTGGATAGTTTCAGAGAAGGAAATAACACTGGGGGATTTATCAGGTGCGGTTAACTGGGTAAGAATGGAGGCGCGTCCAGGAACTAATGAAATAATGCTTACTTGCCTTGATTCAAATAATGAGATTTACGCGTACAGGTGGAATGGGGATACGTTTGTAAACGGGACAAAACTTACTACAAGTGCACAATACAATCAATATGAATGCTTTGACATTGCATGGGAAACGCAGAGCAATGAATGCGTAGCTCTATGGGGAGAGTCAAATGTCTTGTATTTTAGCAGCTGGACCGGAACTGCATGGGGAACAAAAGCCACTCATACCAATTTAAATATTGCAAACGCAGTTGCATGGGTGAGTATGGATTCAGATCCTTCTTCCAACAGGATAGGCTATACAGTGGTTGATGCAAGAACTGCTGCTGGTTTTAATGCGGGCATTTGGGATGGTTCAACCTGGCTTTCGCGTCCTACTGCAGATTCGGATGTTGCCGGATTTGCTACAAGAGTTGCTGATTGTAAGTGGACAAAAGATTCCGGGCAGTTTTTTGTGGTATATGCTGATGACGTTGACCAGTTTGACTGGATTTACTGGAAGAATAATCAGTGGTACAATTCAGGCGGTGCAGTAGGCGCCGACTTAAATAATGCAACCCTTGACTCTTACGATTTCGGAAATACTCTAACATGGCTGCAGCTTGCCTCAGACCCCAACGTAAATAAACTTATTCTTGCAGGTATAGAAACCGATAATACGATGCGTACAAGAAACTGGAATGGTTCCGCCTGGGCTCAGGGAACAATCCAGTCTCCTACAGTTTCCGACGAAAACTATGAGTGCATAGCGATATCTCCTGACAAACAGGATACAATACCGCCTACAATAAGTGACAACATCCCTACGGGCGATGATACATGGAGAAGCGTGAATAACGGAGCCTATGATATTGATTTTAACGATTCCGGCGGATCGAATGTTTCCTACTTCCAGACAAAAGTTATTTACAATCCTAACAGTAGCCTTGTTGAAGACTGGACAACAACTGTTTCCGGTATAAATGTAGCAAGTTATACCAACAATTGGCAGCTTCTGAATGCTACTTTTGAAAAGATGAAAGAAGGCAGAAATGACGTGTACGTAAGAGTATATGACGGCCTCAATAATGTAGACGATGAAGATGGCACTTTTGTATTTTATGTAATGAAAGATACAACGCCGCCTTCTATCACAAATAACGAATCAGGAGGAGATTATACCTGGCGAAATTCAACGGGTGTGCTCTATGATATTAATTTACAGGATGCAAGTTCAAAAGTCAGTTCTTTGGAGTATGCTGTATACAGCCTGCAGTCATTAGGCGGGACTCAGATTCTTGACTGGAAGACGGCATTTTCTAATGCTAATGTTACATCATATACGGATGATTGGGATATGGAAGAGATTGATTTCGATGATTTACATCAAGGGACGTCGAACTATGTATCAGTAAGGGTAAAGGATATGGCAAATGCAACACAGGTTTATGAAGATGTATTTGTGATATACAAAGATACGGTTCCTCCGGCAGAGATAATTGATTTAACCGCTTCAACCGGTGAAACATATGCAAAGATACAGTTGAGCTGGAGCTCCCCCGGAGATAACGGCAATGAAGGCAATAACATTGGCGGTGCCTATGTCGTTAAATATTCGACTTCGGATGCAATACAAGATGAGAATGATTGGGGCAATGCGGTTTTAATTGAACAGAATTGGGTGCCTGAGGCAAAAGATGCCTCAGAAGTAAGAATTATAACAGGGCTTGATCCTGATTTAACATATTGGTTCTGTATAAAAACTATTGATAAAGTAAATGATAGGGGAAGCACTAACCAGTCCGGTATAAGCAACTCACCGTACGCCAGGCCGCAGTCAGGTGACCTGATAATCAATGAAGTGTCCCCGGCTGGTGCAGGAGGAGAAAACTGGATTGAGCTTGCAAACTATACTGTGGATGATGTGGACCTGGAAAACTGGGGAGTTTATTATGATGATAATCCTACCCCAATAAAGCAATGGACTACCTCTACTATCGTTTCGAGCAACACGTTTGTAAAAATAGATCTGTCTTACGATATCGGAGCTTCAGTATCACATGATCTGTATTTAAGAGACAACTACAGTACGCTGGTTTCACACGTAAAATATCCCGCATCGTTGGGTACAAGCGAATCCTTTGCCAGGGTTTATAACGGGAGCAACTATTTTGAAGTTGACCCGACACCTACTGAAGGTTATGCAAACTGCATATCAACAAGCCCTCTGAACATTAACGAAGTCAATTATTTAACCGACCAGTTTATTGAAATATACAATAATTCCGACTCCACTATTACTACAAGCGGGTATATATTAAGAAATAAAAACAACGAGTTCTTTGCTCTATCAAGGACAGTTTATCCGGGCTCGTTTACGGGTATAGACGAGACCTCTTATGATAATACCAGCAAGAGTTATTCCTATTGCTTCGGAAGCTCCGGATTGGATAACAGTTCCGATTTTGTTGTGCTGGAAAATCCGGACGGACAGGTAATTGACAGGGTAACATGGCATCAATCGGGATTGGACTCTCAGTACAGGAATTCAGATGCCGAACTAGTTTCTTATAACACGCCTGCTCCTTATGTAACTTCAGGCAGTATAGGCCGTTACAATGAAGCTGATACGGGTGTTAACTCCAATGACTTTTACAATCTAACGGATACCAACTACGGGACATTCAACACAAAAATCCTAACGGGAGGCAATACATTCTATTATCCTATTGCAGATTCATATATTCCGAGGCGCGCAAAGATAGAGATGGCGCTTGCCGAGGATTCTACAAGCGGTAACAGCAACAACGATACTGTGTGGTTTATACGAACCGGGGGCTCAGTCGACAATAAATCTCCGCATATCTACAGGCTGGCAGATTTAGGCGTTGATTTATCAAACACTTCACTGCAGATAACCACCCATACATGGCTTAGCGAACCGGATATTGACGGCAACACTCTTGTCAGTGATACTGTTTACAAGATGGTATTAAATACTGACAGTCCGGGAGGCAGGGCACCTCAGGTTGTAAGAGGGTCTATAATGTATGACACAACCGTGCACTATTCTTCGTTTACTTATACAAAACAGAAATATTTCAATACCGGAAAGAAAGTTGAGGTTTTCAATATAAAAGTGAAAAATCAGTCCATTATCAGTGAATATGATATAAACTTCAAGAAAATAAAAGTTAAGTTCACGGATAAAGACGATATTCCTATAGCAAATGCTACTGCCCAGAATGTATTTACGGGATTTTATATATACGAAGATAACCCTTCATATACTACCGGATATTATGAAATTGACATAGACACCACGCCTATAGCGCAGGTAACTAATATCAGTCTTGATATCAATGGTATTCAGGAAATAAATGTTGATACATCCGTTCCTTGTGCAACAATAGGATCGCTGGATGAAAGAAGATACTTCTTTGTAGCAACTCTTGCGCAGGATGCCACCGATTATATAGAGACATTCAAAGCCCAGATGCCCGCACTCGATAATGTCTTTGTCAACGATAAGACATCTGCAATTACTCAGGATATAGAAGAGACGGATCAGATAATATCATCTACGTTTACTATTTATACTCCTGTTCAGCCGCCGTCAGGAACGTCCTTCCCTGTAAAAACCGTTCCGGGAGTCATAAAGAAGATAATGGGAGAAGTAAATCCAAACATGAGGGAAGATTATTCCACCGATACTTATTTCGTTGCTTCCGAGGATAACAAAGTTATTGCATATAATACGGACGGAACGCATAAGTGGACGAGAAGCATAAACGGAAAACCCATAGGTTCGCCGTATCTCAGCTATACTCAAACGGGAGAGCCTTCAGGCTATTTGTATGTTGCTACAGATAACGGCACTGTTTACAAAATAAAAGATGACAATACTCAGGTATGGGCAAAAATTCCCGGAGGCAATATAAAGTCTTTGACGGCATTTGATTCAGGCAAGTCTTCTGGAATATTTGTGACAACAACCAATAACAGGATATACAGGTACAGCTTTAGCGGTGATTTCCATTCCGCATGGTCGCAAAGCGAGCAGGCTTCCTCGGCTCCGAATGAAACGCCTGCAATCGATGATTTTTCAAACGGGATGAATGCTCTGTGGTATACAACCGAAGGCGGGGATATTATGAAAATTGACAATGAAACCGGAAATATCCTTGCTTCTGTTAATTTCGGAAGCCAGGTATTATCACCTAACTACTGGGGCGGATTTTATTCCAGCAATCTTAATAAGAATTATATATACATAATAACGGTAGACGGAATGGTCAGGTGCAGGGATTCTTCCAATCTGACTTCCATACCCCAGGGCTGGACAGATTATGACCTTGGTACCGGTGTGCAGTGCATCCCGATCCTTCAACTGCATTCTACCCTCGGGGCCGAAGGATTGTATGTAGGTGGAGAAAATGGTAAACTATACAAATTAGAGCCTGCCACAGGTGATGTTGATTGGATATATCCTACAGATGAGGGGATACCGATAACTTCCAATATATTTACTGTTGATGAAGGATGGGCATACGTTTACTTCGGTACAAAGAGCGGTATGTTATATAAACTAAACAAGAGCAATGGCTCATTAGTGTCCGGTTATCCTATAAAATTATCAAGCGGAATTGAAGCTATAACAACAGATGGTTCGTATTTGTTAATATCAACAGAGGATGGCACAGTACATGCGTTCCCATTCTAAAGAAGTTTTATTGTTGGACTATAGAGTGTCATTGCTAGGAGCCCGAAGGGCGACGTGGCAATCTGCGTTTTGATGATAAAAGACCCTAGATTGTTTCGTCTCGCTCAGCGGGATTCGCAATGACGGGAAATATATAAAGGTTTTATGAAAATGAGAAAGTATATTTTAACACTATTTTTAATGTTAGTAACCGTTACGGTTTTTGGTGCCACGGTGCGTACGTTTATGGCTAATCCCGCACGTACCGGTAAGGTTAACGATATATACTTTGACGGATTTGATTCAACTCCTTTGTGGGTAAAACAGGTATTCTGCAGTTTCAGGTCTTCCGCAGTAACATACAGAGGATATGTTTATATATGCGGGACAAACGGTTCTGTGTGGTGCTTTAATGCTGTTTCCGGCGACGATGTATGGCAGTATTCAGCAGAAGGCGACATTGTTTCAACCCCTGTTATATCAAGCAATACCGTTGTCGCTGCAAGTAGCGACGGGAATATCTATGGTTTCACTTATGATGCTTTTGATGATGAAAATGAGGAACCGCGATGGATATATAATACGGGGAGCTACCTTTATTCAAGCCCGGTTTTAATCGGAAATGAGGTATATATATTAACCGGTTATCCAGAGGAGAAGATAATTGCGCTTAATATAGGAAGCGGTTCGAAAATAAAAGAGTTCAGTGTATCTAACTTCGGATTTTCATCCATAGCAACCGACGGGAATTACATTGTTGTAGGCACTAACGACGGGAAATGGCACTGTTTTGACAAATCTGTAACGGACAGTACTGCATGGACGTATCAGGCAGATTCAAGCATGAGATATGCAAGCGCAACCATTGATGACGGTAAAGTTTACATTCCCGGATGCGGTAAGACTACAAAAGTCTTTTGCCTGGACCTTGCATCCGGTGGCGAATCCTGGGCAACCGAAGAAATAGATAAACTTCTTACATCAGACAACTCGAATACCTATACGATTGCATCAAGCATAGCATTGGATGATGACAGGCTATACATAAATTATGACTACTATGACAGCAGTCAATCAAAAGACCTGTCCAAATTAGTATGTGTCGCAAAGAGCGATGGAAATGTCGTCTGGGTAAGCTCATCAACGGGTATTACTCCAAAAGGCGAGCAGATTTCATCCCCTGTTATCTCGGACGACTATATTTATTTTGGTTCAGGGGACGGATATATTTATGTTTTAGATAAAGACGGGAACATAGCCAAGAAGTTCCAGCTGTCGCAGGAGCCGATATCTTCAACGTTATGCCTCTCAAACGGAAGGTTGTACGTCGGGAGTGACAACTTCTATTGCTTTAAGGCGACAACTACTTTCCATATAACCGAGCCTTACGAGGATGAGCCTGTTTACGGGGTTGTGCAGATTTCAGGAACTGTAAAGCATCCGGTGCTTACAGGTTATGTTTTAGAGTATAAGAAACAAAACGAGGAATACTGGGTTGAAATTACAAGCGGTACGGATAATGTTGAGGATAATCTGATAAACAGCTGGGATACTACGGATTTAGACGATGGTATTTATACCCTAGGATTAAGGGCAAATATAGAGTCAAGCGAAGACCCTTACAGCGCGCAGAACCAGGTGGAAGTGAATAATCCGCCGCTTCCTGCTTCGGATTTATCCGCAGCCGATAATTATTTTGATGACGGAACCGGTATATTGCTGAATTGGACAAAGTCCGGCGATGACGGCGCAGGGGACAACGATGTTGTAGGATATAAAATATTAAGAGGCACAACTACCGAAAATATGACATTCTTAACCCAGGTTGATTCCGGAAATACATTTTATATGGATAGCAGTTGCACGGTTTATACGGAGTATAATTATAAAGTGCAGGCAGTTGATGGGCTGCATTTATCAGATGCTACTAATCCGGCAAATGCCATACCGGAGCTGGACGGGTTCGGCATAGATGTCGGACAGGGAGCGACTATAACTCTGCAGAAAGACGGGCTCTCAACCCAGGTTGTGGTTGATACAGGGACCTTTTCCCAAAAGGTCTGGATAGGAATAAAGATATCCACTAATTACACTCAAACCACCATTCCTGAGACATATACACCTACTGACATTGTGCGTGAGTTTACAATTTATCCTGATAATGCAGTGTTTTTAAAGCCGGCTACTTTAAGGCTTTACTACAGCGATACGGATGTTCAGGGATTAACCGAGGAAAATTTGCGCATATTCCGTTTAAATAACGGCGTATGGAACATGATAGTCAATTCAACTCCAGATACTGTTGCCAACTATGTGGAAGCAAGCGTGACAAGCTTCTCTTTTTACAGGATTATGGAGTATACGCCTGCTCCCGGAAGTCAACCGCAGCCCCCTTTATCTCTGCAGGCAGCAGATACTCCTTTGGACGGTGGCGGAAGCATAACATTAACATGGCAGAAGTCAGGTGACGATGGAAGCGGGGGTAATGACGTTAATGCATACAAGATATACAGAAGCACTGATCCGAATGTTACCTTTGACTATATAACGTTTGTAAGTTCGGGCGTTACCTCATATATTGATACTGAACGTCCGGTTTATCAGTTATTTTACTATAAATTAACAGCTTCTGCGCCTGACAGCGCGATTGATTCGCAGTACTCTAATCAGGCCAGTGCATACTCGGAGGCTGACGGTATGTTCGTCAGTGCGCAAAACGGGGATGAAGTGAAACTTGTAGCAAACGGCTTGACTACATACGTACTAATTGAGCCAAATGGTTTAAGCAATGATGCGTATATAGGAATAAAGATTCCTTCTTCTTATCCCGAGCTTTTAATCCCGGCCAGTGCGGATTTCACCGACATAGTACGCGAATTTACGATAAATCCGAGCACAACCCAGTTCTTAAGGAATTTGACTATTAAGATTCCCTACGGCGAAGATGATATTGCTGACAAGAATGAAGATAACATGCGTATATATTGGGGCGATGAAACAAAGGGTTCCTGGAGAATAGTCAATACCTCGGAAATAAAGACAGAGGAAAACAGAGTGTGGGCCGTAATACCGCATTTTTCGTATTACAGGATTATGGAATATATCCCCGGAAGAGAAGGTTTGTTGTCCAAAGATATGGTTTATACATACCCAAACCCGGCGAAAGGCGATTGGGTTTACTTCAAATTTTATCTGGGCGATAAAGCGGATGTTACAATAGATGTTTACAACGTGGCAGGGGAGTTAATTGCGCACATGGAACGGCAGAATGTTCCTGCAGGTATATTTTCTACGATAGAATGGGATATATCGCATATAGCCAGCGGAGCGTATATCTATAGGATAAAAGCACAATCTGCTTCAGGCAAGAAAGCGATAAAAAAGAAAATGGCAATAATACACTAGAAGACAGTAGTCAGGAGTCAGTAGACAGTAGACATCAAGAACAAAAGGAAAAATTATGAAAGACACAAAAATAATTAACTTTAAATTGAATAAAACGTTTTTTTGCATCTACAGATTAGTTTTTGTTTTGTTTCTATCCCTGTCTACTGTCTGCTGTCTACTGTCTACCGTTTTTGCTGACGTAAAGATACATCCCAATGCAGGTACGACTTCAGCGGCGTTCTTAAAGTTGGGGCTGGGAAGCCGTGCCATTAGCATGTCAGGTACTTTTGTGGGGCTGGCAGATGACGTTTCAGCCCTTTACTGGAATCCTGCAGGATTGGTTCGATTAAATAAAAGAGAATTAAATATAACACATAACGAGTCGTTTGAAGGCATACGCCATGATTTTGTCGGATATGCGCATATTTTAGAGGATTACACCCTGGCAGGCGCTGTTTATGGTTTGTATACGCCAAAAGATTTCGAAAGGCGCTCAGGATTCGGAGAAGACGATCCTTTCAATCCGTTTACTCCGGTGGAAGGTTATTTCAGGGCATATGACCTAGCGCTGCACGTCTCTTACAGTAAGTGGCTGAAGGAAAGGCTGTCGGGCGGTGCAAGTTTTAAGGTAATACAACAAACAATAGATAACCAATCAGCTTACGGAGTAGCTGTGGATCTGGGTACGCTTTATGATCTAAGTAATTTGCCGTTATCAGTCGGATTTGTTCTGCAGAACATAGGTACACCGATAAAATTTGAAAATAAGGGCTATTATCCTCCTTTTAACGTAAAACTTGGAGGAGCCTGGCGCTGGAATAAAAACCTGGTCACAACGCTTGATTTAAATAAACCCATAGATAATTTTTTCTTTATTTCGGTAGGTGCTGAATACTTAACGAGGAGTTTTCTTTCTTTACGGGCAGGTTACAGATACCGTCAATACGGTTTAGAGCTGGATGACCTTTCAGGTTTATCTGCGGGAGTCGGGCTGAGTTTTAGTATTTCTGATATGGATTTCAGGTTTGATTATGCATTTACCCCTTACGGTGTGTTGGGAAATTCCCAGAGGTTTTCTTTATCTACGTTTTTCGGGCCGGAAAGAAGCAAAGAGAAAAAATATAAAGCTCCTAAAAAGAAAAAACCGAAAACACCCAAGAAAACGAAGATACATGATGGGAAGCCTCAGTCTTCATCGCTTGAATTGTCGGGCTATTCTTTACATGCGACAGAGATTTTGTCCGAGCTTAAGATGGCTACAGGGCGCGTATCTGTTTATTCCCTGCTTATTAAATCAAAAGACAGCGTTCTGTATTATATAGAAGGTATTGCCAGGGCACCTGTAATTAAGAATCTGCAAATACAGATTGCGGAGAAATCCGAAAGCGACAGGGTTAAACATTTCATGTTTGAGCAGAATTTGCCGATTTCCATTCAAAATGCTCAATGCAGGATACGAGTGCCAAAGAGCTCCGGAAGTATTTCCATTAAAACCGATGACGGCAGCGTGATTGATGTTGAGAAGTTAAGCGAAAATGAAAACAGCGTTGATTATAAATTCAGCATGGAGTTTTTAAAACCTTTTAAAGTTGAAAGAGAAAATCCAGCCAATGAATAAAAATATTTTAGTAAGAAATTTATTAATCCTTTCCCAGTTAGAAGAAATAATAGAGAGAACCAGCAGAGAAAACATACCAATACTCCTGTTAAAAGGCATTGCCCTGATTGAAACAATACCCGAATACTCAAAGGAAAGGGTTATGGACGATATGGATTTGCTTGTTAAGAGCGAGGATAAATCCAGGGTAAGGGAAATTCTGTATTCCCTCGGGTATCTGCCTTTTAAAGGTGATCCCCATGCTTTTTATCATCCCCAAAAAGCTGCTTATGTGGATATAGATGATAGTGTATGGTATTTAAACAAAAAAGAAATATCCCGTTTATGGGAAAGAAGCAGGAAATGTAAAATCAAGAAATTAGAATTTCATTTGCCTCCGGATGAGTTTTATATTCATGTGCTTGCCCATGCCGCAATACATCACGGTGAAAAAAGCGATATTTGGCTGAAGGATTTGGAGTTGATCAGTTCTGAATGGGAAAAAAATATCAGTTGGCTGGAGGTACAGAACAAGCTGAAAAGATACGGTTTATATGAGGTTTCCAATGTCTATTTATCCAAAAAACTAAAGAGCAAATCGTTGAAAGCGTTCGTTTATAGCTGGTTTATAAAAAGGGAGATTCCCCGGAAAGGGCATATGCTGCGGTTTATCTTTTTGCCTTTTCAGAAAAAGCTAAACTATTTAATTGATGCTTTATTTCCTTCGCAAGATTTCTTAATATACAGATATAATATAAAAAATGAAAAATATATTTTTCTGTATCATGTCTTAAGGCCGTTTTTTCTAGTTGCCAGGATTTTCTTAGTAACTGCCAAGCTCACCTTTCATTTTTGTCCAGTAATAGGACTTTCTAAAGCAAAAAATTCCTACAATAACTAAAACAAAAGCCCATAACATATGAATTAGTATTTTATTTGCATCCGGGAAGCTATTGTTTAGAAATATATCCCTCCAGATATTTAATGCAGCAGTATTTGGCAGGATTTTAGATAAAGTATTGAGCGTTCCTGGCAGGACTTTTAATGGAAAGTATACGCCGCTTAATAAATCAAAAGAAATGCCTATCAGCCAGTTTACGGGATCGCCTCTTTTAAAGTACATAATAAAACTTCCTGAAATAAGGCCGATCCCGGCAAAAATAAGGCTGTGTATGAATAAAAACGGGAGCAAATACAAGAGGTTAGTAAAAATATCAGCTCTGAATAAAAACTTTCCCAGGAATATGAAAAACAACAGCTCAAAAATAAGCATAAAGAACTTGCCGCTGATAGAAGAAAAAATAATTTTTAACGGGTTATCCGGGGATAGAAATATAAGCTCAGCAGTGCCCCAGTATTGCTCCTGCCTGATATTGTCGACAAAAACATTGAGCCAGAACTGGAAAAACCTGCTGAACATCAAACCGATTAAAACAAAAGAAAAATAATTTGAGTCAGATATTAGTTTGCTTATGAAATAAAATACGGTTATTTGAAAAAAAATACCAAGAGCTTTTGTAAGGAGGTTGAAACGATAGGTTTTTTCAATTGTAAAATCACGATATAGAAATCCGAGGATTGGTTGCATTGTTTGATAATTATTTTGAATGTGCTTTATAGTCTTCTTTCAGTTTTTTCTTCCACTCACTGCCGTGCTTTTCCTTGTATTTTTTTATGATGTTATTCTTGTATTTATCTATTGATGTTTCCAGTGGAAGCGCTGAATACTTGCTTAAAGAATCAGACACCAGCAGGGCTATCTTGCCTAATAATATGGACAAAAGAATTATAACAATTGCAATTTTTATCTGTTCAGGAACAATCGGCTGAAAGAATCTCTTTTTTTTCTTCCGTACAATAACCTTTACCCTAGGCATTATTTACCCCCGTTTTTTCTGCTGCCCTATACTATTATGCATTTTAATTAATCATTTTTCAAGTCTTTTGTTTTTTGATTTTTCTTAAAAAAAATGAGATAATAAAAATTGAAAATATTAATTTTAGAAGGTATTTAAAAACGTTTTAGAGGTTGGAATGATTTGCAGAAATAAATTATTAAATAATATGTTTTTTATATTGCTGATTTTTATCGTTTCTTGCTCAAAAAAAGACCCATCAAAAGTAACTATAACCTGGGCTGTGGGCAAGGATGCAACGGGAGCCCAGAATAAGTTAGTAGATGCATTTTTGGCCCAAAATCGGAATATCAATGTTAGGGTAATTGAAATGCCCGGTTCAGCAAGCAGCCAGAGGGACAGTTATGTCACTTACCTGGCAGCCAAAGACCCGTTTATAGATGTTTATTCAATAGATATAATATGGCCTGCAGAGTTTGCTGCTTCCGGGTGGATTCTGGAGCTCGATAAGTTATTTTCAGCTAAAGAGCAGGATAAATTCTTGCCCGGGCCAATAGAAGGATGTAAGTATAAAGGTAAGATATACGCTGTCCCATGGTTTACCGATGCCGGGATGCTATATTATCGTAAGGACCTGCTGGAAAAAGCAAAGCTAGCACCTCCGGAAACCTGGACTGAACTGATAAAACAGGCAGGAATGTGCCAGAGAAAGTATAAAATTAATGGTTTTGTTTTTCAGGCTCAGCAGTATGAGGGTTTAGTTTGTAACTTTTTGGAGTATCTCTGGTCATATGGAGGGGAAGTTTTAGACAGCAACAACAAACCTCAGCTGAATACCCCGCCTGCAAAACAGGCACTGAAAACACTTTATGATATAATTCATACTTACAAAATTACACCTGAGGGAGTTTTAACATACCAGGAAGAAGAAAGCAGGCAGGTCTTTACCTCGGGGCAGGCCGCCTTTTTGCGTAACTGGCCGTATGCCTGGGCTCTCGGACAGGATGAAACTGTGTCCAAAGTTACTGGTTTGATAGGGATAGCGCCATTACCAGGAAAAACAAAAGGGCAAGGCGCCTCGTGTCTCGGAGGATGGAATCTTGCTATATCGCGTTTTTCAAAACACCCAAAAGAAGCATGGAAGTTTGTGGAGTTCATGACAAGCCCGGAAGTGCAAATGATATACGCCGTAAAAGGCGGAAGGCTGCCAACCAGAAAATCCATATACCAGGATAAAGATATTTTGGATTTTGCGCCTCATTATAGGGATTTTTATAAAGTATTCGTTAACGCACGCCCAAGGCCCCGGACTCCGTTATATTCTCAAATTTCCGATATTCTCCAGATTGAATTACACAAAGCTTTAACGAATCAGCAAAGCATCGATGATGCCTTAGAAAATTCTAACCGGAAAATAAATACGTTATTAAAAATAAGCCAGCAGTCTTTTGAAAAATAGGCTGACATATAAACATGTTCAACTTTCGCAAATACAGCTTTTGGTTTTGTTTTCCTTCCTTGCTTATAATAGCCGGTATAGCCCTGTATCCTGTCCTTCATTCATTTTTGTTAAGCTTTTTTAAGTTTAACCTTCACGAAAATGTAATCCGGTTTAACGGTTTGGGTAATTACAAAGACCTGTTAATCGATACAAGAACCAGAGAAGCTTTTTATCACACATTTTTGTTTACAATCAGTTCCGTTTCCATAGAACTGGTTTTAGGCTTGCTCTTAGCTCTATTTCTGCAAAGGAAGTTTATAGGGCGTGGATTAACCCGGGCTTTCAGCCTTGTTCCGTGGGCTGTTCCGACAGTCGTTGCTGCACTGTTATGGAGATGGATTTTTAATGACCGGTTTGGACTATTGAATGAGTTATTATTCAGGTTTGAATTTATTGATACTCCTGTTGCGTTTTTATCATCATCGTGGCTTGCAAGATTATCTGTAATAATTGCAGAGGTATGGAAGACGACGCCCTTTATTGCATTGCTTTTACTGGCCGGGCTTGAAATGATACCGCAGGAGCTTTATGAAAGCGGTAAAATTGACGGGGCAAATGCATGGCAGAGGTTTTCTAATATAACTTTACCCCTCTTAAAACCGGTTATTCTGATTTCTTTGCTTTTCAGGACTATGGATGCTTTGCGTATTTTTGATACCGTATATGTCTTGACGGGCGGGGGGCCGGGCAATGCAACCGAGACGCTTTCGTTATATACTTATAAAACGATGTTTTCTCATTTGCAGATCGGGCTTGGCTCAACACTTGCGGTATTGACTTTTTTAACCGTTACTTTTGTATCTGCCATATATCTGTTAATTTTAAAACGAAGTGCAAATTAAATGAAGAAAGTAATATTTGTATTACTGTTAATATTGGTTATTTTTCTGCTTCTCTGGCCTTTTGCATGGCAGATTATAACATCGTTAAAAACACCCGGTGAAATATCATCATTTCCCGTAACCCTTCTGCCAAAAAGACTTTATTTTGAAAATTATGCAAAGGTTTTTAATTCGGGTCCGCCCTTTCATTTATATATTGTCAACTCATGCATAATAGCAGGAGGTGCAACGCTCTTATGTATAGTGTTTGGATCGTTATGCGGTTATGCTTTAGCAAGACTAAAGGTCAGGGGAACAAATTACATATTAGCTCTTTTTTTGGGAGTTGCAATGTTTCCCCAGGTAGCTGTTTTGAGCCCGCTGTTTCTGATTCTGCGGAAAATCGGGCTGTTAAACACCCATTTAGGATTGATGCTTGTTTATACGGCATTCGGATTGCCTCTTTCAGTGTGGCTATTAATGAATTTCTTTAAAGAACTGCCAAACGAAATCGAAGAATCAGCTCTTATTGATGGATGCAGCCCTTTAGGGGTCTTATACAGAATTGTGTTGCCGCTTGCAGGCCCCGGAATTTTTGCTTGTGCGATTCTTGTTTTTATTTTCTGCTGGAACGAATTTCTTTTTGCTTTGGTTTTTAATACAAGCATGAATATGAGAACTGTTACGGTCGGCATAACTTTGTTCCCGGGGCTTTATGAAATTCCATGGGGAACAATCTTTTCAGCCGCAACACTTGTCACCCTGCCTTTAATTTTGCTAATATTAATATGTCAGCGCAGGATAATCTCAGGACTTACAGAAGGAGGAATAAAGTAGGTATGATTAATTATTTAAAGCTGTTCATGCTGTTAATGCTAATATTGCCAATTAATTGTTTTGGAGATGAAGGTTTTTCTGTATTTGTAATTATGAAAACAGAGAGGAATGAATATAGCAAAGTTGTTACTGCTTTTAAAAAATATCTAAGCTCTAAACAAATGCTTTCAGGGATTAACACCTATTATCTCCAAAACGAAAAAGCAAATAAGATATTAAATAATTTAAATAAAAACAAAAAAAATCTATTTTTAATTTTTGGAAGCGATGTGTTGGAAGAAGTTCAAGGCAGTATTCCAGGCGATGTGCCGATAATTACTGCGGTTGTTGATTATAAAGGCATCCAGCCTGCAAATGTTACCGGAATAAAGTTCAGTGTCCCGTCCGGCCTGAAAATCCAAGAGATCAGGAGAATAATTCCTCAGGTTAAAACATACGGAGTATTATATTCCCAGGAATCAATGTACTACGTTGACGAGATATCACAAGCTTGCAGCAGAAGGAATATAAAACTTGTTAAAAAACAGGTTACTAATGAAAATTTGGCAGGAGCGCTTGAATCTATTTTAAATGAGATAGACTGTTTTCTGATAATTCCAGATAATAATTTATACAATTTGCAGACTTTAAAATTTGTATTGCTGCAGAGTTTGTCAAAGAAAGTCCCATGTATCGGGCTTTCCCGCTACTTTACAAAAGCAGGAGCTCTGGCCTCAATTGAGAGTGATTGTGATGAAATGGGAGTTCAAACAGGAGAGATTGCTGAATCCATATACTCTGGAAAATCACCTTCCAGTATAAAGATTCAACAACCAAGGAAAGCAGAATACTCTCTGAATTTGCTGATTGCAGAAAAACTTGGAATCAAGTTTCCTGATGGTATATTAGACGGAGCATCAGAAGTATTTAAATAATCCCTTTGTAGTTACCTGCCAAAAAAAATATACATAGGAAAGGATATTAATAATGAATGTGAAACGTGCGTTAATCAGTGTTTCGGACAAAAAAGGTGTCGTTGAATTCGCAAAGCAGTTAAAAGGAATGGGAATTGAAATTATATCAAGCGGAGGCACTGCAAAAGTGCTAAAAGAGAACGGAATCCCGTGCAAAGAAATATCGGAAGTAACAGGCTTTCCGGAGATTCTTGACGGACGAGTAAAAACATTAAACCCTAAAGTGCACGGGGGAATACTTGCCCGAAGAGAAGAAAGTAAACATATGGACGAGTTAAAAAAACATGATATAATTCCTATTGATCTAGTTGCTGTTAATTTATACCCGTTCGAAGAAACGAGCAGGAAGTATCTGGACAAAAAAGAGAAAGGCATACCGGAAGATGTTATAGAAGATATTGATATAGGGGGTGTGGCGCTTTTGCGCGCTGCTGCAAAAAACTTTAATGATGTTCTTGTAATATCAGATCCCGTTGATTATGAGACAGTAGCCGAAAGCATAAAAAAAGGCAGCCTCGACGCAGGGTTCAGAAGAAAACTTGCATTTAAGGCTTTCAGGCATACCGCATACTACGATTGTTTGATTTCGTCTTATTTCTGTCTTGATAAATTCCCGGAATATGTAACCATCCCTCTTAAAAAAGTGTCCGGTTTAAGATACGGGGAAAATCCCCATCAGGAAGCCTCTCTTTATGCTGATACCAGCCAGCCGGAAAGGCCGACTCTCATATCAAGCAAAAAGCTTCAGGGAAAAGAGTTATCTTATAATAATTATCAGGATCTGGAATCAGCATGGAGGCTCGTGCAGGAGTTTGATAAAACTGCTTGCGCGATAATAAAGCATTCAAATCCGTGCGGTTGTGCTCAAGGCTCTAGTTTATTGGATGCATATAAAAAGGCGCTTTCCTGTGATACTGCCAGCGCGTTCGGAGGTATTGTCTCGGTTAACAGGGAAATAGGCGAAGATGTGGCAAATGAAATAGTAAAGCTTTTTACGGAGTGCATTATCGCCCCGAAATTTACGGATGAAGCAAAGAAAGTTTTCTCGGCAAAAAAGAATTTGAGGCTGCTGGAGCAGTCCGTAAAATCTTCAAAAAAACCTTTGATTGATTTAAGCACATATTCCCTGGAGAACGGAATGCTGCTGCAGGACAGGGACAACGCACTGCATAATGAGATAAAACCGGCAACAAAACGTCAGCCTTCCGAGCAGGAGCTTGATTCTTTAAAATTTGCGTGGAAGATTTGCAAACACGTTAAGTCAAACGCAATTATTCTGGTGAGGGGCAGGCAAAGCGTTGGTGTGGGCGCAGGGCAGATGAGCAGGATTGATGCGCTTAAGATAGCAATCGAGAAAATGAAAGAAGTTAAATACCAGTTTAATGATGAGCCTCTGGTGCTTGCCTCGGATGCTTTTTTCCCTTTTCCGGATGTAGTTAATGAGTCGTATAAAGTTGGCGTAACCGCTATAATTCAGCCGGGAGGATCAATCAGGGATGAAGATTCCATTAAAGCCGCGGATGGGCATGGCATGGCCATGGTTTTTACGGGTATGCGCCACTTCAGGCATTGATGCTTATGGTTTTAATAAGAAAAAAGAAAATTAATCTATCTCATTTATCGGAATTAAAAAAGATTTTAAGGGAAACTCAGTTAAATACTGTATGTGAGGATGCCTTATGCCCCAATATCGGGGAGTGTTTTCATCGGGGTACTGCCGCCTTTCTCATTGCCGGAAAGCTCTGTACGAGAAAATGTAGGTTCTGTTCCATTAAAAAGGGAGTGCCTCTGTCTTTGGACCCGCAGGAGCCGCAGCGCATAGCTGAAACCGTAAAGAAACTTGGGTTAAAGTATGCCGTGATTACTTCGGTTACAAGAGATGACCTGCCGGACGGGGCTGCAGGGCATTTTGTAAAGACTATGGAATGCATAGTAAATATGGCGCCGGAAACGAAGGTTGAAGTCCTGGTTCCTGATTTTATGGGCAGGAAGGAATCGATAGATGCAGTAATTGCTGCAAAACCGTTTGTTTTTAATCATAACCTGGAAACGGTTCCGAGATTATATCCGGTTGTGCGCCCCGAAGCAGATTATTTAAGGTCTTTAGGCGTTATTGAAACAGCAAAGAAGAATGGCCTGACAGCCAAATCGGGCTTAATGGCCGGATTAGGAGAAAATGAAAGTGAAGTTATACAGGTTATGAACGATTTAAGAAATGCAGGGTGTGATATGTTGACTATAGGGCAGTATCTTGCTCCCTCAAGGAAACACTATAAGGTTAGAGAATATGTAAAAGAAGAAATTTTTGATAGGTATAAAAAAACTGCAATAGATTTGGGTTTTAAGCATTGCGCAAGCGCTCCTTATGTTCGCAGTTCATATATGGCAGATATTTCCCATCTTTAAGCTGGTATATTAAGTATAGGAAAATTTTAAAAATCTATGGATTCCAAAGATATACGCAGAAAATTTCTTGATTTTTTCAAAAAGCAAGACCATAAAGTAGTCCCTTCAGATTCTCTTATACCTTCGGGAGATCCGACTCTGCTTTTTACTTCAGCCGGAATGGTGCAGTTCAAAAATCATTTCCTGGGACAGTCAAAGGATACTTTTAAAAGGGCTGCCTCCTGCCAGAAATGTTTTCGTACCTCTGATATTGATCAGGTTGGCTATACACGCAGGCACCTTACATTCTTTGAGATGCTCGGTAATTTTTCTTTTGGTGATTATTTTAAGAAAGACGCAATTGGTTGGGGGTGGGAGTTCCTGACTAAAACAATTGGTCTTCCGAAAGATAAGCTTTATGCAACGATTTATAAGGACGATGAGGAAGCTTTTAAAATCTGGGAAAAAATAGTTCCTAAATCAAAAATTACAAGGCTTGGCGAAGATTCCAATTTCTGGAACATGGGGCCAACGGGGCCTTGCGGACCGTGTTCGGAAATTTTAATGGATATGGGAGAAAAACTGGGATGCGGCAAAGCTTCATGCGGCCCGGGATGCGATTGTGACAGATACCTGGAGGTATGGAACCTTGTTTTTACCCAGTTTGACCGCCAGGAAAACGGGGAACTGAAGCCTTTACCCAGAAAGAACATAGATACAGGGATGGGGCTTGAAAGGCTTGTGTCCGCTTCTTTAGGTAAAGAAACCGTTTTTGAAACCGATCTTTTTAAGCCTATTATAAAAGAGGTTCTGAATATATTTGAAACTTCAGGTGTTAGCAGGGACGCAAAAAAAAGCGTATCAGAACTCAGAATGATAGCTGACCATTCCAGGGCAATAACTTTCCTTATATCAGACGGCATATTGCCTTCAAATGAAGGCAGGGGATATGTCTTAAGAAGGATTTTAAGGCGTGCTCTCCGGCAGGGCAAGATGTTCGGGTTGAGCGAGCCGTTTCTTTATAAAGTTACGGCTCAGGTTTCGGAAATCATGAAGGATGCATATCCGGAGTTAGATGAAAGAAGGGAAAACATTGCTTCTATAGTAAAGATGGAAGAGGAAAATTTTCTTGTAACGCTTGAGTCCGGCAGTAAACTGCTTGAAGAAATTATAGAAAAATTTGGAAATAAAAAAACAATTCCTGGACAGGAAGTTTTTAAACTTTATGATACTTACGGCTTTCCCCATGAGCTTACAAAAGAAATTGCAGGTGAGAAGGGGTTAAAAATTGATGAAGAGGGTTTTATTGCAGCACAGAAAAGAGCGCAGGAAAAATCGCGTGCTGCGTGGAGCGGCTCCGGAGAAAAAGATATGACTTTGTATTCTAAAATCCAGAAAGATGTTGGAGAGATTAAATTTACCGGCTATGAGAATGCCGGAGTAAGCGGTGTTGATGTTTTAGCCATTATAAGTGACGGAAAAAGCAAGCCTTCCCTTAAATCAAACGAAACCGGCGAGATAGTCCTTAAACAGACCCCTTTCTATGCGGAGTCCGGGGGGCAGGTAGGGGATACAGGTAAGTTAAAATCCGGTAGTATTGCAATTGATGTTATAGATACCAGGAAACCCGTTGAGGGTTTGGTGGTGCATAAAGTCAAAGTGACCAAAGGGGAGCTAAAGGTTGGACAGAAGATAGATGCTGTTGTTGATATGGAAAGGCGTAAAAAAATAATGAGCCATCATACGGCGACGCATCTTTTGCATAAAGCGTTAAGAACGATTTTGGGAACTCACGTCACACAGGCAGGCTCTCTTGTTACTCCTGATTATTTCCGTTTCGATTTTACGCATTTGCGTGCTTTGGAACAGAAGGAGCTGCAGGCGGTCGAGGAAATGGTAAACAAGGCAATACGCGATAATTTATCCGTTTGTATAGCCCATAAGAATATAGAAGATGCCAGAAAACAGGGGGCCATGGCCCTTTTCGGGGAAAAGTACAGCGAAACAGTCAGGGTTGTTTCAATAAACGAACCTTCCGATGAGAAACACCTGTCTATGGAGTTGTGCGGCGGTACTCATGTTTCGAAAACAGGAGATATAGGATTTTTTAAAATAATTGCTGAATCATCCATAGCAAGCGGCACAAGAAGGATTGAAGCTGTTGTAGGGGAAGCGGCTGAAAAATACGTAAGGAAGTTAGAGAGGGTGCTGGATGATTGTTCGTTTAAATTAAAAGGCAGCGTATCGGATTTGCCAGAACGTATTGATAAAATTGTTACTAAACAGAAGGAAATGGAAAAGGAGATAAGGCAGTTAAAGTCCGCTGTTGCTACAGGCGGCGGCAAATCCGACATATTGAATGATTTAAAGGAAGTTAATGGAGTGAAAGTGCTGGCTACTAAATTAAGCAGCATTGATATCAAGTCGCTGCGCAATGTGGTTGATGAGATGCGTACTAAACTGGGTTCGGGTATCGTTATTTTAGCTACCGATGAGGATGAGAAGCTTTCGTTTGTGGTAAGTATTACGGGGGATTTGGTTAAATCCGGGTATAATGCAGGAAAGATTGCAAAAAACATTGCGGCTCAAGTCGGCGGATCGGGAGGCGGAAAACCTGATTTTGCCCAGGGGGGAGGGAAAGAGGTGTCTAAATTTTCAAATATTATAAAAAATTTATCGGAGATAATAAAATGAAAAGAAAAAAAGTCGCTATTTCAGTTCTCGGAAAAGACCGCCCGGGAATAGTCTCATCAATTACCAGGGTTTTATATGAAACAGGCTGCAATATCGAGGATTCATCCATGACACAGCTCAGGGGCGAGTTTGCAATGATCCTTCTTGTTGAGCTTACCAGTAAGTTAAAGCCCCAGGTGCTTTTCGGTAAGTTAAAACGCCAGGCAGGCAGGTTAAAATTATCGGCTTCTATGCGCATTCTTTCCTCCGGAGAAGGAAAAAGGGAAAAATCCAAGGGGAAACCTTATATTATTTCCGTTTTCGGTGCGGACAAACCAGGGATAGTCTATAAAGTAAGCAGTTTTCTTTCGAAAAATAGAATTAACATAACAGATGTACAGACAAATATTTCCAAAAGCAATAACAAATCCACTTATATTATGTTACTTGAAGTAGACCTGCCTGCAAAGCTGTCAGCAAAAACCATACAGAACAGGTTGAAAGATATTGCAAACAATCTAAAAGTATCAATTAATATAAATCCTGTCGAAAATTTAGAGTTATAATAAACTCATTACTTAATATCGGAGGTAAAAGATAAAATGAGTATTCTTGTTGTTGGTTCCACTGCTTTGGATTCTGTAAAAACACCTTTTGGCGAAATGGATGATGCACTTGGAGGTTCTGCTACATATTTTTCTGTTTCTGCATCTTATTTCACCAATATAAATCTTGTTGCTGTGGTAGGAGAGGATTTTCCGGATAATTACATTAATCTATTGAAGAAGCATAAGGTGGATTTGAAGGGTTTGCAAAAAGTTCCTGGAAAAACCTTCAGGTGGAAAGGTCAGTATATGTACGATTTAAACCAGGCCGAGACATTGAATACCGAATTGAATGTTTTTGCGGACTTTAAGCCCCGGATACCAGAGGAATATTGCAATAGTGAATATGTATTCCTAGCAAATATTGATCCTGAACTGCAGCTTGAGGTGTTAAAACAGGTAAAAAAACCCAAACTTATAGCCTGTGATACGATGAACTTCTGGATTGAAAGAAAACCTTCTCAGCTTAAAAAAACTTTGAAATACGTGGATATATTGGTAATTAACGAAGCCGAGGTCAGGCAGTTGGCCGGGGAGAAAAACCTGATTAAAGCCGCAAAAACAATCTGCAGCTGGGGCCCTAAAGCATTGGTAATAAAACGCGGCGAATACGGGTCATTGTTTTATTTTAAAGGGCAGATGTTTTCCGCTCCCGCTTTCCCGCTTGAAACCGTATCAGACCCTACAGGGGCGGGAGATTCTTTTGCCGGAGGGTTTATGGGCTATCTGGCAAAAAGCAGGAGCCTTAAAGAGAAAGATTTCCGTCGCGCAATAATATTCGGGAGCGTAATGGCTTCTTATAATGTGGAAGATTTCAGTTTAAACAGGCTGAAACGTTTGGATTGGAAACAGATTAAGCAGAGATTTTTGCAATTCAGGAAATTAACCTATTTTGATACAATAAAATAGTAGTTCATAAATATGAAAACAAAATACAAAGAACTTTTGGAAGAAGCAAGAAAGGCAAGAAAAAAAGCCTACAGCCCTTATTCAAAGCTTAAAGTAGGGGCTGCCGTTTTAACCGATAAAGGGAATATTTATACCGGCGTTAATGCGGAGAATGCTTCGTTTGGTTTAACAAATTGTGCGGAGCGTACGGCTATATATAATGCCCTGTCCTGCGGAGAAAAGAAGTTTAAAGCAGTGGCTGTCTTTTCGGATAAACCCGGCATAGCGCCCTGCGGTGCCTGCAGGCAGGTCATTTATGAGTTTGGCAGTGACATAGATGTAATCTTTAGAAAAAACAGCAAGAACTATACAGTCAAGAAAATTTCAGAACTCCTGCCAGATGCTTTCAGATTCGGAAGAAAGAAGAGATAAAAAATAGTGAAAAAGAATATTATCATTTCTTTTATTTTATTCTTCATTTTTTACCAGCCTTCCTTTGCCGGCCATAAAATAAAAAAAATATCAGGAGATAACCAGTTCGGCATTACGGGATATCCTTTAAAGAAAGATTTTGTGGTTCAGGTTCTTTCGGAAAAAGGTAAACCGCAGACAGGCATACCGGTATCCTTTGTTATTATCAGCCAGCCCGAACTGCCTTTGAATCACAGAAAAAGCTCTGAATCCGCATTAAGCACTACTTTATGCGTAACGGATGAAGAAGGCTATGCAAAATCGAGGCTGAACCTGGGGCATCCTCAGTCCGGTGAGGTTCTGGTAGGCGCTTCAACGGGAAAAACAATAGGAAATCCTGCTGTATTTAAAGTTACGGCCCAGAAGAAATACTGGATTCTATTGCTTATCCTCGGTATTTTCGGCGGTTTGGGCCTGTTTCTTTTTGGAATTTTTTATTTAAATAACAGCCTTAGAAAAATTGCAGGGAAAAAATTAAGAGAGATTTTGATTACCTTAACAGGTTCGCCTTTTAAGGGGATAGGCACGGGATTTTTTGTGACCATGCTGAATCAGGCCAGTTCTGCAACCACGGTCTTAGAGGTCAGTCTGGTAAGCGCTGGCCTTTTAACCTTTTATCAGTCAATGGCTGTGACAATGGGCGCCGAGATCGGCTCCACGATTACAGCCCAGATAGTTGCATTTAGAATTTCCAATTACGCAATACTGATAGTCGGGCTGGGTTTTTACCTGACGGTCCTTTCCAAGAGCAGGATTTGGAAACGGATAGGCGATACTATTCTTGGTTTAGGGCTGGTGTTTTTCGGGATAAAGATTATGTCGGATCTTTTTATGCCGATGCATAATTACGGCCCGTTCATAGATGTGATGAAAAACCTGGAAAATCCATTTTTTGGAATGCTTATAGGTTTGTTGTTTACCGCTGTAGTCAGATCCAGCGGGATAACATCAGGAATTATAATAAGCCTGGCTTTAGCGGAAGCTATAACTTTATATCAGGCTATACCTGTAGTTTTGGGTTCTCAGATTGGTACGTGTTTGAATGCAGTTATTGCATCTATCGGACGCAACAGGGAGGCAAGAAGGGCAGCTTTATGGCATATGTTTCACCAGATAGCCGGCGCAATTATTGTTTTTCCGTTCCTGATTTTGTTTTATTTTAAAAGCGAGCCATTATGGATATATTTCGTAAAATGGTTTACTCATGCATTTCTGAGAACAAACGAATTGGCGCGTCAGATTGCCGTATCACACACTCTTGCGGCCTTATTAAATGCGGTTATTTTTTTCCCGCTGCTTCCTCTGATGAATAAGTTATTTTGCAGGATATTGCCTTCAAAAGAACAGGAAAAACCTTTTGGCCCCATATATATTGATGATGAGTTCTTGGAGACGCCTTCTTTGGCCCTGGAACAGGCAAAAAAGGAAATTGCGAGGGAAGGCGAAGTAGTCTTAAGCATGATGAAGCAGCTGCTCAGGGTTTTTGAAACACAGGATTTCAAATTAGCGGAGGCTATATCTCTTCAGGAAATTCATGCAGATGTGCTGCGAAACTCAATAGTCCCTTATTTATCCAAGTTAGGGCAGGGGTCTCTGGAAGAAGAACAGCTACAACAGGAGAACCAGCTTCTTTTTATAGTTGATGACATTGAATCAATAGGAGACATTGTTGATAAAAATATTCTGCCGCTGATTCATAAAAAACTTGAAAACAACCTGTGGTTTTCAGATGAAGGATGGAAGGACATAGTTGATTTACATGCAATGGTTATCAACAATTTTGAAAGTTTGCTTAGCAGTATCAAAAGCGGAAATCTGGAGCAGGTTAAGCTTATAATAGAAAAAAAATCTGAATTAAACATATACCAGTCAGAGCTGCGCAAGCGCCACATCAGCAGGCTGCATTCGGGGGTACAGGAATCGCTTGAAACCTCAAGCGTGCACCTGGATTTGATAGACCAGCTGAAAAGCATAAATTCCCATATAACAGCTATATGCTACACCCTGATAAACGGCGTATAGAATAAATTCAATTCCTGCCTTTCTATTTTATAAATATTTTAATATAATATTACTATAATAGCCGAAATTGACAATTCAGCAAAATTTATATATATTTCAATAAGAGTTATTGTATTGAAATAGTAATTGTAAAGCCGGATTTTTTCAGAATAATGCGTTAAAAAGAGCAGGTAATCTTGAAAAAGAGAAACATAATAATATTTCTTATTCTGCTGATACCGTTTTTTTGCGAGGCAAAGAGGTTCACTGATACAGATGCGATGTATTATTGGTTTTACAGCCAGCAGGTTCCGGAAGGCCTTGTTTTAAATGAAGACAAGGACAATTTCACCGTAGAAGAAGAAGCTTTATCTGCAATAGTATTTTTAAATAGAGGGCACGTTCACAGAGCGGAAAAGATACTGGATTTTTTTGCAAATCTTGAGAAAAAGATATCAGAAACAGGCGAATTCAAAGGTTTTTACAGATATTACCAGATAGACGGCCAGCCGCTTTCGTCGGAAATATTGGCAACTACCCAGCTCTGGCTCTTGGTTGCAATAAATGAATATACCTTAACCACTAAAAATAAAAGATATCTACACTTATCAAAAGCTATAAGCAAAATAATCCTGGATTTGGAGGGAATAGAAGCAGGAATATCTGCCGGTTATTGGGGGACAACCCCTTTAACCTATTATACATGCACGGATAACCTGTTGGCGATCTCTGTTTTTTCAAGACTTTGGAAATGGTCAAAAATAAGCGAATACAGGTATGCAGCCTGGAGAACGTACGAATTTATAAACAGGTTCCTATGGGATGCCGAAGAAAAAAAGTTCCGGCACAAAATATACCAGCCGGATTTTGACATAACGGATAGCTTCTGGTCTACGTTAATATTGGGGGAAAGTTATTTTGGCTGGAAGGATTTTCAGGAACCGACGGATTTGTATAATAAGATTCTGCTGGCTCTTGTTTATTTTACGTATGGTGAGGAAGAGAAAAGCAGATCTATACTAGGAGAGGTAGAAAAAAATATTATCTGGTCCAGAAAAAACTGGGGTTCAGCGGGCCTGCCGGTTGTGAAAGGCGGAAGAGAAATAGATGTTTTTACCACTGCATGGTATCTTTTAGTGCTGGACGGAGTAAATCCTTTTGAAATAGATCCGGATTTTTGGAAGAATAAAGTGATGTTATCCCCTGAACAACGTCAATTCAGCGGTGATGATTTTGAGGAAGGTAAATTACAGACTTTGCTGGCTTATCCCATGGATTTGATTGAAGAGAGACGCTGCAGGGTCATTGTTGATTGGGATACAGAAAACATTAAAACCGGACAGGGCGCATTGCGGGTTTTTTTTACGCCGGCAACAAATGCTAATGCAGCGGAAGCAATTGTCACGCGGGAATTTTTGGAACGCCAGGATTTCTCTTCTTTTTCGAATCTTAAGATATGGATGAAGGCCTCGGCAACAGCGAGGATTTTTCAGTCAAAGCTGCAGGTAAATGTAGGATTCGTTGACTCCGACGGGGAACTGTGGATTTCACCAAACCTGTCAATTATAGGACGCAAAGGATTTATAAACAGTTTTTCGTTCCCTAACGGATGGGAAAGACACAAAGGCAGCCATGGCAATAATATCTTTGATGTGGAGAGAATCCAGAAACTTAAAATACTCATTTATCAGCCGGAAGATACTCCCTGGCAGTTATATTTTGACGATTTAGTCCTGAAATAGGCAATTATGAAAGAAGATAAAAAAGTAAATGTATTAATTGCTTTGGCATTATTAATGCTGTCTCATTTTTACTGCCGGTGTTATGCCATGGAGTTTAGCGGGACGCGTGCTTTGGGTATGGGGCAGGCTTTTACTGCAGTTAACGGGGATATTAGTTCGGTCAGGCACAATCCTGCGGGGCTTTCCGGAATAAAAGTTCCCGAGATAGGACTGGATGTTGGAAGTTTTTATGAAAACGGGCATCTGGGCTCACAAACAGGCATGTTATTTGTCTGGCCGTGGGCTTTTCTGGATAACAAAAGGATGGCAATACACTGGAACAACCGTCTTTTAGGCGAAGAAAATATACAGCAGTCGGGATGTTCGATTAGCGGCAATACTTTTTATAAAGACTATCCTGTAAGATTGGGCGGTACATTAAAATGGAGGCTGGACAGCCTGAATAAAAAGCAGATGTTGTTAATAGACCTGGGAGTACAAACGGATTTAGTGCCGGATAAAATAAGCGCCGGTATGGCTCTCACTAATTTATTTTCGAAGTATTCACAAGTAGCAGAGACTTCTCAATCGTGGGGTGTGCTTTACAATTCACCATACGGTGATTTAAACGGCGATTTTGCCTGGCATGATGACCGTTTTTATTTGTCATTAGGCTGGGAAAGAATGTTGTATCAGGGGCTGATCATAACGCGCTTAGGCCTTTTGAGTGCCCCCAAAAAATATGTAACCTTCGGACTGAGTACCCACCTTTGGCCTATAGGATTTGATGTTAGCTATGCATGGCCCACAAATACAACAAACGAATCGGGATATTTCCAGATCGGGGCTAGGTACCGTTTCGGAGGCAAGCATTTTTCAGAAGTTTTCCTTGACAGGTCTATAGAAAAGGCCGTTGCCTTGGAACATAAAATCGATGACCTTAAAAAAGAGCGGACAAAATTATCCAAAGAGATAATAGAATTGGAAAGGCATAAAATAAAACAGGATGCGGATATTTTTTCGCTGCCCGGAGTACCTGAAGAATATAGAAAGCAGTATTTTAAAAGAATTGAAGAATTAGAAAAAGAGAAAGAAAAATACAAATACAGTAAGCCCGTAAAAGAAAAAGCAACCAAAAAAGTAATAAAAATTACATGGCCCCAGCATCACAAGGTAGTGCCGGGAGATACGTTAAGATCCATAGCTCAAAGGTATTATAACAATCCTAATAATTGGCAGTTGATTTATAACGCTAATAAGGATAAAATTGAGAGAGGGCAGCCCAGGTTGGGAGAAGAGCTGACTATCCCCAGGCCTTAAAAGCAATTTCCCGATCCAAGGATAATCGTTATGAGCAGAATAATACAGGAATTTGACAGCCTTAAGGACGATTTAGAAAAGAAATGCTCGCTGGTTTCCGATGAGAACATTTCAAAAACCGTCATATCTACTATCCAGGAATATCAGAGCAAAATCCTGGAAATCATAGAGAAGGAATCCACCAGGATAAAAGACCTGCAGGAGGAAAACGATTTGCTGCGTTCACTGTCCGGCATTAGCGAAGTGGAAATGAAAGCCAAACTCCTGGAGTCCAGCGTGGAAGCCAAATTTTTAAGGAATCAGCTTATACAGGTTAAGAGGTATCTGGATAAAACGAAGAAAGAGAATGAGAAGCTGAATTTGAAAATTGAGGCGGGCAAGAAAGATGTCAAAAGAGAAGAAAATCTGCGCAGGGAAGAGCATAAAAAACTGAAGGAAGAGATCAAACTGGTCTGGCACAAGATGGAACAGATGAAAAACAAATTACAGGACCAGGATGTAATAAAAAATGAAGTAGAAAAGAAATTAAAGGAAAAATACCAGGATTTCGAGGAAAAAATAAGAAGCGTTGTCCATATTGAGATGCTTGCCGTAATAGATAAATTAAGGGACCTCTCCGGGATTATATCCGGCACCTCGCAGTTCTGCGTAGAGCGCTGGGGCAAGATAAAATCTGCGATTTCAAAATCAGGAGTAAAAAATATCGGGCTGAATATATTGAAAAGCGGGAAAAAACCGTTATCAGAGATCTCGCCGGACCTTGAACTGGTTAATGAATTAAGCAATAAAATGACGAAGATTTTGGATTTATACTTAACTCTTACGGACTTGCCAAAACCGAGATGGGATAGGTTATTATGGCATGTATTCTGGGATAAAATGAAGCGAAAGTATTTTGACGTATTGATAAAAAGGCAGATAAAGATAATCTGGCCGAATGAGAAGAAATATCCGGTTTTTTATACCGATGAAAAGATTTTAACGGAGATATGCGAAAATATTATAAAGAACTCCCTGGAAGCTTTATCGAACAATGGGAGCCTGGAGGTTTCGGGGATTTTTAAGGAAGAAGAAACGCTGCTGTATTTTAAAGATAACGGGGTCGGCGTAAAGGCACAGGACAGGGACAAAATATTTTTGCCTTTCTTCTCGACAAAATCGGGTCATGACGGATTGGGACTCACAAGAGCTTTGAAATTAGCGAAAGTTATGGAGGGGTCCCTGAGTTATAAACCAATGGAAAAAGGAAGCCAGTTTATTTTATCTATTCCCAGCCAAAAATAACTATTTTATAAATAGGGAAAAGGTCGGTTGTATACATGAGCAGAGTAGCTTTAATCCTCAACCAGAAAAGAGTATCGGAAAACGTTACGACGGTTTTAAATGTTGAAGGCCATGAAGTTGTCGATGCTGAGAACGAATCTTCGGCAAAATCCATGATATCAAGAGAAAACCCGGATATCGCGATTGTTGACAGCTTTAATGGAGATGCGCTGTTAAAAGATATAAGAAATGCTTTCCCTGATTTACCCATCATATGCTGGATGCAGGAAAGAAATGCCCACATGGCCGTGGAGTTAATGCATTCCGGCGCCATAGACTGCCTGTGTCCGCCTTTGCGTGCCGCCGAAGTTATTGGTGTTTTAAACCATGCTTTGGGGCATTCCGGCGGTATTAAAAAAGGGACCAGGCTGCTTTTGCCTTATTACAGCATTATGAAATATAAAAAGATAGTTTATGGTGTTTTAGGGTTCCTCTTTCTGCTATTTATTCTCAGGTTATATTCGATTTCAAGCAGGGTAAAAAGCTACAATTTGCCGCACAAAAACCCGACAGGCATTGCATGGGACGGAAAAAATATTTGGATTAGCGATTGGTATACCCAGAGTATTTATAAATATTCTGTAGGCGGCAGCCTGAAACTTTCGGGCAATTACTATTTCAGCGGTTTTGGGCCCATGGCTTTAGCCCTGAGCGAGAAATACCTGTGGTCGGCAGGAAATGATCTTGAATTACGCCAGCACATAAGAAATGACAGGCTCGAAATTGTAAAAACCTATCATATAAAAGAACATTCCCCCAGCGGTATTGTTGTTGTCGGTGATTATTTGTGGCTGAGCGATTCAACAAAGAATAAAATTTACCAGTATCTCCTGAGCGACAAACTGTCGTATATAAATGAATTCGACTGCCCTCTTTCCTATGCCGTGGGATTATCCTGGGACGGCGTGTATTTATGGCTGGCTGATGCAAAAACCAACAAGTTGTATAAATACAGAATTACCGACATGGGCTTGGAAATAAAAGACATATACGAGCTGCCTCCCAATCCCGGTGCAGAGCTCGCTGGAATCTGCACGGCAAAGAAGTGGATATATTTGGTTTATACCGGAAATCCCGGCAGGTTATTCAGGTATAAATTAGGCAGTTTAAAAAAGATTAAGCAGGGAAAGTGATTTTTTAGATATTAAATTTATTAAAAGGAGGGGGTGAATGGCAAATTTAAGAAGAAACTACCGAATTGATTGTTCAATTCCTGTTTTGCTTTTCTGTCCCGCAAGAGAAAAACAAGAAAGCTGGGGGGTTATTTACAACATAAGCATGGGCGGAGTAAAAATTGAAACGCCTTTATTGCTGGATAAAAATGAGGAAGTTTTCCTGAGCTTTATGGTTGGCAAAAAGTTTCATTTTAAAAGGGTAAGAGGAACTGTTATCCGGGTTTTACTCAGGGGCCATACTTACGAGGTTGGGATAAAGTTCGACTCTATTGAAAACAAACAACTGATGATAGAAGCAATTCAGTCTATTGAAGATTACAAGTAAAAACGTAATGCCTGTGATAGAAAATATATAAAAAAATAGAAAACGTTTGCACCGTTATTCATTTCTATTAAACAATATTTACATTTATGGTGAGTTTAAATTCGAAAGTACACCTTCTTTTCCCTTTTGACCTGGGGCTTGAATTGGATTTCACGGGAAAGGATGCAAAAGAGTTTTTCAAGGCTATAGCCCAGAGAAAGATGGGAATTCTTTCTTTTGAAGGCAGAAATTTCCAGAAAGCGGAGTTTTACACCCAGGTTTATCGTTTCGGGGTCGGGATTATCCAGATTTCCTTCGAAACCGAGGGGGATATAAATTACCTGGCCAGACTTTCGTGCAATGTGGAGAAAATCCGTGCGGGCAAAATCGGAATACTGTCATACTGTGAATCTTCCGTTGAAAGCCTGGTGCAGAGGGCAAGCAAGTATGCCACTTACCGCTATGAACACAGGTTCGGAGAGAAAGAAATATTTCCGATTTTTGTTCTGACAGAACCCCCTGCTGAAGACGCGGATGCTTTTATAAAAAAACATCAGAAAGCCCTGTTTGGATTGGTTGTAGGCGAGGCGGATTACGACTCTTTGTCAAGTTTTGTGATTGAACAGCAGCGATTGGTTAATTTTGGATACTATGAAAATGAACTGATACTTATAAAGCGCTTCGGGGCCGTTGTCTATTCAAAAGAGGTAAACGATATAGTCGAAATGATAAAGCTGTCATTTGCGCAATATTGGTCAATGTGTTCATACAACTATATTCTGGACCATGAACTTGAAGACAGCCAGAAAATACTTAAAGACATACCGCCGTACTATAAATTTTGGCTGATCCCGTCTGCTTATCAAAGACTGTCCAGGGAAGCACTGGATTTTGACGGGGATAAAATCAGCATAGTGGATTCTTTATATAACGTTCTGGCGAATATACCCAAAGTAGAGGCGGACTGGCACCTGAATACGCTGTACCATAATGTAAACAAGGTTTTTAACATAGAGGAGCTGCACAGAACCGTTGAGACAAAGATACAGAAAATCGAGGAGTCCTATAATTCCGCGAGAGATTTTCTTTCGACTAATTTCTTTATTCTTTTAGACATCATTTTCTTTCTTTCTCTTGCGTGGTCAATTATAGATACTTATCTGTTTTACAGGATAGCAACCAAGTAATTTAATCTTCCGGCACCCCGTTATTTTTGCAGGAGGGCAAAAGGAAGATTTAAAAGGGAGTTTATAAATGAAAGAATTTTTTCAGAAAAAATGGGTGAAGTCCGCAGGCATTGTTTTATTGTGTATCGTATTGGTTTATTTGCTGATTTACATCGACGTACTAATGCGTGCGCGTTCGGCATATCTTGAAGGCGAAAAGTATTGGAGATGGCATGAAAACCCGCAGGAAAAACAGCAGGAGCTTTTTGCCGGGCTGCAAGAAGAAAAAGAGAAGCTCAGCAAAGAATTGTCGAAGGATAAAATAAGCCAGGATGATTATAACAAGCAGGTTGAAATTGCAGAGTTCAATTATGAACAGAAGCTCAATGAAAGCTCGATAAAATATGCGTACATATGGTATCAGACAGTGGTTGAATTATTCTCCCCGCCGGAATCCAAATGGGTGCGCCTGTCTAGAGAAAAGATGCCCCGGGCAAAAGAGCTCTGGAAAAAACAACTCACGGAAAAAGGTATTCCTTTTGAAGATTACATGCTGGAATAAAAATGGATTCAAACCCTATTTCCCCTAAAAAAGATTTTATAGAACCGAAAATCGATAGGATTATTAAACGCGATGGAAAAATAGTGGCGTTTAATAAAACGAAGATAACCGATGCGATATACAAAGCAGCTATTGAGGTCGGGGGCACTGACCGCCAGATGGCTGAAAAGTTATCCAACAAGGTTTCTGCGATTATTAATACTCTGTATCTGAAAGGCTCCATACCGGCAGTTGAAGAGATACAGGACATAGTTGAAAAAGTCCTTGTTGAAGAGGGTCATTACAAAACAGCAAAGGCTTTTATCCTATACAGGGCAGAACATGCAAGATTAAGGCAGAAAAAAGATTCTCAAATCATTGTTGAGGACAACATACCTTATAAAATACTCTGGCGCGTATATACCTGGAACGTTGACCATTCCTGCCACACAATAGAAAATCTCGGAAAACACATAAAAAACAGGACATTCGAAAAACTGGTTAAGGCATCAGAGAAAGTATATCATGATGAGGTAAATAAGGTCTCTGAAAGGATTTTAAAAGCCAGGAATAAAATAAAGCTGGTGATTGTGGCAGGGCCTTCTTCAAGCGGCAAAACAACAACAACTATGAAGATAGGGGAAAGGCTAAAAGACAAAGGCATCAGTTTTGTTTTGCTGAACGTTGATAATTATTTTAAAAATCTGGAAGAACACCCTATGGATGAATATGGGGATTATGATTACGAGACGCCGCATGCCCTTGATCTGCCGCTTATAAACGAACATCTGGACCGTCTGGTTAATGGAAAGGCAATCGACATGCCAGTCTATGATTTTAAAACAGGAAAAAGAAAAAAAGAAACAAAAAGGTTCAAATTAAAATCCGGCCAGGTACTTCTTATTGACAGCCTGCACGGCCTTTATCCTGATATGACTTCCAGCTTGCCGCACGACGCAAAGTTTAAATTCTACATCGAATCATTATGCCAGATTAAAGACTCAGTGGGAGAGTTTGTAAGATGGGCGGATTTGAGGATGCTCAGAAGGATGGTAAGGGATTCCTGGTACAGGGCCTACAATCCAAAAAGAACTGTCGGGCATTGGCACTACGTAAGAAGAAGCGAGAAGAAAAATATCGTGCCTTTTATTAATAAAGTTGACTATATATTTAACGGGGCTCTGGCCTATGAGCTGCCAGTGTACAAAAAACATCTGTTTAAGTATTTTCCCTCTATAATAAAAGAGTACAAAGACGACCCCAAAAAACTGGATGCATATATCCGCGCAAAAAGGGTGTTTGATTTGCTTAAAAGTACGCCTGAGTTGAATGATGATTCCTGTATCCCGGAAAATTCCCTGGTTCGTGAGTTTATAGGCGGCAGTATATATAAATACTAAAGGCGCTAAGCTATCTGTTGAGCGCTCTTAAAAGAGCAAACCCGAAGTCTTTTGCTGCTTCCGGCCCCGAAGCCGTTATTATCTTTCCGTCTTCAACAACCGGTGCATTTATAAATTCGGCATCATTGGAAGTTAATTCGCTTTTTACGGAAGAAAAACCAGTGGCTTTCTTGCCCTTGAGCACACCGGCTTTTGCGATTGTTGTAGGAGCTATGCAGATTGCCCCGATAATCTTTCCGTTCTTAGCCGCATCTTTGGTTATTTTATGTGCGGCAGGATTTTCAAAATAAACATAGGCACCCGGTCCCCCGATAAAAACCACAGCGTCATAGTCATTGGCATCTGCCTTTGAAAGAACTATCTCGCTGTTTGTTTTTCCGCCCATCACTCCTGTAAGCTCTCCCATTGTAAGGCTTGCGGTTATCACTTTTACTCCCGCATCCGTTAAAATCTTTTTTGGCTCGAAATACTCCTCATCCCTGAAATTCCTTGGTGCAACAATAAACAATGCTTTTTTTGCTGACAGCTTCATTTTTGCACTCCCGCTGACTTTCGACTTTTTCATTTTTTTGCCTACTCTTTTAATAATGACCTTATTGATTAAAACCGCTTCCTGTGGTTTATCTGAGGAGTCCCTGGGAACGCGCGCAATATTTTTGACAACACCCAGGCCTTCGACGACCTCGCCGAATATTGTATGACGGCCGTTCAGCCATGGGGTAGGTTCTTCTGTTATAAAGAACTGCGAGCCGTTGGTGTTTGGCCCCGAATTTGCCATTGCAAGCATGCCCGGTTTATCGAATTTTAAGGCAGTAACAATTTCGTCTTCAAAGCGGTATCCAGGCCCGCCCCTTCCGTCTCCCCTCGGGCATCCGCCCTGAATCATAAACTTGGGGATAACGCGGTGGAATGTAAGGCCGTCGTAGAATTTGGTTTTCATCTTTTTTTTAGTCTTAAAATCCGTCCATTCTTTTTTGCCTTTTGCCAGGCCCACGAAATTATCTACGGTTTTTGGCGCCTGCTTTTCAAAAAGCTCGCATACAATTTCTCCTTTGGAAGTCTGAAAAATCGCATAAAGCCCGTCTTTTTCCTTCCATGATTGGTTTTCGGGTTGTTTGCCTTTAGCTTCGATTGTAATTGGGAAAAGCATCCCAAGGATGGTTACCAGAGAGATTAATTTGAAGCGCATTTACCTACCTCCAATAAAATATTTTACCTTTGAAACAATTATACAAAAATGAATATATCGAGTCAACAAATGTAATATCCCGGATTCAATCATTTGATAAATTTCATTGAATTTAGTATATATATTTAATGTATGAAATATTTACGTTTCCTGTTTGCCGTTATATTAATTCCTTTTGTTTTCGTTTTATCAATAGAGTTTTTGAATCTTGTTACATATCTGGGTAAAAATGTATCCCGGAATACGATAACTTTCTGGCTGGGGCTGGCAAGTTACTTTATTTTTCAGCAGATATTTTTTAAGCCTATAAGGACTTATATTTTCGGGCATGAGCTGACACACGCCATTGTGGGAATTTTAAGCGGCGCGCGTTTAAAAAGCTTTAAGGTTACCTCCCGCGGCGGCAGCGTGAAGCTCACAAAAACAAACGTCTGGATAACCCTTGCTCCTTACTTTGTTCCGATATATACGATAATAATAGTTTTCATATACTGGGTTTGCGGGCAGTTCTGGCAGGTATCTCCGTTTTATCCGTATCTATTGTTTCTGGTCGGTTTTACTTTATCTTTCCATTTCAGCCTGACTCATTATGCGCTCGTCCAGGGGCAGACCGACATAAAGCAGTTTGGGGCTTTTTTCTCAAGCGTGTTCATTATAGTAATTAATTGTATAATACTTGCCAGTTTGCTAAAATTATTGTTCCCGGATCAGATAAATTTAAAAAGGTATCTTGTTAGCAGCATAAATTCAACGTTTTTGTTCTGGAAGTTATTATATGTAAAAGGCAGGGAGATATGGGCCTCTTTCCTATAGATGAGATTAAACGGAAAACATTTCATTTTTTAACCATATTTTACATAATTGCCTACTGGTTTTTACCAAGGACTGTTGTCATATGGGGAATGGCTTTATTGATAACTGTTGTGGTTATCGGGGAGATTGTCAGATTCAGGTTTCCCGCATTCAACAACTGGATTTTGAAGGTTCTCATGGGGGTTCACAGGGAGGAAGAGGTAAAAAAAATAAGCGGCCTGCCGTGGACATTGTCAGGCTCGTTTCTGACCATGTTAATCTTTCCTGATAAAAGGATAGTTTTGGTGAGCCTTCTTTATCTGGCGTTCGGGGATGCTTTCGCAGCCCTGTTCGGAAGGCGCTTCGGCAGGCATAAAATATTCAGGCAGAAAAGCCTGGAGGGAAGCGTTGCCTGCTTCATTGCATGCCTGATCATAGGTATTATATTCATGAACTGGCAGGCTGCCATACTAGGCGCTTTGTTTATAACAGCGCTTGAGCTCATACCCTGGCCGCTAAACGACAATTTCTGGCTCCCCCCGTTATCAGCATTATTTCTGCATCTATTAAAAAATATACTTTAACTTATATGAATTCTTCAGCAATAAAAACTTCCAATTTAACCAAACAGTTCGGGGATGTTACTGCTGTTAATGATTTAAATTTGGAGATCCCCCAGGGCGAGATTTTTGCGTTTCTCGGGCCCAACGGGGCAGGAAAGACAACAGCTACAAAACTTCTTACGGGACTTCTCCGCCCTACCAGGGGAAGCGCGGTTATATGCGGCTATGATATTCAGAAAGAGCCGCTGAAAGCAAAACAGCTGCTGGGGCTCGTTTCTGACCAGCCGTTTTTGTATCAATACCTGAGCGGTTACGAGTACATGAATTTTGTTGGGGATTTATATCAGGTGCCTGCGGATGAGCAGAAAGAGAAAATCCCGCAGCTGCTTGAGATGTTCGAGCTGAAAGACTGGTCAGAGGACCTGATAGATTCGTATTCCCACGGGATGAAGCAGAAGCTGATAATGGCGGGAATTCTGCTTCACAAGCCGCAGGTTATTTTTCTTGATGAGCCGCTGGTGGGGCTTGACCCGAAAAGCGCAAGGCTTGTAAAGGACATTTTTTTAAAACTTTCGGAAAGAAAAGTCACTATTTTTATGTGTACGCACGTTCTGGAAATAGCGGAAAAGGTCGCGCACCGCGTTGGTATTATCCAGAAGGGCAGGCTTATTGCCCTGGAAAGCGTTTCTGAATTAAAAAACAGAGTTCACTCCGGTAATAATCTGGAAGATGTCTTTTTAGAGCTCACCGGAGGAACGGAATACGCCAGTCTGCTGAAGTTTTTATAATCTCAAACCATGTTAAATCTTATTTCACTTCAATTAAAGCTGTTCCGCAATAAATTCATACATTTAAGGTTCATAGACGAAGTAATAATCTCCGTGATGATTCTGATTGGGATATTTTTCCTGAGCTGGATTTACTGGGCTGCATGGCGCCTTTTGTCTTATCTGAATCAGGTGAGCATCATAGGCCCCTTGCTGGTTAACAAGCTCCTTGCTCTTGTTTTTCTGGTGTCTTTCTCCATGATAGTGTTTTCGGGGCTTATCACGTCTTTTAATACCATTTTCTTCAGCCGCGACCTGGACTGGCTTGTCTCCACGCCGCTTTCAATCAAAAAAATATTCAGCTTCAAGCTGTTTGCAACCTCTTTTTATGCCTCATGGATGGTGCTTGTGGCACTGGTGCCGTTTCTTGTTGCCCTGGCACAGGTTAAAAACGCATCTTTTACGTTTTATATCGGGACAACAGCGCTTCTGGTTCCGTTTCTTATTCTTGCGACCCTGTGCGGCGTGATAATCAGCCTGTTGTTGATGAGGTTTTCTCCTTCAAAAGAGACGCGCGACATTATAATGTTTCTGGGAGTATTGTTTCTGGCAGGGCTTTACGTGCTTTTCAGGTTCATGCAGCCGGAGCGGCTTGTAAAACCCGACGGGCTTGAGGTGGTTTCCCAGTACATTTCATATCTTGACGCGCCTACGGTTGTCTGGCTTCCGAGCTGGTGGATAACAGCGGGGATTTACAGCCTGTTGTCCCTGAACAAGCCTGACCTTTTCCTTTATTCTTCGTTGCTGTTTGGTCTGGTGCTGGTTATTTTTATTGTCCTGGTTGCCTTTGCGGAAAAACTGTATTTTGTCGGATGGGCCGAGAGCAGGGTTATAAGCAAAAGGAAAGTTAAAACCGGTTATGTTATTGATAAAAAGCCCCAGTTTCTTTCGCTTCTAAGCAAGGATCTGCGTATTTTTTTCAGGGATTCCAATCAGTGGTCGCAGCTTCTTGTTTTGGGCGCTTTGGTTATTGTGTATCTTTTCAGCATATACAAGCTGCCTCTGGATAATACTTTGTATCTTAAAAACCTGGTATCTTACGCGAACATTGCGCTCATCGGATTTATCTTATCCGCGGTGGGCCTGCGTCTTATTTTTCCCCTGATAAGCATAGAAGGCGACAGCGCGTGGCTGCTGTTTTCGGCTCCTGTTTCAACCAGAAAAATTTTCTGGTCCAAGCTTGTTTTCGGCAGCATGCCTGTGGTTCTTCTTGCGGTCATTTTAATTGTTTCCTCAAACTATATCCTGAAAACGGATTTTCCGATTTTTCTGATGACCAGTATCGCAACCTTGATTATGTCTTTTGGGTTGAGCACACTGTCCATGGGGTTCGGGGCTGTTTTCCCGAGGTTTGATCTGGCAAATGTTGTACAGATAGAGTCCTCTGCAGGCGGCATATTTTACATGATAACAGCTCTTTTTTACATTGTGGTAAACATCTCTTTATGGGCATGGCCTGTGCAGAATTTTTACAGGTATAAATTCCACTTGACGTATCTTTCCTGGGGGCACTTCTGGTGGGTTTTTCTGGGCCTGATAATTATTAATGGAATAGCTTTCTGTGTCCCAACCTGGCTCGGCCTGCGCAGTTTGCAGAAACTGGAAAAGTAGCAGGTATTACCTAATACAACACCGGGTGTTAGACTAGTCAAACACCCGGTGTTGTATTTATATCGGACAATGTAGGGCAAGGCTTTCCTGGTCGCCATGTTTTTGGAGACATCCTTGCATTATTTAGAAAAAATGCCGAGGGAGGGACTTGAACCCACACACCGCATAAGCGATTGCAGATTTTGAGTCTGCCGCGTCTGCCAATTCCGCCACCCCGGCATCTGATTGAATTTTCAATTCATTTTGCGATTTACCAAGACCTCAGAAATGCCTAAAGTTTGTCTATGTTTGTCTAAGCCTTCCTGAGAATTCGCAGACAGTTTACTCAAGTAATTGATTTCTTCCCTGTTGTTGTCTGGTGATAAATGAGCATAATACTTTTCAGTAGTTGTAACACTTGAATGCCCAAGCCACCTGCTTACCTGAAATATGTTTACGCCTTTCATGACCAGCTGGCTCGCAAAGGTATGCCTTAAATCGTGCCATCTCATGTTTTTAATTCCGAGTTTTTTGCACGCTTTCACGAACCTCTGGTAAACGTAATTCGGGTATAAAGTACCAAATACAAAATCCTTATCGGATTTTCTTTCTGCATACAGTTTTTTTAACATGTCATGAAGCATTTCACTCATGGGGATATGCCTTGACTTGCCAGACTTAGACTTGGGAATAAATATATCCTTAATGCTTAAGGTGATATCTTCCCATCTCACACTGCAAAGCTCGCCCAGCCTCATTCCCGTATGCAAAGCTCCGATGAAATAAACGTAAATACTTGTGCCCCTTAAATAAGCTTCAAGTACCTGTATTTCATCCCTGCTTAAAAACCTGATATGTGCGTTTGGTTCCCTTTTAAGCTTCACGCCGTTTGCAGGATTAAATCCTTCAAACTTCTGCCAGATTATCATTTTGTTGAATATGACTTTAACAAGAGAATGATACCTGTCAGCTGTCCCGGAACACAGCCCTCTTTCCATTAAATGATTTCTCATGTTCTGGATATCGAGGGGAGTGAAGTCAACCAGCTTTTTGTTTCCGAAAAGTTCATTAAGCTGCCTGACCTGAATTATATCCTGATCGTATGAAGCTTTGTTTGGCTTGGAATGGTTTTCAAGGAACAGTTTAGCTGCCTCTTTAAAGGTCAGCTTTTCATCGTGGACGGAACGTTTTGAAAGCTTTATTCTTTTCTGGACCTCTGCCTGTATGGCTTCGTTTTTCGTATTATATCTTTTCCTGTATCTTCTGCCATCATGCCAGAAATCATAAGCCCAGGTTCCGTTTGAGGTACGAAGAACACTCATTTTCTGGCCTCCTCGCCCTCCACTGTGGCACTATTATAACAAATTTTTAATCCAAAGGGAATATGTGTCCTCTGTTTTATCCACTGGTCAATCGTTTCTCTATTAAACCTTAACAATCTTCCAATTTTGATATAAGGTATAGATTTTTTATATACCAAGTCATAAATTGTAGACTTTTTAATGGATAAATACTTGGATAGTTCAATGATATCTATATAATTTTGTTTCATATCCTTTAAATATCCTCAGCGGATTTTGGCAAATCCCATTTGCTCTCTTGTTTTTTATCTTCTTCGCTATTTTCTTTTTTCTTAAGATCAGGCAAATGTATGTTTTCAGTGTTGAATATTACAGGTAAAAAGTGAAGTAGTCCGAAATTAGACAATGATTTGAAATAACCAAAGCCTTTCCTGACATCCCTGACTTTTTGAGGATGAATCTTAAATTCATCTACTGACCTGAGACTTGCAGTTTTTGTTGATGTTCTTTCCTCTTCATTCTGCATTATTATTTGCTCGGTTGATTTTACCGTTTTATAAGTTCCTACATCTTTTACGAAAGCTTCAGTTGCATCTGATGATGCTCCCTGTAGTATAAATTTTGTGTTTGTATTAGTATTTATCTGGTCTGGATGGCTTGGGGAAATATCAGCTAATCTGCCAAGAGATTGATAAGCAATAGTTATCATGAAGCCGGATTCACGAGCTTGAGCTAAAGTATCAGCAAAAGCAGGGGTACCAAATGTATTGTATTCATCTATAAATACTGATAACTCCTTTCTTATGTTTTTCTCTATTTTATAGGCGTTTCCACACAGACAGTTAATATCATTGGTTATTATGTGTCCCAGCCTTGTTGCAGTGGCTCTATTTGAAGTAATTGGCAGGGATATATAAACCACTTTTTTGTTGAGATATACATCCATTAAGTTAATGTCATTACCTTTAAAAAGATGCCCAAATTCAGTATTTACAACTGTTGCTAATTCATTAGTGATTCTTTCTATCTTTGCCTTATTGTTTTTATAGAAATCGTAGTACTTTGGATACTCGTCAGGAACAGGATTGTTGAACTTATCAAACAATACATTGAAGTTGAGTGGTTTCTTCTTTTTCAAGTGCTCAAAAAAGAAGGTTTGCAGTGCATTTTCACAAAACAATTTGTAATGAGGTTCTGTAATTTCAATACAGCTCATGATTTTGTCCTTTAATTCCGTTGCATTTCCAAGTTCTAATGGATTGTATGTATTCGATAGACCAGGATTAGCAATTGAAAACATTTTAAAGTCATTTTCTCTGCCAGAATCCTTGCACATCTGATATATGGTTTTAGCGTTTGTAAGGTCGCCTTTTGCATCTACAAATATAACGCCTCTTCTTTTGCTTATATCTTGAGATAATATCGGGAACAATACAGAATGTGTCTTGCCTGCCCCGGTACCACCAATAACAGAAGTGTGCATAAACCTTTCTTCATCACTTAATAAGGCAAAATCCCTACCTTTAGTGTGCCAGCCGATGATGGTTAGAGGTGCCCTGTACTTTTTAATTTTGTTAAAAAGCTTTGTGAACTTTTTAAAGAGCTTTTTTTGTTTGGGAACATACACTTCTTCATAATAATCTTCCAGCTCTTTATCAATCATAGTTTTGTCCTTGAATTGTCTGTAATAAACTACACTATATATCACAAATGGAATTACTGCAAAAACACCTGAAAACAAATGCCAGTACTCAACAGGAGAATAGAAAGGAAATTTATTAACATATGTTTCCAATGGGATATAAACTGGCAGTAGTTTTATAAATCGATGTAGGTATAGAAACATCCTTAGCTTTATTGGATCTGTGCTGGTATATAGCTGCCAGATCAGGTTATATTTATTTATCAGGAATATAATCGGAATCTGTAGATATATTAAGTATATAAGTCTTGGTATATATTGAAGAAACAGATGTTGATTTGTCCCTTTGGGATAATTATTGAGCCAGGCTTTCATGTGAATGTATGCCAATGGTCTTGCAAGAGTTGCCCATGACAGTATTAAGAATATGATTTTCACTGTGTAATAGACTAAGTAAAATATTAGTTGAATAAAAGCTTCCATTACAAATCCCCTATTTGAAAGGTTTTATTATTTATCATTTCCATTTTTGATAATTCCGTATTGTTAATATAGGTGTCTATATTTATGAAAAATGCATGAGGTTTTTGTTTTTTAAGTTCTTTAATTGTTTCTATCATTTTATTCTTTATTATTTTCCTGTTGTAGAAGTAGAGGATTGCATTGAAATTATCCTTGGAGTACTCAAATAACCGTTCAATTGTCTTTTCTCTTGTTTCTTTATTTTTCAAGCTAAGTTCCAACTCAATACAAAACTTCTTTTCTGGACCATTCCTGGATAAGATTGTAAATTCAGCATCGCAGAATTTTAACCTTTTGTCATTTTCAACCTTAAGTCTTTTTTCTGGTGTAAATTCCAATAGCCTTTCATTAAAAAAGTTTTCTGTGGCAAGCTGTATTTTTATTAGAGTTGTATCATGATAAAAGCTGGTGGTTTTATATGTGCTGGGATAAAACCTGCATACATACTGTCCTTCTCCTGCAGATTCTACTTGTTTTCTAATGTGTTCAGGCAGATAGTAGGCTTTTGTGGGATAAAGCATGGTTTTAAATGTTCTTACAAGGCCTCTTGAAGTCAGATACTGCATAACATTATAAGCCTTTCTTTTGCTTTTCGTTATCATTTCAATCTCATCTACAGTTATATATCCGTATTCTCCAGTTATGCTTACTATCTTGCTATGCAATTCGCTTGTATATATCCTGCTCATGCCTTTCTCCTTTTCTTTCTTTCTTCTTCTCTACCTAACTACACTACACATCAATCCACCACTCACAGACACACTTTCTCTACTACTTACACTTACCTTACTCAATTCTCTCACGCACACACGTCACACTTTGCTACTTATTATTAAGTCGTAGAGGAAGGGTGGTTTTGCACTGAAGGGCAAAACCACCCTTCCTCAAATGTGCGTGTGTGCGACGATAAAACCAATCTTTGGTGTCTTTTATTTATTCATAATAAATATGAGGCTATTATGAATAAATTCTAACTGTTCCAATCGTTATTCCTGGACTGGCTTATCTTCACTTACTGGATCGGAATCCAGCAGCCTAATAGCTTTTACCACAGCCTTTTTTTGGGCTTCAAGCCTTTTGATTTCTGCCTGGCGAGTAGCTATCTTGCTGTTCAAGATTTCGACCTTGCTCTGGAGTTTTGTTGTGATATTCTTCATGATTACATTTTATTGCACGAGCAATTGTAAGTCAACCAAAAAAATCAAATTATAAAAGGTTATAAAATAGAAGTAGCAATATTTATTGACGAGAAAATGAAGTAATGGAAGCAGGAAAAATGAAGGTAAATAGTGAAATAATGATTATGGCAAGTATACTTATAGTCTACACATATGCTATAATGAGGACATGAAAGATTACAAAAAAGAGTTTGGTAAAAGGGTGCGTAAACAGCGAGAAATTACAGGTATGACACAAGCGAATCTGGCCTATTTTACGGGGTTGCACAGGACTTATATTGCAGGCATTGAAAGGGGAGAGAGGAACCCTAGCTTGAAGAATATTCTAAAGATAGCCAGGGAGCTGGATATTACTATTTATGCGTTATTAAGAGACCTGGAATAGAGTGGATTTAACTCATATCAATGAGCTTTTTGACTATTTCAGGGGCTGAATCAGCATATTCTTTTAACTTCAAGAGGTCTTCGCTTAATTCAATATTCATGTCAGATGCTTTCTTGATAAGCTTCATCATTTTAAGAACTTGACCAAGATCACGAACAACCTGTTTTGACATTTCACACGCAATATCACTCCCATTTATATCAAAGGAAAGAGTTATGATCCCATTCAGGCTAAAAGCATATATTTTGGTATGGGGGGGTTTTGTTTCCATATATGCTTTTTACTGCATTTTTTGTTAGTGCTATTTTATCACTGGAAGGGTATTTTTGCTTTAAGGCAGATGACCTGAATAATACATATTTCTTGCTGACTTTGAAGAATTCAGCAACATCATTATCGATGGCGTAATAGTCTTTTCTAATAGGATAAACCTTTAGTTTCCTGCCATTAAATGATATGTATTTCGGGCTTAACATAAGGACCTCTTCTATAATCATCGATATTAAATATTGTTTTCGTATCTTTTATATCATCAAGTTTTTTTACTCCGCTGGAGTTCATATATACTTTATTATTTTTCAGTATATAAGCCAATACAGTGCAATCATCTTTGTCTTTCCCGATAATAATCTCTTTTATTTTTAAAACTTTATGTCTTTCAAGGGAATTTTTTCTTCTTTTTTTGGTTTCAATAAATATGTTAAAATCAACTATATTTTTCTCATTTAACAGGCTCTTTACATGATTTAAATCATGCATAATAAACCTGTGCCATAACTCTACAGGACCATCTTCTTCTTCATACTTTATCAATACATCTACATGGTAAAACTCGCTATTTAAATCGATTTTTATAAGAGGGTACTTTCTTATATTTTCACCTAGAATAGATCTGTCAAAGTCATTGGTTATTTCCCATTCCTTTTCAGTTGTAAAAATCATTTGTTCAATCTCCCTAGAAGTTTGGAGTGCACATAATAGGTACACTAAACCAGCCTTTTTTAGTTTGATAAATATCCTTTGCAATATTTATAAGGCTATTCTTAAACTCTGTTTCGCTCAGTTCTTTTACAGGTTCAGGTAATTCATGGTTATGCAGTCCCATGGCTAAGATAAACTCAATGGCTCTTTTGCGCCCATTTGGGCCTGTTCCAGCATAGTTTTTTCCAAATCCGGAACCTGACCAGTATGCTTTATATTCGGTCTTATCAATAACCAGAAATCCACAAATATGCACTTTCTCATGTTCTTCAATCTCAACTTCAATTACAGCTATCTCATGAGTAAAAAGCTTAACAAGTACATCCCTTAGCATTAAAAAACTGGCTCTTGTATACCCATCAGTTCTGTTTTTGTATACTAGTTCCCATTGTATACTATTATCATTTTCAGGCTCTTCCAGAGCGGTTAAAAGCTTTATATTACTATGATCTGTTACATCAATATAGTTAATTTTTTCTTCTGTAAAGTCTGAAGATGGTTTGTTAAGTATTTTAGAGAGTTTTTCCAGATTGGTATTACTTGGAGTAACGTTTCCATTGATCCAGTTGCTGATTAGAGATGGAGATGTGTTTAGTTTTTTAGCCAGTTCGTATTGAGTTAGTCTAGCCTCTTTCAATGCACTGATTATATTGAGTTTGTTTAATTTAGTCATATGATAATATTACTATATTTCAACATAAAAGTCAATAGTAATATTATTTAGTAGTTGTTTTTATTTAAACAGGGTTTTTAGTTTGCGGTGCAATTGTAATTGTAATTTAAATATATTTTTGGTTTGACATTCCCATATTATAATAATATTCCATCCCATTTTTTTTAGCTCAGTTGTAACTTCTCTATGGCGTTTTAAATTATCACTGAATTTTTTATTCCAGAATTGTATTCGGCTTTTAGGTGTATATGCATATTTACAGCCTTTGTGTCTGTGCCAGAAACATCCATGCACGAATATTGCAGTTTTAAATTGCTTTAAGATAATATCTGGATTTCCCGGAAGTTTTCTGTTATGAATTCTGAATCTGTAACCGAGTTTATGAAGGAGTGAACGGACTGCTTTTTCAGGTTTTGTATCCTTTGAACGGATACGGGACATGTTCCAGCTTCTTCTTTTTTTTGATATAGTATCCATTATAGATTGTTCAGAGCGGTTCTGTTTAGTATAGAAAACTCTGATTTCGGAATCTGTATAACAGTACTATTACCACCCTGCATATTTCTTCCGCCACCAATAGGTTTCCATGATGCATATTGAGCAAGCTTATCAAACTTAATATACCACCATTGTACAAGGTTGCGCTTTATGGTATTATCAATTTCTCTCACAACAAAAATTGAATGCAGGTTTCCTCTTTTGGCTGCATAAAAAGCCAGTTTTACAAAAGGTCCAACATCCAGTCCGAAATAATCACCAAGCTTTGGATCATGTGCTGCAGTTTTTTCTTTTATTTCAACTGGGTATGTATATTGTTGTCCCCAGATTATTCCATCAACATCTGACATTTCAGAAAAGAAAGCATTTTGAAACTGTACTCTTAAATGTTCTTTAGAGAATTCTTCGGGTAATGAAGATACAGGAATTTTGTTAACCTTTGTTTTATATCTTAAAAAATTATAATTTCTTAATCTTTTCCTAAATCCTGTAATATTGTTTGGAAAATTCTTGTAGGTTTGCTGATTAGGCAGGCCTAACTCAATAGCCTTCCATTGAATTGAATTCACATTATTTTTTACAGCTATTTGAGGAGTACAGAAATAACTCTTAATACCTATTTGTCGAAAAGTAGCGCATATAGTATGTAATCCAAGTGCTGGTGTTGGCAAGTTGTTGCTTACGGGGTAGTTGAAGTTGGATTTAATAATACTGGGGAATACAACAATCGTATTGTGTCCAAATAGTCCTGGACCATCACATCTTGCTATCCAGCCGCCCACAGAAACTCTGTTGCTAAATCCAACTCTTGATAAGTAATTCCTAAATTCAATCTCAGCTAAAATACCATTTAGTTTGTTTTGATTTAAACTGCTTACGCTTTTTGAAAGGAATTTTTTCATGGTACTTTGCGATATAGAAGACATTTAGATCACCTGTTCTTTAATAGTATTTTTTTTATTTCTAGAGCTGTAGCCTGTATTGCAGGGATAGCGACACTGTTTCCAATCTGTCTGTAGGCCTGTGTCTGAGATACAGGGAAGACATATCTGTCAGGATTAAATCCTTGGAGCTGCATTGCTTCTTCTACTGTAAGCCTTCTTGGACGTCTTCTTTGTTGTCTGATGAGTATTTCAGCACCATCCTTGTGATAGCGTGCAGAAATAGTTCGGGTTACAGTATTTTTAGCTACAGGCAGTCTGTGTATTCCATAGCCAAATCCATTTCCATTTTGTGCATGATGTGCTCTGTGTCTTTCAAGAGTTGACCATGTTCCGGGACCAAGAGTGTATTTAGCGGGTACATTTGCCTGCAGGATATCATTTAATGTTCTATATCTGTAGGAACTGGCAGGTTTTTCAGGAATGATTATCTGTAAATCGCTGGCATTAATTTTTTCTGGATTATAACCAATAATAAATATTCTTTCTCTGTGTTGAGGTACCCATTTTGCTGCATCAACTACTTTGTAATCAAATACATATCCAAGATTCGAAAGAGTAGTTTTTATTATATTAAACGTTCTGCCCTCATCGTGGTGTATAAGGTTCTTTACATTTTCAAGAAAGAATACAGAAGGTTTCTTTACCTGCAGTATTCTTTTAATGTCAAAAAACAGAGTTCCCTGCGTTGGATCGTCAAAACCATGTTTATGTCCAAGTGAATTCTTCTTTGATACACCAGCCAGTGAAAATGGCTGGCATGGGAAACCAGCTGTTAATACATCATGATCAGGTATTCTCTGGTTAAGTTCACGGTCAGTAATTTCAGGTGCGGTAAAGTCTCTGATATCGCCAAAAGGCATTTCGCCAAAATTTCTCTCATAAGTCTTTTTTGCGAATTCGTCTTTTTCGCAGCTGAATACACATTTTCCACCTGTATTCTGGAATGCTATCCTGAAACCACCTATACCTGCAAACAGATCAATAAATGTAAAGGATGGATTTCTTGGTGGGGGGTACGGAATATCCCATTTTACTGGAAAAAGAACTGTATATGGATGTTCGCACTCTTCTTCAGTCCCATGGTGTTTACTTTTTCCATTACTGCCATTAAGGTATTTTTTTGCCAGTTTCTCATAAAATCTGACTGAAAAATATCCATGGTTCTGCATGAAATGAGTTATATATGCAAGTTCGTTTCCTGAGGATTCAGCATATTTTTCATACTGAGTAATAATCTTTGAGTACTTCATAATAAGAATTATACATTTTTTGAATTATTATATCAATTTACATTCTAAAGAAACTATATAAATAAAAGGTGATTGTGCCTGCTCGTGTTATATTTAATGAGCGTGAATGCAGACCCAAGCTGAAATCTGGTTTTTTTTCATCTGGACTGGAACTTGAGCGAAGCGGTGGAAGACCGAAGAAAAAACAGGATTATGCAGCCCCGATGAAATCGGGGGCGACGGGCGAAACGAAGTATCCTGCCCGTCCTGATTGAGGGCTCGCAAACAAATTATCCTGCCAGATTTCAGGAACACCTTTTATTATTTACATATTACTGGGAGCTTATGGGAAGTTATGGGAGAATTATTGATGACCTTCTACAAGCTTCCCTTTGTACTTATTTTGATAACCATATTATAAAAGCAAATATACTACCAACAAATGCACATGCCTCTAATAGAAATAGCATTTTTTCAAATGTTGTAATCAGTAACATTTTTGAATAGGATGAAAATTGCTGTACTCCACCAGAGCTCATGCGATAAAATCTATTCCTGCTAATCTTAATATGGCATGCAATTCCGATAATTAATAAAATAATAGCTACTATTAATTCCATCGTTAACCCCTTACTAATATTTTATTTATAAATCTACCCTATTCTAACACTACTTCCATATGTTAATGAATTTATATTTGACCTTGTATCTATTAAACAAACTCTCTATTTTTGTTTTTTCTTTGCTTGGCACCAGTACGCATGAACTGGCAACAAACTCTCCATTTAACTCTTTTAGCAGCCCATTTTTACTCTTTCCATATAGCTCATAATTAAACCTTGCTTTTGTATTTTGTTTCATACTATCCAGCCTAAAAGTATACATTATAAAAGGCTTTAATCTCATAAACTCGCTTATATCTACATCAACCATATTTTTCCAGTATACTACCTTGCCTTCACGTAACATATTTTGAAAAAATGTTGGGTCTGATTTTTCCAGTTCATCTATAGCTCTTACTACAGGCTGAAATACTCTTTTAGATTTTATTTCCAGAAGCTCATTTTCTATTCTATCCTTATACTTTTTTTCACTCAACAATATAAAAACATCTACATCGGACTTCTTACTCGCATCACCTCTTGCGAAACTGCCAAAAAGTATAATGCCTACCAGATACTCGTATTTATATAGTTTATTAATTAGTCTCTTTAAAATGTTCTTCTGTGTTAAATCTCTCATTTAATCGTTCCTCAAAAAATTTAAGAATAGTTTTCAAATAATGTACAACTATCTTTGCTTTACCACCGTTTAATCCATCGTATCCCAAATCTGTGTATGCCCTCCATATTTTAGTTGACGCAATATTCACTTCCTTCGGGTACGTCTTATTCATGTATTGATGCCTATCATAGTGTTTTGTTAGATGGACATTGTTCTTTGCTAGATCAGCTTCCACAAGCTGTTCAACAACCTTAGTCCCAAGATCCCCCACAACAGAAGACCTTTTCTTTTTATACGCTTCAATCAAATCTATCAATTTTTCATTAACAAGTTCAATATGTTTCTTGTAATCACTCATAAATCAATCTCCTTTACAATATCTTACTGTAAGAATATTATAACACAATATAGGCTAAATGTCAATAATTATCTTATCATAAGATATATCAAACATATTTAAATATTATTCTTTTAAAACTCAATTACAAAAAATATAGATTACGACTCAATCTTATAAATCTTTTGACTTTTCTTTTAAGTAAATAATAAGGAGATGGGAAGATTTAGAAGTGTATTAGATTGGGATTAGTGTGTTGTAGAAAAGGATTGATCTTGATTATCTGAAATATTTTGAACTATTTTTCTAAGCTCATTTATTTCATCTAATTCAATAATTTCAGATTCGGATAGTTTTGTATCTTGAATGTTATCTATTTCGTTATTTTTACTGATTTTATCAAAAATAATGTTAAAATCACGTTTATCAGTCATATATAATAGGCCTCCCTGCCATTTGTTCTATTTGTTTCTTTAAGTCTAACAAATTATGTTCAATATTGCAAGTGTTACATTTTATAGTATCTTCCTTTGGCATTTTAATATAACCTGATTCTAATTTTATACCTTTTTCAAGATTTGCTTGTATTTTAATAACATTTCCACACTTATTGCATTGAAGATTAAATTTTACATTGTTTTCTTTCATGTGTTTCTGAACTCTAGGATGTGTATGTCTATATATTTGAGAAGTTGGAGTTTCATACATCTTAAACATATCTGTTGCATCAAATGTCATTTTTAATAAAATAAAGTATCTTTGTATTGCATCATAAAGTTCCGCATTTTCTGAATAATCTTTGATTATTAACTTCATTTCTCTTAAAGAATTTATTTTTATTTGTCTTCCGTGTGTTTTCCATATACTGTGGTCTCTTAATTTATCTGCTATCTCCAGCGCTCTTTGTTTCTTTTCCTCTTTAGTCACAGGTTTTCCTATTAGTGATGGATTAGTTTTATGCTTATCCCAATTTTTAAATTTGTACTTAGCTAGCCATTTGCCAACAAGATCTAGAGCAAAGTCATAAGCATTTTGTGCTGATTGAATCTCTCCGGGGGAAACATTTTGAAGGATGGGTATATATGCTTTATTTAAGACACCTGTATCTGCGACTTCATCTTTTATTTTGTTCAAGCCTTCTATAAAAGCATGAGCTGAAAATCTTTTTCCTTGTTGCATTATTTGCGCATCTATAGGACCTAAAGCTGAATAAGGCGACATAAGAATATCATCACCAGCCATAGCCATAATAGTTCCTGCACTCATTGCAGCCCCTGGTATAATAAAAGCAACATCTTTAAACTTAGTTCTGATGCTTTCTACTATTTGTTCAGCATATTCGGCATAACCACCAGGAGTTTCTAATATTATATCTATTTCTTCACCCTGAATATTACTTAGTTGGTCCATTATTGGAACAATATCATCATAATCAATACCAATAGGAGCATTACCTTTACTTAATGCGCTAGCAAAAGTTAGGATGCTTCTTTTTCGTAATTTTGATATGCGGTCTAATTGAATTTTTCTCTCATTATTAAGACCATTAATATCAAACATTCTGTTCAAGTATTCTGCGTAAATTCCCATAAATCACCTCATAAGTTGTATATTTAGGATTATACTATTTTAGAATATATAAATCTAGTCTGTTTAAATTAATATTTAATGCCTATTTTTGAGAGTGTTAGTTGCTTGAAATATGAAATTGAAAGAGGTAAAATACAATTACTATATTGATTGTTAAAGGATAATCTAATGAAAACATATAAAGAAATAGATGAAATGACAATAACTGATGCTATTAAAGAATTTGATAAAATTGGAAAATCTACAGTAGATAATCTTAATTTTTGGAGCAACGAAATATTTAGAAAAACGTTAAAAAAGCAGAATCAAGAAATAAGGCGTTTTACTTTATATATTCTTATTTTAACAATTATTAATGTATCGGTATTCATATATAGTATGTTTTGGCAGTAGAAATGCGCTTATGTTAGTATTATATATATTTAAACTAATCTAGCATATGTAAAATGGAGATTTATATGTCTATTATAAAGAAAATCAACAAAATAAAGGAACTAGGAATTTTTTCCAATTATTCAAGGGATTCTCAATTGCCAGATTTCAAAAGATATAATCTAATATATGGATTAAATTATACAGGAAAAACGACTTTATCACGATTGTTTGAAATGATAGAAAAAAATGATTTCACAGCTTACCCTAATCTTGAATATGAAATTGAAGATGAACTTGGAACAAAATATAGAAAAAATGACCTGTTTAATACAAAAATAAGAGTGTTTAATCAAGAATATATAGATCATAATATGGAGATCAGGAATTGTAAAGCAAAGACTATAACCTTAATATTGGGGGATGAGAACAAAGAAATAGTTCAACAGATTGGGGGAGACCAAGAATCAGTAAAAAATAAATTAAATGAATATAGTGAACTTGAAAAAAATGTCAAACAAAACAAAAAATATAAAGATAAAACATTCACTGATATTGCAAGAACTATTTATGAAGCTATTATGGGTGGAGCAATAAGAACATATAATAGGAATAATGCTGAAATAGATTATAGAAGTATTGCCAGGAAACAACTTCTCTCTGAAGATGATCTAGAAAATCAGCGTACAATAGTAAGACAGAATGTTAAACCTGTGATTGATAAACCAGTAATCAATAGTATCGAGCTTGTCAATTCAGAAAAAAAGCAATTAGATGAAGCTATAAATTACTTGATAGATCAAGCAAAAGCTCTCTTACAAGAAACTGTTGAATCCCAAATAATAGAAAGGCTTAAGAATAATGCAGATATTTCGATTTGGGTAGAAACAGGGCTAAATTTGCACAGTATTTATGAATCGAAAAAGTGTGAATTTTGTGAAGGTGCTTTATCTGAAAATAGACTAAAGGAACTAACTAATCATTTTAATAAAGCAGATAAACAGTTGAAACAAAAAATTGATAATCTGTCAATAGACATATCAACGATAAGGAGTAATATTGATTCCTTTAAGATTCCTGATAAAGCAAGATTTTATGATGAAATACAAAATGAATATCAGTCTACATATGATACATATAAAGTTAATAAAGATAAAATATTAGATATACTTGATAAAATGAAAATTAGTATAGACGGAAAAAAATTAAAAACAACAGAAAAAGTAAATTTTAATTTAGAATTGAACTTAACTGAGTACAATATTTCACTGAATGGAGTGTTTAGATTTATCAATATCCACAACTCAAAAACTAACGATTTTGAATCAGAAAAGAACAAAGCAATAAATAAACTAAAAGAACATTACCTCAGTACAATTTATGATGAAGTTAAGAATATGGAAAAAGAAATAGAAATTGGTAGTAAACGAATGGCATTGTTGATTAATGGAGATACGACTGACCTGGGAATTGATGCTTTAAAGAAAAGGATTGTTGATAATCAAACTAAAATATCATCTACGCATAAAGCATGTGAAGAAATAAACAGAGGATTAAGTACATTTCTTGGAAGAGATGAGCTAGTATTTGAGCCACATAGAACTAAAGTAAAAGATGGAAATGGGCATGAAACGGAAATTGAAGATGGATATATTATTAAAAGAAATGGGAAATTGGCTAAATGTTTGAGTGAAGGAGAAAAAACAGCAATTGCATTTGTTTATTTTATTATTCATCTAAAAGATTATAAATTTAGTATAGAAGATGGAATTATAGTTATAGATGACCCTATTTCAAGTCTGGATGCAAACTCACTTTTTCAAGCATTTTCATTCCTTAAAAATGCTGTTATATCAGCTAAACAAGTATTTGTATTTACACATAATTTTGATTTTATGAGATTATTACTCAATTGGCTTAAAGATTCACATATAATAGGCGAGGAATATTTTATGATAAAAAATGGAGCAGATGAAAATAAGCTTAGAGTAGCGTATATTGATAAATTAGACAAATTGTTAAAAAACTACGAAACTGAATACCAATATTTATTTAGCATTTTAAGAGACTATCAATCTGATCAATCACTAGAAAATGTTTATAATTTGCCAAATATTGCTAGAAAATTTATGGATTCATTTTTAGCTTTTAGGGTTCCATGCCTAGGATCATCATCATATAAAAAACTGGAAAGAATAAACTATGACAAGATTAAGAAGAATGCAATTTATAAGTTCGCAAATCATGAATCTCATATGACAGGGAAGGGGTTTGATCCATCTCTTGTACCTGAAACTGATAAAGTTATTCCATATTTACTTGATATGATTAAGACAGATTCTCCAGATCATTATGGAATGTTAGAAGAGTCGTTAGTAAATTAAGAATTATCTATACAAAAACTAGTTAATAAGTTTGTCCAAAGTTTGTCTAGTTCCTGCCAAAAACCAGCAAAAACCAGCAGAAATACTCCGAAATTGATGATTTTGAAAAGTATGCTTTTATCGTCGTAAAAGGGAAGATCAGTGGAGGGCTAATACTAGTATTTTGAGTCTGCCGCGTCTGCCAATTCCGCCACCCCGGCATGGTTCGACTACGCTCACCATTTATTCATTGAAGTTTCAATATTTTATCACATCACCAATTATTTTGCAAGTTTAAAAGTTTGTCCATTGTTTGTCCACTTTGCCCAAAGTCATGTTATGGCAATGAAGAAAGCCACTTGTGAGCAGTAACTACAAGTATTTTATTTTTACCATTACTTGTTAGTTTAAAAATATCTTCCTTGTTTACAAGCTGTACTGCAGGAACATTAAGTATGTTCTGGAAATTCTTTAGAGGTTTTTCAGGTTCATCATTTGTTAATTTTACTTCAACGAGCAATACAGGTTTGTTATTGTCTGTTATGAGAAAATCCACTTCTTCCTTTTCTTTATTTCTTATGTAGTTCAATGCAAATTTTCCATACCCGTATTCGTTCCAAGTAAAGACAGCTCTTAACAGTTCTACTGCAACCATGTTTTCAAATTTATACCCTTCATTCTGTATTTCAGGATAATTAAACAGGTACAATTTTTTTTCTTTAGTTATAGCCCTTGATATTTTCCTGCTCCATGGACTTAGCCTGAAAGTGAGGTAAAATATATCAAACAGTTTCAGCCAGTTCTTTACGCTGTCAAAAGTAACCTGCAAATCACCTGAAATATTATTTATGGAAAGAGGTGCACCGACTTTATTAGGCAGCAAAGAAAAAAGAATTTCAATGTTATCTACTTTTTTAATGTCTTTTATATTGCGTATGTCTTCATTAAGGATTTGTCGGGCATAGTTACTAGACCATTTTGTCCAGAAGGATTTTTTACCTTTTACAAAGGGCTCAGGAAACCCGCCTATATTAAATAAAGTCTGCCATATATCCCTAGTTTCATTTTTAGGGTTTATATCAAATCCATTAAGAGGTGTTTCCAAAAACTCCTTGATTTTTCTTCTTTTTTTACTCATTTCTGCTACAGTAAAAGGCAGTAAATGAAACGAAAGATATCTGCCTGCAAGGGAATCTCCACCTTTTTGATATAAATCCAGCCTGCCGCTGCCTGTAACCAGAAATTTGTATTCATTATGAAACTGGTCGTATGTGCTTTTAAGGTAATTCTTCCAGTTTTTATATTTATGTATTTCATCAAGTACAACAAGAGGCGTGGATTCATCAACTCTGTTGAAGTTTTCAAAGAATGCCGGGTTTTCAATAAGTGTCTTTTTGTTGGAGATTATATCCCAGTTAAAATACAGGTTGTTTTTGAAGTTTTTCAGAACTTCCTTTGCAAAAGTAGTCTTACCCACCTGCCGCGGTCCTGAAAGGAATATCATCTGTTTTTCACTTGAAAGCTCTTCCCATAGTTTCTGGTATAGTAAACGTTTAATCATTGCACTACTATTTTAATATATAACTCGGAAAAAGTCAAGACTATTTTATGGTATACTCGGAAATAGTCGGAATAAATTTTGTCTGGGCTTTTACATATAAGCCTGCACATCTTGCACTCAATTCGGCTGAATGCGAATTAGAGGCAAGACCGCACATCTGCATATCAGCCGGATGAGGCGGTCTGCGGAACATAGGTGTGTTTGCCCTTGAGATTTGTATTGTGAAAAGATAAAATAGGCTACAGGAAATATTAAGTTCAATTAATGGAGTAATACTATGGATTGGTATCTAATAATAATGATTGTTATTGCCGTTGTAGTTGGTATATTAATTTTAGTGAAAGTGCGAGAAAATAAATTTGAGAAAATTGCATTGGTATTTGCACTTCTTGCAATATTTGTGAATATATATTTAACTCATAAACAAATAAATAAAAACAAAGAAATAGAGGACAATAGAAGAAAGTGTGCAATTCGTGCACTAATAAAAGAATTTGAGTTAAATGCAGATATTAGAAGTGATTGGAAAAAAGAAGATAATAATTTTCATCATATGAGGTTTGATAAATTTTCAACATCTAATTATAGTGAAGGCATAATTCAATTAGCTGTTGA
>JAFGIL010000021.1 GCA_016929635.1 Endomicrobiales bacterium
ATTACCCCATTCTATTAATTTATCCAGCTCTTGTTCCGTATTTACTATACGGGGTTCAGCTAATGTTTCACCAAGATGTTCTTGCTGCCATGTACGGTTATCTTCCACCCGCTGGGTATATAATTTAGCTTGTATAGTAGTATCTGTTAAATCCGCTGCCCTTGATGGTACGATCCAGCTAAGCCATCCAGGTAAGACGTCAATCAGATTTGAGCGGTGCAAGTATGATGTGTTCCAAATGATATGTACTATCGTGCTTGCTAATATACCAATAAACGGTGCTGCAAGTGGTGCTATAGGGAATACTGTGATAGTTGTAATGGAGTAGACTAAGATAAACAGGGTGCTAGGTATGAGGAAATAAAAGAAGTCTTTTATTGCGTCTTTGCCAGTATAAGTTCGTTCACCTTCTGTTTTTTTGCGTTCTACCAGCCACTTAATAATAACGTGCGATGCTGAAAATACAATGATATTAACTAATCCAGCAACTACCAAGCCGCTGAGTGCGCTAATTAGTGGTGCCAACACTAGTAGCATTCCAGTCATCAATCCGCCCCGGAATACAGTTTCCTCAACAGGAGGAGCAAATAATGCAGTATAAGCTTTATGCAATCCTGGATGCTTCTGTGCAAATCCAGATGCTTGTGCAAGAGGTTCAAGCAGGGAAGCTTGGGAATACATTTTAGGGTCATACAACCTAATCTGAGACATGTAGAGTTCTGCTACAGTTTTATCATAAGCCTCCCAATCACAAGTTTTATCGTCCCATTCTACTGCCTTATAGACATAACAGGCCGGAGCTTTATTATCTGATTCATATCCTGGGAAATAATGCATATATTCAATTCTATCCGTCTGAAACCAAGCACCGGTATGAGACCATCGGCGTGCCATATGCAGATATCTTACTATCTCAGTTTTTGTTGGAACACCACCAATGTTATGAAGAAACCCATCCAAACATCCTGCAAGACCACAATGGTCTATTAACTGCTCCATGGCTTCCGCTTGATCATTGTCAAAGAAATCCATAAGGAAATAATAGCCTTGGACAGGTAACCCCCCGTCTTTAGCATCCTCGATATGGCTTTTGGCAAAACTCAATCCAATAGGATCTACGTTTGTTATCGCTATAATAATTGACCATTCTGAACGTTCTACAGGATCAGGGATCAAATGTTCGAGGATGCGCATCAACCAGGCAACATCTTTATCCTTGCCTGCTGACGCAAGATAAACAAGTTGTTTAGAACCATTGCGCGCCCGTAAAACGTCTTGTTCTACTTGCAGGAATAAATGCTCAGACCATTCAAAAAGGTCATCATCATATCCTTTGTATTCTTTATCAGGCCACCTAGTTTGCTGAAGTTCTTTCCATCGGTCATTAAGAGTATTAAAACCTTCTTCAATCCGCTGTTGTTGCTGTTTTCTTCTCGAACTAATGATAGAACTTTCAGTTCTATGCCGTTGTGTATTTTGGCTTATTTCAACAGCCAACCCCTGAGCTCTATTGCTGTCCATTCCCCGTTCCAGACCAGGCAGGATACTATCTATCGTACGCTGGTCAACAGCCATTGCACGCGCCAGTTGAATGGCAGCTAATCCTTTTATATTTGGAAGCAGTGGTGCATACAGTTGAGATGCTGGGTTAAATCGCATTTTTTCAGTATGTTCAGGGATTGATGCGAGCGTATCAGAAAGACTATGAACCTGATAAAAGCCTATAAGCACATACAGAATATTTTGGAGCGATAAACGACTAGATTGGACAAGTACTTGTAATTGTTCGGATGACATTAACGAACCCATAAATACCAGTGGTGTATGGTCTCTTCCAAAAGTGTTTTCAGAAAGCCTACCGGATTCCATACTATCAAAAGCCATCGTAGGGATTGTGTGTACATATGCTCTATTAGCAGCAAGTACTGCAGGGACCTGATAGTTTTTATCCTGCAACTTAAACAGTTTGTTGCGAAGAGCGCTTATTGTATCATGAGAATTAGGAATTACTTGGAACAAGGGGGTTAACTCTATATATATTTTGAGTTGTGTTTCATTACCTGAATACTTAAATTTTGACGTAACAGCAAGCAATTTCTGCTCTATAGTTCTCATTACTATATCAACTTCTGCAGGATCAGCATTATGATAAATGGTAGCTAAAGCATTAGCAATACATATAAGAATTTTGGCCTTACGTTCTTCACTTTGGGTAGTGTATGCTATCGGGATGAGTTGGGTTTCAATTACATCCAAAACAAGCATCCTCTCTTCATGGGATGACCCCTTAAAAAGTACGCCTAGAGCACCTGTTATATCTTCAACGGCTTGCACCCGGAACTTTTCATGTTCTATCATTTCCTGCGATGGCTGCAATGATTCAGTAATAATAGTACTCAATGCCTGTTTTCTGTCTTCACTGTGTTGATAAAGCACTGCAATGCCTCCATACATATGACCCAGAGCATAGCTATATGATGTCTGTGCCTGTTTGATGAGTTCATTTTGTATAACGGATTGTGCAAATCTTTTTTCAGCTTCCGGTGCATGCTGATAAAGAATCATTATTGCCTTGTGTGCGTTTATTACTGAGGTTTCTCGGTATTGATCACCTTTCATGGGCTCTTCTTCTGTGAGAAAAGCATACTCCTTTATGAGTGACAAAACTTGTTTTCTTTTTGAAGGTGTTGTATCTTGATACAAATAAGCTAGAGAGCAGAGGATTTCTACTGTAACGTCTCCTCGAATAAAATCATTCTTTATTTTACTAGCTGGCTTGAGAGCTTGTTCCATGATTATGTCAAAAGCAAATTTTTTGTCTTGCACGTTTTGCATCAACAGTGCCTTGGTCTTGTATACGTTTAACAATATCATCTGAAAACTATAAGGAAGTTTTCTAACTGTACGTATCACATCTTTTTCTATTTTACTGAGCATAGCTAAAACTTCATATTTTTCTTCAAGGGATGCATCCTGATACATTATGCCAAGACATTCAACAAATCCTTCTATGGTTTTTGCATAAAAATCTGTTAATTTTTCACGTCGATTATACATAAGAAACGACCTTGGAAGGCTGGCCATCATAACATCCCGATAATCTGCGGTTAGTACGGCCAGAGCTCTTTGCCGATCCTGAGGCTCTGCGTTTCGATACAGACTTGCGATAGTTCCTGCGATATTTCTTAGACTTTTCATTCGCTTTTCTATATCTTCAATCCTCTGAGCAGGCAGTAGAGCCTCTTTGATAATAAGCTCCATTAAGATTTGTCTATCTATTCCTGCTTCGAGTAATTGGTTGTAATATTCGGCTATCGCAGAATAACGTACCTCTTTATCTTCAATTGTATTTAAATAATCAAGAGTTCCTGAAAGGAATCCTATAGATTGTACGACTTGTTCAGTAAGCCTTTTTTGATCTAAACCTGCTAATTGCTTAGGTTGTTTTGCTATATCCTTAGCAATATCCGATTGTGCCATGAGTATTGGTTTGCCGGTTTTTGGAGACCTTGGAACAAAAAAATCTACGTCTGTATTTCTGAACCTAATTTCTCTAAAGAAGTCATCAGCACTGGTAGCAAGATCTATTGTGTGAGGAATCCCTCTTAATCCATGTAACCGAAGCAAAGCATTAATCAGATTCATTATAAGAGACTGATTTCCTCTAATAAATATGTGATGGTTTATATTTTGATATATTTTAAATATATTATAAATGACTTGTTGCAAGGTATATCCTTCTTTAAGAGGTGTAGTAATAAAATCTTCCAAAAGTTTATATCCATCATTTACAAATAATCGAGAGTGTTTCAGATATGCTGATTCAAATTTACCTGCTATACTATTAAGTATTTGAATGATTTCTTCATCGCTTAGTTTTTCTATATCTTTTATTTTGAGTGTTGGAGGGACATAAGGTGTCTTTCCGTCAACGCCTAAAATCAGAAGTTTATTCAGTTGTTGCAGTTCTTTTTCAAATACGGCAAAATCCATATCACCGTTTTGCATTTTCTTAAGTATTTCAAGCCATTTTAAACGGACCGGCCTGCTGTTTGTTTCATAGTTTGCTGAATTATTTTTTCTTTCAAACTTGGTAAGTTGTACACTTGAATCTACCTGCAGGTTAGGAAATTTGACTAGTTCATCCCATGGTGTTTCCTCTGCATAATCCCAGTGCAAGGAAGGCTTTGAAAGCAGTGAACGTGCATTGAAGAACGCATGACATATAAAGTTTGTAAGTATAATTGCTACTCTGGAAAATCCCGGTCTCTTGGCTGTAAGCTCCGCAACCTTTGCCATAGTACCTAATATGGATTTCATACCTCCTGTAAGCTGCCACTGGTCTGCAGTTAAAGTGGGAGTAGTCATATGCGCTTCCAAGAATTCCTGTGAAAATACTTCAAATAGTTCCATCAGGTCCTGTGTGCCGTCCCAGGCATCTCTTGCATTCAAGAATATGCTTAGAATGATATTCCCCTCAAAACGCATAAGGGGTGCAATGAATACAGCTGCTATAAAGAGCCTGATAGTTACAGTCCCGTTTTTACTATATCTTTCATAAGCGTTAACCAATCCTGCAAACCATTTTATGCCAAATATTTTCATATCCTCAATGCGTTTGGTAGTATCAAGTGTCATTAGTATCCCAGGTTTACTTGAATCTTGTGAGGTAGGCTGAGATAATTCAGGTTGGGATTCGGTTACATTTGTTTCAATAGATATTTTGTTTGTCTTTAATTTACTTATTAATACCTGTTTATTCCCGAGTTGAAGTATCCATGTGAGATTTGTCTCATCAGCGGTTATGGTGAGGCCTTCGATTTCAAAAGAAGCAACTATTGATTGAAGTTTTTCAATAGGATAATTGTCTGATTGCGCTGCAGCAGCAAGTGCAGTGCAAAGCACCATAAACTTGTCATCCTTCAAAACCTCATCTTCCGATTTGCCTATTAACCAGCCAAAAGGCGGGGCAAGGGCAGATGTTGAAAACCTGCTTAAATCTATATTGCCTGTTATTACTTCCTGATAAAGGCTGTCATCAACTTGTTTTGTTATGTTTGGAGTCACCACCAGGTATGAAATACCTTTTTGTTTGAATTTTGAGACAATATCTGTATGGAAGCCGCCTGCTATTACGATGTCTATGGTTTGAAAGTTTTTAAGGTTAATTTGTTTTTCGTAGGGCGAACCTTCCTGCCTGCCGGCGGGCACGGTAGGTTCGCTGGTGTTTTTGGCGAGGTTAAAGCCTCGCCCTACATCACCCCTAAAAGGAGATGAGTAAGGTGAGGTGTGGTTGACTATGTTTTCAACAAATATGTCATTACGCCTGAGGTTTGCTTCGTAATAGTTGCATATTATTTCTTGCTCTAAAAGCGTTAGGGCTTCTTTAATATCGTTATTTTTGAAGTATTTTTGAAGGAGCACCTCAAACCTATTTTTATTTTTGTTAAAAAATTCAAACTGGGCGCATGGAAGCTCAACTTTTACCATGTTTGCGGTTATACTGCCCATGCGGGATAAAAACAGCAATTCCTTATCCAGAATCCTATTGGAAAGTTCGTTTAAGGAGTTTTGTATGAATACTTCTTCTTCTTTTATTAAGTCTATGGGATTAAGATTATAGTTTAAATGAATATAATCAAGAAATTTAGCAAGATTCGGATAGCGTGAGGATAAGTTTGGCGTGTATTTTCTTGAAACCTCATATAATCCATAGTAGTACTCTTCAATTTTATTCCCTGTATTCAGTTTGTCTGTCAGGATTTTATATATACCGTAAGGCGCTGTGCGTTTTATCTCCTGGTTGTATTGTTTCAGTTCATCAGGAAGGCGTTTATAGTTAATATCAGACTTCAGCTTTATTACTTCTATGTATTTAGCGAGATTCGGGTATTCTAAAATGCTGTTTCCTGCTTTCCTGGCAATTTTCTCGAGCTGCAGGTAATATTTTTTCGTTTTTTTCTTTTTTAATTCGGTATTAAATAACAGCTTTTCGAGTTTCCTTATCTTTTTTGACAGGTGTTTCTGTTTTAATTGACTGATTTTATCGTTCAGCTCATTAGTAATGCTTTCATTAGCTTCCCTGTTATTAAACAGGAGATTTATTCTCTTTAAATTCTCATTATATATCTCCCGCTCCTCAATACCGTATAACTTGTCCTGGCTGTCTATCGCAGCATAGTATTCCGCCCCGCTTATCAGCCCCTTGTCCAAAAGGATATCAAGTGAGTCCTTTTTAAGCTTTTCATCAGGTATTGCCCGCAGAAGGCGTGTGTCCACTTTTCCTGCTGCGGCTCCTTCAACAAATATTCGGTTAACTTTGAACTTCTTATCAAAGAATTGAAGTGTTTTATATATGTTTTTCTGCACTTCAGAATGGCAGTGAAGGTCTTGGATGTATATTATTAGGTAGTCCGGATTAGTGTAACTGCTTTTTACGATTCTGCCAAGATTATAGGGTAAAATTGCAGAGTTCAGCTTTTCTTCCAGGTCATTTTTCGCCTTAGAATCCTTAACCATAACGTTTATTGCCATTAATGGTTCGTATAAAACAGCTGAATAAACAAAAGCCATTAGGGTTATGACTGATATTAGTTTGATGGTTCGTTTTTTTGTAAACATTGTGTTATTGTAATCTTTATAGTTTAAAAGCCCCTTGTGGGCGTAAGAATCTTTTGCAAATTATTTCTATTTTTACGGGCATAAAGCCCTACACTACAAAAATCAAAAATAAAAAAACTCCCAGTCTCATGGCATTAGGCCAATAAAAAACCCCCGGTCGCCCTAAAGGCAAACGGGGGTGTAGAAATACCCTGTTCCTCCAATAATGTCATCTATACTGGCTCGTGGTAATGTGAATAAAAACTTCAGTTTTCTAAGCCAGAACAAGCTTAAAAAGCACATCATCCAGAATAAACAATATAACTGAAAATTTAATATGTTTTTGTTAATTAGAGCTGCCTGATTGCTCAGATCAAAACCTAAAGATCTCAACGCTGAAAAGTTTGTAGTGATTTTCCCGTTACAGATTCCTAATGGTATGTCTTTCTTTTTAGATTTTGGTTTAGCGGGCGTTTTTGTTTCTTTCAGTTTTGAACCGATATTTGCAAGAGTAGCAATTTCTACCAGCTTGTTATGTAAATCTGCTTCAACGCAGGTAAGCGCGGATTGTAATGCTGATGTATATTGGGAAGGTTCATTTTTCCCGCCGGAAATATATTTTCCTAAGCTGTTTACATTTGAAAATACAAACAGAAATGTAAAAGATATCTGGCCAATAAT
>JAFGIL010000022.1 GCA_016929635.1 Endomicrobiales bacterium
AGCGGTCGGGCACACAAAAGCGTGGAATCACAGCTACGATGTTTCTTTACGGGCAAATGCAAAATATTGTACGCTTGTCAGTAAACAAAAAAAAGCAGAGCATTTTTTCAAACTAAGTATAAAGCACAGCATTAAAATAAACAGAAGATACGAGCATGCAAGAACACTTTATGAGTATGCGGCCTTTTTAAAGGATCAGGGGAGGATCGATGAAGCAAAGGATGTTTTTTTCTCGTCATATATTATTTTTAACGAACTTGGCATCAGTAAATTCAGGGATTCGATAATAAAAATTCTTGATCTGCAACCGGGAAGTGAAGACGTATTCAGGGAGAAGATCAAAAATGAAAAAACGCAATTCACGATAAAAAAATCGCAGGAGCTCCTGCATATCCCGGAATTGAACGATATTATGCATGAAGCTCTTTCGGTCTCAATGACTATTACAGGTGCCAGCGGATCACATTTGTTTCTTTATGACGAAGATAAGGAGAAGCTTTTCCATGTAATGTCCCGTGTTCATATTGATGGAAGTGAACGCGATTACTCAATTAATGTTGTCGAAAAGGTATTCAGTACCGGCTGTGAGATATTGACCTCAAACGCAATGGAAGATAAAGATCTTCTGAATTATAAAAGCGTCAGTATAAAACAGTTGAAATCAATATTGTGCGTCCCGCTTCGTTACAATGAGCTTGTTAACGGTGTATGTTATCTCGACAATCCTCTTGTGCGCGGTGTTTTTAAAGAGGACGACGCCGACTTGCTGAAATTATATCTTTCCAATGCCGCACTTGCAATTGAGAATAAACTTCTTTATGAAAAGTTAAAGAGCAGTTCAAAAGAGGATGCCGGTTTTACGGCAACTGATCAGGCTGAGAAATATGTTCAGCAGGCAATTGATTATCTGCGTAAAAATCTCAAAGAGAAACTTTCAAGGGAAACAGTCGCAAAAGAACTGAATATAAATGCGGACTATTTTGGAAAGATATTCAAAACATCTACCGGTAAATCTTTTAAAGAATATCTTAATGAAATGCGCGTTAAAAGCACTCTTGATAAACTTGCCTATTCCGATGAAAAAATAATAGACATTGCTTTTGATGCGGGCTTTGAAAGCCTGAGGACTTTTTATCGTATATTTTACAGGTATATGGGGGAAACACCGTCTTCATATCGTGAAAAAAAATCATAGCCGATTCTTTTAAAGCGCAATAAATATTAAAGAATTCGGGCTCTTGAATATTTAAATTTATCTGTACACCCCGGAAATGAAATTACAGCAAAATCTCTTATTCCCTTTATGATTTAATATGATATTCTGTCCGCTGTTTGCAGAAGCAGCCGGATTCAAAAAAAATTGCAAAAACATAATTGACTTTTTTTGTAGCTTTTGTTGTTTTTCTATCAATTATTCATGTATTGCACTGATAATGACGCAATGCCAACACTATACTTGATGCAAAAACTGCACATGAAGTAAGAACATCCAATAAAAATAAGGAAATTTTATGAAAAAATTAATACTGTGGTTTAAGGAAACCAGACCCCAATTCCTTACACTCTCAATTGTTCTCACTTTTTTCGGAACATCGATTGCCTGGTACTATGGTTCAATAAATCTGGGATATGCACTGCTCGCCGGCTTCGGACTTGTATTGACCCATGGCAGTGTTAATGCAATAAACGATTATTTCGATTACAGGAGCGGGATCGATTTAAACGTTATGAGAACTCCTTTTAGCGGAGGGAGCGGGCTTGTCCCGGAGGGCAAACTTCCGTTAAAGCAGGCTTTATGGGTAGGCGTTGTCACCTCCTTTGTTGCTCTGATAATAGGCATCTTTTTTGTGATCGTAAGCGGATGGAAGCTGATACCGCTTTTAGTTGTAGCAGCTTTATGTCTTGTTTTATATACGCCTGTGATATTAAAAACCCGCTGGCCTGAGTGGTCCCCGGGGTTGGGGCTGGGCATATTACCCATATTGGGTTTCTATTTTGTGCAGACAGGCGAATACGATTGGGTGGTCCTGATTGCATCAATACCAAGCGGCATATTAGTGCACAATCTTCTCCTGCTGAACGAGTTTCCCGATGTGGAAGCAGATAGAAAGGGCGGCAGAAAGACGACCCCGGTTGTGCACGGCATGGAAGCAGCCGGCAAATTTTTCAGGATAATGACAGTATTGGTTTATATCTGGATTATCGGTTGTGTACTGGCTACTCTTATAACGGGGATTGTAGTAATGCCGGTTTATTGCCTGATTGCTTTATTGACTCTGCCGTTCTCCGTAAAAGCCATGCTGGGCTCGAAAGAATATAAGGATATGAGCAAACTGGTCCCTGCTTTGGGCAGTAACGTAATGTTTATCCTTATAACCGAGTTGCTGCTGGGTCTGGGCTATATTCTGGAAAAGATGTTTCCGATATCATGATAAAAATATATCTTAGAGCAATTAACGTTTAAGTGTACATGTTAAAGTTGGAATACATTACAAAATTTTTGAGGTTGCCTTTCAGTCCTGATGCAAACGCTCTTAATAACAAGGAAATCTACCCGGGAAGGACTGATTCCGCAGAAAATTTTGTAATGTATTCCAACTTATAGCACTTTTAACTCCTAAAAATAAAAATAACAAAGTAATTA
>JAFGIL010000023.1 GCA_016929635.1 Endomicrobiales bacterium
GTTATACTCATCGCTTTCTTTTTTTCATTAAGGCTTGATTTCTTAGAATTACCGGCTAAATTTGTACTGGAAAAAATTACAAAACAAAGAATATTTTTTAGTAAGATTGAATACAGGCTTTTTAACCGCATAACTTTAAGCGATCTGGCGATTGGGGATAATTTCGAATGCAATAAATTGACAGTATATTTCAACCCTATTAAATTATTAAAATCACCTAAAAAACCTCAGCTTTATCTTACCAGCATTAACATTGAGCAACCACAAATTGTATTTGACTCAAAAGTGTCAAGTCTTTTAGGCCTGTCCGGCACAGGAACAGACACGGACAAAATGCCTTCTTTTGATATTTCGTGGAATGATGGGGTAATAAAAACTCCTTACTTAACATTTACAGGATCAGATGGAAAAATTGATATATCACATGAAACGAACGGAGAAATTAGCTGTAGGGTTAATGACAATAAATTAAATCTGTCCGTATTGCTTAAAAAGTATGACAATACGACCCATCTAAATACTACAACCAACATAGAAGGGGGGAAAATAAATACAGATTTTACTGTTGATGCAGAATTTAAAAGCATAGATTATATTAATGCATCTTTAACAATAGCCAAGCTGGAATGGGATGACTTCTTTTCTTTTAACAACTCATCCGGCACATTGTTGTTTTCCAAAAGTGGAATTAATGGAAATCTTGTAAATAATAATGGAAAGATAGATATTACCGGCAAAGATTTCAGAGATCTGGATTTTAGCGGCAATTTTAAGCTGAATGAAATAATCGATTCTTCTAAGGGTTATGTAGCATTAAAAGGAAAACTTGATAAGGAAAAGATAAATGCAACAATGAACATCGATAATTTAGAATACAAAAATTTGTTTTTTGGAAATATGATTTTTAATATCACACGCAAAATAGATGGTAATTTATCTGGAAGCCTCGATATACTTTCTGCAGATACAACCCTGGACTTTTCATACAGCAATCTTAGCGATTTTACTATGCTCATAAATTCTGGCAGCCAAGAATTTGGGAAAATATACGGTATAATTAGTCCTTTATCAGTGGATATTGATATAGATAACTTTCCGATAAATAAAATTGTCCCATTTGTGTCAATTTATAAAAGCCTGGATGGTTATCTTATTTGCAATGGCAAGCTCGGGACAGATGGAACGAATATCAATTTTGTAGGCACTAACTGGAAAATTCACGATACCGAACCCGTATCCTTCTATATTAATCTTTCATCAGAAAACGATATACTAAATCTTAAAGCGGATTCCAGCAATAATGAATGGAACATCAGAAGCAGGTTGGCTAATAGAAATGACTGGGATTTCAACGTAAAATTTAATAAGCTTAAATCTCAAAATATCCTTCCGTGGTTTAAAACAAATCTGCCTTTAGCCGGAGAATTTACAGGTGATGTTGTTTATTCCTCTAAACGGGAGGGTAAAATAAATATATCACTTAATAATCTGTTTTATGACAAAACCTACATGGGTGACGGAAGAATGACATTCTGGATGACCCCTAAGGTTGCCATTATTAAAAACCTATCCTTACATTCCGGCAAAGGTACCATAACCGGACACGGACAGATAGGACTTGAATCAGGAAATAATCCATGCAATATTGCCTTAAAATTTCACAACTATCCGATAAAAAATAATCTAATCCACGGCCCTCTAGAAATAAAAGGCAAACTCCACCGCAATGCCCTTTGGGAATTTACGGGCAAGCTTTACAGTGAAATATTTCAATTCAGTCATTGGCCAAAAAGAAGTTTAAAAGCAAAAATAAATATTTCAAAAAATGAGGTCATTATATCAGAACTTATCTGGTATACTCTGGCTAAAGGAGAATTAATTTTTGATTTGAATCAAAATATTGTTACCGGAGGATTTCAGCTATCAAATATCCCATTGGAAAATCTCGTAAGGAATATGCAAGGTTATCTTGAAGGCGAAGTTGACATATCGGGCAAGATGTTTTCTCCGACAATAAAACTGAAATACAGGGTTCCGGAGACCAAATATAAGAGTATTACTTTCACCCATAACGGCAAAATTTCTCTGATTAATAAAAGTGTTTATTTTGAAGAAGTAAATATCTCTACGGGAACAAGTAAATTAGAACTAAAAGGCCGCATCTGGCCAAAACTAACCCTTATTGGCGACATGTATTCAATTTCACCCTCAAATATAAAACCATTGGTAAAACTTCCGTTCAACTTGGATGGTTCTTTTACCGGGCCTATCAAGATCGATGGGAACCTGGATGCGCCTGAAATAACTATGGAGTTAAAAGCTAAGAATATATTGATAGACAAAAATGAAATAGATGAAATAAAGTTTAAACTGAAAACCACAAAGAGTAATATTGAAATAGAAAATCTTGTGGCTAAATTCAAGGACAGTGAGCTTCATTTTCTAAAAGACAGTATAGTAGATTTGCAGAATAAATACGTAGATTTAAAGACGGAATGCAGAAATATCCATTTGGGGCCTATAGATCTTTTCGGCAGCCTGAATATCAAAGGCAACTGGTTTATTACACTGGATAAAAAAGTATCGATAACTACTGTAATTCATGTTAAGAGTTTGTGGATAAACGAACATAATCTCATTGATAGTACTCTCGGACTTAAGTATGAAAATAAAACACTGACATTTTTACCTCAAAAAAACCAGGAATTGCAAATCTCAGGAAATATAGACCTTGCCGGCATACCTCAATTTAAATTTCAACGTCTAAAGATTAACTGGAAAAACGAAGGGATTTTTATACTTGATGGCGAAATCGGAAAAAATAAATGGGAATTCCTGATAACCGGCAAGCAGTCTTCTGCAAATGCCTTAGCAGAAGTCCTTGATTTACCGATACCGATGTCAGGTGAACTGGATATAAACCTTATCGGGCAGGGTTCTCTTGATAAACCTGAACTGGAAGGCAGCCTTAATCTTTATAACGGGCAATTTGCATATATTCCATTTGATAATCTAAACATACAATTCAATGCACAAAATGACGTATTGACACTGTCAAATGCAAAATTAATTAAAAAAGATCAATATTCTTTCAGGGCAAGCGGATATATCCCGTTCTTTCTGACAAAAGGCGCAAAAAAACGTGTTGAAAATAATCCTTTGGATTTGAACATAAACATCGAAGAAGGAACTCTGAGTTTTCTGAAAGAACTAAGTAAGGATATCAAATCTGCCAGAGGGGACATCAAAGCACAGATTCATCTAACAGGAACTCTTTCAAAGCCTATGGGAAACGGTTTTTTAAGAATTACAAATGCTACAATACAATCAAAGAAATATTTTCAAAAGCTTGCCAATCTTAACGTGGAATGCACGTGGGACAAAAATATTTTGAATATAGATGAATTTACGGGACAAATCGGACAAGGACAAATGCAATTGAATGGAAACATTACCTTTAGCGGTTTCAAGCCTAATAATTACAATCTTATCTGGCAAAGTGTTGGGAAAAAAGGGATATCTATTTCTGTTCCTCAATTACCGATTCCTTCACCTCTTTTCAAAGGGGAAGAACTTGAGTTTTTATCTACGTTATCTAAAGGGGACCCAAGGTTCTATATGCATTTCAACGGACCGTCAGATAATATACTTTTATCCGGATGGGTAGAACTTGATAATACACACTTTTCATATCCTTCTTTAGCTAAAAAAGGCGATGAGGAGGATATTTTCAGCGGGCTCTGGGACAGAATATCATGGGATTTGGACCTTCGTTCAGGAAAAAGCACATGGTATGACAACGAACTTGTCAGCGTTAATATACAAGGAGGCATTAAATTAACAGGATCCGGTGCCTATCCCACAGTAAACGGCAGTGCAGAATCCATTCGGGGAAGTGTCACCTATTTAGGCACGGATTTTAACATAAAAAGAGCTAACTTCGAAGTACACAACGGCCAGGCATATCTTGAAGGTGAAGCGGAAACTGAGGTCTTCGGAAAAACCGAGGGAATTGCTGATACTATTGTAATGTATGTAGATAAAGCCCAAATACAAGATATTCAGCCTCGTTTTGTATCAAAGAATAACTCTAAACTTACTTCTAAAGAAGCGTTGTCAAAAGCCACAGGTATAGAATCTCTTGACTCAATGTCAAACTCTATTTTAAGAAGACAGCTGGTCAGATTCTTTGATTCAAGCCTGGCAACTCCTATTGCTAAAAATTTATTAAGGCGCAGCGGCCTGGCTGACTCATTCCGAGTGCAATATGTGGATAAAGAGCAAGTCGAAGAAGAAACTACCGGGGATTCTTCAAATGCGTCAAATATCCTGTCCGGTACAAAGTACTCACTGGAAAAATATTTAAGCGATAAGGTATTGCTTGGTTACTCGGTAACTTTCGACGAAATAGCAAATAAACTTGACCTGCGTCATGAAATAGAGCTTTCTTACAGATGGAAAAAGAACTTATTCTTAAAAGGTTTATATCAGGTACCCACCCATAATCCTTTCCTTCAGTATGACAAACGCATCACTTTGGAGCAGAGGTGGCGTTTTGGCTGGCCGGATAAAGATAAAAAAGACAATAAAAGCGAATAACTGACAGGGAAAAAAATCCAAAAAACCCTTGCAAAAAGCCTGATTATATGTTATAACTATAATGAGAGTTTTATATGTATTATATGAATTATGCGTTAGCTCTTTGAGTAAAAAATACTATCGCCCCCAGGGGGGGTGATATGGATGAAAATACTAATCGCCGACGATGATATTGAATGTATCAGGTCATTAGGCAGGATACTGAAAACTAAGGGATATGAAATCGACATTGCAATAGATGGTCAATATGCATTGGAGCTATTGGGAAAAAATGAGTACGATATAGTCTTTCTTGACCAGAATATGCCCGACTATACAGGTGTGCAGCTGGCTCAGTATATCAAGCAGGAAAAGATAAAAACAAGAGTAGTAATGATTACCGGCTTTCCTCATATTGAAGATTCATTTTTAAAAATTGTTGGAATTGATGAATTTATAGAGAAACCATATCACGTTGAAGATATAGAAAATATTCTAAAAAAATATACGGAATGACTTTTCTCCACTTAATACATAATTCTGACCGTTGAGGGAGTCCCCCCGAGCAATCGGGGGGATTTTTTTAAATAAAAAAAGCTCTGCTTTATTAAAAGCAGAGCTTCTCTTTATGATTACAAAAAATTACATATCAAATGGGACAACACGCATAACTTCAGCCATAGTTGTAACCCCTTTTGCTACTAAATGAATCCCGTTCTGTCTCATCGTTATCATTCCCATATTTATAGCTTCCTGCCTCAAATTATCCAGTTTTTCTTTTTTCAGGATTAAATCTTTCATCTTATCATTTATTGTAAGCAGCTCAATAACAGCGGTTCTGCCCTTGTAACCGCTATTGCCACAGTAGTTACAGCCTTTCGGCCTGTAAAAAACAACCTCATCTTTTGATTTTATGTTTAGTTTTTCAAGTATCATTTTTGGGGGGATATACTTTTCCCTGCAGTTTACACACAGGGTTCTTAATAACCGCTGGGCAACTATGCCGATAAGCGATGAAGATATAAGAAATGGTTCAACACCCATGTCCAAAAGTCTTGTTATGGTGCTTGCCGCATCATTGGTATGCAAGGTACTTAAAACCAGATGGCCCATTAAAGCAGCATTTATGGCTATACCGCAGGTTTCGGCGTCTCTTATTTCACCTACAAGAATAACATCCGGGTCCTGCCTCAAACATGCCCTTAGGGCGTTTGAGAAAGTTAATCCCACTTTAGGATTAATCTGAACCTGCGCTATACCGCATTCCTTGTTCTTTCCGGATAAAATCTCATACTCAACCGGATCTTCAAGTGTAATAATATTTTTTGTTGATGACTTGATTTTATTCAGGGCAGAATATAAAGTAGTTGTTTTGCCGCTTCCGGTGGGCCCGGTAACAAGCAGTATGCCGTTTTTTGCGTTAAGCAGCCCTTCAAACTTTGTCTGGGTTTCCGGTAAAAACCCCAGATGTTCAATTCCCAGGGCAAAATTGCTCTTATCAAGTATGCGCATAACGATTTTCTCGCCGTATTTTTCGGGTAACGTTGAAATGCGCAAATCAACGTTTCTTTTTTGTATATTCATACTTGTTTGCCCGTCCTGGGGCAAACGTTTTTCCGAAATATCCATACCGCCCATTATTTTTATCCTTGATAAAATAGGAGGCTGGATTTCTTTTGGAAGAACTTCTTTTGTTTGGAGTATACCGTCAATTCTATATCTTACAAATACATTTGACTCCTGCGGTTCAAAATGTATGTCACTGGCACCCTGCCTTATTCCTTCTTCTATCAGCGTATTAACTATCTTTACTATCGGGGCTTGTTTTTCTTTGCTGTCATAGTCCTTAAAATTAATATCACTAAGAGACTTGATCCCGGATTTTTCAAGCACTGCTTCCTGGACAACTTTTCCCATCGTGTCAGTGGAATAGAACTGGTCGATAATATTTAAAATATTATCTTCCAGCGCTACGACAGGCTTTACTTCATACCCTGTTATTATTTTCAGGTTTTCCAAAGCTACCAGATCTCCGGGGTTACTTGTTGCTATGGTAACTTCATTTCCGCTTTTGGATACTGGCAGGACACAATATTTTCGTATTGCATCCTCCGGTAGAATCTTGAATATGTCTTTGTCAATATTGAATTTATCCAATTCAATATAGGGAACCTTAAAATGTTTTTCGAATAATGCTTTTAATTCATTTTTATTTAAAATCTTTCTTTTTTCGAGGACGTCAAGCAACGGCTCCTTTGTCGTCTGCGTATCAAATAAAACCCGGGCAACCTGTTCTTCCTTAATTCTATTTGTTTTTAACAACACTTCAATTAACTGCCCGTTTCCGCTCATGGTTGGCCATCCTTAATTTTAATAATTACTGAACTTTCAATAACTTTTTGATTGAGGCTGATATGACATTAAAATCAAAAGGTTTTGTCGCGTACTCGTTCGCACCGCATTCGTAACTCATTAATGCATCCACATCCTGGGATTTTGCAGTAAGAATGATAACAGGGATATTGCTGGTTTTGGGGTCACTCTTGATTTTCTTGCATACTTCCCAACCGTTGATTTTTGGCATCATAACATCAAGAATTATCAAATCAAATGTATCGTTATTTATCTTATCGAATGCTTCCTGTCCGTCTGAAGCTGTTGTAACATTATATCCGTCAACCTCAAGATACCGCTTAAGGATTGTGATTATATCTGGTTCATCATCCGCTAAAAGTATTTTCTTTGCCATCAATTGCCTCCTTAATTAACTTTCTATCGATAAACCAGTTGTATCTATTTTCTTTATACCTTGTTTATCCTGGTTTTCATTTGGCACAGTTCCAAGAATGCTATCCAACTCATCTAAAAGCGTCTTCATCGAAAAAGGCTTAAGCAGGTATTCCTTTGCTCCCAGCTTGATTGCCTTTTCCTTGTCCTTGGCTCCACGTCCGGTTATTACTATTATAGGAATATTCAATATTTCATTATCGCTTTTAATCTTTTTAATAACATCAAACCCGTCCATTTCGGGCAGCATCAAATCCAATATAATCATATCCGGTTTCTCTTTCTTTGCAGTGGCAACAGCTTGTAAGCCGTCATAAGCGTTCAAAACAGTATAGTTCTTTTCGTTTAAAGTTAGGGCTAAAACGCTGGAAATATCAGGGTCATCATCCACAACCAGTATCTTCTTTTTCGACATCTCACCGGTGATTTGTGTTTCAACTTTCGTTATACTGTCAAATAATTCGCTTGGTTCGAATGGTTTTGTTATATAATCAGCAATTCCCAATTTATAAGCTCTTTCTTTCTCAAATATAGCCGATATAATAACGATCGGTATGTCCTTGGTAACAGGATTCTGCTTTAAGAGTTCTGCTATTGTAAAGCCGTCTATGTTGGGCATAAGCAAATCCAATGTAATCAGGTTGGGCTTTGTGTCTATCGCTGTCTTTAAAGCATCTCTGCTGTTTTGTACAATAACCACCTCATATCCCTTTCTCTCCAGATGCTGTTTTAATACCTCAACCATATCATAATCGTCATCAATGACAAGTATTCTCTTTACGGTAAACGGTGCTCCTTTTATCTGCTCAGCCTGCGCTTTCAACTGCAGCTCTTTAAATGTGTCGATGGTTTCTATAAACTTCTTATCTGCTTTCGGAATTTCAAATGAAAAAGTGCTACCTTTGCCCATTTCACTCTCTACCCATATTCTTCCTTTATGGGCTCCAACAATACTTTTAGCAATGGCAAGCCCTAAACCTGTGCCTCCTTTAGCTCTTGTGCTGGAACCGTCAACCTGCTGAAACTTTTCAAATACCAAATGAAAATTATCTCTGGCAATACCCATTCCAGTATCTCTTATGCCTATGATAACATCTTCCTTTTTATCATTAACCAAAACAGTCACTATTCCATTCTCCGGAGTAAATTTTATTGCGTTTCCAATAAGATTTGTAAGAACCTGCTTTATTTTATCCTCATCAAAAAGCACCCTGGGAACCTGGTCGGGACCGTCATATTCAATATTTATCTCCTGCTTTTCTGCAAGGGGTTTAAACTCACTAATTGTCTCTTTAATTGTTTTAACTATGTCGCCAGGCTTAATCTCCATTTTTATCTTTCCTGCCTCAATTTTGGACAGATCTAGAAGCTCACTGATTAATCTGATAAGCCTGACGGAATTATTTCTTGTAATATTAAGGAATTCTTTCTGGGAGTCAGTAATAGGGCCTTCTGCGCCTGCAAGAAGCAACTCAATAGAGCCTTTGATAGCTGTTAAAGGGGTCCTTAATTCGTGGGAAACATTAGATACGAACTCTGTTTTCATCTGGTCAATCTTCTTTTCTCTTGTTATATCCCGGATGACCATACTGTATTCATTGCCTGCAATAGCACTTGCGGTTATATTAACAAAGATAGTTTCGCTATTTTTAGTGATAAACTGCGTTATGAAATTCCTTGCAAATTCCTTGTTTTTTATTTCATTAAGGAGCTCTTCCTTCACTTTCTCTTTATCTTTTGCTATTAAAATATCAAATGATTTTTTTGCTATTTCAGGCTCCTCATAACCTAAAATAAACTCAGCACCTTTGTTCCAGCTCGTAATCTCTCCTTTGGAATTTATGGTAATAATGGCATCAAATGATCCGTCAATGATACTGCGGAATTTCTTTTCGGATTTTGTCAGCTCCTCTGTTCTCTCCAGTACTTTTTCTTCCAGTGAATCCTTCAGTTTCTCCAGTTCTATATATGTCTCTTTTAAGCCTTCATTGAGCAGGACTATGGTTTTCCTGGAATGGTGACTATCAACAGCTTTAGCTATCCTGGATTCCAGCTCTCTTATATCAAAAGGTTTGTTAATGAAATCAAACGCTCCGTCCCTTAGGCTCTTGACAGCAGCTTCCATTGTGGCATAACCGGTTATCATTATTACTTCAATGTCTTTATCTATGTTTTTTATTTCCTTTAAAACTTCGTGGCCATCCATGCCCGGTAGCTTGATGTCAACTATAACAACAGCAAATTTGCCTTCCCGGACCTTTTTAATACCAATATCGCCGTCCTCAGCGGTTTGTACGCTATAACGGCTTGATAACCTCCTTTCCAGGAGATTTCTTATTGAAACTTCATCATCAATAATCAGGATGTTTTCCAGTTTCTTTTCGCTGTAATCCGCCATTCCAATTACTCCAATTTTTATATTTATTATATGTTCTATAATATTATA
>JAFGIL010000024.1 GCA_016929635.1 Endomicrobiales bacterium
CAGCAAGAACATCTTGGTGAAACATTAGCTGAACCCCGTATAGTAAATACGGAACAAGAGCTGGATAAATTAATAGAATGGGGTAATCACATACATGCAAGTTGGCCGTGGTTAAGGCCTGTATATGTGCTTGCAGAAGGTTCATTGGATAATACAGGGCCTACTTACTGCGTTATGAATGCTTCTCTAAAAAATGAACTGGATAGAGGCCTTGCTCCTAACCAGGTGAGAATGGCGGTAAGAGCAGGGCATCCTGTATCCGTTCTTTTTGAAATAGCATACGAAAAGACTTCCATGCCTTTTGAAAACATGCCGCATACAGATAGTATAAGTATACACAGCAGGTCATTATATTTTCCTTACTTTGTAAACGGCAGGTTTGAGACAATTCAGTATATCGGTGTTGGTCTTGCTCCTTCAACTGAAAAAAGAGCGGTTCTCGATAATAAGCTGAAAGGAGAATACCATACACTCTTATCTTTTGATACATTTATGATGAGGGAACCTACATTTTCAGGACTGCTGCATGCTGATAATGCACGTTCCCGTGTTAGTGTTGCTAAAACATTGAAAAAAGATGCAGATATATGGGTTCCGGAACCAGCAAGATATTCTTTAATAGCAAAACTATGGTGGGGCAGGACACATGAACCTGTTAATGTAGATAAGCTCTCTGAAAAAGAAGGAACCGTTCCCGGCAATAGATATTTCTCAAGCGGTGGGGCCAAAAACCAGGACTGGCGCAAACCTGCAATGGTGGAATTTAAACCAACAGGACTTGGAGAGACTGTAGTTCTGGCAGATCTTGTTCTGATGGATAAGGATTCAAGGATGGAAATAATCCGGGAGATACTGCTGGAGAATGAAATTGCTGTAACTGATCCATATGATGAAAAGGCCCTTCTTGATTCATATTTCCGTTTTTGCACTTCAAGAACAGCAGAACAACTTGCACGATGGTTTAATCAGGGATTATGTCATAGGATGCTCTCATGGAAATTTAATAAACTTACAACAAGCCATAACATTGCCGCTTCAGGTGTTTTAAAAGACATCCCGACTGCTGTTGAATTTACTCAAGAACGTGCAGCTTTCGATTTAGTCTCTGCTTCAATAGCTTTAACAGATACTATAGGCTTTTTATATAGCGGGGTTATACCCGAAGATGAACTGACCGCCATGCAGGAACAATATCTGCAAGGATTTTTTGACACATTTACGGAAATATCGGGTGTTGATTTCTGGGATGATCAAATGAGAAATGAGATTGTAAGTTCTATACAAAAAACACACTTCTCTCCGAAGTCCCCAGTTCCTATGCTACTTGCCAATTTGATGAGGACGTATAACACTGAGATATCCCAAATAGTACAACAAGCTACGCAACTACCGACTTTTAATAGAGTATTGTGGAAGGGTGGTTTAGCATTTATCACCGGTATACCCAATGCTTTGCAGGATGAAACAGCAGAACAGTTGAAAGGATACAAATGGGGATGGGAAGATGCCCTTATTATTGATTTGAGTACACTAACACAAGATAACGTGCCTTATCTCATTCAACGTATCAACTATTCCCAGAGACAGCGAAGAGTAGTTTATTTAACACATTATAACAACAATGAAAGGTTTACAGAATTGTTAGACTATTTATATGATAAGACTGTTGGTTATGAAAGCGAAAGTGCAATAAAGGTTGTAATATTTGGCGAAGATATGGTTGACTATGCTTCTCCCTATCTTAAAAGGTCAGGTAATTTTCCTCGTTTTATTCACTATCATTCAGGAACTCTAGTAGATCTTGAAACATATCCAGAATATTGGTACCCAGCAATAGATGATGTAGTAGTACATTTTGACCAATTACCATTCGACAAGACTAGATATGCACATTGGAGTTGGGATAGAGCAGAAAAACCAATACCCTGGCACGAAGTTGTCAGGGACCCTGAGGCACAACCTGAACCTGCACATCTTGGTGTATTTTTAGGTCCTGATAATCAGATAGCACATTGGAAAAATGATGGTGAAGCACGAGCTTTGTTCTTGAGAATAATGAGTAACATTGAGGATATTTCACTGCTTCGCTTTAGGGCTTTGCTAAGAGAAATGAATATAACCACTCTTGAAGGAAGAGATAGGGATTCATTATATATTACACCTACATCTTACACTCTTAGCAGAGTCAAGAGCAATGCAGGCTATTTAAGATCATATGGTTGGGAAGATGGTATGAAAAGACTAGCAATACTGCATGAGGATCTTAAAACAATTGCTAGGATTGACCCGAATTCAACTACAGTGCAACAATTGCTTATTCATATAGCTGATTTCTATTTTTCTGCACTATTTGGATTGCCGGTCAATCAAGATGACAATTTATATCTTCAAGGTAATAATTCAATGCTCATGAATATGGTGAATACATTGCTTTTATTAAATGGATTAGAAGGTATACCTCATGGTCATCTAGACGAACTTCATATTGACGAAAAAACAAAGGAACAATTTAGAGAAAAATTCATTCAACATATAAAAAATAGTTATCAACGAAGAGGAATTAAAGTTGATTTAGACTCTCAAGTTTCTGAAATATTAGAAAAAGCTAAAGAAAAAGATGAATCTTTACAACCAACACCTCATGATAGCCAAGAAAAAACTCTTCCCGAAATGCTAATGATTCCGGAAACATCACAAATTATTGAAGTTATCAGCATTTTTGGATGGCAGCCATTCAAAGGGCTCGTGCAAGATTATGAGGCTTACAGGAAAGATGGAAAAGTAACGTTTATTCTGTTTATTGCTTCTGTATTTATCACACCTTTCCTGGAAGCTTTTTGGAGCATTTTCTTCCCAAGAAGCTTTATTAAAGCCCACCCGGGCAAAAAACCAATAGTTGGAATGGTTTTCATGTATGCTTTAACACTTGCAACTCTTGTATTTGTTATTTTTATTCCTGCACCTGTTGCAGCATTTCTTGCACTTAACGGAGCCCCGATACTTTTAACAAAAACCGCAATCGTACTGCTTGCCAATATATCATCACATGCAGCATACAACACATTTGCGCTTATTTCTACAATGATAAAAAAGATTTTTGCCAAGGGAGTATCTATAGAATCTAATCCTTTAATGATAACAAGAGATGAAGACAGAGAATGGGAAGTGCCTGATCCTATGACAGTTGAGCTTCCTGAAGTGAATGAAGTTAGCCTTGAGGAAGCTTTTAAACATTCGGGAATAGGAGAACATGTTACACTTGAAGATCTAATGCAACTTACTGAAAATAAAGTATACCTTTTGCCGGATTTCTTAAGAAACTGGAATGAAGGTGCAATCCCGGGATTTCCCGAAACGAGATTTAGAGAAGATTTTAAAGAAAACGCATATGTATTTAATCAGGAATGGAGAAGTAATGGATCTAATGGTTTTTGTTTAGGAACAAGGCATGATCTTGGTTTTTATCATTCAATCTCTTTTCTATGTAAAACACATACTTTTGAAGGTGGGTATAAGGGCTATGACCCTGAATTTCAAACAGATGATTTCTTAGAAACACTTAGTGACCCTGTTGAAGGTGTAGATGGGCCAATAGTTGTTATAGTGCCGTTTTTTAATATTAATATTGATACTAAAGAAGGTTATAGTCTTACAGCAGAAGAGATTAAGTGGTTTTTGCGTCCTGAAAATAGAGACAGATTAAAGAAAACAATTTTTGTATTTGGAGCATATGATTTTGTACCAGAGGAATACTGGCTTGAAAAAATGTCTATTCCTCGCATCTCTTCCTTAAGAACTAGATATGAACGAGAAAATTATTATGGGAACAATGCAACAATCGGCACTTTTATTGCTGCCATTTTTAAAAGGTTATTTGTTGAAAAACGTCCTTCTGGAGTAATCGCAACCGAAGTTATGATCAATAAGCACAAATTTCCTGCTGGAGAAGGAAAATATGAATGTACGGTGCCAAATGTCAAGGAAAACAGTCCGACAATAAAAATAAGATATACTGTTGAAAACAATACCATAAAGGGTAATGTATTTGATGCTTCAGGCCAAGACCCAATCGGTTCTTTTATTCTAAAAATATTTGGAGATAATATAGTTTTGAGTGAGTTCTATCCTATAGGACAAATCAAGGTATTATCCTATGAAAATAATCCCTACAGAGGACAAGGGATTTCACAAACTTTTTTATTCTGGTTATCAGGTTTTGCAATCGCCAATGATTTTCAAAACATAGAAGTTACTTCCTATTGGATTCATAACGTCCATATATGGAGAAAATATTTTGCTGATACAATTCAATTCAGATACATTTCAGAGACCTCAAAACCATATTCTTTTGAAGAATTAGACGATGAAACAAGTCCTATAGACCTTTATAGTGAAAGCTTGATTACTGAACTTGTAATATGTGACACTGAGACATACCTGAGAACTGCATTTGTCCAATTGGAGAAGCTACAGGGTACAAAAGACAAATATATCGTTAAAAATATAGAAAGCAACAGGACTGAACTTGAAGCTCAGGCAATGAAATCCTCTACACCTGAAAAATATACACCCAAAGTATATGCTGATAATGTGAGAGTTGGAGATGTTATAAGAATAACCGAAAGAGGCTCTGTGATTTTTAATAGTAATGAAATAGGAACTGCCGCCATGATAAGAGGTGATATATTTGATATCCAAGGTAAACCAAAGTTTCCGGAAGAAGAATTAAAAGAGAGAAAGGGAGAAATTCTAGAAAGGATTAGTACAGTAAATATTGAAGAAGAAACAGAAGCAGAAACTGATATAAAAGCAGCAGGCCTTGGAATCACTGGAGCATTATCTACTATGCTCCCTGAATTCCTTGTTGCAAGCAATATTGCCCGGGCGGCAGAACACTCTGTCAGAAAAATTCTATCGATGTCGAGTTTAAATCTGAATATACCTGAAGGATCGACACTATCCCGGGAATTAATTAAACTTTTTGAGTATAAGGAAGACGGCTCAAATGCCCTGTCCGAACGGCTTGATACAAATGCACAGGAATTCCAGGATATTGTCAAGCAGGTAGCTATAGATACAAAATTTGACGGTTCTATTCGGATACAGCCAAGTACCAGTGACCGCTTATACCGTTATTTTGATGGAAGACTTGCAGGATTGCCTGTTATGATGGTAGAAGAAAGCCCGGGCCGGTATGTTTTGTATGTTGAACAAAACTATCTGGCTGAAGTAATGCAAAGAAATCGTAATGGAGATAATATTCTGGATTCGAAGGATAATATCTATCGTCCTATAGCAGAACAGCTGGTTATTGAAGAATTGAGAGAAACACATGCTCTTAAAGAACATATGAAACGATATGAAACAAGCAGGCCGGACGCCTCTGAGGATAGAAGATTATTATTTTCCTATCAGCAAATCCATCGTGACGTGCGTCATGCTGATGAACTGGTGGAAATTGCTGTAGACATGGCATCAGAATCGCTCAGACAGGCATCACCCAGGTTTTTTGGCAAAGCGGTTTCTCTCCTGAGTATAGCAGTAGGAGAGCTGCTGGTGATGATTGGATTAGCTAAAAAGCAAAAAATAGTAAATGTAGGACCAACAGGTGTTCTGTTAGATAGCGTTGATTTTACAGAAAGGATTACACCCCCAGGCGGCGGACTGGAAAGTGTTTTAACTGCAAAAGAGCTTGACGCAGACCCGGCTGTCAGCGAGCAAGTAAAGGCATTGGAAAAAATAGTCGAAACAGTAACCAAAGAGGACGAATTTGTCCGGTTCAGGAACAGGATAGCAGTTAATCCGGTTACAAACGACGATTTATATCACGCTTATTATGACTCCTTAAGAGAACGAAAGGCAGCTGTTATGCCTGCATTGTTTATGCCTGATAATGTCGAATCAGAAAGAAGAGAGCATTTTACTCTTCATATTGAACGCAGATTTCTTGAATACACTCTTTCCAGGCAGGAAATTTTTAAAGAGACGGAAAAAGCTGTCCGGGAATTGTTACATCAGTATGTTCTTATGGAAGAAGAGATGATGAGACTGGGCCTAACGTTTGAGGAAGCCTTCCGTAGGACATATAAATACGGATCTTACAAACAACGTGATTACTTTTCCAGTGATCCTGGAGCGAAAGATCTAATCGGGCCTGAAATAGCGGCGAAAACATTAGAATTAGAGGCCAGAGAAACTGCAGGGATGGGGACTATAATCACTAATCAGGACAATGAATCTCCGGTCGAGCTTTATGTTGAGGACCGTGAGCATCACGGTTTTTATTTTCATCTCCGCGATCTCAGGGATAGGGGTATCCTAAAAGAACCCCTGCCGCTGGTAGTATTCGATTACCATGATGATGCTAATGCACATCCATATACAACCGATCCGGCAAACGTTCTTGTTGGTACATGGATTTCTCTATGCATTAAGGAAGGGCTTATCAGTGATGTATACTGGGTAACGCCGGGACGAGATGATTCCGGAAAATTCGTAAATTACCGGCAGGTTGAAATAGCTCGCAAAAGAAATCTGTATGGGGACCGCAAAACTCCCGGATCAGGAATCTATGGGGATGTTTCTGAACTGCCATTTGACCTGCTGAAAGAAGGGTGCCTGGTTAGTATAGACGAAGATGTGTATTATAATGGGTTTGAGCCGGAACATTTGGAATTACCTTCCAGAGAAGTAGAAAATAGGATAAAAACTGCCGGCCAGGAATTTCAGAAACACGGCATCAGAATACCTTTCCTGCATGTTTCATATTCAGCAGCAAGTTATGTAACATCGGAAAGTATTCTGGATATCATAACTAAAACGATACGAAAAGAATTTCATATTGGGGGATGGAGAGATACTGCCGGTAAGGAAGGCCAACATATAAAACCAATACATCTCGGTATGGCTGCATCAGTGAGTGCAACCGGGCTAATAGCCTTCTCTTTCCTGGCTTATGGAATATTGACTTTAATTCTGCAAATACCTGTTGCTATTCCTGTACTTGAAGTTGGCGGTATTATTTCAGGAGTATCAGCAAGTTTTTCAATACTAGTGTTTGGCTGGGCGGGTATAATATTCGTGCTTGCATGGATTGCTGATGCTCTTGGAATGCGTGCAGGGCCTCCTCTATTTTTAGTTGACGGCATACAGTTTATTCCGGCAGAAGAGGAAAAGCCGGATTACTGGTTTGAAGCACAAGAATCATCAGAAAATACACTCCTACCAAAAATAAAAGTCCACCCTAAAATATATAACCTGCTTTCTCATTTACCGCCATTCATCGTAATTTTATTACTTTATCAAACGGGCATTATGGGGCATGAGGTATATCATATACTACATCCCGAAGAAATGAAAAAAGTAGCTCAAGCAGAAGAACAGGGGGGATTCAGAGGAAAACTGAGGGCTTTCTGGATTGAATTCAAAGGTGCGTACCTCCTCGCACAAATCCTGCCGTTGACTATCACTTCGACAATTACACTCGGCCTTTTCTTATTAACTACTATATCAGCTGGTTGGATAGTGTTAATTGGTGCTGGTATTCTATTCATCTCTACCGCATTAATCGGATGGTATGAAGTTCATACTGTAAATAAAAAAGATGCCGAATTGCAGGATATAGACCCATACATACTGGAAACACCTTGGAGAGAGCTTGTAAGGGATCCAGAAAAAGAACCTAAACCAACAAAAATGAATCAAAGGAACTACATGGCTAATCAAAAACAGGTTAGGCGTCTTTTTATCAAAATGTTAAACAACATTGAGCACATGGATTCCCAGAAATTTAGGGAACAAATGATGGTATTAAACCGGGTTAATCACCTTGGGCTTAATGGAAGAACATATTATTTCTCTGATTATTCCAAAAAGTCAACCAAAGAATTAAGAGAATTTGCAGGTAAATTTGCCAGTAAAAAGGACCAACAAATTTTAACACGGCTCGGTGATATTCATAGCCACCTCAAAGGATTTAAAGAATTAAGCCCGCATGAAGGCAAAGGCAGTATAGAAGATGTTCTTGATTCCATATCTGATTTTTATTTTGACGCTAATCCTGCTTATAGATTATTCGATTCAGGAAATAACTCACTTTTTATGAATATGGTAAATGCTATGCTTCGTACTCATGGCTTAAACGGAATCCCTCATGACAGTTTAGATTGGGAAGTTAGAGCTGCTAGGCTGCTTTCTAGTAAAGAATCGTTTAGATCAACATTTAAAGAATACTGTATTGCTCACTCAAATATAACAATAGGAGAAAGCGGAGAATACAAAATAACCGGGCAAATAGCACAAGAAGAACCGATTGATATTAGTGGCATACAGAATAAATATCAGACTTTTGATCAGCAATGGCAGGAATTATCACGGAATTTTGAGTATAAAGCAGCTGAAATTAAAACACACTCTGACACTTTCCTGCGCAGAATCCCTCATGCTAATAAAATGCTCTCAAGGAAAATAAAACAGGACATAAGAAAAGCCAGAAAAACCAAACAACTAACATATGTAGTGTCCGGAGGGCAACGTTTGGATGTACAGTGGCTGGTAAAAAACCTTAAGAAAAACATTCCGATATTTCAAAGAAAAAAATGGTCAATTGATATTGTGGTTATAAATGCAAGGGATGCTTCGCTGGATACAGCTATTGATGAAATAAATAAATCTTCTTTAAATATACAGGCACACAGATGCAAAATGGATATGTTTAATGAAGAGCATTCCGGGACTTTGGGTGAATTAATAGAGCGCGAAGGATTAGCAGGGACTGTGTACGGTGTTATGCATAATATTGGCGGTGTTGACCATCTTCAAGGGGAAAAACAGTACCTTGAAATGATGCACAGCTGGCTGGTTCCGGAAGGATGGATACAGATAGATGATATTAACCAGGTGGTTTATGCTGTTCCAAGTGAAGACGGCAATATTGTAAGTGAATATGAAGGATTTGTCACTGCGGCGAACTTTGCAATGGAGTCCACCACAGATAAATATCCGCCAGGTTTCAGCATATTCAAAGCTGTTTCCACAGGAGAGTTAACCCCGGACGCAGAAAGCCCCTATACAAAAAATCAACCCGAAGAAAGAAATTCACGCGTAAATCTGCAGAACATCTCACAGGCAGTAAATGACGGCGTAGAAATTGTATTTATAGATTTGGACGAGACATTAACCGGATGGGGAGACATTTTGGCTCCACTGAATCCTAATCACCTGATGATATTAGAGCTTCTGATGCAAGGGGTAAGAGTCGAAATTATTACCGGCAGTAATAATATTAGCGGGCTTATTGAAGATCGCCTTAACTTGCTTCTTAAGGAAATCAAAGGCGACCCCGAGCTAAGCCGTTTATTCAGGCTCCATTGGGCCTCTGGAGCAAATACTCACGAATTTAACGAGAATCAGGAATTTGTACAAAAAGAATCGGCATTAAAAAGTGACGATTCATTGATACTTTATGCAATACAAAGAGTAAAAGAAGAGTTTCCTGTTATTGAATACCTTGACGAACATGGCTCCTATCATTTATATCTTGATACGGACAAACTTCAGCCTGGTGATAATCCCGGACAGATACTGACAAACGCTGTCGAATTCATGAATAGAGTTATAAGGGAACAGGATCATATACCAATGCCGGAGTTCCTGCCTGTTTTCAATATTTATTTGCAGAATAATGTCATAGACATTGCCAGAGCTGATAAAAGCCAGACTATTACGAAAAGTTTAGATGAATCAAGTATTAAACGTATAAATGCAGTAATGCTTGGCGATTCAATGCATAAATACGGAAATGATGAAAGCACAACAAGGATAGGTGTCCAAACAGCATGGGTAAGCGGGCCCACAGAAACCACACTGTATCTTGGAATGCTTTTAGGATTAACGCCGGAAAATACCCCTGAAGAAATCTCAGAATTATCACAGGATGAATTAAGCAGGATTCTTTACGCTGTAGACTCATATTATTTTATTGAGGGTCAGGAATATGACACCGGTTTTTTTGGATTTTATCACAATATGAAACAGGTGTACGAAACAAATCCTGAAATCGTGCTCAATCATATCCATGAGGGTTATTTTGATTTATATGTTAAGCATGCCCTTCCTGAACATTCTAATTTTAGAAAAAAACTTCTTCATATATTAGAAAGAAAGCCCTCACAGGAAGAATTGGAAGACCCTGCAAAGCTGGCCGATTTTAACAGACAAAAATATATTGAATTTTCTAATTATTTAAAAACATTCCTCATAAATGCTTCTTTTCTTTATTCTGCAAGAGAAACCTTCCCTGAAGGAATACCTGCAGCATCGGATAAAAAACCAAGCCTGTCAATAAAAAAGGATGAAACTACTACACGAAGAAAACTCGGCATGATAAGCTGGGTATGGGAAAAGATATTTAAAAAAGACCTTACTAAGCCTGAAGATCTTGAATTTGCAGTGAGATGGAGCTGGTTGGTAGAGGAAGTTATATACTCTGCAATTATCCTTTTTGCTGTTCCTGCATTGCTTTCACTTATCCCCGGGCTTAATCCAATCGTTGAAGCAATACTCAACGGCCTTTTATATTTGTTATCAGTTACTTCATTTGGTGCTAGTCACAGGAAGCTGTTCTATCGCAAAGGGGATGAAATAAAAGAAAAGGAACTGCCCGATGAAGCAAAAGACATAGAACGGTTAAAACTTACCGGCTGGGGAGCTATCTTCCGCGCAGGATTTATTGCCACAGCTTTGTTTGGTTTCAACCCTTATATCTTAATAGCAAGCTTAGTATTTGCCTTTGTTTCACACTGGTTTTATAACAAATATCTGACACGCAGCGGCGAACGCGCTTTAGCTGCTGGTTCAAAATCTCGTCAAAAAAGAAAACAAGAAAGGAAAAAAAAGCAAAGGACTAAAGCCATACAAAAACAACGAAGAGAGCCTACCGAAGAAAAAAGATATACCTCAAAGAAACCTTTTATTTTTAAACAGCCAAATTCTGTAGAAGATCAACGCCGTTCTGTAAAAGAAGCTATTGAATTGGCTTACCAAAATTTGATTAAGGATTTTATTCCAGAGAATGCCAGAGTGCTGCAGCTTGGCTCAGGAGAAGGTTTTCTGCAAGAAGTTCTAGATGCCGGATGGGCGGATTCAATGGTACATATTGATAAAGACAGACATTCTCTTTTAAAATCAAAACATTTAGGAGGAGCGCATATACAAACAGACGGCACCAAATTGCCATTTAAGGATGCATCATTTGATGTTGTTATTGCTAATGCTTATTTCGATATAATTCCCGATCTGGAAACAGCCTGTAGAGAAGCTTATAGGGTACTAAAACCTGGTGGTTTACTGATTATTACTTCTGACCGTTCCATTAATACAGAGCTATTAAGAAACGATTTATTCAAACAAGGATATGTTTATAATGAAGAATTAGACGCCTTCTTCAAAGATAACGATAGTTTAAGGGAAGCTGTAAAAGCCAAACGCAAATCTGACAGTTCAATCCGTAATCGATCGGAGCAATCAGTTTTGTTCTGGTCCCAATTTGAATCTATCTTGAAAGAAAAAGCATTAGATGTATGGGAATATTTCCATAATAAATTAAGAATGCACCTAAAATCAGCGGGAATGGAGCTACTCTCTGTTTCAACAAGAGAGGAAACTAAAGTTACTTCGAGACAAAAAAGACATATAAATGCAGGAGTTCATAATGAAGCTAACGCTATAACCTACGGAAGAGGGACTATTCTGATACAGAAACTAGATTTTAAACTGCCACCTGACTATACTCAAGATTTACCTCCAGATCAAATTATTGAAACAGCAACAATAGATGTTGTTATATCAAAAAAACCCGGTTTGGAATCAGAAGAGATCGCAAGTAAAAGGGAACAAATCCGCCAGTCTAGACTGAAAACAGTTGAAGAAGAGATCTCTCATTCAGAATCAATGGCAATCAAAATGCTTGAAAAAGGAATGAGAAATGAACCGTTGTATAATATTCTTTTAGGTTTATTCAAATTTAAATGGTTTGCGTTTGCACTAAGGCAAAATATCGACTTTGCAACTGTTTTTGATAAGGATATAATCGGTTATATGCATCTAATAGCCTCCGCACTTCTGCATAATAGCGGCCTTTTCAGAATCGCTGATTTCGAGGTACAATTCCCTGAAATAGAAAAAAAGTACCAAGATGCTATTAATAATAAGTTTCCTGAACAATATGATTATTTAATCTCACTAATAGTAATCTTTTCCGGCCAACAAGTTAAGGAATATTCTTCTTTACTTAAAGAACACTATAAACCAACTGCTTTACCATTTTCCATACTCCAGGGAGAAACAGAGAAACAAACAAGAGCTTTTACAGTTATAGCAGCTTTGTGGGAATGGGCTTATTTCATACCATTCCTTAATCTACTCATAAAACCTGTTTTCTGGTTGTTAGGTAGAGCAAAAATAATAGATCGTAACTTATATAAACAAATCGGAGGCAGTAAATTAACACTTGGCTTAGGTGTTGCTGCTGACATTCTTCTAATAGGTTTGTTACTATCCGGGACTGGAGTTATGGTTATCATTCCTGCATTCATTGCTTGGTCAATAATAAAGAGCTATGCTTTCAGCAAAGCACATAAGTGGGCAAGCTACAAGAAGGTACCGGGAACACCGTTTACTGAAAAAGGTTTTATATGGTTTGCAGGATTCTGGCTTGCAATAGCAACCATGGCGCCTATCATTTTTTCACTGTCAAAATTAGCGCCCTTAATTCCTTTAATATTTACAATATCACCTGCCTTATTACTTACAACTGTAATACCAACACTGCTGCTTGCATTCTTTTATGGAATCACCCAGCACATCCTTTTACACGGTACATATAATGTGCTTAAACTCGGTGCGCAAAAACGTGAAGAAGCTGGGTTAGAATCGCAGTTCTACAGCATACTTACAAAATGGCCGTGGCTTTCATCCCAAAGCGATGAGGAAGGCAAATTACCTAAACAATTAGAAGAGGGCAACCTGGGTATGATTTTTGTTTTACCTGTGCATGATTTCGGTGTAATGCTTGATGATTTAAAATCCATATTTCTTTTCAGATGCGAAGAAGCACTTGCAAACATGTGGAAATTTTTCAGGATGACCGTAGGCAAAGCCAAGGGAAAAACAACCTATATTTTTGGTATATGGGAGACTTCATATATCAGCAGGCTTGTTCACAGCCTTGACCATGAAGAGATTACAAGAATAGTGGAAGCAGACGGCCAGCGGGGCGATTTAGTAACATACCTAAATAAAGTCTGTGGTGAATATGAAATCGATGAATCCTGGAAAATACTGGAAGCAAGTTACGACAAATTTACTCATTCCTTATACATTCATGTTGATTATAACGGTTCCGAGTTTTCTACAATCATAGGCTATTATCCAAATAAACTTGATGTTTATCTGGCAAAAGACGGTTACTTTATTGAACATAGAGATGATTCCGGCAATCCTTTCTCTCCAATGGGCGAGACTTTAGCCTGTGTCTTCAGCGAAACAAAATTAAAAGAAATGGTTGGACATGAAAGGAAACTAGGCAACAATATTATGGTAGACTGGTACGGCTGGCGATCGCCTGATTCCATTACTGAAAATAACTATATGTTTTTTGCCCATAATGATATAACAAATGATACAAGAAGCGATGAAGAAATATTAAGGGGATATAGAGGGACAAACCAATCGGGAGTTCTAATTCGGACACAATCAGGAAAGAAGATAGTTGTTTTATTCAGAGGGATTAACGAGCACAGGTCGCAGGACCAGGTATTTCCTGATTTCGGCCGCAAGGGAGCTCAAAGTAATCCCTCAAAAGAGTTTGTAGGGCTTCAAAGAAAAGGCATACAGCCTGCCATCCTGGCTCAAGAAAATATGAGGGAGGAAATAACAGACGAACAAAGATTCGAATTCTGGAGAGTGCATCATTTTAATGATTTTAAAAAGCTTATTGACGTTGGGGTTAATGGTGTAAGAGTAGACCTTGCTCAGGACCTCAGAAGCCCAAAAGAAGATCCCGGGAACGAACACCAGCTGTTAAAACAAGTGATGCTGGACGCCCTGGAATACGCAAGAACACAGAAGCAAAAGTTTTACTTTGAACTCGAGACTTATGCAGATCAAGATAAAGAAATGTTCAGGCGTTGGAATGAAGAGTTTAAAGAAATTTACGGGTATTACCCGATAAAACTCTACTGTAAAAGCCTTTTTGACCTTCTTCTGGCAAAAGACGGCCAGGCTTTTATAAATTCATTACATCAACTTATTAACAGTGAAAAAAATGCCTTAACGGACACTATTTTTCTTGGAAATTATGATGATGATAGCATACTCGACAGTATTCCCGATAAGCAATTAAGAGATGAGTTTACGGAGCTCTTTTTATATCTCGGTAGAACAGGTTTTAACGTTCTGTTTTATTTCAGAGACCTCATTGAACTTGAAGACCTCAAACCAGTACCTGGCGGAACCCCGGGAAAGACGCATAAATTTGCTTCATTGGAAGATACTTTAAGGAGAATGGAAAAATCACCTCCACAATTGTTTAAAGAATCAAATGCTTACGAGGTAATTAGCCGCAAACACAAGGTCTTTGACGTTATAATGACACACGAAACAATTGTCTTTAGGCTTACTGATGGTTATGAAAAAGCCTTTAATTTGCGTGAGATGTTTGACAGATTAAATCAAGCTGCAGTTACGGACACCAGCAGTAAAACCCAGGAAATGATTATTGATTTTGCAAGACATACAACCAGGCCTGCAAGAATTGCTGTAAATCAAACAATACATATAATAAAAGCTCTTTTCCCTGGGGTTGCAACGGCAGAAGAACACAAACAAACACTAATAGAGCACGGGATATCAGAAAGCACAGCTTCAGATCTGTCTAATAGCCTAAATATAGTCTTCTCTCCTGATATGGCTCAGGGAACAAGTTTAAGTGAACAGGGAAATAGTATGGGATTAAATACCTGGACTATAACTCCCGCTTCAGAACCCCTATTAACCGAGATCGGACTGGACGTACCTCTGGCAACGGAAAATGATCCGATTCTTGTTAAACTTCAGTTCAATAAGGACAATAAATCCATCAGGTATTATATCTCATCTGAAGATAGAGAAAAGGCGGCATCCCGGGGAATTGACGATCTGGATATGCGCGTACTTATGTCGTTTTCAAATAAACTGAATAACTGGGGACTGTTATCTGAATTGGTGGCTGACTATGCAGAACTAAACAAGCCAAATACCAGGGTGTGGGCAATAAACATTCCTGAAACTTTTGCAGCACAGGCACATAAAACTTTAAAAGAGTTTCCTGGGTTACAATATGAAAACATGGCAATTAGAACGTTTTCTGCTGATACTGCCGAAGATCCAGCTCAGCATATCATGTCCGGCATTAAGTTGTATGAAGGATTAAAGGCAGGATCATCATACGGTGCATCAGGAGTATATAAAGTTGCTTTCAAGCTTCCTCCAACAATGAATAACGGAGAACTCAAGACTATAGATTTTGTAAAGGTTTTTGCAAAACATCAGAGAGTCTCATGTATTATACTGGACGATACAGAGGTTGAAAAAGAAGTATTTGATGATACCGCTGAAGAACTTAAAAAGTTAGGTGTACTGTTAGTAAGACATGTCCGGGATATACCATGGTTTGAAAACACAGTTACAATCAATGCCTTTAATACTCCGGAAAATGAACTAAAAGAAGCGCTAACTCAGAATATAGAGGCACGACAGAATCTTGTAATTGACCTTACTCCTTCGCCCGGCCAAACCTTAATGTTCCATGATATAAATAATGAGGGTATAGGGCTTGATTCTATATTGAACACAATACACGGAGTTTTATACAGAATAGAATCTGAATTGTCCGAAACACTTTGTGAAAAAACGCGCAAAAACTGCTGGGGAATAGCCCAGACAACACAATATAATGCATCAATAGTCGGAATTTTCAGCAGAATAAAGAAACTTGGTGATATTAACCAAATGATAGATTATTTACCTCAGGGCTTACGGGATATCCTGGAAGTACAGATGGAACAAACAACCCTTGCAATAACTGATGATAAAGATACAGAACAAATACTCCGCACAAGCCTTTATGCTCTGTCCGCATGTGCAATAGCGCAAGCATACAGACAAGAAATAGGAGGAGCTATAGATTTCGCGCTGGATTCTGATGCAGAAAAGCTTATACGTGATACCATTGACAAACTTGACAGGAACGAATTAGCCAGCATACCGGATGAAATAGAAAGAATAAAAAATAAAATGTGTGAGGTTATTAAAGCTAATCCAGAAATACCAGATGCAATAACTTACAGGTTAACCGCAGAAATTCTTCTCTTTATGCTTGCAGAAACCATGAGAATTGATGAAAGTGCAATAAGGCAGGATGCTGCAGGCACAGCTATGCATTCACTCCAGGATATGCTGGCAGCAGGATAATCAATATAACAACCTACAGAGTTATGCATTCCTGTCTTTCTGTGTAGTGTAGGCCCTTGTGGCCGTAAAGATAGAAAAATCTATGATTACGCCCATAAAGGGCTACACTACATAACTACAAACAAAAATCATACATTTCTTTTCATTATAAATTTGCTCTCCCTTAAAAAATTTGGTAAAATTCCTTAATATTTAAATTAATATAATAACATTAATAATACATATGTTCAAATTTATATTAAACTCCATATTCGGAACCCAGAACGAACGAACCCTGAAGAAACTTCAACCTATCATTGATGAGATTAATTCTTTTGAAGACGAAATATCCAAGTTAGATGATAATTCTTTAAAAAATAAAACAAATGAGTTTAGAAATCGTCTTTCTAATAATGAATCACTGGATGATATACTTCCTGAAGCTTTTGCCTGTATCAGAGAAGCCTCAAAAAGGACTATTGGCCTTCGCCATTTTGACGTACAGTTAACGGGCGGAATAATACAGCATCAGGGTAAAGTAACTGAGATGAAAACCGGTGAAGGAAAAACCCTTGTTGCCACTTTGCCTGTATACTTAAACGCCCTTACCGGAAAAGGTGTACATGTTGTGACGGTAAATGATTACTTGGCAAAAAGAGACCGTTTCTGGATGGGGCCTATCTATGAGTTCATGGGATTAACAGTCGGTTATGTCGAACATGACATGCCGAATGACGAACGCCAGAAAGCTTACAACTCAGACGTTACTTACGTAACAAACAACGAAATAGGGTTTGACTACCTGCGTGACAACATGGTCGTCACGAAAGAAGACAGAGTCCTTAAAAAGCTGAATTATGCAATTATAGATGAAGTTGATTCAATTCTAATTGACGAAGCAAGAACACCCTTAATAATATCCGGCCCTTCCGAAGAATCAACCGATAAATACTACATCTGCAACCGTGTTGTCCCTCATCTTAAAGGAAGAAAAATACTTGAATCAGAAGAAATCGAAGCAAAATACAAGGGCATAGACCTGGGCGCGGGGTATGACTATATTGTTGATGAGAAAAATCACTCCGTTGTACTTACAGAACAGGGTATAGTCAAATCCGAAAAACTTCTTGGTGTAAAAAATATTTATGATGACATTCAGTCCGAATGGGTGCATCATTTGACCCAGGCATTAAAAGCACACAACCTGATGCACCGCGACGTGGATTATGTTGTTAAGGACGGGCAGGTTATTATAGTTGATGAGTTTACGGGAAGACTAATGCCTGGAAGGCGCTGGTCAGAGGGGCTGCACCAGGCTGTTGAATCAAAAGAGAATCTAAGAATTGCAGAAGAGAACCAGACCCTGGCAACCATAACATTCCAGAACTTCTTCCGCATGTACAAGAAACTTGCAGGCATGACAGGAACCGCAATGACGGAAGCTCCCGAATTCTGGGAAATATATAAACTCGACTGCATGGAAATACCTACACATAAACCCATGATTCGTATCGATTATGCTGATGTGATATACAGGACCGAACGAGAAAAGTATAATGCAATGGCACAGGAAGTAGAGGAACTCTGGAAGAAAGGACAGCCCATACTTCTGGGAACACGCTCAATAGAAAAATCCGAAAAAATATCCGCGATACTTAAACGCAAAAACATTCCGCATCAGGTCTTGAATGCCAAATACCACGAGATGGAAGCACAGATAATTGCACAGGCAGGTAAAAAGGGAACCGTTACCATTGCAACTAACATGGCAGGGCGCGGGACTGACATAGTCCTCGGCGGTAGTCCCCAGGATTCTAATGAAGCTGAATATGTAAAGAAATCAGGAGGTCTTCATATTCTGGGTACTGAACGGCATGAAGCAAGAAGAATCGACAATCAGCTCAGGGGACGTTCCGGAAGGCAGGGTGATCCGGGTTCATCGCGTTTCTTTCTTTCACTTGAGGATGAACTAATGCGTCTATTCGGCTCAGAAAGAATTTCAGGCCTTATGGAAAAGCTAGGCATGAAGGAAGGGGAAGAAATCCAGCACCCGTGGATATCAAAGGCAATAGAGAACGCCCAAAGAAAAGTTGAGGCAATGAACTTTGACATAAGAAAACAGCTTATTGAGTTCGACAATGTTATGAATAAGCAAAGAGAAGCTGTTTACAGGCTTCGCAATGAAATACTTGAGGGCGAAGACGTATCGCAAACAATAAAGGATATGCTGGCTGAATCAGTACAAGAAAAGGTTAATCTGTGGGCCCCTGCAAAGATGTATCCCGAACAATGGGATATGACTAGCATGGAAACCTGGCTTAGCCGTACATTCAGCATAAAATTAGGGTTATCCGCAGATGACATAAAATATATGAAATCCGAAGAATTAAAAGATAAAGTCTCCAAAATTATAGAAAAATCGTATCTAACAAGGGAAGAAAAACTAACTCCTCCTTTGATGCGCCATATTCAGAGGATGATCCTTTTACAGATGATAGACACTGCATGGAAAGAACATCTGTATGATTTAGACCAGATTAAAAAAGGCATAGGTTTAAGAGCTTACGGGCAAAAAGATCCTTTGATTGAGTATCAGAGGGAATCTTTTGCTATGTTTGAACAGATGATGCATAGAATACGCGAAGCTACAATTGAATATATTTTCCGTGTACAAATTACGCCTCAACCGGTAAGGAGAGCTCCCGTTCATGTAAGCAGGCCCAGCCAAATAGAAAGCAATGTGGCAATGCCTGTTCCCTCAAATAAAAAAACCGATGAGTCAGTAGGGCCTCCTAAAAAAATCGGGAGAAACGATCCCTGCCCCTGCGGAAGCGGGAAAAAATATAAAAAGTGCTGCGGAAAATAAACAGGATGAATAAAATGAAAAAACAAACTAAAACAAACGACAACATTAAAGACCTAAAGCTTGAAATCAGCTTCTTATATCAGATTATCGATACTATAAGCGAGTCAAATAATCTTGAAGAATTGCTGCAGCAAATAGCCAAACTGCTTGCAAAAAATCTGAAATGTGACAGCTGCCTGGTTTATCTAATCAACAGCAGTTCGTCAAATCTTATTTTAACCAGTGCCTGGCCTCCTCATCCTTATCATGTGGGAAAACTCAGCCTTGAACTCGGAGAAGGTATAACAGGATGGGTGGCTGAACATAAAAAGCCGATATCTATTTCAAAAAATGCTTTCAAGGACTCAAGATTTAAAGTATTTACAAACCTTCCCGAAGATAAATATATGGCATTCATGTCTGTACCTATAATGCTGGGCAGCAACACTATCGGTGTTATAAATTTACAGAATAAAAAAACACGCAATTACACTATGGACCAAACAAAATTAATAGTCAACATAGCAAAACACATTGCCGGAGCCATAGAAAAAACCAGGCTGCTGGAAATCTCAAACCGCAAAACAAAGCATTTGGAAACCATATCAAAATTATCCCACAGCATAGTCTCAAACACTTATCTTAAAGAAATCCTCCAGCTGATTGTTACAATGACAGCACAAATGATGAACTCTAAAATATGTTCTTTAATGCTTTTTGACGAAAAAACGCAGGAACTCAAAATAGAAGCAACGCAAAGCCTTTCAGAAGAATATAGAAAAAAAGCACCTCTAAATGTCGGACAATCCGTCTCAGGGCAGGCACTCGAATTAAGAAAACCTGTTGCCGTATTAGATGTTACAAAAGAAGCCGGATATGCATATCCGGAAATTGCAAAAAGAGAAGGTTTAAAATCAATGCTGGCTGTCCCTATGTTTATAAAGGAAAAACCGATAGGAGTTCTTAATTGTTACACTACCCATGAATATGTGTTTACGGAAGAGGAAATAAATGTTATACAGACCATTGCAAGCCAATCCGCAATCACCATAGAAAACACGAGGCTGCTTGAAGAATCAAAAACAGCCAAAGAGGCACTTGAGACCAGAAAAATAATAGAAAGAGCCAAGGGAATGTTGATGAAGGAGCGCAACCTGAGCGAGCAGGATGCATTTCAGTTTATACAAAGACAAGCTATGAATTTGCGAAGAAGCATGCGTGAAATATCTGAAGCGATATTGTTAAGCGAAGGGCTTAAAAACAGCAATAGAAACTAAAATTATGATTAACGCAATAAAAACTTTTATAAAAAAATATCAATCAGTATTATTGGCAATTCTAAGCGGTTTACTGATTTTTGTTTCTTTTCCTAAAACAAATTTATATTTATTCGCCTGGGTATCATTAATACCTCTGCTGATAATATTATCAAAAAAAGAAATAGGTTTATTTAAGGCATTATTATTCGGTTTCTTTGTCGGGCTAATGGCATATTCGGGATTATTGTACTGGATATATCCTACAATAAATTATAATACTCACTCATGGAAACAGGCTATACTGTGTTTAATGCTTTTAGCCGGTTACATGTCGGTTTATCTGGCAATATGGTCCTTCTTAATCCAGGTAATCAGGCCAACTGTCTCTGTTTTCCGCTTTACATTATTTGCTTCTTCCTTATGGGTGACCCTGGAATATATCCGAACCTACCTTTTTACGGGATTTCCATGGGTACTTCTTGGATATTCGCAGTGGAAATTCCTTCCTGTAATACAGATGGCAGAATATACCGGAGTTTATGGCATATCGTTTTTAATCGTATGGGTTAATGTGGGAATTTTCAGACTTATAAAAACAAAACGCTGGCTGCCGTTTCTAGGGTTACTGTTCGCATTTGTTTTTATAGTAGTTTTTGGACTGGTAAGATTAAACCAGATTTATTTTTCATCGCCTCCTTATATAACCGTAGCCGTTCTGCAGGGAAATATAGATCAATACAAAAAATGGGACACTGAATACGAAAAAGAAATAATGCAAACTTATGACACTTTGGTACTCGATGCGTCAAAATACCATCCGGATTTAATAATTTGGCCTGAAACAGCTGTTCCTGGATACCTGCCATCCAATGCTTATATGTATTCATGGGTAAGCAAGCTTGCCCAGAAAACAGACACGTATCATCTCGTTGGCACACCATACTATAATGGCGGCATGGATTATTTTAACTCAATGCTTTTATTCGGCCCGGAAGGGGAAATACTGGAATGGCATAAAAAAGTTCATCTGGTTCCTTTCGGAGAATACATACCGTATAGAATGATTTTAGAACCCTACTTCAGCATCCTGAACACATTGGGGGATTTCACTCCGGGAGATAGATTATCCGCTCTTTCCATAAAATCTGTATTATGGGGTACAACTATCTGTTCTGAAAACTTTTTCGGAGAAATTTCCAGGCAGCTTGTAAAAAACGGTGCGGAAATACTGACAAATCATACAAACGATGCATGGTATTTTAAAACTTCAGCTCCGTACCAGCATTTTATAATGAATATATTCCGGGCTATAGAAAACCGCAGGGCAGTAATAGTATGCGGAAATACCGGAGTTTCCGGTGTTGTAGAACCCAGCGGCTTTGTGAGCAAGGAAATACCGATATTTGAAACAACTTACTTTTTGACCAGGGTAGAACCGCGAAAGGATATCAGCTTCTATACAACATTCGGGGATTTATTTTCGAAAGCTTGTGCAATTATTACCGTTTTAATGCTGATGCTCTATCTTATAGGACGAGTATACAAAAAAATGAACGTACAACAGGAAGAGAGCACTGAATAATTGAAAGGAGTTATAAGTGTTTGAAGAACTAAAGTCAAAAGTAGAATCTTTAAGGAGGTCTCTTTGAAATAGACAAAACAAAAGATGAGATAGCCAAGCTAGAAAGAGAAGCCTCCCAGCCAAACTTCTGGGGCAACCCGACAAAAGCAAAAGAGCTGATGACCCATTTGAATCATCTAAAAAGAACTTCCGATAATTGGAAAAAACTTAACCATCAATTAAACAATCTTTCAACCTGTATACAATTAGCCAAAGAAGAAAATGACGACGGTATAAATGCAGAAATAGAACGCCTTTCCAAAAAACTCCATAATGACATTCAACTAATGGACATAGAAACAAAACTTTCCGGAGAGCAAGATAAAAATAGTGCTATTGTGTCCATCCATGCCGGAGCAGGAGGAACCGAATCCTGCGATTGGGCTGAAATGCTGTTAAGAATGTATCAAAGATGGTCTGAAAATAAAGGGTTTACAACAGAAATCTTAGACATACTGGCCGGCGAGGAAGCCGGCATTAAAAGTATAACTTTCATAATTAAAGGTGATTATGCATATGGGCTGTTGCAATCTGAAATAGGAGTCCACCGCCTTGTCCGCATATCCCCGTTTGACTCAAATAAAAGGAGGCACACATCTTTTACTTCGGTGGACGTAATCCCCGAGATAGAGGAAACCGCTGAAATAAAAATTGAAGAGAAAGATCTGCGAATAGATACTTACCGTGCTTCCGGCCACGGGGGGCAGCACGTTAATAAAACCGATTCTGCCGTACGTATAACCCATATACCCACAGGGATGGTCGTTCAATGCCAAAATGAAAGGTCGCAGTTCAAAAATAAAAATACCTGTATGAAACTCCTGAAAGCACGGCTCTATGAACTCGAACAGGAGAAAATCAGAAAGGAAAAAGAAAAACATTATGACGAAAAAGGCGCAATTGCATGGGGCCACCAGATTAGGTCCTACGTTTTTATGCCGTACCAGCTTGTGAAAGACCACAGAACCAATAAAGAAATCCCTCAGGTGGATGTTGTCCTGGACGGAGGAATTGATCCTTTTATATCTTCATACTTGGATTGGAAATTACAAAATAGATAATATATTATTTATATTTAATATAAAGA
>JAFGIL010000025.1 GCA_016929635.1 Endomicrobiales bacterium
TCCTGGGGCTGAAGCAGGTCCCAAGGGTTTGGCTGTTCGCCAATTAAAGGGGTACGTGAGCTGGGTTCAGTACGTCGTGAGACAGTAAACAAACCTGCTGTCTATAAACTTAACTATATGCGAAGAAGTCCTGATTTTTTGGATAGGATATCAGGATAATCCGCAGGAAAGCCTGGTTGGAGGTGATGCTCAATGAAAGCGATTTTGAGCATGCGCCTAATAAATTCAATCAGAATCCTCAGAGACTATACGTTAGGGTCCCGATACCCATCGGGATAAGATATAGTCCGAACTGCATGGCAACATGCAGACTCTAACAGAAATGCTAGAGCGCTCTGACAGATGTCAGGGTTAGTATTTCGTCTCATAATTGAGGCGGGAGAAAGTAACAAATTGACGGTCTCTATCTACCGTGGGCGTAGGAAACTTGAGGGGAGTTGTCCTTAGTACGAGAGGACCGGGATGAACGCACCTCTGGTGTGCCGGTTGTTCCGCCAGGAGCATAGCCGGGTAGCCAAGTGCGGTTTAGATAAACGCTGAAAGCATCTAAGCGTGAAGCTAACCCCAAGATAAGGTTTCCCCGAAGGTCACCAGAAGACTACTGGTTTAATAGGCAGGATGTGGAAGCGTAGTAATATGTGAAGCTAACCTGTACTAATCGACCGTTCGGCTTGGCCATATTTTTTGATCCTTGAAAGGCACATTCTATCCCGACATTTGTCGGGATGGAGTGTGCCATAAAAGTTAGTTAGATTGAGTATGATTTTCATATGTTCGGTGCCTTTTCCGGTGGAGAAACACCCGTTCCCATTCCGAACACGGAAGTTAAGACCACCAGGGCTGATGGTACTAGTCCCGCAGGGGACCGGGAGAGTAAGTCGGTGCCGAGCATTTGAAAGTCATATTTAGCAAGAACGGGGGCTATAAATTATGAAAACTTTAAAAATTTGTTTTTATACATTATTGTTTACATTGTTTAATAGTTCTTTGATATTCGGTTCTGAAATAGTATTACCAGCATCGCAGATAGAAAAAGGTAAGGGCTCGATAAGCTTCTACTATGCCCGGACAGAGCATAAGATAAATTTAGAAGTGAAAGATATTCAGGAAATTGACGTAAACGGAGTCAATTACTTCAGCGAAGTCAGTAATGAATTTGAGTGTTCCGGCGCTGGCGATTCCGTAAGGATTAAATTTATTTTTAATCCCAATGAAGGATTATATTACTGGGTTAACCTGGGCGCAGGCTTCTATGAACTGGAGATTCCTTCTACAACAGTGAAGAATAATCTGAGCACTCGCGATAACGGCTGGCTGGCTGGTATCGGAGCCCGTAAAACATTGTTTCCGGATACGATTGTCAGCCCTGCAATAGCAGTGGAGATAGGGCTGGATTACAGTATTTACGATTTGAACTCTATAAGATTAGGCAATAGTGCAACACAGCTGATTTCCAACAGACTGAATTTGACGCAAATACATTTGGCAGCGCTGGTAAGCAAGAAATATAAGAAGTTTGAGCCATATGGCGGATTAAAGGTTTTTAGGACATACGCCACACTCAAAGAAAAAACAGATGTTGGCAAGGTTACAGGAATTAAGGATAATATAGGTCTTTTTTTAGGAACAAAGTTAAGGATTTATGAAAAAGAAGCAGTTATAATTGAAGGCAGTTTTATCGGAGAAACAAATATAGCTGTTGGTTGGAATCTGGAGTTTTAATAAGTCTAAGACAGTAAGATCCCGCCTTGGCGGGATTAAATTTCCTGAAAGTTTTCAGGATATCTTACCGAGACATTAGGAAGTAAAGAAAACTTCTCTTGTCTGGAGGAGTTTTTTTGTCTCTAAGGAGAGTGAGAAGATGCCGAGTAAAGTAAAAATATCACAAGTACAGGAGCTTACAGATAAATTCAAAAATAATAAAGCCTTGGTATTAACAGAATACCACGGGCTTACTGTTTCAGAGATTTCTGAGCTTAAAAGCAAATTGCGCAGCCATAATTGCGATTATAAAGTAGTCAAAAATACACTTACAAGACGCGCTTTAAAAGATTTGGGCCTGGAGGAGTTCTCCAAACATTTTTCAGGGCCGGTTGCGGTTGCCTTCGAGAAAGGTGACCCTGTGGATGCTACGAAAGTTTTGGTTGATTTTTCCAAGGAACATAATAATTTAAAGCTGAAAGCCGGGATGCTGGGAGATAAAATCATATCTCTGCAGGAAATCAAGTCAATCGCGAGTTTGCCCAAAAGAGAAGTCCTTCTTGCTCATATATTGGGAACCATGCAGGCGCCTATTTCGGGGTTTGCAAATGTCTTGGCAGGAGTAATAAGGAATTTATTAAATGTAATGAACGAAATAAAAAAACAGAAGGAAGAAAAGAAGTAAATAAAAAACAACAAAACAGTTCCGGTATAAAATCGGGGCGGGAGGAGTTAAAATGACTGATAAAACAAATGGCAAAGATGCTTTAATTGAAACCATTGCTTCCATGTCAGTGCTAGAACTTTCAGAATTGGTAAAGGCGCTTGAAGAGAAATTCGGCGTATCAGCCGCAGCTCCAATGGCAGTAGCAGCAATGCCGGCAGCGGGAGCAGCAGGCGCAGCGCAGGAAGAGGAAAAAACCGAGTTTACAGTAAATCTGGTAAGTGCAGGCAATAACAAGATTCCGGTTATTAAGGTTGTAAGAGAGATAACAGGTCTTGGCTTAAAAGAAGCAAAGGATCTTGTTGAAGGCGCTCCGAAACCGGTTAAAGAAAATATTCCTAAAGACCAGGCAGAAGAGATTAAAAAGAAGCTGGCAGCCAGCGGTGCGACTGTAGAAGTAAAATAATAAACAGGTTGAAAAATACTGACTAAAAATCATATTTTTAAGGAAGTGTTATGTTTTATACAAAAAAAGAAAATTTTGGTAGAATATTTGCTCCTATTGAACCTCCGGCATTGCTTGAAATGCAAGGAAGGTCTTTTGCTGAATTTCTGCAGAAGGGTGTTGATCCTGAAAAAAGAAAATTCAGAGGGCTTCAGGGTGCGTTCAAGGACGTGTTCCCCATTCAAAATTCAGATGGAAGTTTGATTCTGGATTTTATTTCATATTCTATCGGCGAACCAAAATATACCTGTGAAGAAGCAGTTATTCATGATGCTTCGTATGCGGCTCCTTTAAAAATTCTATTGAGGCTTATCCAGAAGAAAGAGGACGGGAAGGAAAAAGAGCTGGCAGAGCAGGAAGTATATTTCGGAGATATTCCATTAATGACCGATACGGCAAGTTTTATTATCAACGGTGCTGAGAGAGTTATCGTTAGCCAGATACACAGGTCACCCGGAATAATTTTTGAAGAAGATGAGGAAAAAAGAGTATCAGCCTTTGGAAAACCGCTCTTCTACTCCCGAATAATTCCTTATCGGGGCGCATGGGTTGAGTTTGAGTTCGACCAGAATAATCTGCTATATGTCAGGATAGACAGAAAACGTAAAATTCTTGCAACAACCTTTTTGAAAGCATTAGGATTTGAGTCTGACAGCGATATTTTAAAATTGTTTTATGACCCGGAAGAGATTGTTATTGAGGAAATAGAATCAGAGTCTCTAGCGGGCCGTTTCGCAGCTAATGATATAGTTGACACATCTACAGGCGAGGTTATTTTAGAGTCAGGAAAAGAAGTTAAAGATGAATTTTTACAGAAGATAAAAGAAAAAAAGATTAAAAGTATATTTGTGCATAGAGACCCTGCCATATTACTAACTTTAAAAAGAGATACCGTAAAAAGCAAAAAAGAAGCCATTAGTTTAATATATAAAACATTAAAAACCCAGGAGTTCATAATCCAGGAACGAGCTGAAGGTTTTATTGAAGAGCTGTTGTTTAAATCTACCCGCAGGTACGATTTGAGCAGGGTCGGCCGTTATAAAATATTGAAAAAACTCGGGCCGATTTTAACAAATCTGGAAAAGAACAAGAATTTCAATTTTTCAATCCCCAGCGAACATAAAAGGACTTTAACACGCGAGGATATAGTAGCAACTCTAAGGTATTTATTGATGGTTCATAACGGGATAGCCGAGTACAAAGAAGGCGATAAAGAAATTAAGATATCACTGGACGACATTGACCACCTGGGCAACAGAAGAGTGCGTTCTATCGGCGAGCTTTTAGAGAATCAGGTAAGAATCGGATTGGTGCAGATGTCAAGGCTAGCCCGTGAACACATGAACATGCAGGACAAAGCAACCATCACCCCAAGAAGCCTTATAAACATTACCCCTTTCATTGCACAAATAAAGAAATTTTTCGGAACATCCCAGTTATCTCAATTCATGGACCAGACTAATCCTCTGGCGGAATTAACGCACAAAAGAAGGTTAAGTGCATTAGGGCCCGGAGGATTGCATCGTAAACGAGCGGGTTTTGAGGTAAGGGACGTGCATCATACACACTACGGGCGTATTTGCCCCATAGAAACACCTGAAGGCCCTAACATCGGATTAATAACATCTTTAGCAACTTATGCATCAGTAAACGAATATGGATTAATAGAATCCCCTTACAGGGTTGTGGAAAAGGGACGCGTAACCGAAAAGATAAATTATCTTACAGCAGACAGGGAAGACGAATACTTCGTAGCACAGGCAAATTCCCCCATAGATAAAAACAATAAATTCACCACAGAGATAGTAGCCTGCAGATACTTTGATGATTTTCCTTTGGTTCCGATACAGAAAGTCGATTATATGGATATTTCTCCCATGCAGGTAGTTTCGATATCAGCGGCCTTGATTCCGTTTTTGGAACATGACGACGCAAACAGAGCTCTAATGGGTTCTAACATGCAGCGTCAGGCGGTTCCTTTGTTGCTGACAGAACCGCCTTCAGTAGCAACAGGTATTGAGGAGAAAGTAGCCAGAGATTCGGGAGTGGTTGTTTTAGCTAAAAGAGCCGGGGAAGTTATTAGTGTATCATCCGATGAAATATGCATATGGAGCGAAGACGGGGAACCCGGCATTGATGTATACAACTTAAGAAAATATAATCGTTCGAACCAGGATACTTGTATTAATCAGATTCCAAGGTTCAGTGTGGGGCAAAAAGTAAAAAAGAAAGAAGTTATTGCCGATGGACCATGCACTGCCGGCGGACAGCTTTCCCTGGGGAAAAATGTCTTGGTAGCTTTTATGCCGTGGGATGGATATAACTTTGAAGACGCTATTTTACTGTCAGAGCGTTTGTTAAAGGAAGACGTGTTTACATCTATACATATTAAAGAGTTTCAAACCGAAGCAAGAGAATCCAAAGGTAGGCCTGAAGAGATAACCAGAGATATTCCCAATGTTGGAGCTGATGACCTTCTGAATTTAGACGAGGAAGGAATAATAAGGATTGGCGCAAGCGTACAAAGAGGCGATATTCTGGTTGGCAAGACAGCCCCGAAGGGAGAACAGCAGTCAACCCCCGAAGAAAGATTATTGAGAGTATTGTTCGGTAAAAAAGCAGAGGATGTGCAGGACGCATCTTTGAGAGTGCCACCGGGAGTTTCAGGAAAAGTTATAGGGGTCAGAACATTTGTCAGGCGCGAAAAAGTGTCAGAGAAAGAATTCAAAAAGAGACAGGAAGATATAGAAGCTAATTACAAAGAAAGCCTGGAAAAATTGAGAAAAGAGAAAAAGGACAGGTTAAAAGAGACCAAGGGAAGAGAAAAGAAGAAAATAGAGACTTTTTACAAACATAAAGAAGAGTTGCTGCGCCAGGCAAGAGCAAAGTCAAAGGAACGCATAAGAAAAGGCGATGAGCTTGCAGTCACTGTAAATAAGGTAGTTAAAGTTTATATAGCAGCAAAACAGAAAGTACAGGTTGGCGACAAGTTGGCGGGAAGGCACGGTAACAAAGGAGTTGTTGCAAGAATCCTTCCTGTTGAGGACATGCCGCGTATGCCGGACGGTACTCCTGTTGACGCTATTTTTTCACCTCTTTCAATACCTTCAAGAATGAATGTGGGCCAGCTTTTGGAAACTATGTTGGGCTGGGCCGCAAACATTATAGATATTCAGATGATTTCTCCTGTTTTTGACGGAGCCAAAGAAGAACAGATAAAAGACTGGGTTCGTAAAGCTAAGTCCCAGCTTATTGAAAATAAACGCAAGGAATTTGCAGATCAGGGGATAAAAGGAAGCGAGCTGGATAAATCCCTTAAAGACTATGAGAAAAGATATCTTCCAACAGATGACTGCAGGATTACTTTATATGACGGGCGCACAGGCGAGCCGTTTTTGGAAAAAGTTACGATAGGGTATATGTATTTAATGAAGTTAATACATTTGGTTGAGGAAAAAATACATGCGCGTTCTACAGGCCCGTATTCATTAATTACGCGTCAGCCGTTGGGCGGTAAAGCCCAGTTTGGCGGACAGAGATTCGGAGAGATGGAAGTCTGGGCGATTGAAGGGTATGGCGCTGCTCACGTCTTGCAGGAATTCTTAACTGTTAAATCCGATGATGTCAGCGGAAGAATCAAGATGTATGACGCGATAATTAAAGGTGAAACCATTTCAGAACCTGGGGTTCCTGAATCGTTTAAGGTGTTGGTGCATGAATTAAGAGGGCTGGGTTTAAACGTGGAATTATTGCAGAATAGGAATGATGAAAAACAGGAAAAATCAAAAGAGAAAAAAGTGACCGCAAAAAAATAAATTTCACTCCCGTTTAGAGAGATTGAAATTGAGAGGTAATATGGCAAAGTTTAATTTTAAAGTTCCAGGAAAAAGAAAAAATATCGTGCAGTTAAACTTCACGGATTTTGACGCTATAAGATTAACTATTGCAAGCCCGAATCAGATTAAATCTTGGTCTTACGGGGAAGTAAAAAAACCTGAGACTATAAACTATCGTACTTTTAAACCGGAGAGAGACGGGTTGTTTTGCGACAGAATATTCGGGCCGACAAAAGACTGGGAATGTCATTGTGGAAAATATAAATACATTAAACACAAAGGGCAGGTCTGCGACCGTTGTGGGGTGGAAGTGACCGAATCCAAAGTGCGGAGAGAGAGATTCGGGCATATAGACCTTGCAGTGCCGGTGGCTCATTTGTGGTTTTTAAGAAAGCCGCCTTCCAGGATAGGCATCATGCTGAATATGAAAATGACCGATCTGGAAAGGGTAATTTACTATACAAGATACATTGTAATGGATGATTTTAAGGATTCATCCGGCAAAACGGTTTTAAAAGCTACCCAGCTGTTAACCGAAGAAGATTATCAGAAATATAGACGTGAATTCAAAGATAAACTAAAAGTGGATATAGGCGCCGGGGCTATCAGAAAGTTATTGGAACAGATAGATTTAAATACGGAAATTAAAAAGCTGCATGATGAGATTAAAAAGACAAAGTCTGATGCTGAAAGAGCAAGGCTTATCCGCAGGTTAAGGCTTGTTGAAGGATTTATTAACTCCAATGCAAGGCCCGAATGGATGATTTTAACAACCTTGCCCGTAATACCTCCTGATTTAAGGCCGCTTGTTGCTTTAGAAGGGGGCAGGTTTGCTACCAGTGATTTGAATGACTTGTACCGCAGAATAATTAATCGCAATAACAGGCTGCGTCATATTGAACAGTTAAAAGCACCTGCGGTTATGATAAATAATGAGAAAAGGCTGCTTCAAGAGGCTGTTGATGCTTTGATTGATAATGAGTCCAGATCAAGGCCGGTTACTGGCGCTGCAAACAGGCCTTTGAAATCCCTTTCAGATACATTGAAAGGCAAACAGGGCCGTTTCAGGCAGAATCTTTTGGGTAAAAGAGTGGATTATTCCGGCCGAAGTGTTGTGGTTGTAGGCCCGAACCTTAAACTTCATCAGTGCGGTTTACCCAAAGAGATGGCACTAGAATTATTTAAACCTTTTATAATCAGAGAATTGATAAAAGAGAAAAAAGTAACTTTAAAAACTGCAAGAAAAATGCTGGAAAGAGGTTCGTCCGGCGTTTGGAATATTTTAGAAAGAGTAACCAAAAGCCATCCGGTTCTTTTAAATCGTGCTCCGACTTTGCACAGGCTTGGCATACAGGCATTTGAGCCGGTTTTAATCGAAGGAAAATCAATACAGCTGCATCCGCTGACTTGCGCTGCGTTTAACGCAGACTTTGACGGAGACCAGATGGCAGTGCATGTTCCGATTTCCATTGAATCTCAGCTGGAAGCAAGAATATTAATGATGGCTTCAAACAATATACTTTCGCCGGCTTCCGGAAGGCCGATAGCAACTCCCAGCCAGGATATGGTTTTAGGAAGTTGTTATTTAACAAAAGAAAAACAGGGAGTTCCCGGTGACGGAAAGATTTTTTCTTCTCAGCAGGAAGTCATTACAGCGTATCAATCCGGCAAAGTTGATATGCATGCAAGGATTAAGGTTGCAGGAGTAACCAGTATCCGAGAGTCTCAGCTTAAAGACTCGGAAGCAAAAGACGTAAGCAAATGGAAAGACTATACGACCGTAGGCCGGATCATTTTTAATGAACATTTACCAAAGGAATTGGGTTATATCAATAAAGTTATAGGAAAAAAAGAGTTGGCAAGCCTTGTAGCCAGGTGTTACAGGGAGTTGGGTCATTACCGTACCGTGGTTTTGTTGGACGAGCTTAAAAAAATCGGTTATAAATATGCGACTTTGGCCGGAGTTTCTATATCAATTGACGAGATGAAGATACCTCCTTTGAAGGAGAAGCTCGTAAAAGATGCGCAGGGCCAGATAAAGGAAATAGGCAGACAGGCAAAGCAGGGATTGATCACCGAAAGCGAACGTTATAATAAAATTATTGATATCTGGACACATATAACAGATAAAGTAGCGGATATAATGTTTGACGAAATGAAAAAAGACGAAGTGCTTCCGTACAAGACAGACACATCAAGATTTAATTCTATTTATATAATGGCTGATTCCGGTGCAAGAGGTTCAAGGCAGCAGGTGCGCCAGCTTGCAGGCATGAGAGGATTAATGGCAAAACCGCAGAAAAAATTGACCGGAGGTGTCGGTGAAATCATCGAATCTCCTGTTATTTCTAATTTCCGCGAAGGATTGACTGTGTTGGAATACTTTATTTCTACTCACGGAGGCAGAAAAGGATTGGCTGATACGGCTCTTAAGACAGCTGATGCAGGTTATCTGACAAGAAGATTAATTGACGTTGCTCATGACGTGGTTATTACAACAGAAGACTGTAAAACAATAAACGGTGTCCGTGTGGGGACTTTGCAGAGCGGCGATGAAGTGATCGAGAAAATGGAAGAGCGTATAGTAGGAAGAGTTGCTTTGGATAATATTGTTGGTATTATACCGGGGAAAGACGATGAGCTTCATGAAGAGACAATTGTTAAAAGAGGAGAGATAATTACAGCTGAAAAAGCTCAAAAAATAGTCAAGGCCGGAATAGAAAGAATAGGAATAAGAAGTCTTTTAACTTGTGAAGCTGACCAGGGAGTTTGTGCAAAGTGTTATGGTATTAACCCTGCGACAGGGCGTGAAGTGGAAGTTGGTGAGGCGGTTGGGATTATAGCTGCCCAGTCAATAGGTGAACCCGGAACGCAGCTTACTTTGAGGACTTTTCATATAGGTGGAACAGCGTCCCGCGTTGTTAAAAAATCTGAATTGTACGCAAGTTTTGACAGTATTGTTACATATCATAATTTCAGGGCAATTAAAAATAAAGAGAAACAGCTGATTGTTGTCAGCAGAAACGCAGAATTGATTGTTACTGATGCCTCGACGAATAATCGTGAGACATATCAGTTGCCTTACGGGGCAAGGGTCAGGGTCGGTTCCGGTGGCCGGGTGAAGAAAGGCGACTTAATAGCAGCGTGGGACCCGCATTCAAAACCGATTATCTCGGAATTTGACGGTAAGATTGAATTAAAAGATGTAAAAGAGGGGGTATCTTTACATAAAGAAAAATCCAAAATAACAGGACAGATTGAGCGTGTTATTATTGAACATCCTTCAGAAAGATTGCGCCCCAGGATTGTGGTAAAGAAAAACGGAAAGCAGATAGTGGCATACCCTCTTCCTTTGGATACCAACCTTGTGGTAGATGACGGAGACGATATATTGGTAGGGGATATTCTGGCAAAAATACCTCAAGAAGTTACAAAGACCAAAGATATTACCGGAGGATTACCCAGGGTTGCTGAGTTGTTTGAAGGCAGAAGGCCTAAAAATGCTGCAGTAATTTCAGAGATTGACGGAACGGTTCATCTCGGAGAACCAACAGCTAAAGGGAGTTTTAAGGTTATTGTGACCAATGAGGAAACAAAGATCAGCAGAGAGTACACAATACCTGCCGGCCGCCATTTGGTGGTGTATGAGGGTGACAGGGTTGGAGTCGGAGAACCTTTGAGTGACGGAGCTATCAATCCTCACGATATATTGAAAGTCCAGGGGCCTAAAGAAGTGCAGGAACATCTGGTTAATGAAATACAACAGGTGTACAGGCTGCAGGGTGTGACGATAAATGACAAACATATTGAAATAATAGTGAGACAAATGCTTTCCAATGTACGTATTATCAATTCAGGAGACAGCTCATTTTTAAACGGTGAAATTATATCCAAGTTTAAATACAACCAGGAAAGAAAAGCTGTTAAAAAAGCAAGCAGGCGCGGGCCTGTTGCGCAGCCGATACTTCTTGGTATAACCAAAGCTTCGCTGTCTTCTGATTCGTTTATTTCAGCAGCCTCGTTTCAGGAAACAACGCGTATATTAACCGAAGCAGCAGTTACAGGTCAGATTGATAATTTAAGAGGTCTCAAAGAGAATGTTTCTATAGGACATTTGATACCTGCAGGAACCGGATTGGAACATCAGCGTAAGTAATTTTAAATACAGGAGTTATTAAAGAAAATGCCAACTATTAGCCAACTTGTTGCACAGGGAAGAAAAAGAATAACAAAGAAGACAAAATCTCCGGCTTTGAGGAATTGTCCGCAGAGACGGGGAGTTTGTACGCGTGTTTATACAACTACTCCCAAAAAACCGAACTCAGCCTTGCGCAAGGTAGCCAGGGTTAAGTTAACGTCAGGATATGAAGTTACATCATATATACCCGGTATCGGGCACAACCTGCAGGAGCATTCGATAGTGATGATAAGAGGGGGGAGGGTTAAGGATTTGCCGGGAGTACGTTACCATGTTATTCGCGGAACCCTTGATGCAACAGGAGTAGAGGGCAGAAAGCAGGCACGCAGCAAATATGGAGCAAAAAAACCTAAATAATAAAAAGTGAATAAATAATTCGGAGAAAAAAATGCCAAGGAAACCATTAAAACCAAGAGAATATAGAGAAAAGCCAGCACCGGATTACAGGTATAACTCGACTTTAATCTCTCGTTTTGTTAACAAGTTGAATTTTAAAGGCAAGAAAAATACTGCTGAAAGCATAATATATGATGCGTTTGATATTATTAAGGAACAAACAAAAGAAAATCCGCTGGAAGTGTTTAACAGGGCAATCGAGAATGTTCGCCCTTTATTGGAAGTAAGGCCGAGGCGTGTCGGAGGTGCTACATATCAGGTTCCCATGGAAGTCAGCAAGGTTCGTTCGACTACGATGGCTATGAGATGGATAATATCATTTGCTAGAGCGCGAAAAGGCAAGCCAATGAGCGAAAAACTGGCCCAGGAATTTATAGAAGCTAGCCGCAAAGAGGGAGCGGCGATGAAGAAAAAAGCAGATACGCACAAGATGGCAGAAGCAAACAAAGCTTTTGCACATTACAAATGGTAAAAAAGTTTTAAACAATGAACAGACAGATATGAGAAATCAAAGAGGACAAAATGCCGGTAGCGGAGTTAGAAAAAGAAATGAGAAAGTATACATTAGATAGAGTCAGAAATATAGGGATAGTTGCCCATATAGATGCGGGTAAAACTACAACCACAGAAAGAATGTTGTATTATACCGGGCGTATATATAAGATAGGTGAGGTTCATGAAGGAACCGCAACCATGGACTGGATGGAACAGGAAAAAGAAAGAGGGATTACAATAACCTCAGCTGCAACTTATTGCGAATGGAATGACTGTCAGGTAAATATTATTGATACACCGGGCCATGTTGATTTTACAGCCGAAGTCGAGCGTTCACTTAGGATTTTAGACGGTGCTGTTGTAGTTTTTGACAGTGTCAGCGGTGTTGAGCCTCAATCGGAAACTGTTTGGCGCCAGGCTGACAGGTATAACGTTCCCAGAATCGCATTTGGCAATAAAATGGACAGAGTAGGGGCAAATTTTCCCCAGCTTATTAAACAAATTAAAAAAAGGTTGGGAGCAAATCCTTTGCCGATTCAGATACCCATAGGAGCGGAAGACAGTTTTAAAGGAATAATTGATTTAGTAACAATGAAGGCATATATCTGGGAAGGAGAGGAGTTAGGCGCAAAATATAATGTTACCGATGAAATCCCGCATGATTATGTTAAGCCGGCTCATCATCATAGGGATAAAATGTTGGAGCATCTGGCTGATATAAACGAAGAAATAATGCACAGTTATCTGGAAGGAAAAGCCATATCAATGGAAGAAATTAAAAAGACTATCCGCGAAGGAGTGATTTCAGGAAAGTTCATTCCGGTTCTCTGCGGGTCGTCTTTCAAGAATAAAGGGGTTCAGCCTCTTCTTGACGCTATTTGTGATTACTTGCCTTCGCCCCTGGACCTTCCCCCTGTAAGCGGAGTGAATCCCGAAGCAGAAAAAGAAGAGGGGAGAAAGGCCAGCGATGAAGAGCCTTTTTGTGCTTTGGTTTTTAAAGTGCAAACGGATCCTTATGTTGGAAAGCTTACCTACTTCCGTGTCTATTCCGGCACGCTGGAGAGCGGTTCATACGTATATAATGCTGCGAAAGAGAAGAAAGAAAGAATATCAAGAATTTTGCAGATGCATGCCAACCGCAGGGAAGAGATAGAGGAAGTTTATGCTGGAGATATAGCGGCAGCCGTTGGATTAAAATTTGCAACTACAGGCAACAGCCTTTGCGATGAAGATCATCCTTTGATACTTGAAACCATGAACTTTCCTGAGCCGGTTATCTCAGTTGCAATTGAACCGAAATCAAAAGCAGATGAAGAGAAACTCAGTACCGCATTGGGAAGATTATCGGAAGAAGATCCTACATTTAGGGTTCACGTTGATGAAGAAACAGGGCAGACAATTATATCCGGAATGGGAGAGCTGCATCTTGAAATATTAGTTGACAGATTAAAGAGAGAGTTTAATGTTGCAGCAAATGTCGGAAAACCCCAGGTAGCATACAGAGAAACTATCAGGAAAGCAGTTGAAATAGAAGGTAAATACATTCGTCAGACGGGAGGAAGGGGCCAGTTTGGTCATGTATGGCTGAAACTTGAACCTTTGGAACCCGGAAAAGGATTTGAGTTTGAAAATAAGATATACGCAGGTGCCATTCCGAAAGAATATATACCTGCTGTTGAAAAAGGTGTAAAGGAATCAATGGAATCAGGACCGTTAGCAGGTTTTCCCGTAAATGATGTTAAAATAACTCTTTTTGACGGTTCCTACCATGAGGTTGATTCAAGCGATTTGGCATTTAAAATAGCTGCTTCTCAGGCGTTTACTGAAGGTACAAAAAAAGCAGTACCGGTTCTTTTAGAACCCATAATGAAAATAGAGATAATCGTTCCCGAGGAATATATGGGAGAGGCGATAGGTGACTTAAATGCAAGAAGAGGCAAGATAAAACATCTTGAACTGAAAAGCAAAGCTCAGCATATAAATGGATTTGTTCCTTTGAGCGAGATGTTTGGTTATGCAACAACGTTGCGCTCTTTAACTCAGGGAAGAGGCAATTATAATTTGGAACCGTCTCATTACGAAGAGGTTCCAAAACAGATATCTGACAAGATTTTAGAAAAAAATGTATAAATTTTCAAAGGCCGGTTTACCGGTCTGAAAGGTAGGAGGTAAGTATGTCCAAGGCAAAATTTGACAGGAGCAAGCCGCACGTAAACATCGGAACGATAGGGCACGTGGATCATGGCAAA
>JAFGIL010000026.1 GCA_016929635.1 Endomicrobiales bacterium
AAATATCTTATATGGGTATTGACAAAAACTACATTATTTTTATATAATTTTTTTAATTTATTGGTTACACTAACCCACTGGAGGAACTGATTGAAAAAAGTATTATTTTCTAATTTTACCATTGGTATAGTTCTCACCTTGTTTACATTCGGAGCATTGTTTTTTCAAGTCGGCTTTTTTGAATCCCTGGAACTAAAAACCTACGATTTAAGGTCATTTCTCAGGCAGTCCACCCAACCAATCGATGAAATAGCCGTAGTTACAATTGACGACGACTCTATAGCCAAGATAGGAAGATGGCCGTGGCCGCGGACATTAATAGCACAGGGAATAAGTACTATTAACCAAAGCGGGGCCAAAGTTATAGGCCTGAATATTCTTTTTACAGAGCCTGAAAAAAACCAGGGGCTCATAGAAATAAAAAATCTCCAGGAAACTATCCCTGATATTGTTGATGCAGATGTTAAATATAGTAAATATATTAAAACAAAAAACATTGAAAAGAAATTTTTTAAAAAGGTTAGTAAAAAAATTAAAGAAAATATTTCTGCTGAACTTGAAGAAGCATCAGTCAGGCTGGACAATGACTCTAAACTCCAGCAAGCGCTGGCAGAAGCAAAAAATGTTATACTACCAATGTACTTTACAATAGGGCCTTCCCTGGGAAACGAAGAGTTAGTGTTAACCTCTCAAACCGTAACTTCAGTCGAAAATCCTGACGATGTGATCATGTATTATATTACGGAAGGGCATTCCCCTGTTATACCTTTAGATATTTTTTCTGAACAATCCAGCGGAATAGGACATTCAAACCTTTTACCTGATATTGACGGAGTTGTAAGGGCGGAGCTTCCCCTGATCCAGTTTCAGGGCGAGTATTACCCTTCCCTGGCAGTCCAGATTGTTAAGCAATATCTAAACCTGCCCATAGATTCCATCAGCCTGAGGCTCGGGAATTATTTAAAAATAGGCAAAGCAACGGTACCGATTGATGATATGGGAAGAATGCTAATCAGCTACAACGGGCCCGTCGGGACATTTCCATATTACTCCTTCTATGACGTTATAAACAACAAGATTGACCCTGACGCCATTAAAAACAGGATTGTATTGTTAGGGGCCATGGCTACGGGAATAGCGGGTTTAAATGTTACCCCGTTAGGACACAATTTTCCGGACATTGAAATAACCGCAAACATAATACAGAATATCCTTTATCAGAATTTTATAACTAGGCCTCAATGGGCAGCCAAGGCAGAATTAATAAGTCTGGCCGTGATAGGGCTTTTTATCGCGCTGCTCTTACCGCGTCTAAAAGCATTCTTGGGCGCCTTGCTTTCATTCCTGATTTTTTTCGGTATTGTAGGCTCAAGCACTTACTTTTTTGTTACCGACGGATACTGGATTAAAATTTTCTACCAGTTGTTCCTTTTGACATCGGGATATCTTATTATAACATCAAAACGGTTCCTGATTACGGAACGCAAAAAGGAATTGGTTGAAGCAAGCGCCATAGAAACAAATAAAATGCTGGGGCTTTCCTTCCAGGGCCAGGGAATGCTGGACATGGCTTTTGAAAAACTACGCAAATGCCCGATAGACGATCAGATGAAAGAGCTGTTATACAATCTTGCCCTGGACTTTGAACGGAAACGGCAATTCAATAAAGCTGTCGCGGTTTACGAACACATAATGTCTGCTGATTCCAAGTATAAGGGAATTGATGAAAGAATAAAGCAGCTTAAAGCGGCAGCCGACGGAGCAGTCTTCGGCGGAGTTGGTGCCAAAAAAAGCGGCGGCGAGGGAACGGTTATTTTAGAAGGCGCAGCTGCCACAACCCCGACTCTCGGAAGATACGAGATTGTAAAAGAGCTGGGAAAAGGCGCGATGGGAACCGTTTATCTTGGAAAAGACCCCAAGATCAACAGGCAGGTGGCTATAAAAACCCTGCATTTCGACGATGATGTTGATGAAGCAACAATGAAATCCATTAAAGAAAGATTTTTCAGGGAAGCAGAGTCCGCTGGAAATTTAAGCCACCCGAATATTATCAAAATTTATGATGCCGGCGAAGACAACGAAATATCATATATTGCCATGGAGCTCTTGGAAGGCGATGACCTTAAAAAGAATGCCGCAAAAGAAAATTTGCTTCCTATGCGCACGGCAATAGATTATGTAATAAAATGCGCAGAAGCCCTGGATTACGCACACCAGCAGGGAATAGTCCACAGGGACATAAAACCCGGCAACATCATGCTTCTTAATAACGGGACCATAAGAATCGCTGATTTCGGAATAGCAAGAATAACATCTTCGTCAAAAACCGCAACCGGAACAGTGCTTGGAACTCCAAGCTATATGTCTCCCGAACAGCTGTCTGGTAAAAAAGTTGACGGGAAAAGCGATTTATTTTCCCTTGGCGTCGTATTGTATGAACTGCTAACCGGAACAAAACCTTTCGAAGGGGACAGTATAGCGACGCTGATGTTCAAGATAGCAAACGAAAAGCACCCCAATCCGAAAGACGTAAATCCGGATATCCCGGACTGTATAGTGAAAGTAATTGACAAGATATTGGAGAAAAACCCGGAACAAAGATATCAGCGTGGACAGGAAATTGCGGACGACTTAAAAGAATGTCTAAAAGCAATCCCCAATGAACCAAACGCCGCATCTTAATGAAGAGGTAATCATGGCTTTAGAATTTGGCGCAAAGACTGATATAGGCACTGTTCGCTCAAATAACGAGGATAATTTTTCCGCAGATGAAGAACTCGGATTATTTATAGTTGCCGACGGGATGGGCGGCCATAACGCCGGTGAAGTGGCCAGTAAAATGGCAACGGAAATAATTACCAGGAATATGAGGATATTTGCAAAGCAGAAATCAAATCTTGCAAGACATCTGGTTTCAAGCATTGAACTGGCTAACCAGTCGATTTATGAGGCAAGCCGTAAATATGCACAAAACCAGGGAATGGGAACAACGGTTGTGGCCGGTTTACTCCGTGATGATACTCATATAATCGGATGGGTGGGCGACAGCAGGGTTTACCTGATAAGGCACGGTAACATAGAGCAACTGACTTTGGACCATTCGCTGGTCCAGGAACAAATCAGCAAAGGTTTGATTACACCGGAACAGGCAGAACAATCAGAATACAAAAACGTGCTTACGCGTGCTCTGGGAGCTAATGAAAACGTCCAGGCCGATGTTGTGGAAATCCCTGCATTTGACGAGGATTATCTGGTGTTATGTTCCGACGGGCTTATAAGAACGGTTGCAGATGAAGATATATTGAAAATAGTAAAGGAATTGAAAGAACCTCAGTCTATTTCAGAAAAATTGATAGACCTGGCTAAGGAAACCGGCGGCAGAGATAACATTACAGTTATAACTGTGCATAAAAAGACCAAGAATATAATAGAAAAAATAATTAATATGGTAAAATAAAAATTTTTATAATAACCGGAAGGGGTTAAGAGTATGCCTAAATTTTTACTAAAATTTCATGCAGCAGTAATAAAAGAAATTCCAGTTGAAAAAACTCCGATGTTAATCGGCAGAAAACCTGAAAACGACATTGTTATAGACAATATGGCGGTTTCAGGCCAGCATGCCCGCATTACAATGCAGGGAAACAATTATGTCGTCGAAGACCTTCAAAGCACCAACGGCACATTTGTTAACGAAAAAAAGATAATCAATGCCGCCTTGAAACATAATGACCAGGTGCTTATCGGCCAGCATACGTTAGTGTTTATTAATCCCGAGCAGCAAACACAGCAAGCTGCAAAACCAATGGATTCTGAAGCGACAATTGTGATGACACCTCAAAAACAGCAAGCAGCTGCACCGACACCCGCTCCCCCTTCAAAAGCCGCCACCCCTCCAAAGGAATTAGTCGCCAACCTGCGGGCTATCGAAGGAAAAGCAGATCAACCCGAATATGCGTTAACCAGTCTTTTAACTTATATAGGCAAGTCATCAACAGCAGCCATTAAAATAAAGGGTATGTTTGCACCTGATATAGCTGCCCTAATAAGCAAAAGGCCAACCGGGTACCTCATAACAGCGGTTAAAGATGGTTATCCCAAGCTTAATGGAAATCCACTATCGGGACAGTGCGACCTAAAAGACGGCGATTTAATTGAAGTTGCAGGCATAAAGTTCCTTTTTCAATTAAAGGAATCTAAACCTGAATAATGCTTCCGAAATTAGACGGAAATAATTTCAAAAACACATTGACAATTATATT
>JAFGIL010000027.1 GCA_016929635.1 Endomicrobiales bacterium
ACAACAAGGGGCTTTGTCATGTATGCAGTTTTCGCATGACGCAGATTTTAAAGGGGCAAAAATTTTGCATTAATAGGGTTTTGGGCAGAAACGATTTTTTTTATTTTTTATCCTTTGATTTTTTTTCAATATTTTTACTGGATAAAAATTCTTTTCCTTCCAGACTTTTATACTTGTCATCATCAAACCATAACAAAATCAAGAGGCTTTTTGTGGCAGGAGTCGGAGGGGTGATCCTTTTAAGAAGCTTTTATAACAAACAAATGAAGCTCATATAATCGGTTCTTAAAAGATTTCTACTATGATATATTGCTTTAAACCGTCTTAAATAAAAAAAGACGGACAATACCGCAGTATCATCCGTCTTTAAAATATTCAACCTGCCTTTTTAAAGAGGCTCAATATCAGTATCCTGATTAACGGCATTACTGCAAGCAGAAAGGATATAATCCACGCTCTTTTGAGCCTGACTTGAGGCAGTTATAATTAATCTTTTATCATTGTTTAATATTTCCAACCAGTCCTTAACATATGAAGCCTGATTTTTAATGATTTCTTTCTCAATACCTGTAATATGACAGTAGGATAAGTGAATAATAGCTTCAGCCGTAAGGCTTAACTATTATTCACTTTCCTCCGAACCGGACGTGCGACTTTCACCGCATCCGGCTCTCCAGATATTATTCGACTAATAAATCAGGTGGGTATGTATGCGAAGTTTGATATTTTAAAGGTATCGAGTTTTCCCTTATGAATTTTTGCATGACATTCTGCACAGACTGGAATTTGCTTTCTGTTAATTTTGCCTAATATTACTTCAAAACCGATTGGCGTTTTACCTAATTTCCTTATGTTTCTTACATGGTGCATTTCAGTATTTGAGTATTTACCACATATGCAGCATATTTTTGTTTTCAGATAAGATTTCCCGTTTTTCTTTTGAGAATCAAGTATATTGTATTTATAAGCATTAAAGTTGTTACTGAATGCAAACGGTCTTTTCTCCCATTTGTCATTCAACCAGAATGAACATAACGATTCCGTATTGTCATCTTTCCTAAAACAGTAAGTAATATTCTTTCCGTATTTCCTGAATATTTTCTTCATTGAGGTTTTATATTTTCCCGCCAATGTCTTGGCAAGAGAGTATTGTAAAATGTATTGAATACGTGCAACTTTACAGAAATTATCAGTGAACCTATAATAATTTTGAATTCCTCTATTTATGCTGGAGTAATGTTTTATTGTATCTTTGATTGAACGATTCATATATTGAGTGTTGGCTATTGGATATCCGTCTGCTTTACAGTATCCCTTTACGTTTAGTCTTTTAACTATATCACTAATTGGAGATTTCAACACTACATTCCCATTTACTACTCTTTTTAACATTCTTCTGCCATTGACAGTCACCTTTCTTTTGTGCAATGGATTTCGCACAGTATTTATTTCAGTTCCTAAAAAATAGGCTGTACCCTTATTAGCGTTTGTAATTTTAGTTTTCCCTTCACTTAATTTCAGTTTTAATTTCTCCTTTAAGAAATTATTTATTTCTTCTTTAATCTCTGATGCGAGTTGTTTTGAACCTATGACTGACACTAACCAGTCATCTGCGTATCTGACATATCTTACTCTGACATAATTTTTATCAAAATTATCTTTGGCAGGCATTGTATGGGAGATTTTTCTTAATTCTTTTATTTCTTCCAGAATTGAGCTATCCTTTGTCTTATGATATTTTTTGAATAATCGAGTATTTTTATGATATATTCTCATATAATGAATATCATTTCGTCTTACTTTGCCCTTGTTGTAACGTAATGCTATTTCTTCTATTTTCAAATCGAGCTGGTGAAGGTAAATATTCGCAAGGATAGGACTAACTATCCCTCCTTGCGGGCTTCCGGATTTTGACTTGTGGAAACTATGCTGTTCCATGTAGCCTGCTTTCAAGATTTTCCATATTAATCTGATGAACTTTTCATCAGAGATTTTCATTCTCAAGAGTTTAATTAAAATATGATGGTCAATATTATCAAAAAATCCCTCAATGTCTCCCTCAATAAGCCATTTTGTTCCATGCCAGTTAGTCATTATTTGCCTTAAAGCTGTATGACAGCTTCTTTCTTTTCTGAACCCGTGTGATGAATTCCTGAATATCGGATTGTTGTTTCCCTCATAGATAGCTTCAAGAATCATTCTCATTGCTTCCTGTAGAATTTTATCTTCAATCGAAGGTATGCCCAATGGTCTTAATTTGCCATTTTTCTTCGGTATGAAGACTCGTCTTACTGGTCGGCATTGATATTTTTCTGTTTTAAGCCTTTCTATGAGATTTCTGATTTTTTCTATTGAATATCCGTCAATGGTATTGCCATCAACTCCCTTTGTCATATTTCCGGGTTTTGATTTAATTTTTTCATAAGCCATGATGTATATTTCCGGCACGGTTAATATGGCATATAGATTCTTGTTTTTCCAGTCATGAAATTTCTGATTTTGTTTAGTTATAGTATCTAATATTTTTGGAATTTTATTGCTCACTATTTAAAGCCTCCTCTGTATTAAATACGCAATATCCTGTAACCCTTCGCCGTGTCCTATCTGTTAGGATAGGCGTTTGACTACTATGATTACTCCGTTGCCCTATGGTGAACAGCCACTTAGGCAATCCCTGAATTACTTAAAACGAATTCGTATCTTTATGTTTAGGGTCTCTTTTTATCTCTTTTATAGCTTTCATATGAAAGCTGACTTCTGCTGGAAGTTTAATCAGTATCTTCCTATGTCATACAATTACAGCAGAACAGCAGGTCTTTCTAACACTTTACCTGCGGGACAGTGCGAGTCCGTCTCGGAGATTGGAGTTCAAGCAGTATAGCTTTACCCATGCATAACCTGACTCGATAAACGTCTTGGAGTTCGTGTTCCTCCTTATTTACCTTTACTGACATGCTACACTCCCCTCTGTCTTTCGTTAGAGGATAAGTCAGTTGTCTTACACAGTCAACTTCACTGTGGCTGCTTATTGCAGCAGAATTCGTTAAGCCTTACAGGCGCAC
>JAFGIL010000028.1 GCA_016929635.1 Endomicrobiales bacterium
CGGATGCTGCGTCGGGTAACAGCCACCGCCGCATTCTGGCTCCTCGCTATTCCGACATAAAATGTCGGAACTTAACGCTCGGCCCTCTATATTGCCGGGCCGTTAGCCGTAAGCAGACGTGCCACACAGGCACTAAAAGAACTCTTTGAACAAACTTCTACTATGACATAAGGAATTAAACATCCACAAGATTAATTCTCGTCCAAGCAGCATTCTTTGACAATTTCTGTCTTTTTTCAAAGTGAATGTTATCAGGAAACTAACCTTTTATACCTATGAAAAAGACATTAATCCTTTTAGTATTTGTTGCTCTTTCAATCACAAAAGCATTTTCGCAACAATTTAATCAATCTGGGAGTTTTTTAATTTCAGTTAATCCTCTAAAACTATTCTATGGTATAATAAATGCTGAATTTGAGTATCAAGTTACGTCTTCAGTTTCTATTCAATTATCGAGTGAATATGTCCTTTTTCATTATATCGTAAAAAAGGAAAAACATCCTGATTTTGTGATTCGAATCGGACCACGATACCATTTTTTTAATAATAAAGATTTCGGTGACAGGAATGACTTGTATTTTGGTGCTTTTTCAGGATATACTTGGTCCAAAGATAATAATCAAATGAGATCCTTTAATTTTGGTACTGAAGCTGGTTATAAGTATAAATTTGAAAAACCGGTATACATAAACTCTAAAATAATTCTAACATCTCCATTTTGCAGACCAAAAATTATTCCTGGTTTTGAGTGCCTATTTGGATACATTTTATAAATATGATGGTTGCTCATGGACTTTAAGCTTTATAATAACTGCGATAATATAATTCTGTCTGTCATTAATTGAATAAACCTTCAAATATGGACCCTGGGAATATATGTTATGCATCAAAAAAGTATCTGTTCCTCTACTTTTCTCTCACAATCCCAATAGCATGGGTATTTTGGATACCGATGATCCTGATAAACAAGGGAGTATGGACGCCTCCAATACAAATTCCAACAGTTGTCTGGTCTACATTAGGTGCGATATCCCCCTTGATAACAATATTCATTATCCAACTTGCCAGTAATAATAAAATCACATTTAAATCAATCTTAAATAATATAAGAGTAAAAGAGTGGCGTTCCCCTTGGATATTAACTAGTCCACTCTTTTTTATTGGGATATACCTGCTGATAATATTAAGCTACTTTGGGATAGAAACATTTAAGGGAGTTGATTCCACTCCGTTACAGATTTTCAAGTCTGAGGTGTTTACGACTCTTAAGTGGTGGATTATTCTGATAATACCAATACACTTCTTTGCAGCTCTTATTACTAGTCCCCTTTTCGAAGAACCTGGGTGGAGAGGATTTGCTTTTGAAAATCTACAACACTATGTGCCACGTGATATTGCAAGTTTGATTGTAGGAAGTTATTGGTGGCTTTGGCATCAGGGTATGAATATTGCATTTGACTTAGAACCAACGCTATATGGTTATCTATCCATGCTGCTTGACTCGTTTGCTATCGATGCTTTTTATACTTTGAGCAAAAGAAATATCCTGGCTGCGATGATGGCTCATCAAGCTATGGGAACAATAATTATTTTCTTTATTCCAGCACCAACAATATGGTATGCTTTAATAATAAAACTGATTGCAGTAGTTTTACTACGATTTCAGATAAAGCAAAATTAAACAGGTGTTTAAACCTGGTACAGTTCTAATATTATTCAATGCAGAAGGCATCCAAGACAAAAAATCATACCTATTTGTAATTCGATTGTATAACTGAAAATAACAGCCTACGGCTAACACGGAAAATGGGTAAGTTGTTTGTCACGGTTTTTGCTTTTGCTCCTGCTCCCAAGACAGCTTTGCAATGGTATATGCATCCGGACACCCACCTTAGCTCCGCCAGGATGGGCAAAGCGCGTATCTGCACGCAAGTAAAATCCTGCATCATGACAGTTTTCTGGCTCCGAGATAGTGGGTAACGCGACTCCCGACTCCGCTTCGCTCCGCCGGGACAAGACTGCGCTAGTGCCCTTTTGTAACATTTGTTACATTTTGCCAGCTCCGTTTCATCTATCAGCTTTGTACCACGACACGCGTAATGATCTATAAAACTTGTACCCGGATGGCAAAAACTGCGCCCCCGACTCAGCTTAGCTTCGCCGGGGCAGGCATACCCTCCTTGCACCGTGACAGCTTTCCTTCTAAAGTACTAGGTCCTTCGCTCCGCTCAGGACTGCCCGGATGCTGCGTCGGGTAACAGCCACCGCCGCATTATGGTTCCTCGCTATTCCGACATAAAATGTCGGAACTTAACGCTCGGCCATCCATATTGCCGGGCCGTTGGGTTTAATGTATCGTGCCGCTGTATAAAATTCTCTGGACTTACTAACTTTACTAGAATGACAACTGAAAACATAGACTGGTTACTTAAAAGTAATCCCTGGACTGAATATCGTACACTAATTGACCTTCTGGATCAACCACGAGATTCATCAAAAGTGACAGATGCTTACAATAGAATGATAAGCCATCCAAAAACTGAGTCATTAATCACTGAATTAATGGACTGGCCCGGACAGGTTCTAAATAGTCATAAGAGTGCAGGCCAGTCCTATCACAAATTATCATTTATTGCCGACTTAGGAATAGATCATTCAGAGCCAAAGATTAAAAAGGTCATTGATAAAGTTCTTAAACACACATCAGAAGA
>JAFGIL010000005.1 GCA_016929635.1 Endomicrobiales bacterium
AATTTGATTTATTGTTTGTTTTTTGATAAAGTTTATAACATGTTTCAGTGCTTGAATAAAAAGAAAATCAAAGATAAGGCATACCGGATAGTAACCGAAAAGAAAAATAAGGCTAACCTTAAAAAATTCGTTTCTGTTCCCTATTCCGGCCGCGTTGTATTTGTACCCCAGTGCATGAGAAACATCAAAAACTGTAAAGCCAAAGAAGTCGGCGGGTACTACATCTGCGCGGAGTGCGGCTCATGTAAAATAAGTGCTATCAGCAAAAAATCAAGAGAGCTGGGATATAAAGCGCTCTACATACTGAAAGGCGGGCGCATAGTTGAAAAGCTTGTTGACGAACTGGACGCAAAAGCGATTTTAGGCGTTGCCTGTTTTTACGAGGGCACTGAAGGAATGAAGCTATGCGAGAAAAAGAAAATACCAGTACAGTTTGTTCCCCTTGCCAAAGACGGATGCGTCGACACGGACGTGGACGTTGAGCAGGTCATAAAAGCTTTGGAAACTAAGTAAGTTCGTGAACCCTCCAATCTTTGTCTACCCATAAACCTATTATTTCTATATCTTTGTAATTCTGCTTAAGAAATTGAATTGATTTTTTTATGTGAAGGGCCTGCTCATTTTGAGATGATGGATTTCCCGCGCAGTCATAGTGGCCGGCTACGGCAATTCCTGCTGAACCATGTTTTTCGACTGAAATATTCAGCTTGTCAAGAATTGACTCAATTAAGACAGTTTCCCTGTTTTCCGAAAGAATCAGGTTCGGGCCCGCTTCAGTTATGGAATCTACATATTCGGCATTAAACCTTTTTTTCAGAAAATTAATAACTGGTTCCTGAACACGCCCGTCCATGCAGTTTATGACCGTACAAAATTTCATATATTTTTTCCCTGATTCTCCTTTTTTCTTTTGCCGTATTTCAGCCAATATATAGAAGATATTGCTATACCTGCAATATTCCCGTAAAAATCCTGGAAGAAATCCGTCATTAAATTCTCAAAAAAGCGTTTGTCGCCTATGTCCCCGGGGCCAAGCAAAAACAATCCCTCGCCCCTGCCAAATAGTTTGTATCCGGCAAACTCCACCAGTTCATTTAAAAGCCCTATTCCAAGGGTAATTAAAAGCGCCATAAACGCGGTTTCGAAAAAAGAAACATTATACTTCAGCATGTAGTTAAATGCTGCCATCGCAACTGTAATGCCTGAATATGTGTGGACATACGTGTCATGCTCAAGCCTGAAAAACTACATTTTGAATAATCCGAAAACAGCGGAGCAGTGCATTAAAATTAAAATGGCTATTAGGGAGAACAAAAAACCCGTCAGGTTCAGCTTTTTTCTTACCAGATATATAAGAAACAGTACTAACCCGAGAATCAACGAATCAACAGCCCTGATTTTTCTATCCAGAATAAACGCAAATACAACTCCCGATAACTGTATTTGCTTATTTTATCAGTTAATACTTATGTTTTACTCAATTAATTCTTTCAGAATAGTATTCGCAAGATTTTCAGCAATAAGATAATCGCCCTTATATTTACAATGTCCAAAGCAACCAGCAAAATTATCATAAAATAGATCTACAAAATCTAAAGTTTTTAAGGATTCAATAAAATTATCTTTGTTTTCAACAAATATTACATCTTTTTTATCTTTAAAAAGTTCTTTCAATTCATTTATTGAGCATAAAGGATATTGCATGCATACATATTTTATTTTATTCTTTTTTAGTATTTTATATAATTTCAAATAATTATATTCTGTAATTTCATTAACACCTTCTTCTTGTATTATACTCTCTGCTTTTTTGTAATCACCAATATCAATGTAATAAGCCATCAGCGCATTCAATAATTTTTTATTTTTTGGATATATATCGATTGATTTTAAATATACCTCCTTAACTTTATTGTAGTTTTTATTAATTAAATAATAATTTGCTAGTTTACAAAATATATCTTCAGAGTAACATTCATTTTCCAAGGCCCTTATATATATTTCTTTTTCTTTTTCATATTCACGTGTATCATTATAACAGATGCCCAAGTAACAATAATACATAGAGTTATGACTATTTAAATTTAGTAAATCATTATATATTTCTATTGCTTCTTTATATCTTCCTTGCTGAATATATAAATCTCCCAATATTTCCTGTACTTCAATAGATAACGAATATTTCTCAATATAGTTATTAAAATATGTTTCTGCTTCATCGAACTTTCTTTGATCTAAATAGCATACCCACAATTCCTCTAAAAGTTGATGGTGATTCTGATTTTCTGTTATTTCTTCCTTTAATTGCATTATAGCTTCATCATACCTACCCGTTTCTCTTAAATAAATGACATTATCTATTATATTATCATTTTCTTTAGTGCCTTTATTTGCAGTGGGATCGACTTTAATATTTGATAATTTAGTTTTTGCAAATAATTTACTCCATTTAATAAATTTTATAATTTTAATATTATCCATAAAATTAGATTTATCAAATCTACTTTTACTTATAAATATTTCATTCATATAGCGGTCGTTAATTCCCATCATAGACACAACCATATGAGGTTTAAATTTTAGCAGTTTTTCATCAAGTCCGTTTAAAATCATAGTACTATTACAAGCTATTTCTCCTTCGTTAATTACTTTAAAATTATATAGCTTGCTCTTATTATTCAAAATTTCTTGAAGTAATGAAGGATAAGAACTACCTCTAAAGCCTTGGGTTGTTGATTCGCCTAAGCATAAAATACGATATTCATTGCTATCAAAGCTGACCGATTCTATTTTTAAATATTTATATTTGCGTACTAAATATCCAGAAAGATGCAATCCAAATTCGATCAGTATAAGACTTAATATTATTCCAATAAAAATTAAAAATAACTTTCTAATGTAAATATAAATCATTTTATTAGCTTCTATTCTTAAATAAATTACTTTCTGCAATAAATTTATAAATCACAGATGCTGCTATTTTATGTCCTTCAAAAAACAGATGGGAACAAATAGAGGCGGCGCCTATTTTTTGACGCCCTTTTTGTGCATTTATTACCGCCACACGAGCCACACGAACAGGGAGGCGAACAGTACCGCTGCAATGGTAAACGGCAGGCCGAGTTTTACGAACTCGCCCATTTTTACCGGTATGCCGTTCTTGCGCAGGATTCCCATTGTTACAACGTTGGACGCGGATCCGATTGGCGTGATGTTACCTCCCAGGCATGTTCCTATCAGGAGTGCAAACAAAAATAAAAATATGGATACGTCCATAGACGCTGCCATTTTTATCGTCAGAGGTATCATTGCGATAATGTAGGGGATGTTGTCCACGAATGCAGAAACAAGCACCGACATCGTAATAATTATTATAAACGATTCTAGAACGCTCCCGCCCGACACCGCTATAAGCCAATCGGCAAATTCGTCAATAATGCCGGAATACGTAAGGGTCCCTACCAGTATAAAAATACCTGCAAGGAAAAATATGCTGTACCAGTCAATATCCTTTGTTACAGAGAAGTTCTCGCTCCTGAATACCCACTGCCATAAAAGGCCCGCTATTCCCCAGCCCATACATACCGCTGCAAGCACGTATGCAGACCTGAACCTGAGAATCGAGAATACAACCAGGTTTAAAACCATAAGCGACATAAGTATTGCGGGTACCCAGCTTTTAACTTTTACATCCTTAAGATTCCGGGGCAAAGCCTGATTATATTTTTTATAAAAAAGATACAGGACAAAAAACGAAGGCACTGCCCCGAACTGTACGGCAAAGAATATACTGGGCTTTCCGAACATCCAGAAAAAGTCATTAAACGTCATTCCTGTTTCCGTTGCAAGTATGATGCTCGGCGCATCGCCTATCAGGGTTGCTGTTCCCTGCAGGTTGCTTGATATGGAGATGCCTATTAAAAGAAGTGACGGGTTAAGTTTCAGTTTTTTCGCCACCTCAAGCGCCAGAGGCGCAACAATCAGCACTGTTGCTATGTTTTCGGTAAACGAGGAAATAAACGCTGATAAACCGCAGATTAAAAGAAAAGCCGTGCTTGTTTTTTTTGAGCGGTCAAGTATTAAATCCGTCAGATAAGCCGGGACTCCTGACATTATAAACAAGCTTGAAAGCATCATTGTCCCGAGGAACACCCCCAGCACGTTAAAATCAATTGATTTTATCGCTTCAGCCGGAGTGATTGCCCTTGTTGAAATAAAAACAAAAACCGCCCCGTAAATAATCCACAGCGCTTTCGGGCGGAATTTTATTATAAGGAAGTAAGTTATAAGGAAAGTAAATAAAACGAATAATTTCATAACTATATTAAATGTCAAATGACAAATGTCAAATGACAAACATACTGCAAAAACAAAAAATCATAAACATATTTTTTATTTGTATAAATTATACTTCCTTTTTGATTTGTTATTTATCATTGATCATTTGTCATTTGAATTTTTTCATTTGTCATTCGTCATTGGTCATTTGTCATTCTGTGTTTTTATCTTTGTTTTTATCAGCGGGTTTTCAAGTATTTTATCCGCAATCTGCTCAACGGTCATATCGCTTGTATCCAGCGAAAAGTGGCAGCGCTTGTAATAAGGTGCCCTCATTTTAAGAAGCTCTTTTATCGCCGCAAGAGGGTCTTGAACGTTTAAAAGAGGCCTGTCAGCATTTGCTTTTGTGAACTCAAGAATCTTTTCCGGCCTTGCAGAAAGGTTTACTATCACTCCGTTTCTTCCAAGCTCGTCCATGTTAGCGGAGTTCAGCACAACGCCCCCTCCGCAGGAAATAACGGCGTTGTTTAGCATGCTCACCATGCTGACCGCCTTAGACTCAACGTTCCTGAAGTACGGCTCTCCCCTGTTGCTGAAAATCTCCGAAATTTTAAGACCTACTTCCTTTTCTATCATCTCGTCGGTATCGAAAAACAGCCAGCCCAGCTTTCTTGCAAGCAGTTTTCCGGCTGAAGACTTGCCTGTTCCCATGAATCCGGTTATTACTATATTCACTCCGATTCTCCCTGTTTAATCATTCTCTCCTATAGGCAGCTCCACGAAAAACTCCGCGCCTTCCCCGTACTTGCTTTTTACGTATATATTCCCTTTATGCTTTTTTACTATCCTGAAACAAAGGCTCAATCCTAACCCCGTACCTTCGGTTCTTGTTGTAAAAAAAGGATCGAATATTTTATCCAGCGACTCTTTTTTTATCCCGGGCCCATTGTCTTTTACGCTGATGATAATCTTTTTTCCTTTATGGAAAGTGGATACAGTTACCTGCCTCAATCCCTTGCACTGAATCAATACGTTTCTTGCGTTGTTTATCAGATTCAAAAATACCTGCTGCAGGTACCCGTAGTTGCCCAGTATCTGGGGCAGATCAGGAGACAGATTCCTGACTACTTCAATCCTGTTTATTTTCAGCTGCTCGTTCAGGATGTCTATGGTGGAGTTAACTAAATCATTAACCCCTATCATCAGTTTTTCCGACTCGTCGCTGTATTTTACATATGAAAGGATATTCTTGACTATCTTTGAGGACTTCTGGACGGCTTCGACAATATCCTGCCAGATTTCCCTTTGCCTGTCCACGTCTTTGGTTTTATCCAGCTCGGATGCATAACCAAGAATTATGGTTAAAGGGTTTTTAAGCTCATGCAGGACCGCCGCAAGCATCTCTCCCAGCATGGAAAGCCTGTCCATCCTTGCAACCTGGTTCTCTACGGAACGTTTTTCAATCTGCGCATAATATAAAAATATAAATGAAACTATAAAAAAGAACGGAATTCTTAAAAGCAGCGCAGGATTATCAAACGAAAATGCAACCCCCTTATAAGTCAGCAGCAGCGAGTATATGGAAGCTACCACTATTGTCGAAATAAAAGTATATGCTATGTTCCTGGTTCCGCTTGCTATAAAAATTATAAGGAAGTATGCAAGGTATAAATCCGTGTCTATGCCTCTTGTGAAATAAATAACCGAAGAAATAATTACGACATCGAATAAAAATACACCGTATCTGAATGTTTTTCTTCTAAATATATTATCATCTAAAAACACAAAAACAAGATTCGAACATAAAAAAACACTGAATATTATTGTTAAGAGCATAAAATTAAACTCTTCCTGAAAGTTATATATTGTAAGATATAACATGACAAAGAACATCAAAAATCTCAGGATTAGAAGTATGGTCTTTTCGGAAAAAGAAAACGTTTTTCTAAGATATTCCATCATAAAATTCCCCCCAGTCTTGCCCGTTCCCGCAACGGGACAAGTCCCGTTGCGGGAACGGGCCTACGGATAAGTTAAAAGTTTTTTATCTGATGTAAGTATGAATTAAGATTCTCCTTTAATTCATCCACGGAATCAGCGCCGAACTTTTCTTTTACTGCCCTGGCAAGCTCATATGCAACAACGGATTCTCCTATTACCCCCACGGCAGGCACAATACAAACATCGCTTCTGACTTTTTCTGCAACCTCTTCTTTTTTCGTCTTTATGTTTACTGATTTAAGAGGCATCATCAAGGACGGTATGGGTTTAACCGCGCAGCTGACAACTATGTCATGGCCGTTTGTTATCCCTCCCTCAAATCCGCCCGCGTTATTGGTTTTTCTCGTGAACCCTTTTTCTTTTGAATAAGATATCTCGTCATGGGCCTTGGAACCCGGCCTTGAACTGTATTCGAAACCTATGCCGAACTCAACACCTTTGACCGCCTGTATGGAAACCAGGCTCTGGGCGATTCTTGCGTCAAGCTTTAAATCCCACTGCGCGTGGCTCCCGAGCCCCACGGGAACCCCTTTTGCCACTACGGTAAACACACCGCCCAGGGTATCGCCCATGTTTTTGGCTTTGGTTATTTCATTCATCATTTGTTTTTCCTGTGTTTTATCCGGAGTCCTTACGGGGGACGCCTCTATATCAGAAATTATTTTGTGCGATAAAATATCTTTTACGGATGCCTCTATCCCCGCTATCTCCCTGGTGAAGGAATAAATCTTAATGTTTAATTCATAAAGGAGTTTTTTGAATATGCTTCCGGCTGCAACGCGGGCTGCCGTTTCCCTTGCCGATGCGCGTTCCAGTATGTCGCGCAAGTCGCCCCTGTCGAATTTCATGGCACCCGGTAAATCCGCATGCCCGGGCCTCGGGCGAAGAAGAAACATCTTTTCGTTTAAATCTTTGGCATCCAGAGACATGATTTTTTTATTATTTTCCCAATCCGCGTTCTTTACGACTATGGTTATCGGGGATCCTATGGTCTGGCCCCACCTCACGCCTGAAACAATCTCGGCTTTATCTTTTTCTATGCGCTGGGCCCTTTCGCCCCTTCCGAATCCGCCCCGCCTTCTTTCAAGGTCTTTGTTGATGTCTTCAACGTTCAGTTTTAATCCTGCGGGTATGCCGTCAATAATTACCGTCAGCTGCTTTCCATGGGATTCACCGCTTGTCATATACCTGATCATACATCCTCCGATAAAAACTTATGTAAAATTTTTATTTTCTATGCTCTATACTCTATGCTCTATTTAATTCCCCCGATTGCTTCCTTTACGTCCGAAACCCCGAATATTTTTAACCTGCCTTTATAATTAAGATTTTTCAAATTTGTTTTCGGCACGAACGCCCTTTTAAACCCCAGCTTTTCCGCTTCGTTAAGCCTGGGCCCGGCCTGGTTTATGGAACGGACCTCGCCGGATAATCCGACTTCTCCGAGTATGACAGTGTCGCTGGAAGCAACAAAATTTCCGTGGCCTGAAGCAATCGCGCACGCTATTCCAAGGTCAATGCCGGTTTCTTTTATCTTTACGCCTCCAACAACGTTGACAAATATATCCTGGGATTCAAGGTGCAGCCCGAGGCGTTTCTCCAGGACAGCTATCAAAAGTATTACCCTGTTTAAATCATATCCTGTTACCATCCTGCGCGGCAGACCGAAATTCGTTCTTGTAACAAGCGCCTGGACTTCCAAGAGAAGCGGCCTTGTGCCTTCTATTGTGCATACTACGACGTTGCCCGGGGTATCCTTGGAGCGTTCCTGAAGAAATATTTCAGACGGATTTTTTATCTCGCGCAATCCGTCATCTTTCATCTCGAAAACTCCTATCTCGCTTGTGGGTCCGAACCGGTTTTTATAGGACCTGAGCACCCTGAAAATCTGCTGGCGCTCGGTTTCAAAATAAAGGACCGTGTCAACGATGTGCTCAAGGACGCGCGGCCCCGCGATGGAGCCTTCTTTTGTGACGTGGCCCAGTAAAAAAATCGTTATCCCGCGCGACTTTGCAAAACGCAGAAGCTCCGCGGCGCACTCCCTGACCTGTCCGACCGAGCCCGGAGCGCCTGATAAATCCTGCCTGTAGGTTGTCTGGATTGAGTCCACAACTACAACCTGGGGTTCAACTTTTGTTACAGCGTTTAAAATATTTTCAAGATTAGTCTCTGAAACCAGATAAAGGGTTTCAGATTTTATTTTTAACCTGTCTGCCCTGTTTTTCACCTGGGACAGGGATTCTTCCCCGGATATATAAAGTGTTTTCAGGTTATTGTTATTGCTTAGCCGGGCAGAAACCTGAAGCATCAAAGTTGATTTTCCTATACCCGGCTGGCCGCCGAGCAAAACCAGAGATCCGGGCACAACCCCGCCGCCGAGCATCCTGTCAAACTCGTCTATGCCTGTGGCCAGCCTTGTAAAATTCTCTGTAGCAATTTCATTTATGTTTACCACTTCGGAAGAAAAGCCGATAAGGCTCCTTGCCTGGCCGGATGCCTCTATCCTGGCCTCTTTCTCTTCTGCCAGGGAGTTCCACTTGCCGCAGTCCGGGCATTTTCCCAGCCACTTCGGCGAAGCGTACCCGCATTCCTGACACCTGAAAATAGTTTTTACTTTGCTTTTAACCATATATTCCTAGTCCCGTTCCGGGAACGGGCTCGGGCTCCAGTATTAAATGTCTTATTTTATGCAGCTCTCTCTGATATTGAATCTGGCTTTCTGCGAATTTTCTGTACTCATCAGCACTAATATCAATATATTCTGAAAAATCACAGATCATTTTTTCTTTTTGCACAAGCCCTAAATACTCTTTATAAGAAGAGTAATCCCAATTTATAGGATTATTTATATTCTTTATATTTGCTGTTACTGGATTTAAATGGATGTATCTGGTTAAGTGGATAAACTGTTCGTCTTTTTGTACTAATATATTTTTAAATCTTCCTTCCCAAAGCGGCCCCAATCTATTGTATTTAAGATTAAAATATGTGCTATAGCTGTTCTGCACAAGTCTCATGTATTTGGAAATTGAGTTTTCTTTTAATTGTTCAAGAATTAAATGTATATGAGTCGGCATAAGACAATATGCTATTATTTTTACCAGCATTTTTGATTTATCTATCTTTTCTTCTTTTTTTCTATACTTTTCTTTATCCTCAATATATTTTGATAATTTACATGGCGTATCTTCAAATTTATAAAAATGTATTGCTTTAATCATTCTCTCATAATCATTCTCTGATTTAAAGATATCAAACTTTGATATACTTCTGTTAAATATATGATAAATCTCTCCTACAGCTAGAGGAACTTTTCTATTAACCATAAATCTTTCTCCTTATCCGACCCGTTCCCGGAACGGGCCTGGGCCCGTTCCGGGAACGGGTATTGAATATTAGCGGGCGAGGCCCACAAGACCGAGAATATATGCGATATCGTCGTCACGAATTACAAGGTTCATGTATGTATTAACGTTCGATTCATAGGCAGGGTCCTCGATTTGAGAGCCTATGTAAGCCCACTTCATTAGCTCAAGCCTTAATCCCAGATTAACTTTCGGCGTATGTACAGGAGTGCGCCTTGAAAAATCATACCCGTCAGCCACTATCTCAAGCCTCCTCCACGGCTCCCACTTCCAAAGAGGCTTCACCTTCATTCCAACGCCCGCAGTCTTCCTGTAAAGCCCTCCGTAAAGCTGAGCCGGCCCGAAATGCTTCCCTATAAGAAAATTCAGCGTGTTGGTTTCCTCCGGGTCGGTTGTTGTGGCGGAATCGTCGCTGATATTCGAGACTCCGACGTAATAAAATTTATCTTTCCTCGGATATATCCTTATCCCCGCATCGTTCCTGAAAAGGTCGTACTTTCCGTCGTACCTGAGCGAGTAATCCCAGTGCGTCTCAATCAGGGTTATCTTCCCGAGCACTTTTTTAGCTTCATTAGAAGTTTCCTTTAAATCCTTGAACGCCTCTTTTATATCCTCTCCCATCTCTTTATCGGTCATAAGCCTGCCCAGGGCGCCTTCTCCCTTGTCTATTTTATCCAGAATCCTGTCAAGCTTCTCCGAAATGTTTCTTATGCTTGAAACCGCAACTTTTAAATCGTCCTGTGAAATCTCAGCCATGTTTCTTGTAAAGGTATGAAAATCCCTGACAATCTCTTTCAGATCCTGTTCCTGGGCGTACAGGGTAACCCTCAAAGTATCAGTAACTTCCCTCATGTTCTCAAGAGTCTTTGCAAGGTTGTCGCCGATGTTTTTGCCCGTCTTGCCCTTGAAAGGTTTTGTTATAGCGTCCAGCTGTTCCATCACGTCCTGCACGACTTTATCGAATGACAGAGGGTCAACGCCCACAATAACGTCCCCGTCTTTAAGAACCGGCGCATCCTCGCTTCCGATGGTAAGCTCCAGGTATTTCGAGCCGATTAACCCTGTCGAAACAATACTCGCTTTTGCGTCGCTGTGGATCTTTACGTTTCTTTTTATCCACACCATCACTTTGGCCTTGTTTCCCTCTAGGGATATTTCCTTTACGGCGCCTATTTCAACTCCCGCTATTTTTACTTTTGCTTTATCCGGAAGGCCTGCTATGTCGCTGAACAAAATATTTAAATGATAACGGCCCTGGAACTGGAAATCTCCCAGAAGTATTATCGTAACCAGCAATCCCACTATTCCCACCAAAACAAAAAGACCTAACTTTGTTTCCTGATTCACCCAGCTCCTCCTTTTCCACTCATAAATACTTATTAAAGTGAATATTATAAAAATTCTTCTGACTAACCTCTATATGCTAATCTCTAAATGCTGTCCTTAAATTACTTTCTCCAAATCCAGCGTTATCGGCCCGTGGCTTAAGCCCTCCACGAACTGGTGTATAACCTCATCTTTCGTGTTTTTTATATCTTCGGGTTTTCCTGCTCCTATTATTTTTCCCTGATAAAGCATGGCAATCCGGTTTGAAACTTTATATGCTGACTTCATGTCGTGCGTAACCACTATCGAAGTCACTCCCAGCGTCTTCTGAAGATGAATAATCAAATCGTTTATAACGTCCGCCATAATCGGGTCAAGCCCTGTGGTCGGCTCGTCGTACATGATGTATTTCGGCTGGTGCGCAATGGCGCGTGCAAGCCCGACTCTTTTTTTCATTCCGCCTGAAAGCTCCGGGGGCTTTAAATTTTCCACGCCCTTTAAGCCTACCACTGCAAGACACTCCAACACCCGTTTTCGTATATCCGCCTGCTCAAGAGTGCTCAGGTTCTTCAGTCCGAATCCGACGTTTTCCCCGACTGTCAGGGAATCAAAAAGCGCCGCGCCCTGGAATAAATACCCGAACCTTTTCTGCACCTCAAGAAGATCTTTTTCATCAAGACTTGTTATCTCTCTGTCATCGACGAAAATCGTGCCGCGTTCGGGCTTCAACAACCCTATAATATTTTTCAGCAGAACACTTTTTCCGCAGCCTGAACCGCCGATAATGGTCAGGGTTTCCGCGTCATAAATCTCAAGATTTACGCCCTGCAGGACGTGGTTTCCTCCGAAATATTTATGAACCTCGCTTACTTTTATCATCTTCCCTCGTTTGCCCGTTCCCGGAACGGACCTGGGCCCGTTCCGGGAACGGGCACGGTTATTAGCCGATGCCTATAGCTACAAGTATTGCGCTTATAAAATAATCCGAGACCAGTATCAAAACCATTGATACCATAACAGCGCTTGTGGTCGCTTTCCCCACCCCCTCTGCGCCGCCCCTGCAGTTAAATCCCTTGAAACACGCCGTAAAAACAATTATCGACGCAAAAAGATAAGTCTTTATGAACCCGTGCAGAAAATCCGTAATAAGCATGTAGTACCAGATATCTTCCCAGTACACGCTTGAAGGCACTTTCCACTTGTAAACCGTTACCAGCAATCCCCCTAGTATTCCGATTATATTCGATATTACAACCAGCAGCGGCACCATCGTCATCATGGAGATGAATCTCGGAACAGCAAGGTACTTTATCGGATTTGTACCTAGTGTGTACAGGGCATCTATCTGTTCCGTAACTTTCATTGTGCCGAGCTCAGCTGCAATCGCTGCGCCTATCCTTCCTGCAACAACCACGCTTGTTAAAACAGGCCCCAGCTCCTTAACAAGAGAAAGGCCAACAACAGCGCCCAGATACACCGGCTCGTTAAACATGTTCCTCATTGATGAGCCCATCTGTAAAGAAAGCACCATGCCGGTAAAGAGCGATGTCAAAGCTATAACAGGAAACGAGGCATAGCCAACCTCAACCATCTGCACTGTTGTATTGCGCCAGTTAATGCCACCCTTAAACACCCAATAGAATGTGCCAGCAACCATATTAGCTATCTGCCCAAGACTGGCTGCAACTTCAAGAGTAACTCCACCAATATATTGAAAAAACTTTTTGTGCATATTTTCCATCCATTCTCACGTTCCGGGAACGTGAGAATCGGCTATTTAAGTTGTCTGAGTTTATTTATATTTCTATTTAAAAATTCAATGGCTTTTTCAATGCTGTCTTTGCTTGAGCGGAACTTTAGCACAAGGTCAAACCCGCCTTTAACCTGCTTCACATACATACGCTCATTCGGCACTATTTCGCCGGTAGTGCTTTCCTGCTTTTTAGCTTTCTTTGAGGATTTCGGCAATGAAGAAAGCTCAGCCATCAAGCCCTGCATGCCTGCCATCATATTGTTTATGTATTCAGAATAGTTATGATTATTCAATGCTTTTTTTAATTCTTCCACAGCCTGGTTGTCATTGTTCACGGCAACATCAGCTTCATCTTTGCCTGCAGGTGCGGAGCCGCCCCGCACCCCTTTACCTGAAAGCAGCTTGCTAACGCTTTTCTTGGATATCTTGCCCTGCACAATCGCTTCCTGTATCTCTTTCGGGGCATTGGCTATCTTTAAGTATGTGCGTACGCTAGACTCATCTTTGCCAATGAGCCGCGCAATCTCCCTGTTTGACTTGCCCTGGTCATGAAGTTTTTTGCATGCATACTCCAAATCCAGGTCAGTTAATGACTTTCGCTCTATATTTTCAATGAAATTTAGTTTTAACGCCTCCTCGCGGGATAACTCGTTTTCAGGTACTATAACAGCTAAAATCTTCTCCCAGTCAAGGGATTTAGCAGCGTTGAACCTGCGGAATCCGCTGATAAGGTGCAGCTCCCATCCATCGTCCCTGCGCCAAAGCACAACAGGGAACTTCTGGCCTTCGTTTTTGAGCGATTCTGCCAGCTGCTCTGTGTTCATGTTCTTTCTGAACTGGAAATCCGTGTTCTGCGCGTTTATATCCTTCAATGGTATCCACGCGGACTGATATTTATCCAGACTTATCATTTCATCCCTCCCCACCCCGGATGCGCCACGCCTGCCAGCGGGCAGGTAATTCGGGGTGGCTAATTCATTATATTCAACACCCGGTGTTGATTAAATACATCCTTCCGCTACTTATTTTTGTTGCCAGGATATTTGACTTTTTTAATCGTATCTGTTACCTGAAAAGGAACTAAAGTCCCGCTGTACTCTATTTCGCCTCTTACTACAAATGTTATATCAATTGGCTGCTCCATATCATCAGTCATAAACGTTCCTATAACACGGTATTGTGTTTCATCAATGTTTACACTAACCGGAGATGCTCCGTCACACACAAGATTTGCAACTGTGTTTACATCATAGCTTTCTGAAAAAGTTATATGTGCCTTGACCTTTCTGTCTTTATTCAGATTCAATACATTGGGAGTAATCATTAATGTTATAGTGTCACTTCCCATTACCAGCGTTATCTGGGCTGATGCTGAACCAATATTGTTATAGTCGTCTTGTGCTGATATGGTAATAGTGACCTCACCAACAGCTGTATACGGATCAATTGTTACTGTTTTTGCTACTGTATCAAGAACTCCTATGTTTGTTGATATTTCAAGCTCGTTATCTACCAAATCAACTGCATCATACGATATAACAACAGTGTCTGTTACCCAGTATTCGCCTGCATTAAGCCCGTCACTGTTCCCGCTGATTCCGGTTATAGTTACTGTCGGTGCTGTGGTATCCACTATCGTAACATTCTGCGGCAGGCTCGTGCTGTTTCCAGCTGCATCTGTTGCTGTCCATGTTACTACTGTTGTGCCTAATGAATATGTTCCTGAGGAAGGCGCATCATTTGTTATTGTTACTTCCGTTGCATCTGTTGCTGTTGCCTCGCCTATATCAACAGGAGTCAATACTCCTGTTGCTTCTGCTGTAATATCGCCAGGCACAGTTAAAACCGGAGGTATTGTATCAAGAACCACTGTTGCTACATCAACTGCAGTATTACCCGCAAGATCAGTTATTGTTGCAACTATAGTGTTTTCGCCTTCGCTTAATGTAACTTCAGTTGAGAACGTGCCGTTCCCTATAGCAGCTGAAACTCCGTTAACATCTATACCAGCAAGGTTCAGCTCCGTAAATGTACCGGTAATTATCTGAACAGCCACATTCGTCGGAGATATAATTTCATCAAGAGCAATTACAGGAGTTGTTTTATCGATTTTTACATTGAACTCACCAATCAATGAAGCATTATCAGCATTATCCCATGCCTGATACTTTACAATCGTGTCCTGGTCTGTATCAAACACAAGCTGATAAGGCGATTCAAGAACATCTCCGGCTGCAGGATCTGAACCTGCTCCAAAACTGTATTTGATTTCCTTAACACCTGTTGCAAACTCATGCTCATCAGTCGCTGTTATTGTAACAACCTGGTCCTGATTCACCCAGATTCCGTCGAACTGATAGTCATCATTTACAAGAGGCGGAGTTTCATCAGGCAGTATTCCGACCAAGATTGCGCGCGTTGCAACATTGTTCAGTTTGTCGTGCTCCTCAATTTGATAAGCCGGATCAAGCGTAACTTTTACAATATACGCGCCTATCTGTTCCGGAGCTGTCCAGTTTGTATTAAATATTGATTCTCCGCCTGCAGGCAGTAAAGAAATAATAGTAGAATATATTTGTATATTATCCACGGTCATTACAGCTAAAACATCTTGCGCGTCCAGGTCTCCGATATTATGCACTGTCACCTGAATGTTTATTGTTTCCTCGGGGTCAGGATTAGGGTCTGAAAACACAATGTATCCTGAATACACAGCAAGGTCTGCAGCTGGCTCGTAAGGCGGAGGATATACATAGATAGAACGCGAAGCAGCGTTATTGTCCTCATAAGGTTCCGGAATAATATTATCAGGATCAACCACTACTTTTATATTATGAACCCCTTTCGGCGCTGCTGTCCATGGAACTGTTATCACGCATGATGACTCAGATGCAATCAACGGAATCACACTCGAAGCAAAAGCCACATTATTGTCAAAAACAGTTACATGCACGTTTTCGGCAATAAGCTCGCCTGCATTATGAACATTTATTTCTATTGTAACTGAATCGCCCTGTCGCGGTATCGTGTTTGAAAATGTTATGTCTTGCGGTTCAACTGCAAGGTCCGGAGACGGAAGGTGCACGAAAACATTCACATAAAAAACATTATTGTCTTCATCAGCCTCAGGTATCAGGTTATCAGGGTCAGCAACAACTTTTATGGTATGCCAGCCATCCGTAAGAAATGCATATGCAATCGAAGGATGTGCAGCGCCTCCTTTCGACACAAGAAGCGGTATGGTCTGTGTTCCTATAAGAGTTTCTCCGTCATAAAAAGTTAAAACCACATTTTCTGCGTTTTGTCCTCCAAGGTTTTCCAGGGTTGCAGTGATATCAATTGCCTGGCCAACAGCAGGCCTTTTGTCTGAAAATGCGATATGCGTAGGTGCAACATCAGGTTCAGCAGCATACACGTACACATCAGCGTGTCTGCTGTTATTTCCTTCATTGGATTCAGATATAGTATCATCTGGATCCACAACCGCAAGAATTAAATGTTCACCTGCAGGCGCAGCTGCCCATGGAAGAGATACGGTTTCTTCTGCACCGCTTGCAAGCAAAGCAATATTTTTTTGTCCTACAAGTGACGGTCCGTCATATATTCTAACAAGCACATTTTCAGCATCAACTATGCCGACATTTCGCACCTTGGCATAAAGCACCGCTGGATCACCGTCAACAGGCTTGCCAGGATCCGAGTATAAAGAAGAAACAACCAAATCTATACCTGGTGCCTCAATCACTGTAAGAGGCATTTCATAATCCTCGCTGAATGTATAATCTGTAACTGTAACTTTTACTACATATTCACCGGGCTCGTACGGCGCGGTAATTATCTGGCTGTAATTTCCGTATTTTGTCGTATATGTAAGAGGGAACTGTCCGTTACCCTGTATAGAAATATGCACGTCAGCGCCTGCTACAGGCTCCATTGTAGCAACTGTATAAACTGCTTTCCCAAACACACGCACATTTGCGCCTGCATACACTGTCTGCGGGCTTAAACTTCCTGTAACTTCTATGCCTCCGGTTGCAGTGCCTAACAGCACAGAACGCGTTGCTTCATTGTTGGTTTCATCCGATTCATTTATTGCGTTATCAGGGTCAACAACAACCTTTATTATATGCATCTCATCAAACTCAGAAGTCCAGTCTATGAAAGTCTCAGCGCTTGACTTATGCGAAATTGAAGAGATAGTTTTTTCTCCTATAAGCACATCTCCGTCAAAAAATCTGACAACCACGCCTTCTGCATTTTCGTCGCCAAGGTTATGCACGTTCGCCAGTATCTGGATTGTCTCGCCTTCAGAAGGATCTATATCGGAAAAATTTATGTCAAGTGAAGACATTTTTAAATCCGGTTTTCTTTCAGGGACGCTCAACTGTCCTGAATTAACTGATATTGAAACCGGTTTCAGGAAACCACCGACTGTCTTTAAAACCGCACCGTCTTTTGCAAGTTTTAATACTTTCTGTCCGTCAGAATCCGCGACCCAGCAGTCACCTGTTTTCTGCTCAACCGAAACAGCGCACGGATTTGTAACCCCGTTAACACGGAACATCTCTGTTCCGTCAGGCGCAACTTTGACTATCTGATTATTGTTTTTATCCCCTACCCAGCACGTGCCGTCTGAATGGTCCACTGCAACTGAGCCTGGGTAAAGAAAACCTCCCAGCCTGAAAATCTCCGTGCCGTTTGGGTCAAGTTTCACTACGTTATTATTATAAGTATCAGCAACCCAGCACGTGCCATCCACCGGATCTACGGAAAGAGACATTAAGCGGTTAAATCCTCCTATACGGAAAAGCGTGCCTCCTGTTTCTCTTACTTTTACAATATTGTGGTCACCGTCAATTACCCAGCACGTGCCGTCATTCGGATTTACCGAAACAGAAAATCTTGGATATGACCCCCACCAGGATGTAGAAGACAGCTGATTCCCAAGTTTATCAACGTGAAGCACGTCTCTGTGGTCAGCTATCCAGCATGTCCCGTCGTTCGGATTAACCGCAAGCGCTGTAGGATCAGCGACGAGAAATCTGACAAGTTTTTCTCCGTTTGGAGATAATTTGTATATTTCATTGTTAAAACTTCCTGCTACCCAGCATGCACCAGGGCCTAAAGGCCCGGTCTTAAGGCCTGTATATAAAGAGTAGTCCTCATACGTAGTACCGTCATCGTTCGGATTAACCGCAACTGCACAGGGATTGTAAAACCAGTAAGCAACCTCAAAAAGCCTTGAGCCCGCTGATGAAATTTTGCTTACCTTGTGATCCGAATCAGTTACCCAGCAGGTGCCGTCTGTTGAATTAACAGTAATATAATACGGGTAACTTCCCCACCAGCTAGTAGATGAAATTAATGAACCGTTAGGAGCGTATCTGAGAACTTCCCTGTGATTAGCAACCCAGCAGCTTCCGTCTGTTGGGTTAACAGCGACTCCTGCGCGATAAGAGTCTTCCGTAGTAATCCATAAAAGTATTTCACCATTCGGAGATAATTTTATAACCGCCCTGTTATATGCATAATTGGCAACCCAGCAGCATCCGGGTCCCACCGGTCCGGTTCGTGAACCTGTATACTGCGCGTGGTCTTCATAGTTTAGCCCGTCATCATCAGGATTTACTGAAATAAAACTCGGATCAGCGCCTGTAAACTGAGTTGTTGCAAGTACAGCACCTTCGGAAGATAATTTTCGTACCCTGCTATTGTGTGTATCAGTTACCCAGCATGAGCCGTCGCTGGAATTAACAGAAACAGCGTTAGGGCGGTCAAATCCGGTTACACGTACGAGTTCAGTGCCGTCAGAACCCAGCTTAATTGCTGCGCCTAAGTCCCGGTCAGCTACCCAGCAGCTTCCGTATGCAGTGTTTACTGAAACTGCATGCGGGTATAAAAATCCATCGGTACGCGCCAGCACATCACCGTTAGATGATAGTTTTATCACTTCCTTCTTAGACCTGTCAGTTACCCAGCAGGTACCATCAGTTGAATTAACTGAAACTGCATGAGGATAGCTGAATCCGCTTATACGCACTATCTCACCGCCGTTAGGTGCAAGCTTTACAACCTGATGGTTAGATGAATCAGCAACCCAGCATGTTCCGTCGCTGGAGTTTGCTGATATCCCTTTTACGAAGTAAAACCTTCCCACTCCAAAAACTCTTGCTCCGTTAGGAGAAAGTTTTACAGCCCTTTGATCAGACTGGTCAGCAACCCAGCACATACCCTGCTCGGGATTTGAAGAAACCGGCAGAATTAATCTGCCTGGGTTCACTGATACTCCCCTTGGGTCATTTAATCCACTTCCCCTTGCAAGTTCAACCCCGTCAGATGTCAGCTTTATTATCTGATTATCAACACGGCTTGTTACCCAAATATTGCCATTATCAGGATTTACCGATATTGCCCTTATATAATTCATTCCTGGGATACGCAGGAGTTCCTCTCCATCTGAATTAAGCTTTACCACTTCAGAGTTTGCCCTGTCAGCAACCCAGCATGTGCCGTCCATATAATTAACTGCCAGAGTATAAGGTGTATCTATATCAACGCGTAAAATCTCTGTACCGTAATCGGCGAGTTTTACTACCTGATCATGATTATAATCACAAATCCAGCAGGAACCGTCTCTAAGATCTAATGAAATAGAGCGGGGCCAACTAAACCCTTCAGCTCTAAAACACTCTGTGCCATCAGGGTTGAATTTTATTACAGTATTAGTATTTTCATCAGCAACCCAGCATGTTCCATCCAAAGGATTTACACACATTGAAGCTGCATTAATACTCATTTCATGACGGAAGATCTCATTACCCTGAGCATCAAGTTTAAGTATATCATCTGTTCCATAGTCAGCAACCCAGCAACCTCCGTCACTAAGATCTATTGCTATTGATGGGAGATCGAAACCAGGAACATTTACAAGGATTTCACCGTTAGATGCTATTTTTACTATACTTGCGCCAGGAGCTATGTTATTAGCCCAGCAAGAATTATCAGTTGGATTAACGCACACCTGCAATACATCCATAATCCCCGGAACGCTTAATAGCTCAACTCCGTCAGGAGAAAACTTTACCACCCTGTTGTTGCCATTATCAGCCACCCAGCACACCCCGTCTTCCGGGATTGCCTCATTTGCAGATACTACGCTCCAAGCTACAGAAAAAATCATCATGGAAACAAAAAACATCTGAAGATACTTTTTCATAATATTCTCCTTTTCCCCATCCTCTCTCCACTCCGAATGCATAATTCGGGGGCTAAACTACTTTTTGCCTTTGCCCTGGTCGTGAGGCACTGTAACTATTGCTGTATCTGATGCGCTGTTTCCGGAATCGTCTGTTGCTGTGTACATAATCAGATACATCCTGCCTGCGCCACTGCCTTCACGCTCTGCGCGAAGCTGAAACTCATAATCTTCTGTCCCGAACTCTGCTCCCTGTATATCATCATCCCCCGGCTCATTGCTGATTATTGAGGTTAACTCTATTGTTGTTGATTCATCGCACACGTCACTAACATCAACCGTTGCCAATATATCTTTCATCTTGTGATTCGGCGGCCATAATGTGTCAGGATTTACCGATACGCTTATTTCAGGCGCTGTCGTGTCCTGTACCGTTACTATTAACTGGTCTGTCGCAGTATTTCCTGATGCGTCTGTTGCCTGAACTGTTATTATTGTCTGGCCCAATGGATATACATCCAGCAACCCGATTACGACTACTTCAGGGTTCGGGTCAACTAAATCCGTAACTACAGGTTCAGGTATTGTAATAACTGCTCCGCCAACCGTGTTTGCTTCTGCCACTATGTCTTGGCCTGCATTCACTTCCGGTGGCGTTGTGTCTCTCACTTTTATATTTACCACAGAATCATCGCCTGTGCCGTTATCTATAATCTGTGAATCATTCTCGCCGTCGTTTACAACCAATGTGTATGAATACTGGCCCAATGCAAGCTGCACCTCCTGCTGCTGAGCTGTTCCGACCACAATGTTTAATGAATCATACCACGTGTAACTTTCAATGCTGTCTGCTGGATTCGGGTCATAAGAACCTGAACCGTCTAACGTCACTGTTGTTGTCGGGCCTGTTGCTTCAACTATTGAATCATCTCCTGCGTCTGCTATTGGCTCAGGCGGATATTGCGCAATAATGTCTGGAATAAGCTGGTTATTTATTTTATCCGTCCATTTATCTATAAATCCTTGAGGAAGTCCGGGTGTCTGCTGCATTAAATCTATCAACTCTTCCAGCCCTGCCTGCGCATCATTCATTGCATGCCAGGGAAGTTCATTATTCCATATATTATTTAGCGCAGCCCAAGCAGAAACTAAAGTGCTCTTGATATTAGCATGCAAAAGCTCTGCGCCTTGCGTCTGCGACAATCTCAGATCAACTTCCATCAGCCCCATTGCATTAACTACATTTTGCATTGTACTTTGAAGTGTTAGCTCCTCTGGTGTTTTTATTACGGAAACAACCGCAGGTGTAATCACTGGTTCATTTGAATCAAAAATTATCGATGCAGTATTTGTGATAACGGTATCGGGTAAAAGTCCTTCGGCAGTTTTAATAAGAAACTGCACAGAACCTTTTCCTTCAGGCGGAAGATTTATATCGTTAAATACCCAGCTTAACGTGCGCGTCTGGCTGTCATAAGCACCACCTTCTGTCATTATAAAAAGAGTAGAATCATCAAGATTTGTATCAAGTATATCTGATATCGAAATATTTATCGCGTCTGTACTGCCCAGATTTTCATAGTTAATTGTATAAGTCAACAATTGATCGTTTGATATATATCCTTGAGGAAAAACTTCCTTATCATTCGGATCTATTGAAAATACTATTGTTGACAGATATGTTATTGAATTATTTGAAGGATCATCTTGCGGCGATTGAGTTTCCACCTGAGATGTATTGACAATTATATCCCCTATCTGATACTGCTGATTAATCACATGTGCCTGAATAGTAAATCCCTGGCCCGTAAGTCCGTCAACTGTTCCGAGATCCCACGTTACTGAATGTTCCTGCGCATCATATACACCTGACGGCTGACTTCCCAAATACTCGACCTCGGGTGGAAGATAATCTGTTAAAACTACATGGTGTGCTTTTTGTTCGCCGAGGTTTCCCACGTGAATGTAGTAATCAATATCTGTATTAGGGCGGATATACGGCTCGCCGGATATTGTTACTACAACATCCGGTTCTGATTCAGGATTCTGCGTCGGCCCGTAATTTACTGCTATCCCTCTGACATATTGATTATTATACGTATGTAAAAGTTCAACTCCCAAGGCAGAAACATGGAATACATCCCCGGCACCATTATTATTTCCCATCCAACAGGAACCATCATATCTGTTTACGGATAAACACCAACCACCATAACTCATGGAATGCATTAATATCTCTCCGTCTGAATCCAGCTTTACTGCTCCGTTTGTAGCAACCCAGCATGTGCCGGAGCTGACAGGGCCTGTTTTTGAACCTTCGTATTGAGGGTAATCTTCATAATTAGTACCATCATCATAAGGATTAGGCTCTACATACCATACATTTCCTGGCATTGGTATCTGGGCTAATTCAACCCCAAGATGAGAATATTTTCTTACTTCATTGCCGTATATAAAACCTGCCCAGCAACTTCCGTCACTGGGATTAACCGATACACGCCATGGCTCATATGTTGGTGGAAAATGCTCGGGGCGCTCTTTACGGACAAGCACCTCGCCGTCAGAACTATACTTTACCAACTTAGCCCCTATAACAGACCAGCAAGCACCCGGGCCGATTGGGCCAGTTTTTGTGCCTTGATAGTTTGGGTAATCTTCATAATTTGAACCGTCGTCATTAGGATTTACAGATATGGAATATGCTTGATAATAATCCGGATATCCGGGTACTTCAAATAGTATTTCACCAACAGGAGATATTTTTTTAATTAAACTTTGCCTAGAGGCAACCCAGCATGTTCCGTCAGATGTATTAACTGACACTGAATAAGGGCTGCCAAATCCTTCTACTGTTGCTAGTTTCACGCCATCTGCGTCATATTTAATTACTTTATGGTTTGAATAATGAGGCGGATGATAGTCATCAGCAACCCAGCAAGTTCCTGGTCCCACAGGGCCTGTTTTTGTTCCTGTATACTGAGGATAATCCTCATAGTTTGTACCGTCGTCGTTTGGATTAACTGTAACATCATTCGCATTCAAGTTTCCTATACGCAGTAACTCCTGGCCGTCAGGGCTAAGTTTAGAAAGAGCAGAGCCTCCGGTTACCCAGCAAGTCCCTATCTCTGATCCAAAACAAATACCAGCAACAAACATAAAAACTACTACCGTACAACTAACTTCTTTTAAGCATTTCATTTTCTTTCTCCTTTTCCCCATCCCCTCTCCATCCCAGATGCATAATCTGGGTTGGCCAATTTAATTAATTATCCGAGGAACTCTGTAACTTATGCCGCAGGTTATCTCATAGTTGATTGTCCCTGCTATGTTTGCAAGCTCTTCAACTCTTATTTTTTCCCTGCCCTGCTGTCCTATCAGCACAACCTCATCGCCAAGGGAAACTCCGGGCACCTTTGTTACATCAACCATTATCATATCCATTGTTACCCTGCCGATGACTTTGCATCTTCTTCCGCGCACCAAAACCTCTGCCCTGTTTGAAAACCTTCTTAGATATCCGTCTGCATATCCTACCGGTAAAGTTGCAACAATAGTGGGTTTTTTCGTTATATAAGTACGGCTGTAACTGATAGATGTTCCTTTGGGCACTCTTTTTATAAAAGTTATTTTTGTCTTCCATGCAAGGACCGGCAGTAAATCGATTTTCTTCCTTGCGCCGTAAAAAGGATACATCCCGTAAAGCATCAGCCCCGTCCTTACAATGTCAAAGTGAGACTCTTTTGATTTCAGTATTGCAGACGAGTTTGCTGCGTGTGCCGCAAATTTTAAATGAAGTTTTTTGGCTAACTTAACCACTGAATTAAACCTGCTTAGCTGCAGTTTTGTGTATTTCGGGTCTGTGCCTGCAACGGAAAAATGGGTGTATATCCCTTCCAAAACACTGTTTTTCAGTTTTGCAATCTGAGGTAAAATTCGCACTGCTTCTTTAGGAGAGATTCCAACCCTTCCCATGCCGGTATCAACTTTCAAATGGAATTTTATCCGCTTTTTTAATCTCTTTGCTGTTTGCTCCAGGGCTTTCAAACTCAGAAAACTTGATACTGTGGGCGTAAGGTTATATTTAATTATTGAGTGTATATTTTCAAGTGGATAGATGCTTCCAAGAATTAAGATTTCGCTTTTTATTTTATTTTGACGTAACTGAATTCCTTCTTCAATAGATGAGACTCCCAGGAGGTCTGCCCCGCTTTTTAGTGCTGTTTTAGACAGGTGTACTGCGGAATGGCCGTATGCATTGGCTTTAACTACAGCCATTACTCTGGTTTTTTTATTTAGCTTAGAACAGATGCTTTTAAGATTTTGTTTAAAAGCTTTTGTATGTATCTCTACCCATGTAGGTCTGTTGATATGCTTTAAATCCGAATTGGGATTACAGTTTAATTTAGGATGGTTATTTGAAATCTTATGGATTTGCAAGCGTTTTCCTCTCACCTTAAATCCTTTTATTCTGCCCGTTCCCGGAACGGGACTGGGCCCGTTCCGGGAACGGGTACGTTATATCATTCAACTTCTATGGGTGTGGCTGATTCAAATCTGGTACATTCGCGTATAAATGTTAAAGTTATCTCTCCTGTAGGGCCGTTACGCTGCTTAGAAACGGTTAAAGTTGCTTTTCTCTGAAGGTCCGGGTCGTCCGGTTTGTAGTACCCTTCCCTGTAGATGAAACAAACAACGTCAGCGTCCTGCTCCAATGCACCTGATTCACGCAGGTCCGACAATTTGGGTTTGCCTTCCCTGCCTTTTTCTTCCGGTTTCCTTGAAAGCTGGCTCAGCGCAACAACAGGAACGCTCAGATCCCTTGCAAGCCCTTTTAAAGAGCGGGATATCTCTGCCATCTCCTGCTGGCGCGATTCAGCATAACCGGTACCCCTCATCATCTGTATGTAATCTATAACTATCAAAGACAGCTCTTTTCCCTGTATCTTCAGATCATGGGCAAGCCGCCTTGCCCTTGCCCTTAAATCCAGGACGCTTAAGCTTGAGCTGTCGTCTATAAAAATCGGAGCCTCGCTCAGTTTGGTTGCTGCAGTTGTAAGGGCGGGCCAGTCCCTTGTTGCAAGTATGCCCTGGCGGATCTTATGCGAGTTTACCCTTGCAACCGAACATAAAAGCCTGAGCATCAGGGCTTCCTTGGACATTTCAAGAGAAAAAAGAGCAACCGGTTTTTTCTCAAATATGGAAACGTTCTCTGCTATGTTTAAAGCAAACGCGGTTTTTCCCATTGAAGGCCGCGCTGCCAGAATTATCAGTTCCGACGGCTGCAAGCCGGTTGTCATCTCGTCGAAATCTATGAACCCTGTTTTTAACCCGGGCAGATCTTTCTTATCCTTATGGACCCTCTCGATGTACTCAATCGCGGGGTGTACAAGCTTTGATATCTGCGTAAATCCCCGGGCAGCGCGCTCCTGCGCAATCTTGAAAAGGCTTGACTCCGAGCGGTCCAGTATCTCTTCAGCAGACACCTTTTCGTTGTAAGCTGCTGTTACTATGTCAGTACTTGTATTTATCAGCCGCCTCAGGATCGATTTTTCCCTCACAAGGTTTGCGTAATGCTCAACGTTCGCCGCGGTGGATACGCAGTTTATAAGGGAGGTTATGTACGCCGCTCCCCCTATCTCTGAAAGAAGCCTGTCTTTCTTAAGCTCAGCAGAGACAGTCACTGCATCCACAGGATGGTTGTTAAGATACAGATTGCGTATCACCCGGAATATCTGCGCGTGCGCTTCCTTGTAAAAGTCGGTGTCCGTAACAACGTCAATAACCGTTATAATTGCTTCCTTTTCTATTAGCATGGAACCCAGAACAGCCATCTCTGCTTCAGGCGCCTGGGGCGGAACTTTTTCTATTATATGCTCCGGTCTGCTTTTTCCTTTAATCATTTTATTTACCCTTCAGATTCTTTTTTTTCCTCAACTATCCATACTTTCGGCTTTGCAACTACTTCCGGGTGCACCTTTACGTCAACAACGAATACACCCACGTCTTTAATAGGCTCTTTTAGCTCAATGCTGTGCTTATTAATGGAAAAACCGCTGTCCTTCAGCACGTTTGCTATGTCTGTGCTGGTTACGGAACCAAAAAGTTTTCCGGATTCACCGATGGTGACCGGAATCGTTATGGAAAGCTTTTCGATTTTCTCAGCAAGCTCCCTGGCTTTCTGGAGCTCTTTCTGTTTCTGTTTCTCGAGCTTCTGTTTTTCCCTCTCCCAGATCTTCAGGTTCTGCGGGTTTGCCACAAAAACCAGATCCTTGGGCAACAAATAATTCCTTGCATATCCTTCGGATACGTTTTTAACGTCTCCCTGTTTACCCAGTTTGTCTATATCGGTACGAAGTATAACTTTCATGAAACCTGACCTCCTTATTAGGTTACTACAACAATTTTTTATTTTGTAGTGTAGGGCCTTGTGCCCGTAATGACAGGACTATATTTACGCCCACAAGGGGCTACACTACAAAAAACAATAAACATTAAAACTCCCCTATAAAATTCACATTGACGAAAAAGGCAAGTATGCCAGCATGCGGGCCCTTTTGATCGCCTGCGTCAGCATGCGCTGGTGCTTGGTACACGTGCCTGTAATCCTTCCTGTAAGGATTTTTCCCCTGTCGGAAACAAAGTATCTTAAAGTATTTATATTTTTGTAGTTAATTTCTACTTTATCCACGCAGAAACGGCATTTCTTCCGTTTCATCATCTTCGGCTTTCCTCTCATTCCTCCGCCGAAGCCGGGCCTTTTTTTGAATTTGCTTCCTCCTCCTGGTTTCTTAAATGGTGTCATTATTCCTCCTTATATTCAGCGTACAGGGGTTAGGGTACAGGGAACAGAAAAACTTTTTTCTGTTCCCTGACCCCTGTTCCCTGACTTTAAAATGGTATTTCTTCCTCATCAACCGAAGGGGCTTCCTCCGGGGAAGTCTCTTCCGGTGTTTCTTTTGCAGAACTTTCAGTTACACGGGATAAAAACTGGACTCTTCTTGCTATAACCTCTAAACTGTTCCTTTTCTGGCCGTCCTTCGTCTCCCATTGCCTGCTCTGAAGCCTTCCTTCCACGTGAACAGGCAGCCCTTTTTTCAGACGGTCGCCGCATCTTGAGGCCATATCGCCCCATACAACAACAGGAACAAAAGAAGCATTGTCCTGCCAGTTGCCGCTTGAGTCCTTGTAGCGCCTGTTAGCAGCTATATTAAACCTGCAAACCGGCTGCCCTTTTGCAGTAAAACGTAAATCCGGATCATGGGTTAAACGTCCTACCAATGTAACATTGTTCTGTTCCGGCAATCTGATATTCTGTGTATTCATGATAAAATCTCCTCTTAATTAGTTGCTCCTTCTGCGTTCTGCTCTGAACCAGAGGGCTTTTCCTGCTCTTGGGGTTCTTCCGCAACTGATTTTTCCTGTACAGACTGGGGCTTTTCGGATTTTTTGGTTTTTACGGTTTTTTTCACTGCTTTTACGGTCAAATACCTGATGATAGTGTCATTAACCCTGTAAAAATTTTCAACGGATTTCAAAATATCTCCTGAACCTGTAAACTCTAGGTATACATAGTTACCCTCCTCGAACTTTTTAATGGAGTAAGCCATTTTTCTTTGCCCGAGTTTCTCAAAATGCGTAACTTTTCCGTTTGAATTTTCAATGGTTTTTTTGATTTTCTCTATCGTTTCCTCAAGCTTTTCGGCTGGCACTTCAGGTGAGAAAATAACAGTACTTTCGTACAACTGCATGTGTGACCTCCTTTTTGGATTTCTGTTTTCAGAGCCTGACATTTCTCATCAGCGCTCAATTAAAATAACAGCTTAGCCCATCCTATTTCTTCAGCAGAGTGTCCGGGATGAGCAAAAGATTGTGTTTTAGTCTAGCAAATTATTTCTTCTTTGGCAAGTCTTTAAAAATAATTATATATAACGGTAAAGAATGGGTATTGCGGGCAAGCCATTAATGTCTATGAGTGGCTCACGCATCGCGGCCTGGAACAGCCTCAAAATATAATCAAAGTTTTTTCCGGCAGTATTTTTTTAATGTTTCGCTGCTTGTTTTATTGATTCACTATTAAAAAGATAGCCGATAGAAATCCCTATTTTGGAGTACGAGAGGTCTATATCGGGCGCAAATACGGCAACTGTCGAGCCGCTGCTTTTTGAATACATTACTTCTGCATTAAAATTTTTATTGATTTTGAATCCGCCTCCGATGGCATAATATCCGCCTCCGATGGTAGTCTGTGAGCCGTCAAGATCATCGCTTGCTTCAAACCCGAGATTATAACCAAGGTTAAATTTCAGGAAAGGCAGAACCTGCCCTTCGGTATCAAGGTAAACTTTTAATGACCCAAAAAAAGGCGCGAATCTAAATGCCAAATCCTGGCCGCTGAGATCTATGGACTGACCTTCCAGCGTAAGAGCCGTTATTTTTCTCATTAATTGATGTTCAAAGCCGCCTCCTATCTGAACTCCCTTGCTGACGTCAACAAACAACTCTATTCCGAAACCAAACCCGGTCGCCGTCTCCATGTCAAAAACACCGACATATTCCATATCAATCTCTCCCTTACCTGCGACGTCCGCAATAGCCTTATACTGCGCATCCCATCCATACACGTTCATGCTCACCAGCATTACCGCTGCGATTAAAACCGTTTTTTTCATTTTTGCGCTCCTTTGATAAAATGTAAAAACTAAGACAGGCAATAATTACGAAATAATATTTGAAACGTCACTTCCTCCGGTTATTTTTTCATCAAGAACCCGTGTGAAAGCCATGTTGTCGCCGAATCTTCTTCCGTCCGGAGCATTCAATACTTTTATGCCTTCAACTATCAATGCAATAAACGATATTCCTGGTATTGCCAGCATCCAGTTCCTTTTAAAAGAAACCGCTAAATTAGGAGCGCTTCTATCACCTTCGACAACAGCCACTTTCAGCTTCATTGCAACTTTTCCCAGGCTTCTGTTCCTCATGAAATTCAGTTCAAACCCGTCCCTGAACGCCATGTAACAGAAAGATACAAGCCATCCCACAGCCGGTATAGCCGCCAAAACAAAAGATATGGCCAGATCGATAACAAGAGCCAGAAACCTTTTTGTTAAATCAGCTTTGGGATACGAAACAAATTGTTCCATTTTTCTTCTCCTTTTCTATTTTTTTACACCCGGATTTATAAACCGGATTCGGATATCACCTTTTTAATCGCCTGTGCCGACTTTTTGAAAAGCTCTGTCTCTTTTTCGTTAAGGTCAAGATTTATCACTTCCCTGACCCCTTCGCGGTTCACGATAGCAGGCAGGCTCATGTAAACGTCGTTTATTCCGCAGAAATCCTCAACCAGGAAAGAAACCGGAAGTATGGAGTTTTCATTATTCAAAACAGCCCTTGTTATCCTTGCAAGGGAGAGGCCAATCCCGTATGATGTTTCCCCTTTGCAGGAAATAATTCTATACGCGGAATCCTTTACTTCCTTAAAAATGTTCTCCAGCCTGAAACTGGATTTGCAGGTTTCATAATTCTTACAGGCCCTGCAGTAATCGTTGAAAGAAATACCCCCCACCATTGCCTTGCTCCAAACGGGAAACTCGCTGTCCCCGTGCTCGCCCAGGATGTATGCATGTATGTTGCGCGAGTCTATGTTGCAGTGATTGCCCAGAAGAAACCTGAGCCTTGCAGAATCCAGAACCGTGCCCGAGCCTATTACTTTTTCCTTGGGTTTTCCTGATATCTTGTATGCGGCATACGACAGAACGTCTACGGGATTTGAGACAACCAGTATTACCGCATCAGGAGCGTATTTAACGACTTCGGGAATAATGGTTTTATAAAGCCCGACGTTCACTTTTGCCACGTCAAGCCTGGTTTGGCCGGGAGTTATGTTCTTTCCGGCGGTTATTACCACAATATCTGAATCCTTTATATCAGGGTAGTCTCCTGCTACAACCTCTACCGGAGAAACATACGGCGCCCCGTGGCTAAGGTCCAGCACGTCTCCTTCCAGCCTTTTCTTGTTTACGTCCAGCATCACTATTTTGCGCGCTAATCCCTTGATTACAAGAACGTATGCATACCTTACGCCCACGTTCCCGCTTCCTATTATTGATATCTTTGGCCTTAATTCCTTCATAAACACCCCTTTTTTAACTTATTAATTAATTTTTTTGTATTTTCCCAACGAACTGTAAAAAGGATAGCTAATCCCTGTTGCAAGCATTATAAGAATTGTAATAAAATTCCCTTTTATCATCGTAAAAATCCTGAATTTTTTATTTTCACCCGGCAGCTCCACTGATGCGAAGACCCTGCTTGTAACAATAAACAGTATAAAAAGGAAACATATGCTGTATATAATCAGATTATATCCTAAAAAATAGAAAACTGCAACTGCCAGCAGCAGCCAGAGAACCAATGACCACGGCAATAATAGCTGCTGTGCGAACTTTACGATAAATATCAGCCTAAAGAGGCCTTTCATCTGCGGGATAAAATACGTAAACCGCAAAAACTCCCTTAAAAAAGCATTGCTTTTGCGGAATTTATGCGAGATGAACTCCTTTAAATTCTTCGGGGTCCTTGTTTCGCAGGCTTTGGCATGGCGTGAATAAACGGTTTTGTAACCCAAATAGTTTGCATAACAGGCTATATAAACATCGTCCCCTGCAGCGTCTTCCGGGAATCTGTCTATGAGCCCTTTTCTGAATGCGTAACACTGCCCTATAACTATCGGAGAAGTCCTGGCATCTGTTTCTATAAACCTGCCCTTATTCTGGGCTGACCAGTAGTAATGCTCTATTTCAATGGTATTAACAGGGTAACAGTATGCGCCTACAACCTGTATCTCAGGCCCTGAGTTAAACTCAGCTGCAATCCATTTAAGCGCGTCTTTCTCCAGCAATCCGTCAACATCGCTGCAGACAATTATATCGCAATCCGCTTCATTAAAAGCGTGGTTTAACTGGATTATCTTGCCTTTCTGAGGGCAGTTTAATATCCTGTAATTCCTTTTGTTTTTAATTCTGTCATTAATTATTTTCAGCGTACCGTCAGAAGAACCCCCGTCTACAAAAATAACGCCGTATTTGTCCTGCGGGTAATCCAGCTGTAACAAATCATCCAGCTTTTCATTTATTTCCTTTTCCTCGTCAATGCAGGGCACAACTATAGTCATCTTCGGCAGTTTTGCGGGCAGCCCGGGGGCAGTTTTTTTCCTGTTTGAAATCCCCCTGAAAAACATGTATAAAAAATACCCGAAAAGGAGCCACCCTATAAGCAGTGTTATAATAATAAATGTTGAAATCAACAGCCACATTTTTTTATTTATGCAATTTACTTTTTTTAGATTGTACCATATTAAAAAAAATAAATCCCCCTAAATTATCAATAAAATAGGGGGATTCATCTTAAAACACTTTAATTATTAATTATCGTTTTTAAAATACTCTCTGCCGGGCTTTAGCACAAGTATCTGATTTACCTTTAAAAAACTTCCTTTTTCCAGTTTATTGTCTTTTTTTATAGAACTGACGGTTGTGCTGAACTTCTTTGCTATCTTGCTTAAACAATCCCCTCTTTGTACCCTGTATTTTACATACCCGCTTGACGGGTTCAGGTTCTCAACCTTCGCTATTTGCTTTTCAAATGTATCTTTGGACTTATAAGGAAGCCTTAACTTAAAATCCTTGTACCCCGGCGGGGTGCACCATGTTTTTATGGACGGGTTCAGCTCCTCAAGTTTTTCAACGGTCGTGTTTGCGCATTTTGCGGCAATCTTCAGGTCAATAGACTCATTGACTGTTATCTCATCATACTCTTCGGGTTTATCAAACTTGACTTTAAAGCCGTATTCTTTATAATTGTCTGCTATTATCGTTGCCGCTATGAATTTCGGCACAAACTGCTCCGTTTCATCCGGAGTGGCATTCTGTTTGCTCATCTCATGCATCTTTGTTGCTCTTGCAAACTTGAGGTCTCTGGCCAGGCCGCACTCACCCCTGTTGTAAGCGGAAAGCGCAAGGTGCCAGTCCTCGAACATAATATACAGGTCCCTGAGGTACTGGGCTGCCGCACGTGTTGCTTTTTCCGGGTCCTTTCTTTCGTCTACCCAGAAATTAACTTTTAACCCCAACGCGCGCGCCCTGTGATGCATTATCTGCCAGAGCCCGACAGCTCCGGCACAGGATCTGCCGTTGTTATAATATAAGCTCTCAATTATCGGCAGGTTCACTAGCTCTTCAGGAAGGTCATATTCCTCCAGAATCCCCAATATCATCTCTCTATACTTGCCGGACCTCCTTAAAGCCCTAGCTATCCTGTTTTTTGCATCGCCTGTTGTGTATATTTTAAGGTATTTTTTAACTAATTCGTTGTCCAAATCCACCGGAATGGTGTATTTCTTTGCGCCTGCATTCTCTTTACGGCTTCTTAAAAGCTTATTCATATCCTCAAATATCTTCTTATAATCCTGGGCAAACCCTTCGCTCATGGCCAGATCTATGTCAACGCTTGATAAAACGCCCAGTGCTTTGCTGTAGTACTCTTTTGCCTTCCTTTTGTTGCCTCCGATATAGCTCTTTCTTGCTTTTTTAAACAATTTCTGAGCTTTCCTTACGGTTTTCTCATTGCTGTATTTAACGGACTGCTGCGCCATTTTAGCGAAGAACTCGTTGGAGACCTTGGAAGCGTTGATTTTCCCAACGTCAGAATAAATCCCCACGGACATGCTCATGCCCAATAACAATATGAATATCCTTTTAATAACCATAAAAATACCTCTATTATTTTAAATGTAAATTTTTCCACTCTTTAAGGAGGCCCTTAAGGTAAGAAATCGAGGATATATATTACATATTTTAGACAAAAAAATCAATAGCACTTTAATTTTTTTTTATTCTTTGATAAAATAATAGCATGAAGCGGCAAAAAACAGATTTATCTTCCTTAACCGAAGAACAGCTTCTTAAAACCCGTCTTTGTGACCTGGGTCTGCAAATAAAAGGCACCTGGCTGGAAGAATGCATTGACGATTTATACAAAGAACTGGATGGTAAGGGCATAAAGTTTCATCCTGCGTGCTACCTGGCAGACGAATGGCTTGCGCCCGAAAACGAGCCGGTAATTGGAATCGCTTTCTTTCTTGCACACCCCGGACTGAAAAGTCTCGAATATAAGATGATGCAGGAAGTGGAAGGCGGGGACAAGGCCTCCTGCATGAAACTCCTGCGGCACGAAGCAGGGCATGCAATCAACTATGCGTACCAGCTCTATAAAAGGAAAAAATGGAGAACGGTGTTCGGGCATTTTACAAGGGAGTATCCGGACAGGTATAAATACAGGCCTTACAGCAGGAGTTTTGTTGTGCATCTGGAGGAGTGGTATGCCCAGTACCATCCTGACGAGGATTTTTCAGAGACTTTTGCCGTATGGCTCGACCCGGGCTCAAACTGGAAAGAGAAATACAAAGGCTGGAAAGCCATGGAGAAGCTCGAATACGTTAACGACCTGATGACCGAGGTTTCAAAAACAGCCCCCAAAAAGAAAACCGGTATAAAGTTCTGGAATATCTCAAAAATAAAAATGACGCTTAGAACCTACTATAAGCGGAAAACCGAGTTTTATGCGGAGTATTCCCCGAGTTTCCACGACCATCATTTAAACAAAATATTCCCGAAAGACGTCCAGGGCTCAAAAAGGAAGGCTTATAAGATAATTTCCAAATATAAAAAAAGCATACTTAAGCACGTATCCTTCTGGACAGGAGAAAGAAAATACATCATTAACCAGCTCCTGAAAAATTTAATCAAGAGATGCAGGGAACTGAAACTTGAAACGACCTCGGAAGATATTTACCCCCTGCTCCAGATAACGTCTTATGTAACCGCTTTGATTATGAACTACATATATACAGGACGGCTCAAAAGAGAAAAATAATCCCCACCCCGGATGCCTGCCCGACCGACAGGCGGGCGTGAGTCAGGGCGGCTTAAACTATGTCTAAATTAAAAGTATTGCTATTATATGACGGTGCGGACGAATTTCCCAAGGAAAAGGATTTTGCTGAAGCTTTAAAGGATCCTGACTGGAACAGCGAAGTTTCAATAATGCAGGCCCTGCACAAACTGAGATACTACACCAAGGCGCTCGGGTTTGCCAATGATTTAACATATGTAATAAACGAAATAGAGGTTTTTAAGCCGGATGTTGTAGTTAATGTATGTGAAACATATCTTGGGGAGTATTATTATGACAGGAACGTACCCGCGCTTCTTGAACTGCTTCAAATTCCATATACAGGATGCAGCCCTGCAGAGCTTGTAATTTGCAACAATAAGGCCTTATGCAAAAAAGTCCTGTCGTTTCACAAAATCAAGGTCCCGGGATTCGTTGTCAGCAGGTTAAAGCATTCAATTAAAATACCCGGCAAGATAAAAGCTCCATTTTTTATCAAACCTTTAAGAGAAGAAGCTTCTACCGGTATTACCCAGGCGTCTTTTGCCGAAAATGAGAATGAATGTGCCGAAAGAATAAAATTTATACATGAGCGTTTTCAGAAGCATGCCATTGTCGAAGAATACATCAACGGCAGAGAGCTTTACGTGGGCGTCTTGGGCGGATACAGGCGCCCCCAGGTCCTTCCCATCTGGGAGATGAAGTTCACCCAGGTTCCTGACGATGAGCCAAAAATAGCCACGTACAAGGCGAAGTGGGACGATAACTACAGAAAAAGATGGGGCATAAAAAACGGCCCTGCGGATCATTTCCCGAACGGTGTTGCAGCTAAAATACAGAACATATGCAAAAAGGCCTATAAAGTCATGGGAATCGAAGGCCACGTAAGGTTTGATTTACGATTAACGCCTGAAAATGAAGTTTACATAATCGAAGCAAATGCCAATCCGGAAATAGCAAAAGGGGAGGACTTCGCCGCTTCAGCAGAAAAAATCGGGATCAGTTACGAAAGGCTTATAGAAAAACTTATCAAACTGGCTTTAAAAAACAACTACCATTAATTCTTCTATTTGCTGAAATATTCTTTAAAAACTGTATCTGCTATATTTTGCGCCAATAGTTTGTTTCCCTTGTCCGTACAATGTCCGAAATCTCCCCCAAATATATCGTCAAAATATTCACTATACCCTTCCCTTGCCACTGCGTCCCTGAATATCCTTTCATTGTCTACATATATTACTTCATCGCTGTTATCTAACATGCTCTTTAAAATACCAACCGGAAGCATTGGGTATTGTACGCATACCAGTTTTATTTTTTTCTTTTGTGTTATTTCCTTAAGTTTTAAATAATTTGATTTTGTCAAAATATTGTAATTATTTAATCTTATAGCTTTCGCTAAATTGAAGTATTTAAGAGCAATATCACTTTTACCGATTCTATTATACAAATTGTATAACAGATTATAGATTATGCTTATTGTTAATTTATCATAACAGAATCGTCCTTCATTTCCAATATAATTACTGTTAATCAGATCTATTAATTCATTAATTTTGTCTTTATTTATCTCCTTCTCCTTGAAATAACATTTTGCTAAATTCAAATATGCATCTAACCAATGTGGATTTATCTCAATGGTTTTTCTATAATTTTCCGATGCTTTATTATATTTTTGCTTGTTCGAGCATAAATTTCCCAATCCCATGTATATTGTCTCATTTTTTGGATTTATCTTTTTTGCAATTTCGTAGTATTCTTCTGCTTGCTCATATTTTCCTTGCTCCGCATATAATACAGCCAGGCAGATATATCCGTTTTCGTTTGTTGGATTTATCCTGATTACTTCTTTGTAATTATCTTCTGCTTTCTTATATTCTTTTTGTTCCTTATAAGCATTGCCTAGTCCTATATAACTGTTCTCATTTTTAGGATTTATTTGTATGGCTTCATTATAGCTATTTTTTGCCTCTTTGTATTTGCTTTGGCCTCGCAGGCAATCTCCCAGCCATATATATATCCTTTCATTCTGCGGATTTGCCTCGATTCCTTTCCTAAACACTTTTTCTGCTTCCCAAAAATTTTCCAATCTATTGTAATAACTGCCCAAAGAAATATAACTCTCCTCATTTTTTGGATTTATTTTTAATGCTTTCACATAACTCTCTTTTGCTTTTTGGTATTCCCTCAAGGCTTTATAACAATTGCCAAGTCCAACATACCCCCATTCATTTTTTTGGTTTATTTCTGTGGCTCTTTTATAATTTTCTTCCGCTTTCTTATACTTTTCCCGGCTAATATAGCAATCGGCAAGTTTTATATATATTTCTTCATTTCCCGGATTGATTTCCATTGCTTTTGCATAATACTCTTCTGCTTTTTTATATTCCTTTTTCTCTTTATGATAATTTCCCGATCTTATATATAATCTTTCGTTCTCAACATCTTCTTTCATCATTATATTTTTCTCTTCCCTGCCGCTGTCTTTTAATTTTATCTTTTCAACTGTCTCCATTCCGTTTAAAATATCTTCTGTTAAATTATTTTTCCGGATTTCATCATTTTTATTTACAATATGTGACTTTAGTATTCTTATTAATTTATAAATCTGAAGTCTTTTATATGAAAATGTTCTGCTTTCGGAAATATCTTCAAGATATAACTCTTTCCATCTGCAGTCGTTTATTCCCATCATTGCAATTATCATATTCGGGCTGTATTCTTCTATATTATTATGTAAATTCTCCAATATCATATTGGTATTAGTCCCCGGAACACCTTTATCTATAATCACAAATTCTAACCCCGTGTTTTTACTATCTATTGCTTCTTTTAAAAAATTGGGGTACTGGTTTGCGGTTGTTGACTCTCCCAGGCACATTATTTTATATGTTTCTTTCTTTCCCATCCAAAGCTTGTTCCTGTAATCCTGAAATGTCAAATATATAAAGCCGCACAGCCTCAGACCGATTTCTAAAAAGAATAAACTTAATAATATGCTAATTATTATTAAAGAAAATTTTTTTAAAAGCTCTTTATTCATTATTTTGTTTTTCAAAATGCTCTTTTATAATTGCATCCGCAATGTTTTGTGCCAATAATTTGTTGCCTTTGTCTGTGCAATGGCCAAAGTATCCGCCAAATATATCGTTAAAATATACATCATAGCCTTCCCTTTCCACTGCTTCCCTGAATATTTTTTCATTATCCACATATACTGCTTTATCGCTGTTATCCAGCATGTTTTTCAGTGAATCCACAGGAAGCATTGGATATTGAACGCATACCAGTTTTATTTGTTCTTTCTGTGCTATTTGAGCAAGTTTTTTATAATTCGCTTTTGCAGATAAACTAAAATATTCCAATCTTATATTCCTTGCCATGCTGAAATATTTCGCTGCCAACTCATTTTTATCAATTTCCTTATACAATACTTCCAATAATCCATATATTATACTTAAGGTGAATTTATCATTTCCGGGCCGTTCCTTTTCATCAGCAAAACTATCCCTGATCAAATTAATTAATTTAAGGCTTTTATCCTTATTTCCTTTTTTATACCTTTTTTTATACATATCGACTAAGCCTGTATAAGCCATAAAATCCTTTGGATTTAATTTAATAATTGCTTTATACATCTCTTCTGCTTTCCCATATTCTCCCCGCTCTCCATAAAAACATCCCAGCGAAAAGTATGCCCATTTCGCTTCTGGGTTAGTTTTCGCTGCCATTTTATAGTTTTCTTCTGCTTTTTTGAATTTTTTATTATCTAAATAACAATTTCCTAATGCTATATAGACCCATTCCTTTAGCGGAAAATCCAATCCCACGGCGATTTTATAGTTCTTATCTGCCAGTTCATGTTTTCCTAAAGCTTCATAACAATGCACCAGGCCTATATAAGCCCATGGATGGTTCGGATTTATTGCCGCGGCAGTTTTATATTCTCTTTCCGCTTTTTTATATTCTTTTTTTAGCGTAAAGCTGTTTCCTGAATTAATATAAAGCTGTGCGTCCGGGGATTTTACACTGAATTTATATTCAGAAAAACCTTTTACGACATTCATCCATAAATACCGGAATAATTTATATATATTTAATTTTTTATAAAGCGGTTTACTGCTTTTGAATATATCTTCCCCTAAATCATTTTTTTCATCTCTATCGTTTATTCCCATCATTGCTACTATCATATCCGGTTTGTTTTGTTTTATATTGTAATACAGATTTTCCAATATTGTGTCCGTGGTTGTTCCTGGAATCCCTTTGTCTATCACGGTGAATTTTATTCCTTTGATTCTGTTGCTTAATGCCTCTTCCAAAAAATTAGGGTACTGGTTTGCTGTTGTTGACTCCCCCAGGCACATTATTCTATACGCCCCTTCTTTTTTTATCTCAAGCCTGTTCCTGTAATCCTGCAACGCAAGATAAAAAAAACCGCCCATCCTTAACCCGGCTTCAAGCAACAGCAGGCTCAGCAATATTCCTGTTATCACTAAAAACAGTTTTTTCATGAATGATGTTTTATTCATATAATAAAGAATTATAAAAGTATTCCTGCTATGGTTGCGGTAATAAAACAGGCAAGTGTCCCTGCAATGATTGATTTGATTCCAAGGCTTGCAACGTCTTTTTTTCTTTCGGGCGCTATCCCCCCTATGCCGCCTATAAGTATTGCAAGGCTTCCAAAATTAGCAAACCCGCATAATGCATAAGTGGAAATAACAATACTTCTGGGTGAAAGAGCCCCGCCGGCTATTAAATCCTTTAACTGCAGGTATGCGATAAACTCGTTAAACACGGTTTTCGTTCCCAGAAGGTTTCCCACAATTATTGCCTCCTTCGGGGGTATTCCTAAAAGAACCGCGAAAGGAGAAAATAAGTATCCTATGATTTTATCAAAAGATGTACCAAAAACTTCGAAAATTGAATTAAACATCCACACAAGCCCGATAAAAGCAATCAACATTGCGCCTATTTGAAGAGCTAATTTTAATCCCAGTGAAGCGCCGTTTGCTGCTGCTTCAATTACATTATGATCGGTTTTTTCAACTTTAAGCTCAACTATGCCTGCTGTTTCAGGTTTATCTTTTTCCGGTATCATTATCTTTGCAATAACAATCGAGGCAGGAGCGCTCATTATTGAAGCTGCCAGCAGATGCCCGGGCTCAGCGCCGAAACTTGCATAAGTTGCCATCACGCTGCTGGCTATGGTTGACATAAAAGCGCTCATAGTAACAAAAAGTTCAGACCTGGTCATCTTCCGGATATATGCCTGTATTGCGGTCGTTGCCTCAATACCCATAAAAACCAGAAGGGCAGCGCCCAGAGCTTCAGCTCCGGATATCTTCATGGTATTCTGCATAATCTTTGCGCCTATCACTATAAAAAACTGTATAACACCCAGATAATAGAGAATACCCATTACAGACGATACAAAAATTATTATTGGCAGGGCCTTAAATGCCATAACAGCGCCAATCTCTGCATTCGTTGTAAGGCTTCCGAAAAGGAAACTTGCCCCTTTGTCGCTGAAAGAGATTACTCTATCAAAGACCACTCTTACGCCGCTAAATATCACTATGCCGATTCTGGTTTTCAGTATCAATACCGCAAAAGCCAGCTGAAGAATTAAACCCCAAGAGACTATTCTCCAGTTAATGCTTTTTTTCCGCTCAGAAAGCAGGTAGCTTATACCCAAAAATACTAAAATTCCTATAACACTTACTATTCTGTACATAGTTATGCTGGCATAACAGCGTGTCTATTCCTTTTTCTTAAAACGGTATTCCACTTCTCCGGGAGCAATCAGCCCCAGCTCTTTTCTGGCAATACGTTCGATGTAAGACTCGTCATTTTCAAGAAGATATATCTCTTTTTCCAGTATGCCGCTTTCCCTTTGCAAGTGCTCGAACTCTGCCTTCAGCTTATACATCTCCCAGTGCCTTCTGACCAGCTTTCTGAATCCTGCGTTGCCGAAAAGGAAAAGCACCAGGGCTATCCCCAGAATTATGTATAAAGCGTGTTTCGGGATTTTCATTTTTTATACTTTAAATGCTTTTCTTCCAAGAAATTTTGCCTTGCTTCCCAGCTGCTCTTCAATCCTCATCAGCTGGTTGTATTTGCAGACCCTGTCCGTACGCGAAGCCGAACCTGTTTTAATCTGGCCTGTATTTAAAGCAACGGCTAAGTCACTTATGAAACTATCTTCCGTTTCTCCGGAACGATGGGATATAACTGCGGTATAGCCTGCGTCGTATGCCATCTGAACCGCATTAACGGTTTCCGTAAGCGATCCTATCTGGTTTACTTTTATGAGAATAGAGTTGCCAATGCCTTTCTTTATTCCTTCGGAAAATATTTTTGTGTTAGTGACAAATATATCATCTCCCACAATCTGGGTTTTCTTTCCCAGTTTATCCGTAAGCATCTTCCATCCGTTCCAGTCTTTTTCGCTCAGTCCGTCTTCTATCGAAATTATCGGGTATTTGGAAAGTATGTCCTCGTAGAACTTTATCATATCTTCGGATTTTTTATTTTTATCCGAGGCCTCGCCTTCCAATACATACTGGTTATTCTCGTATAGCTCGCTTGCCGCGGCATCCAGCGCCAGGAATACGTCCTGCCCTATTTTGTACCCCGCGTTTTTAATTGCTTCCTGAATCACGACCAGGGCTTCCTCGTTGGATTTTAAGTTAGGCGCAAAGCCTCCCTCGTCCCCTACGCTTGTGGAATAACCTTTCTTTTTCAGTACGCTTTTTAAATTATGGAATATCTCCGCCCCCATGCGCAAAGCCTCCCGGAAGGAGTTTTTTCCTACTGGCGCTATCATAAACTCCTGCAGGTCAACGTTATTGTCAGCGTGCTCTCCTCCGTTCAATATGTTCATCAGGGGAACCGGGAGTATGTAATCGCTGGATTTAATCCCGTAGGTCTGCCTTATGTATTCGTATAAAGGTATTTGTTTCTCATTGGCAGCACACCTTGCGCAGGCAAGGGAAACGCCCAGTATGGCATTAGCCCCAAGCTTATTTTTACTGTCTGTACCGTCAAGTTTAATCATCTTGTCGTCTATTTTTTTCTGTTCGCTTACTTCCATGCCGCATACTGTTGCCGCTATATCTTTATTGATATTTGTTACTGCCTTCAGAACTCCCTTTCCCATAAACCTGGATTTGTCCCCGTCTCTCAACTCGAGAGCTTCTCTTTCGCCTGTTGAGGCGCCGCTGGGCACGGCAGCTCGGCCCAGAATACCGTTTTCAAGGATAACATCAACTTCCACTGTCGGATTCCCGCGGGAATCAACGATTTCTCTTCCGATTACTTTTTTAATTTTCGACATAATACCTCCATTAATTTATTTGTAATTTAATAATATACAATAATTTACCTGATAAAATCAAATTTACGCCGCTCAGTGTTCTATTATTCCTCCTCCCAATACGCTGGCGCCATTATAAAATACCGCAGATTGGCCCGGCGTAGCGGACATCTGGGGCTTTTTCAATTCCGCTGTTATTCTTCCCTTCTTTTTGTAAAGAACAGCCGGCACTTCTTTATGCAAATACCTTATTTTTACCCTGCACTTATACGGGAACTGAGGGGCTTTATCTTTTATCCAGGTCACTTTATTCACGGTTATTGAGCCTGTAAACAACTGCTCCCTTCCCCCTACAATCAATTTATTGTTTTTTACATCGATCCTTAGCACATGCAAAGGATGCTTATGGGAAATTCCCAAACCGCTTCTCTGCCCTATTGTATAATAAAACAGCCCTTTGTGTTTTCCCAGGATATTTCCTTCTTTGTCCGATATAATACCGGGTTTAGCTTTCATTTTATTTTTATTCAGATAACTTTCCAGAAAAGACCTGTAATCTTTTTCTATGAAACATATCTCCTGGCTTTCCGGCCTTTTCATAACAGGCAGGCGGTGTTTATGCGCAAACATTTTTATTTTTTCTTTTGTACTATCTCCCAAAGGGAATATTATGTTTTTCAGGCTTCCCTGGCTTAATCTGTACAAAAAATAAGACTGGTCTTTTTTTGGATCTGCGCCTTTCTGCAGAATACAGCCGTCTTTCGATTTTTTTATCCGCGCATAGTGACCCGTAGCCAGATAATCAAATCTCATTTTTTTTGCAGCATCAAGCAAAATCCCGAATTTTATTTCCTCATTGCAGAAAATACACGGGTTCGGAGTAATCCCCGATATATACTCATTAACAAATCTTCTTATAACCAACTTCCTGAAATCCTTTTTAATATCCAGCACATGGTGTTTTATGCCTATATGCCTGCAGACTTTTTTTGAATTTCGGATATTTTCGCTGTCTTTGTTTGAGCCGATAATGAATGTAATTCCCGAAACCTCATATCCTTTGTTTTTGAGCATCAAAGCAGCGCTTGAGGAGTCTATACCTCCGGACATGGCAACCAAAACCCTGTTTTTCATTTATTCTTCCGTCCTTTTATAGATATAAACGGCATTCCTGGCGCCTTCCGCCTGCTGAAAGTATTTTACACTCTCAGCTCCCCAGTAATAACCGGGATTAAAGCCTCCTATCACCAGGCCTTCCAGTTTGTAATCGGATAAGAGTATTTTGTTGAAATTTTCTATAAGATATCCGGGCGTGCCCTCTGTAAAGGAAAGGGAGTTTGCATACCTTACATATAAAATAAAAAGAGGTTTTTCGTTTTTAATTTCCCCGATAACATATTTCTGTTTTTCCAGCACATCGGAATAGGGAAACGTCAAAGGATACGTAAATATGTATCTCGACGCGCTTCTTCTTCCGGAATAAAAATATATCTCCGGCTCCGAGCCCAGTATGAATATTTTATCCTGTTTGCCGGAATTTTTATTTATGTAATCAGAGATAACCACCGCTTCCCTGAAAGGGCTGTCCGAATATATCATATAGGTTAACTGCCCGGGAGAAAGCGAGTAGTAATGTTTATTAGCCCGCAGCGGGATTGCCGCTATAAGCAAAATAAAAACGGCTTTTGCCGGGATACTTATTGTTTTCTGTTTTATTTTTGAAATCACGGATAAAATACTCATTATCCCGGCCGCTGATAAAACCGATATTGCCGGGACAACCTGCAGAAAATAATGCAGCGTAAACCTCCAGCCTGCGCTTAAACCAATAAAAGACATTACGAACCATATTACAAATATCTTCTCCTGGTGTCTTTTTGAAATCAAAGTATAATAAATCGCAATAAAAGACGTTATCCACCACATCAGCTGGCTTTCCAGAAGGAATCTAAAAGTCATAAAGAAGTGCGTTAATATGTCCTTTGCAGAATGTATCTCTCTTAGTATATCCGAATATTCCATGTTATGTTTTATTACCTGATAAAACAAATCATTTAATGCATTGTTTTTAACAAAATAAATTATTACCAGGGATAGAGGTATCAAGAACCCGCATATCAGTAAAAGCACTTTTAGCAGCATGCTCTTTATGGAGATTTTTTTTATGCCCGCAACGTAAAATAAAAAAATCAGGATGCCTAAAAAATTCGTGAAAGCAACCTGCTTGAATAAAACAGCCAGCCCTGAAAATATTCCCGCGGCAAAGACAAAACCAGGCTTGTTTTTCATATCATCCACAACAATGAACAGCCAGCTGGCAATCATAGGCGCCAGCATAAAAATCTCGGTATTTGCCGCCTGTGCGAGCAAACGCCTTTCGCTTGAAATAAATGCATAGATAAAACCCGCTAAAAAAGCTGTTTTTTTGCCATATAACAAGCTTGTGAGCTTAAATAATAAAAATATGGATATTAAATTATAAAAATAAACGGCTAAATGTATATTTTCAGGTTTTTCCCCGAATACTTTGAATATAAATAAATATGTATAAAATACAGCCGGCGGTTTCTGGTTAAATGCATCCCTGTAAGGAACTCCTCCATGCTCAATCACCTTGGCAATGTATGCATATTCGCCCTCATCTCTTTCCAGCGGCATTTTTATAAAAGCATCTCTCACCAGCCAATAAAAAACAGCTATAAAAACAAAAAACAGTACATTTTTAAGGTTCATATTAAAATACCGCCTTTCTAAAAGGCAGTTCCATTCAAAAAAGTAATGATTTTATTTATTTCTTAACCTTCTTTTTCGTTTTATCTTTTCTTTTATGTGGTCCTTAAAATACTGGGAAAAGGTATGTGTCCCTGAACCTTTAGCAACGAAAAATAAATCTTCCGTATCAGCAGGATAGAGTGCCGCTTTAATGGATTCAAGGCCGGGGCTGCATATGGGCCCAGGGGGCAATCCAAAACGTCTGTATGTATTATATGGGGATTTAATATCCAAATCTTCATATGTCAGTTTGTCTTTGTGTTCACCCAGGGCATAAAGTATGGTGGCGCATGACTCAAGATACATCCTTTTTTTCAGCCTGTTATGAAAAACCGCCGAAATCAAAGGCCTTTCCTGCGGCACAACAGCTTCTTTTTCTATGATTGAAGCAAGGGTTATTATTTTTTTTTCATTCATCTTTCTCATTCCGTTTGCCCGCTTGCGCATCTCGGGAGTATAATTCTTATTAAACTGTTCCAGCATTTTATTAACTACCATATCTTCGGGAGTATTTTTCTCAAAGTAATACGTTTCAGGAAATAAATATCCCTCTAATTTCCTTTCATTAACAATACTTAAAAACTTTTCCCTGTCTACAATGCCTTCCAGGGAAAGCCTCTCTGCTATCTGAACGCCGGTAAAACCCTCAGGTACTGTAACGCGAACGTATTTTGCCCTGCCTTCCGACAGCATCTTTATCACTTTAAAAATGCTGTCCCTCGGAGAAAGCTCATATGTTCCTGCTTTAAGTTTTTTGGTGTTTCCCGTCAGTTTAACTAAATTCAAAAATATCCCTGCGGACGAAATAATCTTCTCCTTTTTCAATTCTTTGGCGATTATAGATGCAGAGGATCCCTGGGGAACAACGATGAGCACGTTTTCATCAGGAAGTTTCATCCACCAAATTATCATCCCGGCTATATAAATTAACAATAAACCAATTATCACGGTTCTAATTAATCTTCCGCGCATATAAATACTCATCCTTCCTGGCATAGGGTGTACTGTAAGGAATTTTTAATATAAGTTCTTCGGAATCCTGCGGAGGTTTGAACGTAATGATAACCTTATACGGATTAAGGGACTGCCATTCCCACTCCCCGATTTCCTCTGTTTTCTTATAAAGCTTCAGCCTCTCAAGATTCTCGCTGAAGGTAAACCATCCATCCCAGTCAAATCCATTTGCAATTTCTTTATGAGAGAAACCCCTGTTAACAACTTCATTTGCTAATAACCATTTGGCATTATTCCATTTAAAATAATCAATTGTTCCAGAATAAGTATAAAACATAATCATCAGAAGGAATACACCAAAGACAGGCATATAATTTTTGCGTTTACTGATAAATGCAACACCGGCAATAACAGCAAAGGGTAGTAATATCATAATGTATCTGTCAAAAAACTTATATCTCATCAAAGATACCAGAAATTGGCTGGCATAAACCAGGAATATAAAGAATAAGGGCGAATTAATTTTTAGCTCAACAACAAGATATTTTAAAAATATTATAAAAGATACAGCCCCTAAAACAGTTAACGCATGCCAGATATAGATTTTTGAAAAAATACCATAGGCTTTATATGACATATTGTGCGCGGTAATTGTGCCCAGCCCGTATTCATTAATTACATTTTCAAAATAAGGGAATTTGCCATAGAGCAAGATAAATATAATAAGAAAAACAGTAACCAAATAAAGCGATGCCTTTTTATAGATATTTAAATTTGTTTGTGTTTTTCTATCCGCTTTATCTGAAAACATGATGCCGAAGGAAAAAGGCATTACAAAAATTCCCAAGTAAATAAATGACCCGGCTAATTTTAAGAATATATTATCAAAAGCTATCTTTATATCCTGCCCTGTTTTATGAGCCCACGTCAGACCGTGAATGTAAAATAACCAGTATCTGTGCAAAAATACGACAATTAAGGGTAAAACACAAATAATAATGAGCTTGCGAAGGGTCAGTGATTTTGTTAAAAATAAATAAAGCAAAACCATAAGAGGAATAACCATACCTAATTGCCGTATTAAATATGAACAACCCGCGAAAAATGCGCCTGCAAACAGCATTGAATCCTTCTTTGATTCAATGCCGGAGTAATAGAAATAAACGCTTATTATGCTCAGCGCCAAATAAGGTACGTCTGTCATATAGGTGTAAGAAAGTAGAAACCATAAAGGATTAAAAAAAAGAACAAAAGTGCCTAGCAGTGAAACTGTCTTGTTATAATGCATCTTTTTTAACAAAAGATAAAAAAAGACTATTCCGGTCCAGCTCAATGCAATGGTGGAAAAACGTAATGCTTCAAAACTGAAATTGCCGAATAACTTACAAAAAAGCCGTCCCCAGAATACCTGGAAAACAACTGTTGGAGCAGCCCACTCGCATAACTTCATGCTCCCATTTTCAAATAAATGCTTTGCAGAATATGCATACATCCAGTCATCATTCAAAGGGAACTCTCCTTTTGGAGAGGCAATAATCAAAGAAATCAGGCAAATAAGGGCAATTATTATCCAATGTGATTGTTCTTTTAAGATATGCATTTTACTTATAGCTTTCCAAATAAGACTTAAGTATCAAACAGGCGGCTATTTTATCCTTTATCTTTTTTCTTTTTTCCCTGGACATGTTTGCTTCCTCTATCAGCAGGTTTTCCGCTTCATGCGTTGTTAAACGCTCGTCGTGAAATTCGACATCTATGTTTACTTCCTTTTCGATTTTCTTTGCAAAACTCTTTATTTCTTCCGTAAGAATGCCGGGGGTACCGTCCATATTTAAAGGCAAACCCAAGACAACTTTTCCTACCTCTTTTTCTTCTATAATCGATTTAATCTTTTTAATATCTTCTGACAGGGACTTCCTGTGAAGGACTGATAAAGGGTTTGCTGTTATGCCCAGGGGATCTGAAAGCGCCAGCCCTATTCTTTTTTTTCCGTAATCAATAGCTAATATTCTTGACATAATATTTAATGCCGGATACCCGTTATTCAATACGTTATTGTCAATGTTTATATTACTAAACACCGAAAAACGTTAATCGGGCATCAGGGCTTATTTAAGCCATACTAATTCTTTTTCTTTATTAGAATTATGCAGCTGGGAAATGGTTACAAAATGATAACCGCGATACCGAAGTTCCTTTATAACTTTTGGCAAGGCTTCCAGTGTCTGCTTGGACCCGGAATGGAGCAAAATCACTCCGCCGTCATGCGCCTGTTCTAAAATCCGCTCACTTATAATATCAGCCTGTGTATTGCCATGGTCTTTGGGAAAAACCGTCCATAAAACCATACGCAGTCCTAAATCTTTTGCCACTTCTATTACTTTGTTATCGTAATGCCCTCCTGGCGGGCGGAAATATTTACTTTTTTGTTCAGCAATGTTCTTTATCAGCTCCCGGGTCATAACCAGCTCTTCTTTAATATTTTTTTCCGGCAGTTTTGTTAAATTCGGATGGGTTGTTGTATGGTTCTCTATCTCATGCCCATACAGTGAAATCAACCTGGCGAGCTGGGGATATTTTATTACCTGATCGCCTACAACGAAAAAAGTTGCTTTTATGTTGTATTTCTTTAAAAATGCCAGTAATTCCTTTGTATATTTCTGATGAGGCCCGTCATCAAATGTAATCGCTATTTTATAGGGGTACCGCTGCACAGGAGGGAAAGCTCTTTCATTATCCCGTGATGAAACTGCTATACTGCCCGTCAGTATCAGAATAATAAATGCTAAAATTATCTCGTAACGATATACTACTAAATGTAAACGGACTTTAAACATATATACTCAGGTCCCTGCGGATGCAGAATGCTCTGCATTAAATCAATGCTCAAAACATCGTGCGACCCGGCTTCTGTTTTTTCATTTGCTATCACTTTTTTAATCAGAGAATATTTATTTTTCTGCGACTTAACCCTTCCCAGCGTCAGATGTGCGGAGAACTTTCTTTTTTCCTTCGGAAAATCCAGCAGGAACATTTCTTCTTCAATTTTATCCGCCAGGGCTTCCAGTTTTTCTTTTCCTTCTCTTATGCCTATCCAGACAACCCTGGGCCTGTGTATGTCCGGGAAAACCCCGGTGCCGCAAAATGCAACCTGGAATTTCCCGTAGTTTGATACGGCATTCGTAAGAGACGAAATTATATCGTTTACTTTTTCTTCCGGGGTTTCGCCCAGAAATTTGAGGGTTAAGTGAAAGTTCCTTTGCCCGACCCATTTAACGTCGCTTAAAGACCTTTTTAAATTATTCTGTACGTCTGCTATCTTGTTTTTTAAATCGTCTGGAATATTTAATGCTATGAACAAACGCATGTTTATTTCTTTACAATCCGGGCATCCCTGAGCAGCTGCCTGCGCAGCAAATCCAGGGCCTGATTCGCGGCTCTCTGGCGGACTTCTACTCTGGCACCGTAAAGATGGAATTTATAAGCTTCTTTTATATTTGGCCCGCACAAGCCTATGTAAACCAGCCCTACCGGTTTATCCTGGGTTCCCCCCGAAGGGCCTGCAATTCCTGTCACAGAGATTGCATAATCCGTGTTTGCTATATTTCTCATGCTTTCAGCCATCTCCAATGCTGTCTGTGCCGATACCGCTCCGTACTGCTGCAGAGTCTCTTCATTAATCCCCAGGACTTTTACTTTTGACTCGTTTGAATAAACCACCAACCCCTGTTTGAAATATAAGGAACTGCCGGGAATATTTGTGAGCCTGTGGGCTATTATCCCGCCTGTGCAGGACTCAGCCACGGAAAATGTTTTCCTGTTTTTGGTTAAAAGCTCTCCAACGACAATCTCCAGGGTTTTTCTGTCTTCTCCGTAAATATTTTCCTTTAATACATCATACAGTTCGTGTTTTATGTTTCCCAGTATTTCATCCACCAGCATCTCATCTTTTCCGGAAACGTCAACTTTAATATCTATAATCATCTGGTGCGCCAGAATGGAAAAAGTTACGTTTTCCGCCTCAAGCTTCCTTTCCGCCTCTACTATAGGAAGAATTTTTTCGTCTACCTTTGACTCAGGCAGCCCGCATATGTGCAAAACAACACTTCTTTTGAATCCGGTCTCATATTTTTTCAGATACGGAAATACGATTTTTTCAAACATCGGCTGTACTTCGCGCGGCGGGCCCGGCAGAAGTATTATCACTGTTTTCTTTTTATTCTTCGTAAACTCTATTATCTGGCCCGGGGCAGTTCCTGCTTCGTTTAAAATAAACCTTGCCCCCTCGATTATGTATGCCTGGCGTTCGTTGTTTTTTGGCATCTCGATGTTCCGCTTTACAAAATGCTGGGCAATCGTACTTAATACTTCCCTGTTTAAAACCAGCGGCTTGTTTAAGACTTTTGACACAGCCTCTCTGGTCAAATCATCAAAAGTGGGGCCTAGCCCCCCCGTTGAAATAATTATGTTACTTCTTTCAATGGCCTGCTGGAATGCTTTTTTAATATTCTCGGTTTTATCCCCCACGGTCGCAGCCAGGCATAAATCGAGCCCGATTGTGCTCAGCTTATCCCCTATATAAGAAATATTGGCATTAGTTTTTCCGGTAAGAAGCTCTGTGCCTATGCAGATTAGTTCAACTTTCATAGAATTCCTTCAAAAATAATTAATGATAAAACCCTACTTTTCTGTTGTCTTCCGGCCTGGGGGTAACTTTTATTTCACCGAACCTTGCCTCATACTTGGTAATGTTATCCTTCAGCGCAGCCATGAGCCTCTTTACATGGCCCGGAGACGTTATAATTCTTGAGCGGACTTTTGCCTTAGGGTTCTGGGGCTGCAAAAAGATAAAATCTATTATGAACTCATCGCCCGAATGGCCTATCATTGCAAGGTTTACGTACACACCCTGCGCAGTGTTTTCGTCAATCTCGATTTTGACTTCCGGTTTCTTGATCTCTTCCATATCAAATAACCTCCGTTTTTAATGAGTAGCTTTTTTATCGCCGGATTCGTTCCGCTCTTTAAAAATGTTATAAAAACAAAATATGAACAGCCCCAGTATTACGCCCCATGACAATACCATAAGAATCCATCCTGCATTTGTCATTTTTTCCTTCCTTTTTTATATTGCTATTTCGGTTTCCTGTTTCTCCATGCCACGTTTACAAGCACTGCCAGCAATGCAAACATGCCTACAAGTATGAGCCTGGTCATAAGTATAAACGGTTTGTTGTCCTGCGAGACACCTTCCATCAGAATAGTCGGCAAACCCTGCTGCCAGAACCATGAAACCATTATGACAATTAAGAATAAAGGCGTTACGTATTTTATTATATATTTATAAAACTTCGGGATTTTTATATCCGCTCCGTGGTGTATTTCTTCCCATGCGCGGTCTATCCCGAAAACCCAGGCAAAAAGGATCGTCTCTATGGTTGCAAACAAGACAAGGCAAAAAGTCCCTCCCCAGAAATCAAGCTCATCCACCACGCCCCTGCTTAACAGAAATATCGCTGGCTGGCAGAATATAAATGTGATTGTGCCAAAGACAGAAACAGCGTCTCTTCTTGTAACATTGAACTCATCTTCGAGAAAAGCGATTGCAGGCTGTGCAAGGGATACCGAAGAGGTTATGCCCGCAAGAAAAAGGAGCCCGAACCACATAAATGCAAAAGCAGAGCCAAGATATATTTTTTTGAATATCAGGGGCATTGTCACAAATCCCAGGTTAAAAGCCCCGCTCTGCGCAACTTTCTCGATTCCGGCCGGCCCGAAAAACACAAAAGCTGCTGGTATGACAATACTTCCCCCGAGTATAACCTCTGCAAACTCGTTGGTAGTTGCCGACGTGAGCCCTGACAGGGCAACATCGTCTTTCTTTTTCAAATAACTTGCATACGTAAGGATTACGCCAATACCTACGCTTAACGTAAAAAATATCTGGCCTGCTGCGGCAAGCCATACTTTCGCATCCAGAAGCGCCTTAAAATTCGGATTCCACAAGAACCCGAGGCCGTTTAAAAGATTCCATTCAGGCTTTGCCGGATCGGGCGTGCCTAAAGTCAATACTCTGACTGCTAAAATCACCCCGAAAAATAAAAGAATGGGCATTGCCAGCCTGCACAGCCTTTCAATACCGCTACGGATACCATAATAAATAACGCTGATATTTAATATAAAAGTAATCACAAAGAAAATATATGCCCATTTAAGCCCGGAAAAATATTCGTTGGACACAACGCCCTGATACCCGTTTAAAAAAGATTCCATGCCGGACTGGTCCGAAACTTTTGAAAGCATTCCGGTCAGCGAGAAAAACGAATACCCTAAAAGCCAGGACTCGATGTATGTGTAGTAAATGAAAATCACCATCGGCCCGAATATACCTATTACCCCGAAATATTTGATAAACCTGTTTTTTTCCCACATGGAATGGAATATTCCCGGTGCAGTGCCGTGCCCGAACCCGCCGCCGAACCTTCCTGCTGTCCATTCAATCCACATCAGAGGAATCCCCAGCAGCAAAAACGCAACAAAATACGGAATCATGAACGCTCCGCCGCCGTTGTTAGCAGCCTGGACGGGAAACCTTAGAAAATTCCCCAGCCCCAGGGCGCTTCCTGCAACGGCAAGAATAATTCCCATCCTTGAACCCCATGATTCGCGGTTTTTTCCGTTTTGCATTAACTTTTCCTATAAGCCTATTGCTTTTAAGACTTCTTTCATGTCAGCTTTTACTTTTTTAGGCTCAGCAGCACACTTTATTGCGCGGTCCGGGTCTTTAAGCCCGTGACCCGTAAGTATACAGGCAACTTTTATATCTTTCATGTTTTTAAAATATCCATTATTAATGTACTTTATCAGGCCCGCAACAGAAGCTGCTGAGGCAGGTTCCACAAAAACTCCCTCATAGCTTGCCAGAAGCTTGTATGCTGCAACTATTTCGTCATCGCTTACCATGTCAATGACGCCGCCGGACTCATCCCGCGCCTCAACCGCTGTCTTCCATGAGGCAGGATTTCCTATACGGATTGCAGTTGCGAGCGTTTCCGGTTTTTCTATAGGATAACCTCTGACTATGGGAGCCGAGCCCTCTGCCTGGAAACCCATGATTTTTGGCAGCCCGCTTTTTTTCTCTTTATTATACTCCTTGTACCCTTTCCAGTAAGCAGTAATGTTGCCTGCATTGCCTACGGGCATGCACTGAAAATCAGGGGCACGCCCGAGAACCTCGCAAATTTCAAAAGAAGCTGTTTTCTGGCCCTCAATCCTGAAAGGATTTAATGAATTTACTAATGTTAAAGGATAGTTCTGGCTTAACTCCAGGACAAGCTTTAATGCAACGTCAAAATTCCCATCAACCGCCAGAACTTCCGCCCCTTCTATTAACGCCTGCGATAACTTGCCCAGCGCGATGTTGCCGTGAGGAATCAAAACCACACACTTAATGCCTGAACGGGCAGCATATGCAGCAGCCGATGCGGACGTGTTTCCGGTGGAGGCGCAAATTACGGCTTTGCTTTTCTCCTCAAGAGCTTTCGAAACAGCCATTGTCATTCCCCTGTCCTTAAAAGAACCGGTGGGGTTTAGACCCTCGTATTTAAGATAAATTTCACCTGGAAACTTTATCTTTTCTGCAAGATTTGCCGCCGGCACCAGGGGGGTATTGCCTTCAAGCAGCGTGACTATTGGTGTGTTTTGAGTAACCGGGAGATACTTTTTGTATTTTTCTATAACGCCTTGATATGACATA
>JAFGIL010000029.1 GCA_016929635.1 Endomicrobiales bacterium
CATCTTGTTGACCTCAAATTATGCCTACAGTGAAAGGGCATCCTTGGAAGATCTTTTATTTATGGATATTGACGTTGTAACTGCTTCTAAAGTTTCCGAGAAATTGTCTGATGCACCGGGTGTTATCTCAGTTGTAACCAAAGACGAATTAGAAAGATTCGGTGGGACTACATTAAAAGACATCCTTGAACGCATTCCAAGCCTGGTTGGGAGCACGATTTATATGACTGACCGCAGCGTGATTTCTGTTCGTGGTGACCAATTTAAGGCATCGTCAAGTCATGTTCTTTACCTGATTAACGGCAGGCCGATCCGTGAAGTACAGGAGGGGGGGATTGCAACTGATGTGCTTGAGACATTCCCGGTAAACATTATTGAAAGAATTGAGGTTATAAGAGGGCCTGGCTCCGTTTTATACGGTTCGGGCGCTTTTTCCGGGATAATCAATATAATCACAAAAAAAGCTGAAAAGAACGAAATATCTGTAACAGCTATGGCCGGAGAATCCAGCGCGTATAATGGAATGGCAAGTATGATGTATAATAAAGACGATTTTAATTTCCTTGTTGCAGGAAAGGGCATAAAAAAACCGGACTGGGAAGTTGAGTGGAAAGCCGAAAGCATGTTTACAGGATTAATTGGAACATATAATCCTACTATACCAAACGAAGGTAACGGAAGCTATCTTGAAATGAACTATAAGAATTTGCGGCTCATGTCGTCATATCATAATTATAGAACCGGGTTTACTGTCCCCCCTTGGCAGTCATGCGGGATTTCATATTGGCAGAAGCAATTTATGAACCTTGAATATAATTATACGGTAAATGATAAATGGAATATGGACATTAATACAACCTATACGCGTTCATGGTTCTGGACATCAAATGACTTCCCTAACACGCTCAGGGATTCTTACGAAGCCATTATTGAGTGGACAAACTATTTTAATCCAATGGAAAAGTTGAGATTGGTTGCAGGAGGATTATACGGCAGTATTGAAGGAAGCGAATGTGTCACCGGACTAGGACAGGTATCAGGAGGTGATACCTACAATTATGCGCTATATTTGCAGGCAGACTATTGGGCTCATGAAAAAGTGAAGGTTATAGCTGGTGCGCAGTCAAACAAGGAAAAAAACATTGATGATTTTGACACAGTGCCCAGAGTTGGGGTAATATTATACCCTGTTGAAAACACAAACATTAAAGTGCTTTACAGCCAGGCATTTCGTGCCCCCAGTATAAATGAAAGGTATATGGACTTTTTTCCTGCTATAATGGGTCAAGCTGATGTAAAACCTGAAAAAGTTGAAACTTATGATATAGGCATTAATTATCATAAAGAGAAGCTGTTTTGCGGGATTAATTATTTTAATTCCAAGCAGACTGATATCATTGATCAGGACAGGGTGAATTTTGTAGTCAATGGTATGCCAATTAATACTTATAACAATATGAGTGAAATAGAAGCCAATGGAGTTGAAGCTGAAGGAAAATATTACGTTAATAAAGAGCTCCTGCTTCTAGGTTCAGTGCTTTATCAAACCAGCAAAAACAAGGACGGTGTAGAGGATGTTACTCCGATTCCGCAAAATACTGCAAAGCTGGGCGTTAGCTATAAATCAGAAAAGGGGATGACTCTCAGTTTGTTTGATTCTTACCAGGGCTCCCTGGACAGTAAATACAATACAGGGGGAGTTAATCCTGACCCCGATGCGTATAATCTTGCAAGTTTTTACGGCAGGTTTGACATGAAGAAGCTTGCGGGTTGGAACATCGGCAGCGGTTTTGCTTTCCTGCTGCAGATAGATAACCTGCTTGGTACGGAAGTATGGTTGCCGAACTGGGATTATGCAGCCATGACTGCTCCTATGTATAAAGGCAGGACTATATATTTAGGTGTTGAAGTAGCTTTATAGTTTAAAAGCTGTTACATAATAAAATAGATAAACCCATAGATATGCTCTATGGGTTTATTTATTGATAGGGTCTTGACAAAAAGGGATAAACCTGCTAAAATAGTAATGGGAATGGGAATAGTTATCATTACCATATGAAAAGGAGTTGAGCATTATGCCAAAAGGATTCGGAGGGCCGCCCGGATGGTGGGCGAGAAGGTTTCGTGGTTTGGAACACAGGCTTACAATACCAAGACAAAGCGTTATAGATGTTTTATCAAAAACATCCAAACATTTAAGCGCAGAGGACATATACCTTGAAGTTCACAAGGTATATCCTATGATAGGGCTGTCTTCGGTTTACAGGATTCTTGAATGGCTCGTGCAACTGGGAGTTGTAATGAAGTTTGATTTTGGGGATAAAAAAGCCCGTTACGAATTAATCAAAGAATCCAGGGAAGAACACCACCATCATCATCTGGTATGCAGGAAATGCAAGAGAGTGATTGATTATACTGAGTTCATAAATGATGAAGTGGAGTTTATCAAAAAGGCTGAACAGGGATTGTCGAAAAAATACAACTTCAAAATTGAAGATCATATAATACAGTTTCGTGGATTATGCAGTGAATGTAAGGAAACCGAGTAAGATTTATATTTTTTTCGTTTTTAATGAGAATAATTATCATTACCAATAAGGATAAGAAAATTATTTAAGAAGGAGGTGATTTATATGCCAGGTGGAGACGGAACAGGTCCTGGAGGAATGGGGCCAATGACAGGTAGAGCAGCCGGATATTGCGCAGGATACTCTATGCCGGGTTATGCTAATCCAATTGGAGGCAGAGGCCGTGGTTGGGGCCGTGGATGGGGTAGAGGCTGGGGCAGAGGATTTGGCAGAGGCCGAGGCTGGGGCAGAGGATTTGGCAGAGGCCGAGGTTACGGATGGTTCGGACCTGCTGCAGGATGGGGCCCAAATACACCTTATCCAGAGCCGTATTATGGTGATCCTTATGCGTCAAATGTGACGCCACAGCAGGAAGCTGAAATGCTTAAAGAGCAGGCCAAAGCTATGCAGGAAGAGATAAATGCCATAAATGAACGGATTAGTGAATTAGAAGCTGCATCAAAGGAAAATAAATGAGCGATAAGGGATAGGAGGTGGCTCTGACTTAATATTAGGGCCACCTCTTGAAGAGTTTTTAAGAGGAGAAAGACATGGCTGTTAAAATAGACAAAACAAAATGTACAGGATGCGGAGCATGTAAAGATGTATGTGCTCTTGAAGCTATAGATATAAAGGATAATAAAGCAGTAATTATTGATGATAAATGTGTAGAATGCAATGCTTGCGTTGACCAATGTCCGACTCAAGCAATATCAATGTCTAAGTAAGAGGTGATATTTTTATGGATAATGAAGAAAACAAAGATAAGGTACATAATGCAGAAATAGTCAGTTATTCTTCAGACCATAAAAAAATGAAGGGTCCTTTAGCAAGAGTCGCAGGAGGAATTGTAAAAGCAGGCAGTTTTGTAGGCGGATTGCTTAAATCAAAGAAAGTACAGACAGGATTACTTAATTTTGGCGGAATTATTTTAAAGGAGGTGTCTAAAATGCCAGGAGGAAATGGAACAGGCCCTTTGGGCGGAGGCCCGGGATCAGGAAGAGGCGGCGGTGGTAGGTTTTTTGGTGGCGGCGGAGGCCGTGGCGGCGGAAGAGGACGCGGCGGCGGCGGCGGAGGTCGTGGTATGGGAGGAGGCAACCGTCCGGGATCAGGACCCGGAGGATATTGTGTTTGCCCAAGTTGCGGTAATAGGGTTCCTCATCAGGTAGGAGTCCCCTGTTATTCTGTTAATTGTCCAAATTGCGGCGAGCGGATGGCTAAGGGGTAATTATTGGAAACGCAATTATTAAGCTACTATAATCAGTACATTCAAAAAATAGAACGGGATAAGAAGAACGGTTATGACAGGGAATTGTCACGTCAGTTTTTTCTGTCAAAAGCCGAACCTATTAGCGGAAATATACTCGAAATAGGTACTGGCAAGGGCTATTTAACCACAGCCCTTGCACAGAAAGGTTATCATTTCACATCTATTGATATTTCCCCACAAGAACGGGAATTTGCCTTTTCTGTGCTGTCTCATTTGGGGTTAGCGGGTAATGTTAAGCTTGTGGTTTCTGATGCCCGGAACATGCCGTTCGTAGAAAATAATTTTGACACCATTATTTCGTGCAATACCTTACATCACATAGGAGATGTTATGCCCGCAATAAATGAGATGTTGCGTATTTTAAAACCGCAGGGGAAAATAGTGTTAGGTGATTTTAGCCGGTGTGGGATGGATATGATTGGCAAAATGCATTCCTCCAACGGAAGCAGCCATGATTATGAAGCCGTGGATTTCAATAAAATCGGCAAATATCTTGAAAATAAAGGATTCAAGGTTAAAAAGCATGGCAATAAGCTTCACAATATTCTAATAGGCTACGAAAAGAACGATGAATAAATATAAATATGAACATTTATTAACGAAAAAAATGAGATAAGTTAGCTGATGTTTTATTTTAAAACTAAAGAATACAAAGAGAAAGGAGATATAAGTTATGGAAAAAAGAGTAGATGTTTTGGTAGTCGGAGGCGGCCCGGCAGGAATTATCAGTGCCGTGACAGCAAAGAAGTATTATCCCGAGAAAAAGATTATCGTTATGAAAAGCGTAGCTGATGGATGCATACCATGCGGAATACCGTACATGTTTTCAAGCCTGAAAAATCCGGATGAAAACAGACTTGGCAACGCTTCCCTCGAGAAAAACAATATTGACATTGTAGCAAGTGAGGCAAAAAAAATTGACCGTAAAAACAAAACTGTAGAGGATTCCGATGACAATAAATACTTTTATGATAAATTGATTTTGGCGGTTGGCTCATCTCCCATTAAACTGCCGATACCAGGTATCGAAAAAGAAGGCGTTTATCCTATATACAAGGATATGAACTATCTTAAAAACTCTGTTGAGAAAGTGAAGAAAACAAAGAATGTGCTGATTATCGGAGGTGGTTTTATTGGCGTTGAGTTTGCGGATGAAATCTCAAAGATTCAGGGTTCGAATGTATATCTAGTCGAGATGTTCCCTAATTTGCTGAATAATTCCTTTGATTCTGAATTTTCAAGTATTGCCGAGGAAAAATTAAGGTCAAAAGGCGTAAATGTTTTTACAAATACGCGTGTTGAAGAAATATTAGGCAGGGATAAGGTGGAAAAGGTACGCCTATCAGGAGGAAAAGAGATTACTGTAGACAGCATTATTCTTGGCGTAGGGGCAGTCCCTAATATAAAACTGGCTGTTGATGCCGGGCTGGATATCGGAAAAGGCAAAGGAATATGGGTTGATGAATATATGCGTACGGTTGACCCGGATATTTTTGCCGTGGGCGACTGTGCAGGAAAGAGGGATTTTTATACCAGAAAGGATGCGCCTGTTTTACTTGCCTCAACAGCTACAGCTGAAGCAAGAATAGCAGGGGCAAATCTTTATAAACTGAAAGTGGTTCGTGAGAATAAAGGTACGATTGCGATTTATTCAACTTATATTGACGGCCTTGTATTAGGTTCGGCGGGGCTTACAGAAAATAATGCAAAAAAAGAGGGGTTTGAAATTGTAACAGGGAATGCGGAAGGCATGGACAAACATCCAGGCACTCTGCCGAATGCTAGTAAAATAAAAGTTAAACTGATTTTTTCAAAGCAGTCAGGAATTATAATGGGAGGCCAGGTTTCAGGCGGGATGTCGTGCGGAGAGATGATAAATCTGATAGGAGTGGCTATTCAGAAAAGAATGTCGGATATAGAGCTCGATACTCTGCAAATGGCCACGCATCCTTATCTTACCAGCGCCCCTACTATGTACCCGATTGTTCTTGCTTCCCAGGACGCATCAAGTAAGATGTAAGAGATTATTTTATTATAAGGAGGAGAATAAAGAAAATGAGCACAATTAATTCGGATTTTTCAGATCATTTTGGAAGCCATTGGATCAAGATTAAGTTCTACAATGAGAAGCCGAAAACAGAAGCAGAACTGTTAAGAAATGTCAGGTTTTGCGAAGCTACGAAAGAGGCAATAATGCATCCTGTATTGCTGGATAAAAAAAGCATTTCATGTGAAGGCGCAAAACATGCGTTTGGGTGGGACTCGCACATATACTCTCCTTTAAAGATGTGTCAAGAATCAAGAGATATTAAGAATAGTTTACTGACATCATTGTTCACATCAGTTCCCCGTATGAAAAGGTCTATAAACTATATAGGATTAAATATAGAGGGAGATCCTGATCTTGTCATGTCATATATGCCCCCTGAAGAAGTTATGAAAGTAGTAAACATTTATCAGAACAATGCGGGTAAAATGCTTGATGTGTCAATAACAAGCATGATGTCTATTTGCGGCGGAATAGCCGTTAATACATATACTAAAAACAAAATATGCATTTCATTTGGCTGTGATGATTCCCGTAAATATGCTGAAATAGGAAGAGAAACCATGGCAATAGGAATACCGAAAAAAATGTTTAATATGTTTGTTAATTAAAAGAGTCAGGCGGGAAATATCCACTCTTGATAAGAGCAATTAGAGTACAATATTCCCGCTTTTCTTTTAGAGGGTAAAGTTATGGAAACACAAACTGCCAGAGAAAAAGAACTGGATCAAAGACTTCAAAGCAATTTGTCGCGGATTAAGAATAAGCTGATGATATTTAGTGGTAAAGGAGGTGTTGGCAAAACAACAGCAGCAGTAAATATTGCATGTGGCCTGGCAAACAGGGGGTATAAAGTAGGAATACTGGATGTGGACGTGCATGGTCCTAATATAGCGAAAATGCTCGGGCTAGAGGGTCAAAGGCTTGCTGGTTCTGAATTGGGGATGGAACCAATGGAAGCTTTACCTAATCTAAAAGCTGTTAGTTTGGCTTTGATTATGGAAAACCAGGATCAGCCTATTATATGGAGGGGCCCCATGAAAATGGGGGTGATAAGACAATTTTTGAGCGAAGTAAACTGGGGTCCATTAGATTACCTGATTATTGATTCGCCTCCCGGCACAGGGGATGAACCTCTAAGTGTATGCCAGCTGATACAAAAAATAGACGGAGGAATAGTTGTCACTACACCGCAGGATGTTGCTATCCTTGATGCAAGAAAAAGCATCTCATTTGCAAAAGAATTGAATATCAGATTTACGGGCGTAATAGAAAACATGAGCGGATTCATATGCCCCCACTGCAATAAAGAGATAGATTTATTCGGCAGCGGAGGGGGAGAAAAGGCGGCTAATGATATGGGTGTAGAGTTCCTGGGCAGGATTCCCCTGGAGCCTGAGATGGTAAAGCTCGGTGATTCGGGAAGGCCGATTATTAATAGTAAACGTGAAGATAAAACAAGCCGCATAATTGAAAACATTATTGACAGGATTCTTAATTCATTGAATGGTAAAAAATAACAGAAAAACATGTTTTTGGTACAGTTGCTGCCCTCTTAAGAGATTTTATGAGAAGGGCATTCTGGATAAGAAGTGGGTGGAACACTATTGCTGGGGCGATAATTCGAAATGCGTAAGAAGGCAGATGGAAGATGAGGGCAAATATCATCCTGACAACATGCTTCCTGACGGTACCATTGATAAGAAATTAATATGAAAACATATTTGGATTGTTTTCCGTGTTTTATAAAACAGTCTCTTGAGTTTGCAAGGCTTGCCGGTGCGAATGAGGAGACCCAGAAAAAGGTTATTGACAAAGTTGCCAGAACTTTGCCTAAATTCGTTTTAACGTCTTCTCCTCCGGAAACAGGGAGGCTTATTTACAGGATTGTAAAAAAGATAACGGGAAAGAACGACCCGTATAAAAAAATAAAGGAGAAAAGCAATAAACTTGCTTTAAGTATTTACGGGGCACTTAAAAGAAAATTAACGCATTCTAATGACAGGATGTTGACTGCCATAGAGCTTGCGATTGCAGGCAACATCATAGATTACGGTGCAAAAAATACATTAAATATCGAAGAGGAAATAGCCAAAATACTTAAAGAAGAGTATAAGTCCATAAAAGATGAGAATAAGGCAATTTTTGATTATGCGGGATTTAAAAAAGCTTTAAAAAAGGCAAAAACAATACTTTATTTAGCTGATAATGCAGGAGAAACCGTTTTTGACAAGCTACTGATTGAAGAAATAATACGAATGGATAAAAATAAAAAAATTATTTATGTGGTAAAGGAGAAGCCTATTATTAACGATGCTTTGGAAGAGGATGCGGCCGCATGCGGATTAGACAAGATAACGGAAGTAATGAGCAGCGGATTAGATACTCCCGGTACAATTTTAAGGTTTTGTAATAAATATTTTTTAAAGGAATACAAACAGGCTGATATGGTTATAAGCAAGGGCCAGGGAAATTTTGAGGCATTATCCGATTCAAAGAGGCCCGTATATTTCTTACTGATGGCAAAGTGTCCTGTTATTGCAAAACATATTTGTTCATTAGGTTCGAAGTGCAAAGTCGGAGATATTATTTTGTACTATCAAAAGTAGCGGTGTAATTATGGAGATATTAGACGTTAAACAGTATCCTTTAAGAATACTAAGGAAGAAATGTAAACCTGTAAGGGGAATTACAAGGGAAGATACAGCGCTTTTTGACAGAATGCTGCATACAATGAAATATTACAGAGGCGTAGGTCTTGCTGCGCCTCAGATAGGTATTTCAAAGCAGTTAATTGTGGCGAATATAGGGGAAGGTGCTGTTAAGTTGGCCAATCCAAGAATAGTCCAAAGAAGCGGGATTGATGAGATGGAAGAAGGATGCCTTAGTGTCCCTGAAAAGAGAGTGAATGTAAAGCGCACTTATAAAATAGTTGTCGAAGGATTAAATAATAACGGAAAAACGGTAGAAATAAAAGCGGAAGGATTGCTGGCAAGGGTTTTACAGCATGAGATAGACCATTTGTCAGGTAAGCTTATCATAGATTATCTGCCGTTTTTTGAAAGGATTAATTATAAAGTAAGAGCGAGGTTTTAAAAGTTATGGCTATTGTAGAAATTAGTATTGTGCCCGTAGGGACTAACACAGCTTCAGTAAGCAAATTTGTTGCAAGAGCTTTGGAAATACTTAAAAAAGAGCATAAACTGAAATATCAGCTTAAACCTATGGGTACCATAATAGAAGGCGATTTAAACCATGTATTAAATGTATGTAAAAAAATGCATGGAAGAGCTTTCAGCAAGAGAGTTAAACGGGTTGTTACAACCATTAAAATTGACGAGCGAACCGATAAAAAACTTACAATGAAAGGTAAAATAAAATCTGTACGGAAAAGAATAGGTAAAACGGGAAGTAAACAATATGGAAAATAAAGATTTCAATTATATATATGGTCCGGTTCCTTCATGGCGGCTCGGCAGTTCTTTAGGGATTGACCCGCTCTCAAATGAGGATAAGATATGTTCGTTTGATTGTATTTACTGTCAGATAGGTAAAACGGTTGTTTTTACCTTAGAAAGAAAAATATATGTTTGGACAGAAGAAATTATAAAGGAAATAAAATCGCTCCCTTCGGTGCCGATAGATTACATAACGTTTTCAGGCCGCGGCGAGCCTACGCTGGCTAAAAATTTGTGGTATATGATTAAAGCCGTAAAATCATTGGATATAGCTAAAACAGCGGTTATAACTAATTCGTCTTTACTGCATAAAGAAGAAGTGCGAAAGGATTTATTAGCAGCTGATTTTGTTGTAGCAAAGCTGGATGCTGACTCGCAGGAAACATTAAGTCAAATAAACAAGCCTGTAAAGGAGATAACGTTTGATTTAATACTGGATGGATTGAAAAAGTTCAGAGCTGAATATACCGGTAAGTTGGCTTTGCAGATTATGTTCATCAAAGAAAACAAGGATAAGGCAGAGAATATAGCAAAAATAGCCAGGGAAATGAATCCTGATGAAGTGCAGATAAATACTCCTTTAAGGCCTTGTAAAGTAAAGCCGTTGCCAAGAGAAGAGGTAGAGGAAATATCAGGATATTTTAAAGGTATGAATGTTATTTCTGTTTATGAAGCAAAGAAAAAAGAAGTTAAACCGATTAGCGCAGAAAAGACTTTAATCAGAAGAGGGAAAGTTTAAATTTATGGAGGAAGGAATGGGTCAGGCAGGTAAAATAGTAGTAATAGGATGTTCAGGTTGTGGCGCTTTGGCAGCAAGGACTTTAAAGAAGTTGAAACCTTCTTTAAATGTAACAATAATTAGGGAGCAGGAAGAAAAAGGGCTTCTAACACGATGCGCAACGCCTTATATTTGTTGCGGGAATGTTATGGTAGAGCCTTCATATAAAGATGATAATATTTTTTTAAGCCAAGATATTAAACTGGTTAATGTCAGAGCGGTGGGCATAAACAGGCAGTCAAAGATAGTAACTACTGATGACGGCAATACATACTCATATGATAAGCTTATTTTAGCAACAGGAGCAAAGCCGGCGGTCCTGCCAATTAAAGGCATTGATTTGCAGGGAGTTTTTTATCTGCGTACAAGCGGTGATGCAATAAACATTTTAAACTGGATAAACTCAAAGCGCGTGAAAAATGTTGTGTTGATAGGCGCCGGAGCAATAGGAATAGAAATTGCTTATCTGGCTTCCCGTAATGGAGTAAATGTCACATTGGTTGAGATGCTTAATCAGGTTATGCCAAAGATATTAGATGCGGATATGAGCGAAGATCTGCATACATATATGAAAGAAAAGTGTATTGATTTGCGTTTGTCTGAAAAAGTAAAATCAATCGAAGGTAAAAAGGAGGTGGAAAAAGTCGTATTTTCTTCGGGTGAAGAAATAAGCGCAGAGATGGTGATTATATCAGCAGGGGCCCAGCCTAATATAGAATTAGCTAAAAAAGCAGGGCTTGAGATAGGTGAGTTAGGATTAAAGGTGGATACTAATTTGCAGACTTCTGATCCTGATGTTTATGCAGGAGGAGATATTATACAGTATAAGAGCCATGTAACCGGCAAGCCGATACTCGGCCAGCTGCGTCCAAATGCAGTAATAGCAGGAAGGGTAATAGCCAAAAATATTTTGGGTTATAAGATAGAATATCCCGCACTTCTTAATGGTTTTGCTACAAAATTTTATGATAAATCAATTGCAGGTACTGGTATTAGTGAATCAGAAGCGAACAGTGAAGGCATAAATGCAATCAGCTCTAAACAAAGCTCGGCAAGCAAGCATTCTATGATGAGAGAAAAGAAGCCGTATACCGTTAAACTTGTTTTTGATAAAGAAAGCGAAAAGATAATTGGGGGCCAGATTATAAGTGATGCTGAATCGCCTGTTAAACATATTGATATGTTGTCTCTTGCAATAAGGTGCGGCTTAAAAGTATTGGATTTAACTACAATAAGATGCGCGGGACAGCCTGAATTATCGCCGGATCCCGGCATGGAGCCGATATCACTGGCAGCTGAAAAAGTATTTGAGATGATCCAAAAAGATGCGAAAGTAGCAGAAGGTGCTTAATGATTTATATTAATAAAGACAAATGTAAAGGATGCGGAGCTTGCATAAACATATGTCCGGCAGAAGCAATATATTTATTGAAAGGAATAGCTAAAGTTCATGTTTCAAAGTGTATTGAATGCGGAAGATGTATTAATGCCTGTCCTGCGGGGGCAATTGAATTCCATTCATCAAAGAAGGGTATGAGTATCCATAAAGGGCGTATACCATTTTTTGCAGGAAAGAATTATTCCTTGTTAGGAATCGGTTCTAACAGAGGTGGGTTTAGGAGAGGTAGAAGAAAAGGCAGGGGGAAAGGTTTCTAGATGAGTATAAAGAGTAACTTTATAAGAATTAAGAACGAAATTCCTGCTGACGTAAAAATAGTTTTAGCCGGTAAGATGAAAAGCGTTAAAGAAATACAGGAAGTTATTGATGCAGGCGCGGAGATTATAGGTGAGAATTATGTGCAGGAAGCAGAGAAGATACATCAAGTATTAGAAGATGAAGCAAAAACAGTAAAATGGCACATGATTGGTTCTCTGCAAAAAAATAAAATAAATAAGGCATTGGCAATATTTGATTGTATTGAGACAATTGATTCTGCCGACCTTGCAGAAAATATAAATAAAAGAGCAGAGAAATTGAATAAAGAAGTTTCTGTTTTAATTGAGATCAATATAGGAACTGAGATGTCAAAATCCGGATTAGAGCCCAGTTATGAAGCGGTGGAATCCTTAGCAGTTAAAATATCAAAAATGAGATATTTGAAACTTGAAGGATTAATGACAATGGGGCCGAGAACAGGGGATCCTGAACAGGTGCGGCCTTATTTTAAGAAAACAAAGGGAATATTTGACAGGATTAAGGAGAGGAATATTCCTAATGTTCAAATGAAATATCTTTCTATGGGGATGTCGAATTCTTATAAGGTTGCAATTGAAGAGGGAGCTAATATCATAAGGCTCGGAACAGTTATATTTGGTGAAAGAAGCTGCTGTTTGAAAACTTAAAAAGGAGGTAAAATGCCTTGGATTGATACAGAAAGGTGTAATAGCTGTGGAATATGTATAAAAAAATGTCCGGCAAAAGCAATTTCAATGGAAAACAGGAAAGCAGGAATAAATATGGATGAATGTATTCATTGCGGTACTTGCCATAGTATATGCCCAGAACAAGCAGTAAGACACGATAGTGAAAAGACACCTTATGATGTGAAAAAGAATGTAGAGATGACAAAAAAATTTATGGATACCTGTGCAAAATCTCTTGGTGATGAAAAAGAGAAATGGAAGTGTTTGGAAAGGATGAAAAAGTATTTTAACAGAGAAAAAGTTATTGCAGAAAAAACCTTGGAAGAAATTGGAAAATTAAAGTGATTAAACAGGTCTATAAATTTTGTCCTTTATGCAGATACTATTTGAGTAAGGTTAGGATAGATGGACATGTGAGACTGGTTTGCCAAAAATGTGGATGGGTATATTATAAAAATCCGCTTCCTGTTACATCTTGCGTAGCAGTAAACAAAAAAGGGGAAATGCTGATAGCTAAAAGGAACCTTGATCCGGGCAAGGGGAGTTGGGCTTTACCTGGAGGTTTTATTGAATTAAACGAAACTCCTGAAGATTCTTGTTTAAGAGAATTGAAAGAGGAAGTTGGAATAGATGGAAAGATTATGAGGTTGGTAGGAGTTTATGTCCAAAATACCGAAGAATACGGAAGTCTATTAGTTGTAGGTTATATGGTTAAGGCAATGCATGATAATCTTTCTATAAACAGCGAGGTGCAAGAAGCAAAGTTTGTTAAGAAGAATAGTATGCCTTATATTCCTTTTATGGCTCATAGAAAATTAATCAAAGAGGTTTTTGGAAAATAAAGGGGACTATATGCCTATTTATGAATACAAGTATGCAGATTGTGGAAAAACAAATGGTTTTATTGAGGGAGTTTTGTAGACAAAAAGAGAAAAAAAGTGCAAATATTGTGGCAGTAATAAGCTAACTAGTATGTTTTCTGTTAGCAATGTTTTTTCAGGAAGAAATATTATCGGAGAATATGACGGGCAAAAATGTTGTGGAAAAGAAGATCGTTGCGAAAAGCCCTTGTGTTCGGATGATGGAATATACAAAAATGAAATTTATCTATGAAAATTAATACATTATTTAAAAAATTAAAAATCAATCCCGGCAAATACAGGGATTTGCATATCTTTAGATTTTATTCTTCTTTTGTTGCTGTTTCCAACGGAAAGATCATAGGTCTGACGGAACCATATATGATATATTGCCCGCTTGCAAATTATTTATATAAAGGTCTCAGGTGTTATAAGAAAAACGGCAGCAGTTTAAGGGGATCTTCGTTAAAGCTTTCCATAAGATCTTCCGTAGAACAAAAAATAGATAAATTTGGATTTTTTACCAATAAAAGGGAAATAATCAAACGGGAGATATCTGTGCCTTTCGGGGCATCGGAGATATTGATGTATTGTTTAAAGAAGAAAATCATCGATGCGGCAGTGGTAGTGTGTGATGGCGCAGGGACCGTAATAGTCAATAAACCCGAGATAGTGCAGGGAATAGGTGCCAGGATGAATGGATTGTTTTATACTACGCCTATACCTGCAATCATGACTAAACTGCTTAAAAATCGTTGTAATCTTGTTTCACCAGATGCCGAAATAGACCAGATAAAAGGCGTAGAAACGGCTGCATCCCTTGGATATAAAAAGATAGCTGTAACAGTTAATGGATGCATGGAAAACGATTTGATGAAATTAAAAAATATTGTGAAAGCCTTTGGTGTAAAAGTTACTACATTGATAGTCTGTACTACAGGCATGCGGGATAAATCGGTAAAAAATCTGTTTAAATACTCTGATCTTGTATGGAGTTGCGCTTCAGATAAAGTTAGAAAGATTATCGGAAAAAAGTCGATACTGCAATTATCCAAAGCTATCCCTGTTTTTGTTTTGACAAAAAAAGGTTTAGATTTAGTTAAAGGGTATTTATTAAACGGAAATATTTCTATTAAAATGCGTTTGAAAAAACAATATTTGATATCCAGTAAGAAGAATAACCCTGCAGATAAGAAAATCAGAATTGGGAATATTAAAGGTTATTTAAGGGAAGTGCGGTTGCCGATCAGAAGCGATAAAGAACCGAAATTATTAAAACAGGGGATTGGTGTATGGAAAAATTGATTAGTGAGTTTATGGCACAGGAAACATTTGCGGTTGCGGGCTCATTCAGGACCAAAGAAAAGTTTGCATACCAGATTTTTGAAAGTTTGTTGAAAAAAGGAAAAAGAGTTTATCCTATAAACCCACAGACAAAAGCTTTAGAAGGTGTTAAATGCTATCGTTCTATAACGGAGTTGCCTGAAAAAGTAGACGTTGTAAATCTTGTAACACCTCCCAAAGCAACAGAAGATATCGTAAGACAATGCTTGGAAAAAGGTATCACAAGGGTCTGGATGCAGCCCGGAGCTGAAAGTGCGTATTCGATTGATTTTTGTAAAAGGAATAACATTAAAGTGATATTCAGTGCCTGTATGATATTAGGCAGATGAAGTTGTATAACTTGAGTATAGAGGAGGCAGCATATGGAAATAAAAATTATTTTTGATAAAAATTCGCTGAATGGCGGTTATTCAACGGGATGGGGCATATCTTATTTGGTAAATAATAATATTTTGTTTGATACAGGAGAAGACTGGCAATATCTGTCTAATAACTTTAGAATAATGGGAGTTGATATTTCTAATATTGAGAAAGTCGTTATATCCCATAATCATTGGGACCATGCTAACGGTCTATGGGAGCTTCTTAACTCGAGGCAGGGCCTTGAGGTTTTCGTATGCAGCGGGTTTGGGCGGGAGTTTAGGGATAAAGTTAACAAGTTGAATGGAAAATTAGAGGAAGTAAATAAAATCAGGAAGCTGGATGAAAACATATTTGTTACCGGAGAGATAACAGGGGAGTATAAATCAAAATATATGCCGGAGCAGGCTATGGTGCTGCAGACAGATAACGGTATATCCGTATTGACCGGATGCGCCCATCCGGGAATCGTAGACATGTTATATCTTGTCAAAAGACATTTTCCCAATAAGAGAATGTATTTCGTAGGAGGCGGTTTCCATTTGATGGATAAACATAGGGAAGAAATAGAAAATGTTGTAAATGGATTTAAAGAACTGGGAGTGCAGAAGGTGGGGCCCAGCCATTGCACTGGTGATTATGCGGAAAGTATGTTTAAAAAACATTACGGCAATAATTTTATAAATTTAAAGGTTGGCAGAGTAATAGAAGTATAGACTTAAGAATAAAATGAGGGCAGAATAGTGAAAATTGCGGTATCAAGCGGTAAAGGCGGCACGGGAAAAACTTTCGTATCCACGAATTTGGCCAGGACGTTGTCGGGTATGGGCAATAATGTAAGATATCTGGATTGCGACGTGGAAGAACCGAACGGGCATCTTTTTTTAAAGCCTGTAATAGAAAAAGAGGAAGACGTTGCAATCTTGTTTCCGGTCGGAGTGGATGAAAATAAATGTACGAAATGCAGGAAATGCGCAGATGTATGTAAATATAATGCCATAGCAGCATTGGGCGATAATATACTTTATTTTTCGCAGTTGTGCCATGTTTGCGGCGCATGCAAGATTGTATGCCCGGTTGATGCTGTAGTTGAAGAAGAAAGAAAAATAGGATTGATGAAACACGGAAAAAGCGGCAATATTGATTTTCATTACGGGCTTCTTAATACCGGTGAAGGCAGCATGACTGTGAGGATGATAAACAAAGTAAAAGAATACATCGGTGACGGTATTAATATCCTTGACTCAGCTCCGGGCACCTCTTGCCCTGTGGTAGCAACCGTAAAAGATGCGGATTTATGCGTTTTCGTTACAGATCCGACGCCTTTCGGGGTAAATGATTTAAAGCTTGCCGTAGATATGGCCCGTGAACTCGGGCAGGAACCTGCGGTTATAGTTAACAGGGCGGATTATCATAATAATGAATTAAAAGATTATTGCAGAGAGGCAGAGCTGGAAATAATAGGAGAGATTCCGGATGACAGAAAAATTGCAGAGGTATATTCGGTGGGCGACCTTACAGTAGACAGGTTGCCGGAGTATAAGAAAGTATTTGAAGAATTGGCAGGGAAAATACTCAACCTGGCCAAAAATAAGAAACCTGTCAGGAAAAAGAAGGAGCATCTGGTTAACAAGATTAAGGGAAATACAGAGACAAGTAAAAAGCAGGCAGTTCCCGAAAAAAGGCCGAAAGAGATAGTGATTATAAGCGGCAAAGGAGGGACAGGAAAAACTTCCATTTGCGCATCTTTTGCTGCTTTATCTAAAAATATAATTATTTCTGACTGTGATGTGGATGCAGCTGACCTTCATTTAATCCTGAAACCTCAGGTGAAAGAAAAAGGTGATTTTAGCGGGGGCCAAAAAGCAGAAATTGTCCAAGATAGATGTGTGAGCTGTGGTGATTGTCAGAGAGCATGCCAGTTTAATGCAATTTATCAGCAGGGCGGGTTGTATAAAGTAGACCCGATAGCTTGTGAAGGTTGCGGCGTTTGTGATCTGGTATGCCCCAACAATGCAGTTGCTATGCATGATGTAATAAATGGCCAGTGGTTTGTATCCGATACCCGGTTCGGTCCCATGAGCCACGCTAAGCTTGGAATAGCGGAAGAAAATTCGGGGAAGCTTGTATCTCTTGTGAGGGCAAAAATGGCGCAGTTAGCAGACGATTCGGCCAGTAATCAGGGCCTGATTGACGGCTCTCCGGGCACTGGTTGCCCTGTCATATCATCTCTTGTGGGTTCAAGATATGCGGTCATAGTTACAGAGCCCACAGTGTCGGGGGTCCATGATATGGAGCGTATACTAAATGTCACCAGGCATTTTAATATTCCTTCCGGTGTTATAGTAAACAAAGCAGACTTGAACAATGCCAAGACAGAGGAAATAAAGAAAATACTGGATGAAAAGAAAGTTGAATTACTTGGTTCTATTTTGTATGATAAAGCTGTAACACAGGCGCAGTTGAAAGGTATTTCTGTTGTTGAATATAAGAAGTGCCGGGCAACCGAACAGATAGAAACAATCTGGAAGAAAATAGAAGATAAATTAAATTCTATTAAATAACGTGATAAAATATCTCAAGATTTATATGCCTTGCATAGAATGAGAGAACAGGTTATGGGTTATAAATTAAAATGGAGTGAATACGTATTACTCGCGGTGATTTTTGCCGTTATCTATTCATGGATTCTGGTAGATCAGTTTGTTTTGCCGGAATATATGAGACCTTTTGCCTTCTTTATGATAGCTCTAGTATCATTAATATTTTTCTTTTTTATTGTGAAACCTGAACAACAGAATTCTCTTGCCGGATTCTTGAGTATTGTCTTGGGTAGCGTTGCAGGAGTGACCATCATACTACAGCATATGATTGTTAAATTTGACGTTTCATATAAGGCTTTTATCATATTGGCCGGAGCTGTCGTTACGCCGTTTATTGCAGGTGGGGTATATTCTGTATACAAAATACTTTTGCCTTACGGAGGCAAGGTATGCCCGTGGTGGCATGCATATACATTTGATAATAAACTCAGGCTTCTGGTTCAAAATCCCGAAAAGATAGTCGGACCTTATATCAAACAGGGCGACACAGTAGCTGACATAGGCTGCGGTTTAGGCTTTTTTTCAATCGCAATGGCAAACATGGTTGGGCAAGAAGGTAAAGTTATAGCTGTTGACTTGCAGGAAAAGATGCTTGAAGGCCTTTACAGGCGCGCTGTTAAGTCTAACGTCGAAAATAGGATAGAGATACACAGGTGCAGCCAGAACTCTCTTGATTTAAGCATTAACCAGGAAGTTGATTTTGTGCTTGCAAGCTACTCGGTTCATGAGGTTCCTGATAAAAGGAAGCTTTTTGAAGAAGTATCGAAAATCTTAAAAACCGGCGGGAAGTTTCTTGTCTCAGAGCCTCTGGGGCATGTTTCAAAAAAAGATTTAGATGAATATGTTGAGTTTGCGAGGGAGTTTAATCTAAAATCCCTGGAAGCGGTTAAGGTATTTTATTCAAAGACATTATTATTTGAAAAAAACTAAAAAGGAGGTATTTGAAATGAAGGTGGCTATTTCAACTGATGGTGCGTTTGTATCCGAGCATTTTGGTCGTTGTCCGTCATTTACTTTACTGGAGATAAACGGCAAAAACATCGTAAACAAGGAAGTTATTGATAATCCAGGACATCATCCAGGATTTTTGCCTGAGTTTTTGCACAAAAGAGGAGTGGAACACATTATTGCAGGAGGTATGGGGCAGCGTGCATTAGTGTTATTTGAGCAAAACGGTATAAAGCCGATTTTAGGTATTTCTGGAAAAATAGACGAGGTCATTAAACAGCTTTTGGAAGGTACGCTCAAAGGAGGCGAAAGCCTGTGCAACCCCGGGGCAGGAAAGGGCTACGGTGTGGAAAAAACGGAATGTGATCATTCCGAATAGAATTACGGTTTCAAGCAAAGATTTGTGTCAGAAAGGATCTGAAGTAAAGGAGGTACAGAAAGATGAAAATTTGTATTACGTCACAGGGAAAGGATTTGGATTCACAGGTTGATCCCAGATTTGGAAGGTGTTCCTATTTTATAATCGTTGATACGGACACTATGGAGTTTGAGGCTGTTGATAATTCTGCAGTAAATGCGGCCGGAGGTGCAGGAATAAAATCAGGACAGCTTATTGCTGAAAAAGGGGCAAAGGCAGTATTAACCGGCAATTGCGGGCCCAATGCGTTTCAGACGCTTAATGCGGCAAAGATTGACGTAATTACCGGAGTGTCCGGAACTATTAAGGAAGCCGTAAATAAGTTTAAGTCCGGAGAACTTAAGCCTGATAAGTCTGCAAGCGTAGACAGCCATTTTGGCATGAAATAAATATTTTTGGATTATATAATGTCTATAAACAAAAAAGTAAAAAAAGCTTTGGAAGTTCTCGAATTGACCCCAGGCGCAAGTATGGCAAAAATAAAAAAGTCATTTCGCAGCCTGGCTATGAAATACCATCCCGATAAGTGTTGTGAAAAAGACAGGGAGTATTGTAAAGAGAAATTTGTAGAGATTATTAAAGCAAGAGAATACCTTGAATGTTATTATACCGGGAATTATAAATATATTGATGAAAAGAAACAGAAGAAAAAAGTAGAAGAATATAAATACTACGTAGAACATTTTAAAAGGTTCTATGAGGGTTTCTGGTAAGGATGGATATAAATACAAACGGAATTAATACAAAAAAAGGTGATGTGAACGTTTTTGACAGGTATTCTGAAAGATACGACAGGTGGTTTGAGCGAAACAGGTTGGCTTTCCTTTCGGAATTAAAAGCTTTAAAGAAAGTTGTGCCTAAAGCAGGTGATGGCCTGGAAGTAGGCGTTGGCACGGGCAAGTTTGCAGAATCACTTGGAATCAAGGCCGGCATAGATCCCTCAAAAAGAATGCTTGCCATTGCCCGTAAAAGGGGGATAGAAATATATGAAGGTTATGGCGAATCGCTTCCTTTTAAAGACGAATCATTTGATTACCTGCTATTAGTAGTAACAATTTGTTTTGTAAAAGATGCAGATAAGGTGATAAATGAAGCAAACAGGGTGTTAAAGCCGAAGGGAAAGGTAATAATCGGCATAATAGACGCAAACTCCTTTTTAGGAAAGTATTACAGACAAAGAAAAGACAGCCCGTTTTACAAGAATGCAAAGTTCTATTCCCCCCGGGAAGTAATAAAACTTATAGGCAAGTATGGATTCAGAAGAATAAAAACCTACCAAACGCTATTTAAAATTCCTGAAACATTAAAAGCTGTGGATGCGGTGAAAACCGGTTTCGGCAGGGGCAGTTTTGTGGTAATCAGCGGAGCAAAAACGGTTTAGTATTAAAGCCCTGAATTAATGAAACGGATTGAATTAAATAGTATTTTTTAGTATAATATCACTTCGAATGTTTCTCTGTTTTGGGGTTAGGGCTTCTGCCCATTTAAAAAAACAGATTAAATCAAAGTTAGTTTGTATTTTGGAATTTGTAATTTGGAATTTAGTAATGTATGGGGCTGTAGCTCAGTCGGGAGAGCGCTTCCTCGGCAAGGAAGAGGTCGTCGGTTCAATTCCGATCAGCTCCACTTTTTTAGAAGTATAGAGCAAAGAGTAGAGAGTAGAGAGAACAAAAAGGATATTTTTAATTCTTGTTACTTTCTACTCTCTACTTGTTACTTGTTGGAAAAAGATATGGTTTATACCAAGGAATTATCGTTCCATACAAATGGTTATTGCGATATAATTGACATAACTGAAGATGTTTCGGAAATCGTTGGTAAAAGCGGGATAACCGAAGGTTTGGTTACTGTCTCTATTCCCGGTTCAACGGCATCAGTAACAACAATCGAATATGAATCAGGGGTAGTTAAGGATTTGCAGGAGGTTCTGGAAAAACTGGTACCTTCAGATAAGACTTATGCACACGACAGGAGATGGGGGGACGGAAACGGATTTTCTCATGTGAGAGCATCCCTTCTGGGCCCGAACAAGAGTTTTGTCATAAAAGACGGAGAAATTCTGCTGGGAACGTGGCAGCAGATAATACTGATTGATTTCGATAACAGGCCAAGGAATAGAACAGTTATTGTTCAGGTGCTGGGAGAATGACAGGAATAAGAATAATCGGCGGTTCTCTAAAAGGACGAAGCGTTAAATCTTTTAAAAATGATTTTTCGATAAGGCCGATACTGGGAAGAATAAAAAAATCGCTTTTTGACATATTGCGCAACAAACTGGCTGGCTCCGTGTTTTTGGATTTATACGCCGGAACAGGAGCTGTTGGCATAGAAGCTTTATCCCGCGGAGCAAAAAGTGTGGTTTTCGTGGATTCCGATAAAAGATGCATCAGGTTGATAAATGAAAACATAAATAAGCTGGGATTAACTGATTTAAGTTATGTGTGCCAAAGGGATGTTTTAAGCGGTTTGGGATGGCTAAAAGAAAAATTTGATATTATTTTTATGGGGCCTCCCTATAAGGATGATAAGAAAGAGCCTCTGTGTTTGACAGGGGTTACTTTAGGCTTAATAAGCGAAGCGAAGATATTAAAAGAGGACGGCTGGATTATAGCGCAGCATCACAACAAAGAGAAATTAGCAGTTCCTGAAAACCTGAGCATTTTTAGAACGGAAAAGTACGGGGATACATTAGTGGATTTTCTGAGTTATAAAAAGGTGACTTAAAGATGAAGCCAATAAGTGTTATTAAACTGGGCGGAAGCCTGGGGCAGAACAGTAAAGCCCAGAAGAAATTCTTCAAGGAGCTATCTTTTATGGCCAGGAAAGAATCCATAGTGCTTGTTCACGGCGGGGGGCCTGAAGTAACAAAATGGCTCCAGAAAGTCGGATTAAAGAGCAGGTTTATCAATGGGTTAAGATATACAGATAAAAATGTTCTGGAAGTAGTGGAGATGATCCTCAGCGGAAAAGAGAACAAGAGAATAGTGGCGGAATTAAGCAAGAAAAATGTAGCGGGCGTGGGTATTTCCGGCAAAGACGGAAAGACAGTTATTTGTAAGAGAATAAAGAAACTGGGTTTTGTGGGCGAACCTTATAAAACCAATGTTAAGTTGCTGAAATTACTTTTGCATTCGGGTTATCTGCCTGTTGTTTCTTCTCTGGGGGTTGATCCCAAGGGGCAGACACTAAACGTTAATTCAGACTCCATGGCGCAGGCAATAGCCACAGGATTAAAAGCCAGGAAATTGATACTTCTAACAAACGTTCCCGGGGTTATGGGCAAAAACGGAAAGGTTATACATGCCATAAAAACAAAAGAAGTCCAGGTTCTGATAAAAAGTGGTGTGATAACGGGCGGAATGATTCCAAAGATAAAGGCGAGCGTAGATTCGATAAAAAAAGGAGTAAAAGAGGTAGTAATAGCTGACGGGCATTCGGGGATTAAAAAATTGCAAGGAACAAAAATCTATCACGGAGTATAAAAATGAGTATTTATGACGTAGAAAAAAAGTACATATTTCAGACATATAAAAGAAGGAAACTGGCTTTAATTAAAGGGAAAGGCAAGTTTGTCTGGGACAATAAAAACAGGAAATACCTCGATTTTTTTTCAGGCATAACAGTCTGCAACCTGGGGCACTGTCATCCGAAAGTCGTGGAAGCCATAAAAAAGCAGGCATCTAAACTGATACACGTGTCGAATCATTATTACACACAGCCCCAGACCGAGTTGGCTAAAAATCTGATACATAAAAGTTTTAGCGGGAAGGTGTTTTTTTCCAACTCAGGAGCTGAGGCAAACGAATGTGCGATCAAGATAGCAAGAAAATGGGGGAAACCCAAAGGCAGATATGAAATAATTGTGTTCGACAATTCATTTCACGGCAGGACATTGGCAACACTTGCAGCAACCGGGCAGAAGAAGCTGCATAAGGGGTTTGAGCCGCTGGTTCCCGGATTTAAATATGCAAGGTTTAATGATATAAAATCCGTAAAGAAGCTTATAAATAAAAAAACCGCCGCGATTATGATAGAGCCGATACAGGGTGAAGGCGGAGTAAATCTCGCTGCAAAGAAATTTTTAAGGGATTTAAGAAAAATCTGTAATAAGCATAATTTACTTCTGATTTTCGATGAAATACAGACCGGGATAGGAAGAACAGGAAGGCTTTTTGGCTATCAGACCTACGGAGTCAAACCTGACGTTATAACCCTGGCAAAAAGCCTGGGCAGCGGTTTGCCTATAGGTGCGACAATAGCAGACAGGAAATATATTTCTGCGTTTGTATACGGTGACCATGGCTCCACATTTGGAGGAAGCCTTGTGCCTTGCGCAGCATCAAATGCAATACTTAAGGTTCTAACCCCTGGTTTTTTGGCTAAAGTAAGACAAAACGGCGGGTATTTTCTATCAAAACTTAAGGAATTGAAGTCAAAATATCCCTTTATCAGGGAAGTCAGGGGTATGGGGCTGATGGTGGGGGTTGAACTTGATTTCAAGGGTGCAGATATAGTACAATCTTGTCAGGGTAAGGGCCTTATAATAAACTGCACGCAGGAGAAGGTTTTAAGGTTTTTACCTCCTTTGATTATTAATAGAAAAGATATTGATAAAGCAATAAGAATATTCGATAGCGTATTGAGAAAATATAAGTAAACAGGAAGGGTATTTATGTCAGAAGTAAAAAAAGTGGTACTAGCATATTCCGGGGGGTTGGATACCTCTGTGATTTTAAGATGGCTAAAAGAGGAGTATAATGCCGAGGTTATTGCCTGTGCGGTTGACGTTGGACAGGGCAAAGAGGTTCAACAGGCGAAACAAAAAGCCATTAAAACAGGCGCGTTAAAATCATATATTATTGACGCTAAAAAAGAGTTTGTTACTGATTATATCTTTCCCGCATTGAAAGCAGGTGCGGTTTATGAAGGAAAATACCTGCTGGGAACTTCGTTAGCAAGGCCCATAATAGCCAAAAAAATTATAGAGATAGCTAAAAGGGAGAAAGCCGATGCGGTCTCGCACGGTGCAACAGGCAAGGGGAATGATCAGGTCAGGTTTGAGCTGACATTTAAAGCATTGATGCCGAACATTAAAATCATCGCTCCCTGGAGAGAATGGGACATTCAATCGAGGGAAGATGCGATAAGATACGCAAACAGGTATGGCATTCCTGTGCCTGTGACAAAAGCCAAACCCTATTCATCGGACGCAAATTTATGGCATATTTCTTATGAGGGAGGGGTTTTAGAGGACCCTGATAAAGGATATGATGAATCGATGTTTCATTTAACCGTTTCTCCGGAAAAAGCTCCTAATAAACCTACTAGGGTGTCAATTGATTTTATTAAAGGAATACCCGTGGGTTTAAACGGCAGGAAACTGGGACCGGTACAGCTGATTGAGAAGCTAAACAAAATAGCAGGCAAAAACGGTGTCGGAAGAGCCGACATAGTCGAGAACAGGCTTGTAGGAATTAAATCGAGGGGAGTTTATGAGTCTCCCGCTGCAACTGTTTTGCATATTGCACATAAGGAATTGGAATCTCTTACGTTGGACAGGGAGACTTTACACTTTAAGGAGTTAATAACCCCGAAATATTCAGAGATGGTTTATTACGGTTTGTGGTTTACGAAACTCAAGAAATCGCTGGATGCTTTTATAGATGAAACACAGAAGAACGTTACAGGTACGGTAAGGCTAAAACTTTACAAAGGCAATGTTATAATACTTGGAAGAAAGTCTCCTAACTCATTGTATTGGGAGCAGCTTGCAACTTTTGAGAAAGATGAGGTATACAATCAGAAAGATGCCGAAGGATTCATCAATCTTTTCGGGCTTCCTTTGAAGGTTCAGGCTATATTAAAAAAAGGCGTTAAGAAATGAAGAAGGAAACTAAAATTTCAGATTTTATTTCATCGTTTTCATTCGACCAGAGGCTTGCTGAATACGACATTCTGGGCTCTATGGCTCACGTTAAAATGCTTTCGAAGTGCAAAATAATAAGCTCCGGAGACGGAGTTAAGATTATTAACGGATTGAAAGCCATTCTGAAAGGTTTAAACAACGACAAAAAGATTCCAAAACAGGAAGATATACATTATGCTGTTGAAAAAGAACTGATAAGAAGAATAGGCCCTGTCGGCGGTAAAATGCATACCGCAAGAAGCAGGAACGACCAGGTGTCTCTGGATTTAAGGCTTTATATAAGGGATGAAATAAGGCAGATATATGATTTATTGGCTGATGCTCAGAAATCCATTATCAGCCAGGCAAAGAAAAATCATGAGGCTGTGATGCCCGGGTACACCCATCTTCAGCCTGCACAGCCGATACTCTTTTCACATCATATTTTGGCATATGCATGGATGTTCCAGAGGGACAAGGAAAGGCTGAAGGATTGTTATAAAAGAGTGAATGTTTTGCCTTTGGGCAGCGCATCTCTGGCGGGGACATCTTTTCCTATTGACAGGAAATATGTAGCCAAGCTTCTCGGGTTTAGAGGCGTAATGAATAATTCAATAGACGCTGTCAGCGACAGGGATTTTGTTGTCGAGTTCGTTTTTGCTTTAAGTTTAATAGCGTCTCATCTTTCCAGGTTGTGCGAGGATTTAATAGTGTGGTCGAGTGCCGAATTTGGTTTTATCTCTATGGCTGATGAGTTTACGTCAGGTTCAAGCATAATGCCCCAGAAAAGGAATCCTGACGCAGCTGAAATTATAAGGGGAAAAACAGGAAGAGTCTACGGTGATTTGATAACACTCCTGACTCTGATGAAAGGGATACCTTTGTCATATAACAGGGATATGCAGGAAGATAAGCCGCCTCTTTTTGATGCCGTAGATTCTATGAAATCTGTTCTGGAGATCACTGCTCCGTTGCTTTTAGGCATTACGGTTAATCCGGAAAAAATGCTGGAAGCAACCAAGAACGGTTATATCTGCGCTACAGAAGTCGCGGACTATCTGGCAAAAAAGAACGTACCCTTCAGGACGGCTCATAAAATAGTCAAGGATATGGTTAAATACTGTATTAAAAAGAATATCAAACTAGATGAGTTAACCGGTGCTGAACTGAAGAAGTTTTCAAAAAACTTCAATAAGGATATAAGCAGCTTTTTGAAACCCGATAAGGTTGTTTATATGAAATCTTCTGAGGGGGGCACTTCGCCTAAATCTGTAAAAAAACAGATAAAAGATCTATCCAGTTTATTATGAACCCAGCCCTTCCTGAAACAGCGGAGGGAACTGGGAGGTATAAATAGAAATGGACCAAATAAAAGATGTCTTTATTATGAATTTTGGAGGAAGGGCTGGGTGAAAAAACATTTACTTATAATTAGTTTGTGTTGCTTGTTGTTTCCTAATGTTTTTGCCCAGTCTGCAGAAAGGGTTTTTACGCTAGACGAAAGCATATCTACAGGGTTGAAAAACAACCAGAAGATGCTGGTTCTGCAGGAACAGATTTCGTTGGCAAAGCAGCGGATTAATGAAGCACGGGCATTAACATACCCAAAGATAGATTTTAATTTCAATATTTCGCAGTTCAATAATAATATGCCAACAGTACTTGCTCCTTCTTTTTACTCTGTTTACTTGCCCGGAGACAACAAAGAGCAGTATTATTCTACAAGGTTTTCTCTCTGGCAGTATCTTTATGCGGGGGGAAGATATACAACAAATCTGCGCGTTGCCGAAGCAAACCTTTCAAGCGCGGAAAGCCAGTATGACGTAATTAAAAATGAGGCTGTAAGGGATGTTAAAAAATCTTTTTATAATTTTTTAGTTTTGAGCGAAAAGCTGAAAGTATATCAGGATGCAATTAAAGCCGTCGATAAGAAGAATAAATCATATAGAAGCAAGCTTGAACTGAAACTGCTAGAAGTAAAACATGAATATAAAAAAGCCAAGCTGGATTTTCTTGATATAGTTGGAGTAGAGCTAAACACCGAGATAGAAATCTATGGAGAGTTGAAAGCGCCTAATGATGAATATGAGTTAAGTAAATGTCTGGCATGGGCTTTTGAGTACAGGCCTGAATTGAGCGAAACACAATTTAAGGAAAAGATAGACAGCCTGCGTGTTAATTTGTCAATGACTGAACGCTACCCTACCATCACCTTGGGCGCAAACTATGAGTGGGTTGGGGACCAGTTTCCCCTGCCTGAGAAGAACTGGAGTGCCACGATAAACTTAAACGTCCCGATATTCGACGGCTGGGCTTCATGGGCGCGTATTAAGCAGAGAAAACTTAAAGTGCGTGAAGGCAAGATTTACCGCGTTGAAATAGAAGATAAAATACGCCTGGAAGTCAGGCATGCGTACCTGGATTACAATTACTGGCGCGAAAGAATGTCCGGTTTGGAATCAGAGAAAAGCACTCTTGTTGATACAGAAAAAAAATTGAATAACAGGATTGTTTGGCTTGATACCATAAAGGACCTTCTTTTCAGCCATGCCGAACTTGAAAAGGCCATAGGTAAGCCGTTAAGCGAATTAAAATAGTCTAAAACTTTAAGAATTATATAAATTCCAAGTTCCACTGCAAATTACAAATAAATTCCAATTTCAAAATCCGAAAAATAATTTTAGCTTTTGTAATTGGAATTTGGTTTTTGTTTGGATTCTGGAATTTGCAATTTGGAATTTTTAATGAAAAATAATTTAGTTAGATACGTTATACTTTTCTCAATAGCAATATCTGTTTGCTCAACGTTATATCCCCTCGATGAAGAATCTTTTCTGACAAACTACCTATGGGACAGTTTTGTAAATTTGAAACCCCCAAAACGCCCGAAGATTGCATTGGTATTAGGAGGCGGAGGGGCCAGGGGATTGGCCCATATCGGAGTCTTGAAAGTTCTTGAAGAGGAAAAAGTCCCAATAGACATTGTTACAGGGACGAGCGTAGGTGCCCTGATAGGAGCACTTTATTGTTCAGGGGTAAATATCGAAAAAATAGAAAACATGGCAGAAAACATTGGTTGGGATGACCTTGTAAATGTGTCCGGACCTACATTGGCGAAATTGTTGATTGCAAACCGCCTTCTTTCAAGCGAAAGAATGGAAAAATACTTGAGGGATAACATAGGGAATCTGCGTTTTGATGAATTAGATACAAAATTTGCATGCGTTGCCACGGATTTAGTAACAGGGGAAAGGATAATATTCAGGGAAGGCGAAGTAGTGCCTGCCGCAAGAGCCAGCGCAACAGTACCCGGGGTTTTTGAACCTGTTGAATACCGTCATCGTTATTTAGTGGACGGTGGATTGTTTGATAATGTGCCATGTGATGTTGCAGAGCTTTTAGGTGCCGATTTTATTATTGCGGTTTCTGTTTCCGGGGATTTTTCGAAGAATAAAATTTCAAATGTTTTTATGGTCCTGAGCCAGGCTATTAGTATCCAGGGAAGGCTTTTAGACCAGGAAAGCCTGAAAATGGCAGATATTGCAATACAACCCTACGTCGGAGATATTTCATCGATAGACCTTGGGCATTCACGCGAATGCGTTGATGCAGGTATTTTAGCTGCAAGAAAATCAATAGTAAAGCTAAAACACATGCTGATTAATAAGACTTCTGACCAGTATCTTTTTGAGTAAAACATGACTAAAAGAATAATTACATTTTTTCTTTGTTTTTACATTACTTTTACGTGTATTGTTACGGCACGGATTTACGGCATAGAAGACACCCCGGAAGAGTTATTAAAAGCCGAACTTAATAATACAAAAAAATCCGGAAAAAAGATAAATATATATATTAAACTCGCGGATTTGTATGAAAGAAGCAGGGAATACAAAAAGTCTGTTGATTCGTATCAAAGCGCTTTAAATCTTAAACCGAAGAAAAAGGAACAATATAAAATTTTCTTATCTTTGGGAGACATCTATTTAGTTGAGCAGCAATACGCATCAGCTATTGAATCCTATAAGAAAGCAGCTGAGTTATATCATAAAAAGGAAGAGATACGCTTAAAATTAGCAGAGGCTTTTGAGGAAAGCGAGCTTTATGAACAGGCCCTCGAGCAGTATCTGAAGATATTAAAAAGAAACAAAAAATCGTTTCAGGGAAATTATAGATTGGCGGATCTATACTTAAAAATGGGGCTTAATACCCAGTCTATGGATTATTTCAGAAAGGCTTTGACTATTAAACCCCTTGCAGATGTATACAGAAAGATATCGAATTGTGCCGAGAATAAAAGAGATATAGATTTAGCAATTGCTATGTTAAAACAGATTACTAACGACGAAAAGAATTATGAAGATTATATGAATTTAGGGAGACTGCACGAGATAAAAAATCTAGACAAGGAAGCCGAAGAGTCCTATTCCAAAGCCATAGAGCTGGACCCAAAAAAAGTCGAGGCATACATATTTTTGGGCATTCTTTACTTAAAAGACAAGAAATATACCCCTGCAGAGAAGCTGCTTCAGATAGCCAGTGAGCAGAACAAGGATTTAGGACTATCTTATTTTTTTATAAGTTATATTTATTACAGGCAAAATAATTTAAAGATGGCCCTGGAAAAGATAAAAACAGCTAAGGAAGTAAGCAAAAGTGAGGTTTTGCTGGGTTTCTATAAAAGATTTGAAAGTTTTATAAGGTCACAGTAACAAAGGAAGGATTTTCTTCTCTTTACATTTGTTGTTGTTGTTGTCTCAGTTTTTCCCTTTTATACTCATCTATTGTAAGTTGTTTGCGGATAATATCTTCCATAAATGATTCCGGGCTAATTACAACAATAACTCTTCTGTTTTCCGATAAACCGCGGTTCCCGTTGCTTTCCGGTATTACAGGCTTTGTATCAGCATATCCGATAGATTCAAACCTTCTTGAATCCAGATCATGAGCAATAAGAAATTTAACGACATTTGCCGCCCTTGCCGACGATAACTCCCAGTTAGAGGGAAATATTTCGCTTTTAATCGGAAGGCTGTCAGTGTGGCCTTCCACCGATATTTTTCTTCTGGCTATATCGCCCATTCCCAGGAGTCCTGATATTTTTGATAAAACCGGTTTTGCGGCGGGCTTGAGATCGGCTTTGCCGATATTAAATAGAAGCTTGTCCTTAAAACTGACTTCAACACCTTTTTTTGTAAGCTTGACGTTAACTTCATCGCGGATTTTTTCAACTTCAATGAATTCCTGAATTTTTTCTTCAAGCTGCTTAAGGGTCATTTTATCTTTTCTGGCAAAGTGCTGGGTCATAAGTTCAACCTTTGCCATGTTTAATGTTGACATCGAAAGCAGGATTACAAAAAAGCACATAAGTAACGTCATCATGTCGGAATACGTAAGAAGCCAACTCTGTTCGTCATCATCTTGCTTTGATTTGTGTAAACTCTCAAAATCTGGCTTTGCCATGATGTTTCTGCCCTATATTAATAAATTTTCTATTTCTTTTTCGGTGGTTTTTGTTTTTTGGAAACGGTTTCTTTATATAGTTGTTTTCTGGCTCCGGGCGGTACATAGCTGGATAGTTTATCTTTTATGTATATCGGATGTTGCTTTTTCAGTACGTACATAAGGCCTTCGATTTCCATTCTGCCTATGCGTAAATTGACTTCCGCGTGATAAAGCAGCTTATTGCCCATGGGGTTAAATATCAGATTTGCCATTAAGACCCCGTAAAATGTTGTAATTAGGGCAACAGCCAGAAAAGGCCCTATCTTTTCCGGAGATTCGCTCATTACTCTTAGCATAAATATCAGACCGACAAGAGTTCCAACCATACCGAAAGCGGGGGAAGCTTTGCCCATTGTCCTGAAAACATAGAAGTCTATCATTTCGCGGTCATATTTTCTTTGAATGTTGGTTTCAAGAAACTCCTGCACTTCTTCAGGTTTGTATCCGTTGACTATCATTGTAATGCCGTCTTTAAGTAAATCATTTTGTTTATATGCTTTTAATTTTTCTTCTAATCCCGGAATGCCTTGTTTGGCATATCTCTGGCTGGCATCGCAAATATGATTTATAACACTTACAAAATTATATTCTCTTCTTAAGAAAACAATAAAAAATGCCATAAAACCGCGGGTCAGATGCCTGAACGGATGTGCAATAAGTGTTGAGGCAAGGGTTCCTCCGAGGACAATAAGAAAAGAGGGGAGGTTAATATACATATCTTTAAGGCCGATGATTCTGCCGGGGTCCTGCTGTGAAACGTCTATAATAGCAAAAACCATTATGCCAAGGCCTACTATTACACCTAAAATTGTTGTCAAGTCAGTTTACCTCTTAATTTTATAGTATTTAAACGATAATAGAAATGTATGAAAAATTATCTCTTATATTTAAAAAGTACTTTTTTTACTTCGGGCATGTCAGGATTCAACTTAAGCGCGTTTTCCCATGAATTTATTGCAAGATCTACATCACCCATTGTGAAATAAATAGAACCCTCTAATGCGTAGCCTAAAGCGGTTTCCTGTTTGGATAAAGACCTTTGAGCAGCATTTAATGCCGCATTGTATCTTTTTGCGTAGTACAGTTTTTGTGCTTTATGAAGATAATCCAATGCTTTGGGATCTTCTATTGCTTGTTCCCTGCTTGGTCTATATCTTTCTTCATCTGGCTTTTGATATTCTTCTTTGGATTGAGGCATTGACTGCTGGGGAGGGCCGCTGATATTATAAGTATATGACGGGGATACCTGCGGTGCTGTTTGGGAAGGGGTAATAGTTGCTCTGGACGCCAATGATTCAGATAGATAATCCATCATTTTATCCATGTTATAATTATCCGTGCTGGCCGGTGTTTTCTGAGTTTCTTCTTTGCTTTTCTGCCCGACCTTTGATAAATCGAGGTTCATGTCTACATAAGTAGGATCTAAAAATAACTCGACTTCCTGCCCGTTTTCTATCAGTTTTAAGCGTATATACTGCTGGCCTGCAATATCCTCAAAAGATATCTCGGAAGGAACTAAACCCTGGTCACTTGGAGTCAGAGAGGTTTTTGGCTCGCTTGTTTTTCTGGAAAGTTTGCTTTCAAGTTCCTTTTGATTCTCGGCAAGTTCCGAAAGCAGCGACATAATCTCTGCCTGGGTTTCCATTACATCGTTCATCTGCTGCTGGTCAACAGACGGTGAACTTTTTGCTACCGAAGCTTTTGAGAGGTCATCTAGTTTTTTGCTGAGTTCCTGCTGGTTTTCATCAAGAGATTGAAGCATGCGGTAAAAGCTTTCCTGGTTGTCTTTAACTTCGTTTATTTGTGCGGCTGTTGTGGAAGTGTTAACTGTGACGGATAAATCATTATATTTGTTATCAAGTAATTCGATTTGAGTATACAGGGTATTCAGCTGGTCGTATATTCTCTGGTTTATTTCGTCTTCCTTTTTGTCTGAAGATTTATTTTCTTTTTTTTCAACTTCTTCAGCGGCTTCTTTTTTCTTTTTATCCTTGTCCTTATCTTTGTCGGCCGAGTAAGCAAGAAAAGAAGAAAAAGCTATGATATTAAGGCTTATAATTAATGCGTAAAATAGACGCATCATATGCTAGTCCTCCAACCTTTACGGTATTTGTTGAGGTAACGGATACTTCTGTAATAGGGATATATTCAATGCCTAACCTTACTGAAAGATTTTTTGTAATATCAGATTCGGCGGCTAATCCGAAAGTATTAATTCCGCTGGAAGATATCCCGAAGAGTCTTCCGTATGTAAATTCAGTTGCCAGTAAATCTCTTCTCTTATTAAATTTCTTCGTAATCGGTGCGGGAATCAGGGAGAACCTGAGGCCGAAGCGGGCAAAAAACTTAATAGGAAGGCCTCCGCTTTTGGAAACGATGGTCGACTGAATTCCGGTTGCTTCAACGCCGTCATATAAACTTAAAACGCCGGCAGCTAAAGTAAACATCAGTTTTTCGCCGGTTATGGTTTTTTGTGCAATCCTGAGGTCTCCGACGTAATACTTTGCATAGCTGGGGATAGTCAGGCCGGTGCTTGATGATGTTGCAGCCACGGGTATTCCGTATAATCCCAATCCGTAGTCAACTCCGGTTGTCCTGGGTATTTCCGGTTCTTTCGCCTGCGGCGGGGCTATGCTGTTTAATTCCTGGCTCCATACAATGGACATCTGTTCTGTCTCGAATATGCGCAGGTTCAGATACAATGTAGTATCTGTTACATATAGCTCGCCCTCCAAGAATCCATCTAGTTTAAGTTTGTCGGAAATATTTTTTATCTCTTCGGTTGACTGGAATCCTGATACAAAGCTTATGTTGTTTTCCCTTGCGACAATTTTTAAAGGTTTGACTTCAGGCGCGTAAATAAGAATAGGCCTTTTTACCTGGAGGAACGCTGCTTCGATTTTTCCCTGGATCTGCCTGAAAAGGGGCAGTGTAATATTGCTTCTGTCCACTTTCAGTGAATAAAATGCTATTCTGCGTATTCTTGAATCGAGTTCTTCTAATCTCTGGGATAAGTTTGAAAGGCTGTCATCCAGTAACTTTATTATCTGGTCATCGCTTAACTCTGTTTTTCCCTTTTTTCTTCTGCCTTTTGGCGCCTCATCGGCCGATATAGAAGCCTGCATTTCTTCTTCTGACTTTTCTACGGCTTCTCCCTTTTTCTTCTCTTTGTCAGATTTTTTTGCAATTACCGTGTTCGGCATTATCAAACTTGCAACGATTAAGAAAACTAAAAATTTTTTAGTATTTAGCATTTTTCATCCCTAACTGGCAAAAAAGCCAATTTAACGTTAGTAATTATCGAAATTTCCGCTGCTGAACATTTTTTTCAGGTCTATAAGACCGCTTTTCGCCATTTCTCTGATCTTCTGCGTTATTGTCCGTCTTGCTTTCTGGACTTCCTCGATTGGGATTTCGCCGGATTCTTCCAGCCTTTTAACGTCGTCTCCAATCATTATCTGCATTCTTTGCGGCAGGTTCTTTAATATCTTGCTTTTTAAGCTTTCGCTTGTATCGATTAATGCTCTTGTTATTATTTCCCTGTCAAAACTTCTGAGTATCTCTGATAAAGTTTTATCCGGAAGCTTTGGGATTTCATCGAAAGTAATATATACTTTACGCAGTTCATCGGCTAGCTGGATATCATGAAGTTGTATGGATGCTAAAATCTCGTGTTCTTTGTCAGGGGGGGACTGCTCAAGCAGGTTCCCCAATGCATCGACTCCATCGGTTGTTACATACTTTATTTTTTTGACTTCCATCGCTTTCTTGGCAAGTTTGTCTGCTATATCCTGATAAGAAGAAGCCGGTATTTTTTTAAGTTTTCCTATTTCAACAGGAATTCTTGATTGTTTTTCAATCGGTAGTTCTTTAAATATTTCATTTGCTTTCTGGGGGGAAACCTGAGCCAGTGCTATTGCCATTATGCTTTCAGGTTCGTCTTTTATAACATGGTAAATCTGTTCGGGGGACAGCTGTTTTAGAAATTCAAACAAATCTTCTGAGGCATTTCTGCCGGGCCTTATCGATTGTTCTTTCTGGAACTCCTCCCTGAATTTCTTAAGGGTCTCTATCACTGATTCTTTATCTACAGAGGTCATTTGATTCATTGCAAAATGCACTTTTGATGATACTTCTTTGCCCAGGTGGTCAGAAAGCAAATCGACAAGTTTTGGGTCGGTTGCTTTTAAAAATCCGGCGATTTGATAAATACCGTTATCCTGTTCAAGTTCAACCCAGCGTTTAAACACTTCGCTTGCCAGCTTAGGATTCCCGATAAGTGTTGTGACCATTAGCTGGCGAAGTTCGTAAAACATGTCTTTACCTTCACCGGAAGGGCTCTGGACAGGTTGTGGAATTGGCATTTGTGATGCAATGTCTGCTTGAGGCAGAGTAGGATTGAATTGGTTTTTCGGCGGAAGCTGATATCCATAAGGAGATACATCGCTGTGTCTTTTTGATTTTACTAAATTGATGATTTGCAATACTATAATGAGAAATAAAAGGAATGCTACAACAGTACCGCCAAAATACAGATAAGGATACAATTCTTTTAAGAGCCCTCCTTTTTGGGCTTCCTGGATCCTGGCTTCTTTATAAATTTCCGCGGCATTTACAGGAGGGGGGAAAGGTATTGTTTTAACCGTAAGCATGTCGCCCCTGTTCCAGTCAATGCCTGCGCGTGCCTTAACGACGGTTTTTACGAAATCCATGTCTTTTGGCTGGAAAGCTTTATCGTCGAGAAGAATTAAAATGTCAAGATACTTGATTTTGAATTTATCTGAGAAGACCCATTTGTCAATCACAAATTTTTCAATTTGCTGGCCGGATATCTCCGAAGGCTGGATGGGCAAACCGGGAAGTTCGGTTTCTTCCATAACGTCTTTTTCGACCGGTTTTTTCTGAACGTCATTTATAGACAGTCTTTCCAGGTAGGCATTGATGTTAATAAGGAAAGTTTCTTTCTCGTAGTATTTGCTTAATACTTCTTCTAATTGGGTTTGTATGCTTCCTGAGACGGCATTTTCTCGCCGTGTTAACTCGAGGTCTCGCTCTTCAGACTGCAAAAATTGTGCAAAAGAAGGTAGAACTAATATGAAATTTAAAATAAGGACTACAATAGTGTTTTTTAAATATTTCAAATCAATCTCCAATTATTAAGATTTCAAATATTTCTAATATTTCCAAATTTTCCAATTTATAACTATTGTCCGTATTATATTTTAGCCAATTTTCAATGATTTGTCAATA
>JAFGIL010000006.1 GCA_016929635.1 Endomicrobiales bacterium
ATAAACATATATAGGCCCAAAAACGGCAAATATGGAAAGCGATATTATTGTGCCGAGAATAACACCACTAATTCCCATACCAACTGTTTTAACAAAAAATATAGATAGCGGTATATTTATTATTGCACCTGCTACCATCGTATAAAGCGTATAGTTCAGCCTGCCAATGCCATTCAAAACCCAACTATAAGTTCTGTTCCAAATCTGCACTAAAACATAAATCCCCATTAAAATAATTAACGGGACATCAAATCCAACGTCTTCACCAATCCAAATCCCGATTATTATTGGCCTGGCGAATAATATCATAAACAAAACTATTACTGATGCCGGAATCAACAGTGATAAAATTTTTCTTAATGTATTTTTTATCCACCTGAAATCCTCTTTAACATAAGCCTGCGTATAAGCAGACCACAAAGGAATTGAAATCGTCGCAAATACCATTGTAATTATGTAAAAATATTTATACACAATCACATATGGAGTTACCTTCTCCGGCCCAAGCAGCTGTGAGATTATTATATTATCTGTTGAAAAAATAACTATCGCACTGATTTGGATTATAAAAAACTTAACACCTAATTCCATAATATCTCTGGCATATGCAAAATCAACATATCTCAAAGACGGAACAATGCAGCGGTATCTTTTTGTGAAAAATAACATGCTCGCTGCAACAGGCACAATTGCAACACAGAAGCTTCTCCAGAACCCCAGAAAGAAAAGTGAACCTGAAGTTGTTTTAATTAAAATATAAACAGCCACTAAGGATAAAATACTACTTACTGTATCGAGACTGCTGCTCATGGCGGATCTTTGGTCTGCCTTCAAAATAGATACCATCAGGCCAAAGATAAATTTAATACAAAAGAAAACAACCATCCATAAAGCTAACCGACTTAGCTCATCAGACGTCCCCGCCGGCGCCCCCAGTATAATCCCCCAATTTATAAATCGATTAATTACAAAGAAAACAAGAAAAACAGCCGCCATGATTGATATTAGAATAGCATATGCCGTACTAACATAATAACGAGCCTGTTCATTATCGTTCCCGGTCAGGCTTTCAGCTAATTTATTCCGAAGCCCCCCTCCTAATCCAATATCAAAAAAACTAAGCCAGCTAATAATCGAACCAAGTGTCAGCCAAATACCATATTTACCTGGTCCCAAATAATGCAAAGTCATTGGCACCATAACAAGGCCAATGACTATACTTATTCCTCGAAGAACAAAAATCCAAAAGATATTTCTTTTAACATTTGCACTTCTATAATGGCCGGAACAGAAGAAATTTTTTAACTTTTTGAGCATTACCGTAATTTTAATATCATTTGTTGCCAGCCGGTAAAATGTCGGCACTTGGAGTTTTTCCCAGGCCTTTGGAATCTTCAGTCGTCTTTATGCTTATATGCCCCGCAGAAGAAGCACGCTGGACCTGCTTATTAATCCACTTATAAGTATGTTCAAGACCAACTTCGAGTGAAAGTGAAGGCTTCCAGCCAAGTTTCTCGTTTATAAGCTTATTATCCGAATTTCTGCCTCTTACACCTAATGGCCCTTTTATATGCTTAATAGAAATAGATTTGCCTGCTATGCCCATGATCATTTCAGCAAGACCGTTTATCGTTATCATTTCTTCAGAACCAATATTAACAGGCCCGGTAAAATCAGAATCCATCAATCTGCGAACTCCTTCGAGACACTCATCTATATAAAGAAATGAACGGGTCTGTTTACCATCTCCCCACATTTCTATTTCACCGCCATCCGGAGTTTCCGCTATTTTTCTGCAAAATGCTGCTGGCGCTTTTTCTCTGCCGCCCTGCCAAGTACCTTCAGGCCCGAATATATTGTGAAATCTCGCTATACGGACTTCTAAGCCGGCATTTCTATAATAAGCTAAATACATCCGTTCACTAAAAAGCTTTTCCCATCCATATTCACTATCTGGAGCAGCGGGGTAAACAGATTCTTCAGAACACTTCGGATTATCAGCATCCGTCTGATTATACTCAGGATAAATACAAGCAGATGAAGAGTAAAACATTTTTTTCACTCTCATCTTAGAGCAAATATCGACCATATTCAGATTTATCATCGCTGAGTTATGCATGACCTCCGAATCATGTTCGCCGGTAAAAATAAATCCCGCCCCACCCATATCAGCAGCTAATTGATACACCTCATCAAAGGGCCTGTCAGTTACTTTCCTGCAAACTTGCGGGTTCCGCAAATCGCCTATGACGAAATCATCTGCTTCTGTTTCACTGAATTCGGGCAGTTTCAGGTCAACCCCGCGAACCCAATAACCTTCTTTCTTAAGCTTCTTAACAAGATGCCCGCCTATAAAGCCGCCGGCTCCGCAAACCAAAGCATCCTTGGGTGTTCCCATCTCCGATCCTTTCGTCTAAATCTGTTATCATCACATTGTCCCTTCCTGCCATTTAAAGTGTTGTCAAAATCCAATCAGCCGGAAAAATAAACTTTTCATAGCGAATTAGGGGTTACATAAGCATGTTTAATTTTATGCAATGGCATCGGCGGATTATGATTAGAATATACAAATTTTTCACAATCCGCTAAAGTCGGCAATTTCAGGCTGTCGCCTACAAGATATTTATCTATAAAATTCGATGCACCCGCTTTAATTAACTCGATAACCTCACGTCTATTCCTTAAGTTTCCAACGCCTCGTGACATTAATATATTTAAGCCTGAAAGCTGAATAATGTCTTTGCTTATATCTATTCCTTCTGAACCAAAACCAAAAGGAATACAATGAGCTGTCGGCGAAAGCATATATTTATTATCCCATAAAGGGGTTGTGTTTCCAGAAGAACAATCAAAAAGCAAATTGCACGATCTGCCCTTAAAATGACTTTTAATCTTTTTCGCAAGGGACAAAATGGTAGGTTTAATGTCTTCGCGATAATCAGATGGCGTTCCATTAACAGTCAGTTCCATCACAAGTTCTTCAGGCACCACAAATGTATCAATTGAATCCGGACTTAACGATTTAACAGACTCGGCCCTTTTTTCATTCGAATCAACAACTAATATCTTTGCCTCCGGGCAGGTATGCAAATGTATGTATGCTGCAATATGCCCGGAATGACCTGCCCCAAAAAGAAGCATACGCCTCATCCGCAAAGAATCTGGATGGCGTGTCAAAGCGTTACGAACATCTGCAATTAAAAATCCAAACATAAACGGACGAAGATCCGCTTCTGTCGGATTGTCTTCCTTTTTAAAACATAATTCCCATGAAAATCGAGGCAAAATACAATACGAGGCCAATGTTCCATCGTTTGAACCTTTGCCATGGCCTATAATATTTCCTTCGTTGTAATCACATTCTGTATACCTGTGAAGTACGGAACAGCCATAACAGTCATAATGTTTACAAGGGGAATGACCAAGGACACAGACATAATCGCCACACTCAACCCCTGTCCCGGAATCCGCTGTTGCTACAACTCTTCCCACACCTCCATTGCCAAAGACGAACTCCCCGCTTTCCAGAAACTCCTGTCGACGGGGATGAATAGCAGAAGGATGGCATGCAAGCCAAAAGCTGCCATGTAATGGAACATAAAGCATTTCAACAATAATTTCTCCAGACTTCAGCGGCCTGATTTTTTTACTTTGCAATTTCGTTACAAGTTTATGATTACCATTATCGCTCCACTTTGTTGTAAGCTGGATGTTGGACTCAGGAATGCCTGCTAAACTTGTCATTTCATGCATAGTCATAAATATTCTTTCAACACTATTACGGCTTTAACCTCTCATACATAGAACGAGCTAAAAACAAATCATCCTCCGTATCAAGATCAATTGAACGCCATTTGGCCATTTCAACATAACCCACTCTGCCTCCAAGGCGACAGCCGGTGTTTAACAATAAGTCTTTAGTCATAACATAAACTGCCTTGTTCTCTGCCCATTGATTCCACGCTTCCTTCTGCCTGGGCATCCTTTTGGCGGGTTCGTAATTGATCGGAGCAGCAATATCTCCCTCAACCTTCCAAAGGTATGTATCATCTTTATATAGAGATAACACTGAGTCATATCCCTCTTCGCGCACCATTGTAACTGCTTTATCTATTGAAAGCACATCACGTAAAGGCGCTGTCGGGTATAACAGGACAATAATATTGGCATAAATACCCTGTTTTTCCAATTCATTAACGGTCCAAATAAGTAATGGATCTACACGAGCAGAATCACCGGCAAGATCCTTAGGCCTGTCTATAACATTTGCCCCGTAAGATCGAGCTACTTCCTGAATTTCTTTATCTTCTGATGATAAAACAGTATAATCGATTGTCTTCGCTTTTTGCGAGTGCTCTATTGTGTGAGCAATCAGGGGCTTGCCGCCAATATCTTTAAGATTCTTCCTGATAATACCTTTGGAACCGCCTCTGGCGGGAATTATAGCAACAACTTTTTTATTTTTTTCATCCATCTTAAATAACTTATCGATATCTTTATCTGCCTGATTACCAGCGGGTTAATTCAAATTTCCAGCCGGGCTCAACTTTCTGCATCTCAATTTCATCATCTCTATGCGTCAAACCACAGCGATTATAGTTATTATGCAATTCAGCTAAAGCTTCTCTGTCTAATTCAACACCAAGACCAGGCCCTTTGGGAACACTTATAAAACCATCTTCAAAACGAAATTTGCCGCCTTTAATTACTTCTTCTTTCTGCCATGGGTAATGAGTGTCAAAAGCATAGGGCAGTTCCGAGAGAACTGCACCAAGGTGCAGCATTGCTGCCAGAGATATACCAAGATGACTGTTCGAATGCATAGACAGCTTTCTGCCGAACGTACTGCAAATCCGCTCCAAATGCATTGAGGCTCGCAACCCACCCCAAAAATGATGATCTGATAAAATAATATCTTCTGAACCAATACGAATACTCCCTGGAATATCGCTGAATGACGTTGTGCACATATTTGTTGCAACAGGAATATCAACAGCTTTTCTTACAATAGACATCGCTTCCTGGCTTCGCACCGGATCCTCATAATAATCCAGTATTCCCTCCATCTCTTTGCCATAACGAATAGCCGTTTCAACACTCCAGACTCCATTGGGATCAAACCTTAAGGGAATCCTATTGCCAAATTCATTATGCAAAGCTTTAAGGCATTCTACTTCAACTTCAGGGGCAAAAACTCCTCCCTTAAGCTTGACAGACTGAAATCCAAATTCTTCGCACATCGCTTTGGCCTGAGCAATAATCCCCTTGACATCAAGGGCTGGTGCTTGTCGGGCAGCTGCCCATCCCGAAGCCGAGGGATCAATATCAAACCCTAATTCTCCGCCAGCTCCTTTGTGCTTGAAAAACAAATATGCTGAAAATGGAATTTGCTCACGAACTGTACCGCCAAGCAAATCAGAAATTCCCCTGCCTGTTTCCTTGCCGATTATATCTAAACAGGCAACCTCAACAGCACTGAAAATATGCACTAAAATCCTCTGGTCCCAGGATTGTTCTCCTCTCTGGTTAGTATCAATAGCCGCAAATTTTCTTTCCAAACTCCTGAAAATACTGGTTAAATTAAAGGGGTCTTTGCCTATTATTTCTTCACGTGATTCTTCAAGGTGCTTTCTAATTTTTTCACTGCCGGGAATTTCACTTAATCCTGAAACATTGCCATCTGTTATCAATTCAATAATTATACGCAGGGCATAAGGAGCATGAAGACCCGCCGCATTCAGCAAAGGCGGATCAACCGCAGCTATTGGAGTAATATGCATTTCTCTAATCTTCATCGGTAATGCTCTCGCAAGGAACAATCCTTTCTATGTCCGGTGTCAGTGTACTGTTTGATAAAAGTTAAAAAAACTAAAACGATTAACAACGCACGCAGGATATACTCCGTCCCCGTGGGTTACAATTAACCGCTGATTATTATCGCATCTTCATTTATTAAGCCATGAATTTGATTCTAAGAAGTCTGAGGGCGGCTTTTTTTAATAACTTCCAGCATAAAGGATATAAATACTGCTATTACCAATGCTGCCGCAAACACCTTGGCAGTCTTCTTGACTGTGCCTTTAGCAACAGGATAAATCTTCGGCTTTTCCATAATCGGCATGTTATTCGCCACCTTGTTCTCCATCCTCTTGATATAAGCTTTCATATAATCCATTATTTGCACACCATCTTTGTATTCAGAGGGTGTATCAACCAGAAATGAACAAAACTGCCCCAGCGTACTACCCGAAACTATTGCCTTGTTTACACCGCCAAAAAGCTTTTCGTTCAGTTTGAGCAGTCCGGCATAATAATCATATATCTCATTATCAGCCCTGACCTGCTCCTCCGCGTTTATTATCTGTGTCTCGGCAGCTTGTATTTGATATGGCAAAGGCAGATAGGCACTGCTGCCGTCTACATCACTAAACTGCAGAATAAGATTATCACTCAGCAGCTTATTTGATTCATCAGAATTCAACTTATTTAATTTCTCTAATGTAGACTTTTTTCTTTCCAATTGCAGTTTTAATGGGTATCTCGTCTCCTCTATAGCAGCCATTTTGTCCTTGAACTCTACAATGTTCTGATTGAGATATTCCTTTTCCGAATATAGTGGTATAACCTTTTCGATGTTCTCCCTGAAAATCAAAGCTATTTTACGAATATTCTTTTCACAATTTAATGTTATGTGAACGGATAAAAGACTTCCCTTTGCCTGCTTAAGCTGCTGGGTCTCCTCGAAACTTCTGGCTTGTGCCAACTTTGTCAATAAAAAGGATGGTGTAACCTCGAAGGAAACAATTTTTTTCAAATCCCCATTGCTTTGGGCATTCGCCAATTTTTGAGCACAGTCTTCAAAACCGGCAGTTTGCAGTTTCCGGGCAAGCTTTTCCGTATTCTCCTCACTATAAAACATACCTTCAAGCATTCTAATATCCTTTTCGCCCAATTCCTGATTGTATATAAAAGTAAGAGTGTAGCTTCTCGGCGAAAAAAATATGTTCAACCCTATTACCAAAGCAGGTAGTACGGAAGCAAAAAAAATAAACCACTTTCGCCTCCAGAGAACGAGAAAACAATCCATAAGATTTATCTCATCTTCATAGACTCTCGCTTCTTCATGAACATTATTACCTATAGTTTGCTTACCTGAACCGCCATTTTTTAAACTTGTCATAAGTATCGGCCTCCTGCCATAACAATAAAAGGGGTGTGCTATCCTCTCAATGTTTTGCGATGCCTCCAATTTTTTTAAGCTATGAAAACGTCCTTATATACATTCTTTAGCCAAAAATCAACAGTTTTTCGAATTTTAAAAAAGAGTGAATTCCTCCACTTTGCTGCATAAAAAGCAAATATTTTAAGTGGTAGAAAAAAGAAAAGCGCTCATTTATAAGTGAAAAACAAATGGAGCCAACAAGATTCGAACTTGCGACCTCTTGCATGCCATGCAAGCGCTCTCCCAACTGAGCTATGGCCCCGTATC
>JAFGIL010000030.1 GCA_016929635.1 Endomicrobiales bacterium
ATTATATATTATATATATAATACTTGGAAAATCCATCAATGAAAGCCAAAATTTTAACCATCTTAATACTTTGCGGTTTATTTATTAATATATTTGTGCCCAAGGTGCAAATGATATCTGAAACCGAAAACTCCTTTCTTTATGTCGTGGGATACAAATCCGCGATTCAATACTGCATGTACATCTCATTTTTCACGATGAAATTCATTAACAAGGTTTTTATACAGGACGGTTCCCTTCCGTTTTCTTCCAACCAAACCGTTCCGAAAAAACAGCGGAACAGCAGAAAAAACTCGGCAAACGATTTTTGCCTTAATGATTCCCTGACAAAGATAATCCAGTTTAAAAATATGAAAAACATTACTTTAACGAGCTTCCTGGATTCAGATGTGAGAGTTATGAATCCCGGGAGTATTAAACATGGATGCAACCTTATATCCAGTATACAATTCTGGTTGAATTTTCATTGTCTTTTTATGCTGGCTTTATTTTTTCTTTTGCCCAGGGGTGCAATTGACAACTATTCAATTTTAAAAAATATAAAAACGCTAATACCCAGCTCTAATTTTGAGCTGGGTTTTTTATTTGCTGATGCAGAAATGCAAAATGCGTTTTGCGTTAGCAAAGGAGGAAAAAATGATTAATTTAAATTTAACCGATTTTTCAAAGGACAGATTCATGTGGCGGTTTAAAAGGTTCTTAAGGAGGGGTAAGCGTATGCTTATGGCAAGCCTGAATTTCAAAAAAATTATTGCAACAATTACTCTGGGTTGTTTTGTTTTCACTTTTGTGCTTTCCCAGAGCCTGCATGCTGTTGTCGAAAAGAAGCGCGAGACACGTAAGATTAACAGCATTTCCGAGGAATTTATTATTCCTTACACGGCAGGAAGGATATCCGACGCAAAATGTTTTGACAGCGACCAGATAGTGATAAACATACAGGATCTCCACTGCCATCCGGAAGTCCAGAAGAACATCGCGAAAATCCTTTCAATACTTGACGAAAAATACAACCTGAAAAAGATTTATATCGAAGGTGCAATCGGCGAGGTTGACACGTCCTGGATAACCTCGATAAAAGACAAAGACATGAGGCAGAAGGTTGTTAACACTCTTCTTAGCCAGGGTAAGCTTACCGGTACGGAGTATTATTCCATTATATCAGGCAAGCCCAGGATTCTTTGCGGTCTCGAGGATGAAACGATCTATAAATCCAATATACTCAGGCTTAATAAAATATTGGCTGAGCAGAATGACATAAGCCGGGTCCTTCAAAACATGGAGAATGATTTGCTTGCTTTGAATGGTAAATATTACACGTCAAAGCATAAAAAGCTTGAGGCGCTTATCGAAGAACACAAGGCCGGAATGGTTTCTTCCGACAAATATTACTCGAAACTCAAAAAATACGCTGATAAGCTGGACGAGGATATAACCCTTTACAAAAATATATCCGTATTCTTTAGTATGCTTCAGCTTCAGAAAGAGCTTAATTTCAAAAAAGTAAGCTCAGAGATGAGCGAATTCATAGCACACCTGAAGCAAAAGCTTCCCTATAATACGTACAAGTTTCTTGCGGAAAGAATGAACAGCAACGCAAAAATGGACGAGCTGTACCTCTATTTAATAAAGGTGGCAAAAGAGTACGACATACCTGTATCGGGCAGGTTTGCAAACCTCAATAAATTCTTCGATTACGTTACTTTAAGCCAACAGGTCAACCCCATAGACCTCCTGCGCGAGGAAGACATCCTGACAAGAGAGCTTCACATGAAGCTTTCAGAAAGCGAAACCGAAAAAGAAGTGGTTTTTATCATAAGCTTCTTTAAAAATTTTAAAGCTTATTACAGAAATAAAATTTCAGCCGAGGATTACCAGTATTTTGCGGATAATCTCGATAAGTTCCATACATTGTGGAACAAACATGCAATGACAGGAAAAATCTCCAATTTCGACCAGTATTCGGGCCTTTTAAATGATTTCTATTCGGCGAACCTGAAAAGAAACAATTGCTTCCTGAAAAACTGTATCGGGCCTTGCGAGCAGGCCGGCACCTCGGGAATATTCGTGTCTCCTTACGCAAACCAGAAGGAAAGAGTTATACAGACAATGAAAGACGCCAAGGAGATAATAGTAATGGTTTCCGGAGGTTTTCATACCCCCGGTTTAACGAAACTGCTTGAATCGCGCCGTATTTCTTACCTGGTAGTAACACCCAACGTCACGCAGGATACAAAGTTTGCAGAGCAAGTATACAATAAACTTGCCGCTATTCAGGCGCAGATGTTTAAATCAGCAGATAGACAACAGATGACAGGCGACAGACAACAGACGACAGATGCAAAAATGGGGACTGACCCCGCTGTCAATGTTGCTTGCAGGAAGGGGTCTGTCCCCATTTTTGTAGTTGCTGATTTATCGGCAAAACATCCTAAACATATAAAACATAAAGTGTCTGTCCCTGATTCTCTTGCTCTATACAACCTCTCCGAACATCCTTTGAATTTTAAGCTCTGGGCTTTTGCCCAGGCAGAACTGACCAGTTTAGTTACTGAGTTAGCCAGCAAGAAAGGCGAAATAACAGACGAAGATTTAACAAGTATAGCTGCCCAGGTTCAGCAGTCATTCAGCAGTATCCAGGTGGAAGGAGATTTAGGCAAAGTTACTTTCGTTTTTAATACCGAAACAAGGCAGTTTGTTTTTACGCGCAACGGCATGAGTTTTTCGTTTAACTTAACAGACAAAAATGCTGTGGAACTGGCGGAAATAGATGGAAAACCTATTAAACTAACAGAAACCACTGAGGAAGCATTTTATAGACAGCATACTACGTGGCAATCAATCATAACCATGGGATATATTGGTAGACTTCTTGGTTGGCTTCTTAACAGCTTTTGGATACCTGTTGTTTTTGCACCAAAATACGAGATGTATACAATGCTGTTTGCTATTTTTGGCGACATTCAAGCAAGGAATGAGTTTATAGTTTCACATGAGTCTCCTGTGTTATCAGCAGCAGAAGCAGAAGGGCTTCAAGCATTAAAAGCAGCAAGAGTAGAGGTTGGCCCTTCATACGATATCCTTGTTGATCTTATAATACAATACAATAATGCAAGAGGCCTGGATTCAAATTGGACATTCCTGAGGGATAACAGGTCAGGTGAAATTGATACTTCAGGCTATGCGCCTCAGACACTTGCAGTTTTACAGCTTGATGCAGATTTATATGATGCCTTTATTAGAAAAGACGAATCTGAAATAAGAAGAATAAAAAATGAGCTGGAAGGGTATACAAACTCAGATTCGGTATTGGAAAGAGCAATAGCAAAAGTGTCTTTAATGCAGCAGCGGCAGCGCGAAAGATTTGAAGATTTAACAACTATAAAGGGAAAAGCCTCTGCTTTTGTTGGTTTAGCTGCTGAACAAATACCTACCGCAGATGTTGAACAGTTGTCCGCAGGGCAGGCAGTAAAACTTGCCAAAGGTATGGCAAAAGTGCACAGGGCCATAAATCTAGCAAACCTCAGAGCCGGCCGTGCCACGCTTACTACCGCAACTCTTACCCGCTATGCTACTGTTAGTAGTATTTTGGATGCTCCCGGATATGTTTATGAACGAATAATGGAGATTGATGCTCAAATTAAAGATGAATCGGGGGAGGATGTAAATTTTGCCGGAGAGTTTAAAGCCGAACTTGAAAGATTGCTTAGAACATATGGTTCAGAACCTCAATTAAAGGATGTTACAATTGATGATTTATTGCTTTTAGGTACCGGAAGAGAAACAGCAGATGTAGCAAAAATAGAAGGTGCTCTTAGGGCTTTATATGAAGCTAGCCCTGGGTTCCATGATTATATTCTATATGAAGTTGCGCCTCTTGTTGCGGCTCCTGGCTATGAAGCTGAGGGGGTAATATCTGAAGCTAGTGGCGAAGCTGAAGCAGGCAAATTCGTGGACTCCCACGTTGTACAACCTGCAATTGAAACAAGAAATGTCAAGTTTTCTGAGCCAAAAGACGGCTGGGCGATTTATCCGGATAGAGAGCCGAAACCTTTACTGTTAAGGCCGGAATTCGAAGGCCAGGATGTTGTTGGTTTCAGGGTTATTAAAGAAGCCGAAATGAGAGTTAAAAAATATCTTGAAGAAGCATATAGTGAAGTAGGAAAAGTAAAATTAGGAAAAAATGACAGGATAGATGTTGTTAGAAATTTAGTATTGGTTGGAAATGCTAAGAGCCCTTACATCCATACAATATATATAATCGGAAGGTATGATGTTTATAAAGTTGGATTTAATGTAGCTGATTTAAAATTAGATTTTAATACATTTTCAGATACTGAAGCTGAGCTTATAAAAGCTATAGACTTGATAGGAAGAAGAAGAACTGGCACGGCGGCAAGCCATATAAAACGAATGATGGAATATGTAAATGCAAGAGGTTGGATCGGACTTACAGATTTATCTTTGCTTAAAGATGCATTTTTCCGTTTACGTGCATCTGGGTATAATTATTTAGATGCCTCGTTGGAGAGCCTTGATAATGATTTGAATCAAGGTAAAAATGCGGATCAAATAGCAGGCCGCATAGAAGAACTTTTGGAAATTGAGAAACAGCAGCAGATAGAACGTAAAGCTGCTTTTGATTTTGTTAAGGTATTTATGGAAGCAGCAAGGAAAGGTTTTGATCCCAGTGATGTAGTTAGGCTTCCGCGTCTTGTATCCCTTTATATAGCTGGTTCCTCGCTGAGCGAAGCTAAAGGCGAAGCTTTGCTTTCAAAATTACTGGCAGAATATAGGGATCGTTATGGGTACGGATTAATACAGGCTTCAGAAACTTTAGCTGCAGTTGTTGCGCACAGAATAATAAATGAGATAGGCCTTGAAGCCGGCCGTGCCCCGCTTACTAGAGGTGCCAATACAACGAGCGATAGTAGAATAGATGGAGAAAGAGCTCTTGTAAAATGGGTTATAATAGGAGGGCTAGTTCTTCTTGTTTTAGCTGTAATAGCTGCACTTATTATGAGTGTAATTGAAACAGATTCAATCGTTGGGCAAGGCAGTTTAATAAACAATGTTCAAATACTTGCTTCTATGTCCTTTACTGGAATTCCTCTTTCAATGCTAAGGACAAAAGGATTGGATATTAGGGTGCCAATTCTCTTTGGAGCAGAAGCAGCTGGAGAGGCAATGGGCGCCGAACAACAAATACCAAGCCAAGTTAGTGCAGGCCGTGAAAAATCCTACAGGATCAGTGAAGAAAAAAAAGCAGTAGCAACAACTGCCGGATTATTGGGAGTGTCTGTTATTATCGCTGTTTTATCTATATTTGGAATAAATAATGAAGTTAGCATTGCAATTAGTATTATAGCTCTAATAATTTCTTTCGTTTCTGGTATAGCGTCTCTTTTTTCGATTACTATGCAGCTTTTTGTAAGTAGAAAAAACGATATAAAGGATTTTATAGATGTTATAGAAGAAGTGAAAGAATATATTGCTCAAAATGATATAGATTTTGAAACAGATGATATTTTAGATAGTGCAATAAAGGCACAATTTGCTGAAGCCGGAGCATCTGGGATAAATCAGGTTAATACGTTAGCTGAGAAAAACGGCAGGATCGATGAGTTGATGAATACCAATATAAATAATAAGGACGTACAAATACTCCAGTGGTTAGTTCTTAATAAATCACAGCTTTCAGAAAATTCGGAACTTCAAAAAAGATTTGTGGAAGCAAGAGCAAAGGCACTTCCTTATTTAGTAGCATACGAAAAAGCGCGGCTTACCCGCCTGGGCAGGTTCACGCTTTTAAACCACGGATTAAGCATAATCCATTACCGTAAATCCCGCCGCATCCGCGGTGCACTTAATGAGAAATTTGGCACTGTCGTTAATTGGAATGGCAATGCAATTGTATTAGGCTCTATTATCAGGCAGGAAGACTTGGAAGTCAGGGAAGATAACGACAGGCTGATTCTAAAAAACAAAAATACAGGAGCAGAGCTGGTAATTCAGACCAATCCTGAAATCAAAAGAGTAAACGAAAAGGAGAAAAAGGTTCAAACGCAAATAATAAATTCAGTGATAATTGGGAGTTATCCGTACGAAACAGGGAAAGGCTTGATAGATTTAAGGAAAGAATGGCTCGGGAACGATGAATTGATTAAATGGGCTGGTATAACAGAAGAACAAATGGCTGAGAACTCGGATGAGATACTGGTCGGGCCTGGAAAAACAAAATATGTCTATGATTTTATAATGGATAACCCGTCTTTAATAAAAGACCCGTCGCTTGTAAGCAAAATGCCGGAAGATGCCGAAATACAGAAAGCTTTTGAATATCTGTCACAAAAATCCTACAGCCCGGAAATGTCAAGAAAAGATAAATTGTTGTTCTTGCATTATATGTCGATTCTTGTAAGAAGCAGGGCTAGTGGCACCGACAGGGACTATAAAGATGTGATAAGAGACCAGATTCTTGCCAGCCGCAAGTTGCAGGAAGCGGCATCTTACGATGATGAATTCAAAGGTGTTATTGAAGATATAATGTGGAGCGCATCTATATTGATGGTTAAATCCGGAAAGATAGAAGCACGGACTTCACAGGATTTTTCAGGCCAAAAGCCTTATACTATTGATGAAAATATGAGTTTTGAAGAGCTTGCTTCCATTTTTGACGGGATGGTGAAAGACGGGAAGCTCTGCCCTTACGTAATAATTAATATTAAGAATTTTGCACCAACCACATACTTGGCATATATGAAGAAGCTTGAAGAAATTTCGTCTTTATACAACGGCAACATAACATTTGTCATTTCGATTGAGAGGTCCGGCACATTATATCATGACATGCCCGGGGCGAATACGGCTGTAAGAAAGACAGAAGATACTCTAGGTGAACAATTTTTAACAAATGAGCATACTTCTCTTGTTACTGACGGGGGCAGCAAAACACGGTGCGGAAATGTGACGAACGTTAATCACGGTCAATTCAGTTTAGCGCCTCTGGTAAGGAAAATATGGAGAAATAACAAAGCTGAGCTTGAAATCACAACATTCCTTGAAATAAATTTAAAGACAATTGGAACTGTTTGGCTTCAAATGAAGGGGTATGGAAAGAATGCACTAATCTGGCCTGCTTCTGACTCCATAATAGTCTTAGGTGAAAATCCTAATTACGCGGGAATACCGATAAGCCAGATGCCGGAAAGATTTATGTCATGTTCGGGGCCTAAGGCAAAATTGTTTGAACCCGGTGTTGCCAGAGAAATGAGGCAGTACTCTCAAGATAAAGGCAAGAGTTTGTATGATTTAATACTATATGAAGATCAGGAATTTTGTGCCAAATTCGGAGAACAACTAAATCAGGCAAAAGAGATATATGACCAGCGTTTGCTTAAAACCCGCGGAAACTTCATTGCAAGCGGATCGGATCAAGATTTAAATTTGACCTTGAAGTCCGGCGCGGGTCAATACTCATTTAAAAAAGGAGACATCATAACATTTGTCGAGAAGCCCAAGTATTTTGCAGTTTTGGCGGAGCAGGCCATTTTGTATGGCGGAGGCACAAGCATTGAAAACATATTTCTATTGATGATGGATAAAAAAACCCTTTGTGACTTGTTTATAAGGGATTTAAACAGAGAAACTGCACAAAATGGAATATCGCTGGGGCAGAGAATAAACAGTGTTTTTGATAAGGTTTTCGGTGGTTTTACTCAACGGGATACATCAGATCCCGCAACCAGAGCTGTTTTGGATTATACCGAAAGGGAAAATGTAAGAGTTATCGGCTGGGACTATGGCGAAGGCGCCACCGCGAGTGATGTGGGCGATTTAAAGTCAAATTCCAGGATGTATCAGGAAATCATTAATGATGAAGATTTTGATTACGATGCAAGGAGAAATGAAGACAGCGTGGTGATACCTGAAAATGTAACTGTTTATTATGAAGGGGAGAGATTGTCGCCTGAAATGGCAAAAGCAAAGTTTATGCTGAAAAATGTGAGGATTATCACAGAGGATGATGGGGAATATGAGTTGCATCTTTCAAAAGGAAGCGGCATATTCAGCAGCATAATAAGATTTTCCAAATCAAATAATAACCTTACTCTCACCGAGGGAAGCGTGTTGGTTGATTGTGAGATATCCTCACTTGTTTCTATGCACGGGCCTAATTGCGTGCTGCAGGGATTAAGGCATACACCGGAAGATGAAGAGAGTGGAGAGACCTATGATTACACAGTAGATAAGTCTGGAAGAGTTGTGAAAGAATACAGAACAGTCGAGACTGTGCATGCTTATAGCGAAGAGACCACTGCCACAATAATTATTTTCATGAAAGACGGCACGAGAAAGAACATGGTGGTGAGAGCGTGGAACATGGACTATAAGGCTCCGATAGGAGATGTTTTACTGAAAATCGCTAAAGAGCAAGGGTTAATTGATGCAGGTGCTGTGGAAAACAATGAGAATAAAAGAAAAGCGTTTGAACTTCTTGCAGAGAAGGACCATCCTATGCTGTTGGGTGTGAAGGGTTTAAGTCAATGGCAGGATATTTACTTCGAAACAAAGGTAAAAGAAAATTCAAAGGTTATAATCGGCGCAGAGGTGTTGCTGGATGAAGATGTTTCTGGTTTTATCAAGAGAGTCGGATTGGGAGAAAAGGGCGAGATTACCAGCATCGATTTGGAAATTAACGGTGAAACAAAAACCTATCAATTTGCTGAATTAGCTGACAGGAATATCAGGATGCCCAGCACCAAGTCCGTCTATCTGCTTGAAAATTTCGGTGATTATGATTTTGAAAAATCCAAAGAGACTTTGGATGCGTTGGCTATGAGAATGTGGCTTAGTAAAGTCAGGGAAGCATATAGAGATGCCGTAAGGGATGTATGGATTGCAAAAGATAATTTAAGAAAAATAATAGATATCAGAAATAATAGTGGGGAAAGTTTTGATATACAAGCCGGAAACCCGGCTCTGCAAAAGATAGAGATTAGTGACTTTTTGCGTGCATTATCGGTTTTGAACATTTTTGGGCTTGCGCTGGGAGTGTTTTTATGCCTTGCGCCTGTAATATTGGTGACTTTGGGATTGGCAGGGATTGCGTCGTTATCTTTCGCCGGATTGGGAATACTAATTTTATTTATGGTAATTAGCATTTGGTGGGATGATGCCGTTCAAACATTTGAATCAAGAGTATTACAAGACAGTAGAGCGTTTATGGGCATAAAAGGTTTAAATGTTACAGGGGATGGCAAGGTAGTGGTTGCGGATAAAGAAGCAATAGATATAAGTGCTCAGGTA
>JAFGIL010000031.1 GCA_016929635.1 Endomicrobiales bacterium
AGCCCATCATAGCCGATATGTGTGTATGTAACCGGATTCTGCGCTGTCGCAGGATATGCCGTCTTTATAACCCTGCCTGTTTATTAATACTTAACTTGCCAAAGAACAAAAAACTTATTTATTCTGACTTTTCTCGATTTCATCAAGAATATCGAAGTATTCGCCGGACTTACGAAGACTAAGTTCATTTCGTGCCTTGTTATATCTTTCTGTATCATACGGATCTTTTTTCAATTCCTCTTTAGCCTTATCAAGATACATTTCTGCCTTATCGTAATCTCCATGTGCGGTAAAAAGCTGACCGATTTTTATATACTGGGAAGATTTGCTGCTTTTTTCAGGTTTTGTTTGTATTACATCCAACTGTATTTGTTCCTGTTTTTGGATATCTTTACCAGTCTCCAGTTTGGACAAAAACTCCTTGCTCACCCAAAAACCATTTGGTTCAAGCTCATAATATCTTTTAAAATACCTATCTGCACGATACGGATTTTCAGATTGATACTTTTTCCCCAACAAATAATATGCATCTGCATCATTGTGATTTTTCCTCAAAATCTCAATTAGTTGCTCTTCCGTTAAGACACTTTTGTCATAATGATATTTCCAGATGTTTTCATCTTTTTTCATTACAACCTTTTGAGCAGGTACACGATTATCTACAAACGGAACAGTTATACCTGCCTTCTTAGGCTTAACGTACATAACAACCCCAACTTCTGCAGTTTCATTATCAATTATTTTCTCATATTCAGCCTGAACCTTAAATGAAACCATTCCCATATAACTCATTGGTTCCCTCACTATGAGAGATGCTGTTTTTGCCTGCCGCTCCGATTCTGGAATGGATGCGTCAAAGTATATTATCTTTTCAAGAAGCACTGCCTTTGCAGTATCACCAGAATATTTTGCTTCAAGATAAATATCCATTATTTCTTTAGGAGACAATTTTGTTAACTCGTCCATATCTTTACAACTACCTAAGCCAAGAATACAACAAATGAATATACTACCTACCAAAAACCCAAAGGCATATTTCGATTGCATTATTCAGCCTCCATACTTTATTTTTGATTATTTAGTCTTGTTCCGATTGTGCTCAGACTTTTTTCGATTTCATCAAGAATATCGTGATACTTACCCTCTTTACGTAATTGTAATTCCTCTTCTGCTTTTATAAAATCCTCCTTTACCAATGGATTTAATTTCATCTTTCTTTTTATGATCTGATTCGCCTCTTCCAAATACTCCTCCGCTTTTTTATATTTTTCATGCACCATGCATAACTGGCATAGCCGAATATAGTCACTTATTTTTCCATCTCCATCAGGAGGGTTATTCTGCACCATTTTTAATAATTCGATTTCTTGCGTTTCAAAATTTCCCCACTTTTCAAGAGTCTCCAAAAAGTCTTCTGAAACAAAAAAGCCATTCGGTTCAAGTTCATAGTATTTTTTATAATATCTGTGAGCTTTATAAAAGCTGTCGGACTGAGTATGCATTCCAAGATAATACCAAGCCCAAGCTGTGTCCGGATTTTGTTCTAATACTTCTATTAGTTGCTCAATAGACAACTCACTTCTTGAATAGTCGATTTTCCATACACCGTTGTCTCTTCTCAGAACTATTTGATCACCAGCGGCCTTTCTACCTCCAATTTTCAATACAATACCAACTTCCGCTGTGGTTTCTGATAGTATCTTTTCATAGTCTGTAATTTGATTCATGCCCCCAACAAGATTTAAAACCGCTTTTCCTGCTTCGACACTATATTTTTCAGCAGATGTCGGTGAAGGATTATATCCGATCTTTTTGTTTATCTGTTCTTCAGTCGCATCGGAAGGTAAATAAACAATCTGCCGCAATAAATCATAGTTACCTTTATCCGATGCTGTGATATAAAAGTCTACTATTTGCATAGGCGACATTTCATTGATATTTTTCTTTTTATTGCAACCATATGTTAGTAATAAAATCATAATGCAAATAAGCAAAACGAGTTTCTTAAAATAGTTTTTCATAACACAGTACCTTTGTAACTTTAATCTATTGCCTATTAAGACTTACTCCGATTGAATTTAAGGAAGCGGTATCTGTCCAATAAACACCGTGATTTCTAATATCCCGCTTTGGGTATGCCGCTGGTAATTCTAAATGACGGTGCGGGGCGCTACTTTCAAATAAATACCCATAACCGGGATTCTCAATACCTGTCAAAGCAATCGCTTTTCCTGCGTATACAACAGGATCCCCCGAACACCATATATTTAGCCAATAGTTCAAATTACCTGGTCTGGCCGTATCGTCCGGTAGCGGCGAGCCCATTGTAACCCAAGTATTGATATTGCCAACACCTGCATACTGAGCGTCGCGGGAAATAACCGTACCCCAGCTATGCGAAATAATGTTCACATTTCTGTAACCTTTCGCCTGTATTGCACGAGATGCCCTCATAAAACCGTTAGTCGCTATGCCATGCGTTGTATTCACAGCCCAGGCAGAAGGAAGCGTCCCTGACATCGTAAAGCCTGACCACGTATATTCGTAATAATCCTGATTAGGCGCCCTTGCTTCCATCTCACGGATAAAATCGTCAGACCAGCCATACGAATGCGGC
>JAFGIL010000007.1 GCA_016929635.1 Endomicrobiales bacterium
ATACTACTGTGTTGCTTATACTAGCTGCAATAATCAGTTTGTCATCTTCTTCAATTATACTTGTGCTTCCAAAATAATCAACTTCGCCGCCGATTTTTCGTACCTGCTGGTCAGTTATATATATGTTAACTGTTGCGGTGTCTTTTATAACATAACCGCTTCCGTCTATGTATTGCCGTGAGTATACTTTAATCTGGTGGGTAGATCCTGAGACATCCGAATATGAAGGCCACCAATCCCAGGATGTATTGAACGGCTTATCATATGTTTGTGTATTGTAGTTCCAGTTAGACCTGTAGTCCATATAGGTATCATCTACATAAAACTCAACGTAGTCTATATGCTCTGACGGATCCCCGACATCTGTCTGGACTACGACATTCACTTTATTCGCATAATAGTAACTTTCTCCTTCATCTGGATTCATTATATTCAGGAAGGACATCCCGCTTTCGTTGTGTATATTCATCGGAATGTTCGAAGGGTTTACAACGCCGCTGAGTACCGTCACTTGGCCTGGCTGGCTTCCGCTTTGATAATAACCGAACGGTTCTGCGCCCTGGTCATAGCCTCCATCACTATCTCCATCAACGAAGGTAAACATATAATAGGTCCCGTCAGCAATAGAGGTTGAAATATTAAAATGGAACGTACCCCATGGATCATAACTGTAATATGTCCTATCCTCAACAACACCCCCCGGCCCTACTTGGTTTGATGTTGAGATTATCACGTGAAGAGGCCCTGTAATTTTGGGTGTATCAGGGTAGTATACATCTCCTACAAATGACGCCTGGCTTGCTGCCTGAGCATTAACCGCGAAAGTAAAAAAACTAATCACCATCAATAACAGAATTGACGAAATTGATTTTTTTCTCATGGCTTTTGCCTCCTGAAATTTAAGATTTTCTAACATAAAAAAATGACCGGGAATAAGCTTCCTGGTCATCTCCTCAAATATATTATAAAAAAAGCGGGTTGGTTTGTGCCAATATTCTATTTTATGGTTTTCTTTTAAACTAAACATGCGGCTAATTTTTCCTCTGCTATATGTTTTGATTGTTTTGTCTTATTTTAAATATTTAGCCGATCAGATCGTTTTGTTTTAATTGATTTTTCTAAGAGCCCTGTTTTTTAAGCCTTTTTCTTTTGCGCACTATAGTTATAACTTAAACAAGGGGCTTTGTCAAGGATTTGTGGGAAAATATTTGATTTAACCCTTTTTTACCCCTTTTTATCGACGATAAACCGTGTTTGTGATTTTGGTCACAGGAACTCTCAATTTACAGAAAACATACAAAATAACTACCCTGTAAAAAAACATAATTTATGCTGAAATTTCTAGTTATTTAGGATTTGAAGATGAGTTTTTCAATTTCTGCGATGTTAACTTCCTGCTGGCTCTGTGAAGACATATCCCTTAAAATGACATTCCCCCGGGCGTACTCTTCTTCCCCAAATATTACAACTTTAGCTGCGTTTAATCTGTCTGCTAGTCTTAATTGACTTTTCAGGCTTTTTTCGCTAAATGGCCCTTCAACCGCAAGAGAAGATCCTTCATCCAGATTCTTCCTCAATTTTGCAACTAAATTGAATGCGTTTTTGCTTAAATCTTTATTTACAACCGCAACTAAAATAATCTTATTTTTTATTGTCTTTTCAGATAATTTTAAGTTATCAGCTGCAAGCATTACTCTTTCAGAGCCCAAGGCAAAACCAACTGCAGGTGTGTCGTTCCCACCTAAATGCTTAATTAGGTTGTCGTATCTCCCGCCAGCAGCTAATGCATCCTGAGCTCCTAGTCCGGCTGATCTGACTTCAAAAACTGTCTTAGTATAGTAATCAAGTCCCCTAACAAGGTTGTGATCAATTATGTATGAACAATCAGCTTGTTTTAATAAATCCTGCACATCATTAAAATGATTATTACAATCGTCACACAAATACTCTTGAATTTTCGGTAAATTATTGATTTTCTGGCTGTCCTTTTTACAATCTAAAACACGCAAGGGGTTCTTGTCAATCCGCCTTTTGCAGTCTTCACACAAATCCTTTTCATTTTTTAGATATTTTTTTATTTCATCTTTATACTTCGGCCTGCATTTTAAACACCCCAGAGTATTAACATGAATCGATAAATCCTTTAAACCATATGTTTCCAGTATATCTTTTGTCAAAAGTAATATCTCCGCATCTGCTGCAGGGCTGGGATTGTTAAAATACTCTGCCCCGATTTGAAAAAACTCCCTGTACCTGCCTGCCTGGGGCCTTTCATAACGAAACATTGAGCCAATATAGTATAGTTTGGCTAAAGGGAGGTTTTGTTCCAGCTTGTTTTCCAGATAAGCCCTGACAACACTAGCAGTGCCTTCAGGCCGCAGCGCCAGCTGCCTGCCTTTCCTGTCACTGAAAACATACATCTCCTTTTCAACTATATCGGTAGTTTCCCCTATTGACCTGGAAAAAAGCTCTGCAGCTTCAAAGGTGGGTAATCTTATTTCCCCGTAGTTATATTTCCTGAAAACCTGCCTGCTTGTTTGTTCAAGCTTGTTTATTTTCTCTGCCTGAGCGCCAAAAATATCGTGTGTACCGCGAGGTGCTTTATACTTCATTATCTAATCTTCCTTAACCTTAGCCGCCCCGAATTACGCATCCGGGGTGGCATTTTATCGGATCCATTGTTTCAATTTATTCATGTCAGTAATAACCAGGCAACGGTTTGAATAGCTGATACAGTTTAGACGGCGGAACCTGTTCAAAATGCGCGATACCATCTCGCGCCCTGTTCCTGCTAGCTCTGCTATATCCTGATGGCTGAAAGGCATGTTTATCTTGCAGCCCTGGGATCCGTCTTCTCCATATTTTAAAGCCAGATCTATCAATGCGCTGGCTATCCGGCTGATAACATTCCCGAAAGTCAGGGCTTCAATCTCTTTATTCGTCTGGCGGAGCCTTTTGGATAAGGTTTTCATAATTTGAAACGAGATACCGGGATACTTTGCCAATAGCCCCCTAAAATCCTGCTTTTTTATTACAAAAAGCTCGCAGTCATCAAGCGCTATGCTCGAGGCAGACCTGGGCTCCATATCCAGAAGCGCCATCTCCCCGAAAAACTCGCTTTTTTCAAGGTATGCGAGCGTCTTTTTCTTGCTTCCCGAGCTTGTAAATATCTTAACCCTGCCCGACATAACCACATAAAACTTTCCCCCGGATGTATCTTCGTCAAAAATCATTTTGCCCCTGTTGTACTTCTGTATACTGCCGATTTTCGACATTCTTTTTAAGTCCACATTAGTTAAATCAGTAAACAAAGGCACTTTTTTTAAATAGGCAATTCTTTCCATAATTACTCCCCTTTAATCCCCATAAGAGGTTTAAATCTTATTTTTCTTTATAAACAACTTTCCTGAATTTTCTTTTGCCTGCCTGAATTACAATATCACTTTTTATGGTTATTTTTTTATCGCTTAATATTTTTTCTCCGTCAATTTTAATGCCCCCCTGCTCCATCAGCCGCCTTGCTTCCTTTTTGCTTGATACCAAATCCGAAGAGACCAGAATATCTGCAAGCATAACCTCTTTTTCCGGGCTTATAAACTCTTCCATCGCTTCAGGCATGTTTTTATTCTTAAAAATACTGTCGAACTCTTCCCTTGCCTTTTTTGCCTCTTCCTTTGAATGATATCTCGCTGTTATTTCTTCGGCAAGTCCTGCTTTTGCCTCCCTTGGATGCATTGTTTTTATTTTATCTAAATCGCAGTTTGTTAATAACTCGTAATATTTAAACATCAAAGTATCGGATATTGACATAATTTTGCCGAACATATCATTTGGTTTATCTTCAAGCGCTATATAGTTGTCGTATGATTTTGACATTTTACGCACGCCGTCTGTTCCTTCAAGGAGGGGCATCGTTATTACCACCTGGGGCTCCTGTTTAAAATCCCTCTGAAACTCTCTTCCGACTAATAAATTGAACTTCTGGTCATTGCCCCCTAATTCAACGTCCGCTTTTACTGCAACCGAATCATATGCCTGCAGTAAAGGATACAAAAACTCAATTATTGCGATAGGGGTGTCACTTTTATAGCGTTTTTCAAAATCATCTCTTTCCAGCATCCTTGCAACGGTGTATTTTGTTGCCAGGTTCAAGAAACCGTCAAGCCCCAGAGGATAAAGCCAGTGGCTGTTATAAACAACCTCTGTTTTTGATTTATCCAGTATTTTAAAAAGCTGTTTCTGGTATGTTTTTGCGTTTTTAAGTATTTCCTGTTCGCTCATCATTGACCTTGTCTCGGAGCGTCCGGACGGATCTCCGATGCGTGCGGTAAAATCCCCTATTATAAAAACAACCTGGTGCCCTAGGTCCTGAAACGTGCGTAATTTATTGAGCAGTACTGTATGACCTAAATGAATATCAGGTGCCGTGGGATCAACTCCCAGTTTTATCCGGAGAGGCTTTCCTTTTGAGAGTTTTTTTATCAGCTCCTCTTCAGATATAACCTCAATCGTGCCTCTTTTTATTTTTTTCAGAGTCTCGTTAATGTCCATTAAATAACCTTATTGTTATGATTTTTGTTCCTGCTGCGGCGGTTGCGGTTGTTCTTCTTCTTCTTTTGATTGTTTCTGGGCTTCCAGTCTTTCCTGTATCTTTTTATTGATAAAATCGGAAAACGCGGGGTCAGTTTTTACTATCGACTGAACTATCTCTCCCGGCAGGAAAATTACATCAGTTTCTTCCTCGGCTTTTATTGTTGCTGTTGCTGCCCTTGGGGTTAACAGGGAAATCTCGCCGAAGAAGGTGTTCGGCCCGAGCTCGGCTACTTTATTTTTTTCCTTTCCGGCCCTGACGTTCACGGACACTTTTCCTGTTTCTACCAGGCAAAGTTTGCTGGAAATCTCCCCCTGAAAAAGAATAGTTGCGTTTGCCTTATAATGAACCTTGTCCAGGCCGTCAAGCAGCTGCTTCATCTGGCCTTCTGAACAAGTTGTGAATAAACCAGTTTTCATTATTGTTTCTTTTGCCCATTGCAAATCTTGCTGTGTAAGTTCCATAAATGCCTCCGGTTAAATTTTATATGGCTAAATGCTTTACTAAATTATATAAATCCTTATCTGGTTTTTTCTCTTTTCCCTTGACCTGAGAATAAGGAACATCCGTGACTCTGCCCTGCCTTAGGGCTACAAGCCTGTTGTTTTTGCCCTGTCTTAAGAGTTTAACGGCATGTGCTCCAAAAAGAGTTGCCAGTACCCGGGAACGCGCCGAAGGCGACCCTCCGCGCTGTATATACCCCAGAGAACTGACCCTTACTTCCATGTTTATGGCTTTCTGTATTTTTTCTGCAAAGTCATATACATCGCCCGAACCTTCTGCGTGTATAATGATTATTGATGTTTTTCCTTTTTTTACCTGATTTTTTAACTCATTACAGATCTTTTTAATGTCATACTTGATTTCAGGTATTATAACAAACTCCGCGCCCGCGGCAATGCCTATAGCTATAGCCAAAAATCCGTGTTCCCTGCCCATCACTTCAACAATAAATATCCTTTCATGGCTTGCTGCTGTATCGCGGATTTTATCAACCGCATCTATGGCAGTATCGATTGCCGTATCAAATCCTACAGTCTCGTCAGTCCCGTAAACATCATTATCAATGGAGGCCGGAATGCTTACAGCGCAAATCCCGTGCCTTGAAATCCTTTCAGCAGCTCTCATGGAGCCGTCTCCACCGATGGCAACCAGGCCTTCTATTTTAAATTTTTTTAATATTGAGACAGCTTTTTTTATTCCTTTTTCAGTCCTTATTTCCGAGCACCTGCCTGTTTTGAGCACGGTTCCGCCCTGGTTTAATATACCTCCTACTGAACGCGAGTCCAGCGGGATTATCTGTTCTTTTAGAAGCCCTACGTAGCCGCGCTGTATGCCGTATACTTCGAGTTTGTGATTAATAGCTTTACGCACAACTGATCTTAAAGCGGTATTCATGCCCGGGGCATCGCCGCCTGATGTAATGATTGCAATTCTTTTCACCCAGAACTTCCTTTCCTAAACAGCCACTGTTACCAGTTTCTTGAATTCACTTAAAATATTTTTATCCCACCACCCCTTATCCGCTTCCATATCCAAAATCGAGAATGCTTTTTCCTGCGGGAGTGCGGGCCTGTATGCACGATTTGACGTTAATGCATCATATATGTCAACTACAGCCATAATTCTTGCCAATAAACCTATTTTCTCTCCGGAAAATCTATCAGGGTATCCTGATCCGTCCATTCTCTCGTGATGGTGACGGATAATCTCAAGAGCTGAACGTATGGAATTCAACGGTTTACATATTTTCTCTCCCCTGTCAGGGTGGGTTCTAATTATGTTGAATTCTTCTTCAGTTAACCGGCCGGGTTTGTTTAAAATAGCGTCAGGTACTGCTATTTTGCCTATATCGTGCAGAATACCGCCTTTGTACAGCGCATTCTGGTCATCCAGGGATAACCCGAGATGATGCCCTACTAAAAGCGCAAACTGGCTGACTCTTTCTGTATGCCCCTGGGTATATGAATCCTTTGCCTCAATTGCTCTTGCTAGCGCGAATATAACCCCTTCTGCCGAGTCCAGCTCGTCGTTTAAGGCTTTTACCTTAAGCAGTGACCTTATTCGCGTTAAAAGCTCTATTGCCTTAAACGGCTTATTAACAAAATCGTCGGAACCCGACTCTATGGCCTCCACTTTTTCGGGAGTTTCCGTGTATCCGGTAAGCGTTATTACGGGTATTAATCTTGTTTCCGGTTTGGATTTTATCTCGCGGCATATCTCATTGCCTGAAACGCCCGGCATGTAGTTGTCTAGAATTACAAGGTCTGGCTTCAGCGTGATGATTTTTTCTCTTGTGCTTTGGCCGTTGCTTTCTGTTACTACGTTATAACCCTGGTCCAGAATTAATTTTTCAAGAACTCTTAAAGCATTTAGATCATCATCAGCTATTAATATGGTAGGTTTTTTATTCATATATGATTAATATACCATTCTATTTTCAGAGAAATTTTAGCAAAGTAATAATTTATTGTCAATTATTATTTGACAGCCGTTGTGATTTTGAGTATAATTATGAAACGTTTGTATTAATATATATTTAATAATTAGGATAGAATATGTCAAAAAGAACTTATCAACCCAATGTAAGGCGAAGAAAAAAAAGGATTGGATTTAGAGCTCGTATGCGCACAAAAGGCGGCAGAAAAGTATTAAGCCGCAGGCGCACAAAAGGAAGAAAAACTCTAACAGCCTAAATTAGTAGATGATTACAGCAAGAAACCGATGATAACGCCCTGTGGTCATCTGTATTGTCTTTAAATGACCGCTGAAAAGACTAAAAAGATCTATACTTTTAAGCATATTGAAAGACTGCATGATCAGAAGGATTTTAAACGGATTCTTGCTAAAGGCCGGAAGCTGGTTCATCCGGCGATTTTTGTCTTTGTATATAAAAGAAACGATAATTCAGAGCTTCGAAGGCTCGGCCTGATTACCAGCCGCAAGCTTGGAACTGCCGTTAAGCGAAACCTTTTAAAAAGGCGCCTCAGGGAGATTTTCCGGCTGAATAAATACAAAATTATTCCCGGGGTTGATGTTATTTTTATCCCGCGCAGGGATGCTATCGAATTAAACTATAATCAACTGGAAAGCATAGTGTTTGCGCTTTGGCAGCGTGCAAAAATAGCGATTTAAATAAATGAAAAAAGTAATTTTGTCTTTAATTAGAATATATCAAAAAACTATCAGCGGCGGCATCGGTCATTGCAGGTTCTATCCCAGCTGTTCACAATATACATATGAAGCCGTTGAAAACTACGGTGTTTTAAAAGGGGGGCTGCTCGGAGCAAAAAGGGTTCTGCAGTGCCATCCTTTCGGCAAAAGCGGATATGACCCTATTCCGGGAAAGGTTAATAAATAAATCATGGAACGAAATACTATTTTAGCTGTACTATTTTCTACAATATTTTTAATTATCTGGTGGACCTACTTTACCCCTAAACCGCCCAAAAGAAGCGCGGAACTCGCCGAATCAAATGTTGTTGCAAAATCAGACGATTTATCGTTACAGAAAACCCCAAAAACCGAACAGGTGTCATCAAAATCCAAGAAAAAAGATGAGATTGTTCCTGAAAAAGAAATAATCGCTGAATCAAATAAGTATAAAGCTGTTTTTACTACCAGGGGCGCTGCTATAAAACACTGGTTTCTGAAAGAAAAAAATGACAATACAGTCGATCTGGTCTTGGACGAAACAGCCCAGCTTTCAACCTTTGACGATTTAAATTACAAAATTATTAAAGAAAGCCCGGAAGAGATTGCTTTTGAAGCCAGTCATCCGCAGGGCTATAAAATAAGTAAAACTTATTTTCTGTCGCAGAAATACCTTCACAGATTAGCAATCACCATAAAAAAAGAAAAACAAAATCTTAGCAGCCTGCCCGTTAGTCTCACATTAGGCCCGGGGCTAGGCGCAGACGACAAAGAAAAAGCAGAGAATTTAAAATTAGTAGGAGCTATCGGACTATTGGTAAAAAAACAAAACAGCCTTGAAAAATTTAAACACGGCGATTACTCTGCTTCTGATTACAAGTGGGTTGCGATGCAAAACCGTTATTTTTTGGCGGCTCTCATACCTGAAAATCCGGAAGACTTCGGCTCAATTTCTGTGCAGAAAGAAAACAAAAAGACCCCTCCCGTTTTGACTTTATCAGGCAGCCAGCCCGAGAATAGTGACGAACAAATCTATCTTCTAAATGTTTATTTTGGCCCGAAGGCATATTATCTTCTAAAAGGACTTCCTTTTAACCTGGATAAGGCTGTTGATTTCGGGTGGGTCAGCGCCTTAAGCAAAATCGCGCTTAAGACATTGTCGTTTTTTTACAAATTAACCGGTAATTACGGCTGGGCCATTGTTATGATGACTATTTGCCTTCAGGTTCTGGTTTTTCCCCTGACAATAAAAAGCTTTAAAGCCCAGGCTGCAATGAAACAATTACAGCCTTTGATAAAAGAGCTGCAGCAGAAATATAAGGACGACCCTAAAAGATTGAATGTTGAGATGCTGAACTTGTATAAAACACAAAAAGTTAATCCTCTTGGCGGCTGCCTGCCCATGCTGCTGCAACTTCCTATTTTCTGGGCTTTGTTTTCGACCTTGCGAAATGCCTATGAGCTCAGGGGAGCTCCCTGGATTTTCTGGATTAAGGATTTATCCCATCAGGATCCCTATTTTATTCTCCCGATATTGATGGGGCTGGGGATGCTGTTTCAGCAAAAACTTGTTTCAGTGAGCGCAGATCCTGCCCAGGCAAGAATGATGTATTTAATGCCTATTATTTTTACGGTCTTATTTTTGAAATTTCCCGCTGGGCTCGTTTTATACTGGCTTACAAACAGTCTGCTATCCATGACTGAGCAATATTTTATACTCCACAGACCACGTTAAATAATAAATATTAAATTTGTTTTTTTCTATTTTAAAATATATAATAAATCATGGGTTTTTAATGATACGGGATAGATTATTCTGATAGTATCTGAGAGGTAACAAAAATGACAGAAATAGAAGTCGAAGGAAAAACCATAGAAGAAGCTATACAGGAAGGCTTAACAAAACTCGGGTGTTCCCAGGATAAAGTAGAGATAAAGATATTAAACGAGGGGACTTCCGGTTTGTTTGGCCTGATGGGAAATAAACCGGCCAAGGTTCAGTTGACCACCAAAGAAAAAACCACCGATTTCTCCGCGGCACAGAAAAGAATAAAAGAAATCCTGAATAGTATTTTGGATTACATGAATCTGAAGCATAAGGATATAAAAACCTCAATCGAAGCAGGCAGAATCAAAGTCGATATAAAATCAGATGAAAGCAAGTTTATTATCGGAAAAAACGGGCAGACTTTGGAGGCGCTGGAACATATTTCCACTCTTATCTTAAACAAAGACGTAAATACACGCACAAAAATAAACCTTGATACCGACAACTACAGAAAACAACAGGAAACCCGAATACAGAACATTGCCTTAAAAGCGGCAAATCAAGTCAAGCAAACCGGCAAATCATACAGATTTGACCCCATGCCAGCAAAAGAAAGAAGATTGCTTCATTTATCCCTACAAAATCATCCGGATGTTGAAACCACCTCTGAAGGCGAAGGGATGTTTCGCAAGGTAATTGTAAGACTAAAAAAATAGCCTAAAACATCCATGATTTACAAAACCGAAGATACTATTGTTGCAATTTCAACCCCCATCGGTCAATCAGGTCTAGGAATAATACGGTTAAGCGGCCCTTCTTCCCTTAACATAACCCAAAAAATATTCAAATCCTCCAAAAAGAAATCATTATTTAACGCTTCTTCCCATACGATATATCATGGATGGGTATCTGACTCCAAAAATGATATTGACGAGGTGCTAGTGTCTGTTTTCCGAAAGCCGCATTCCTACACCGGTGAGGATATGACCGAAATATCGGCACACGGAGGGCCTGTAGTTCTTAATGAGATCCAGAATCTTTGTTTATCCAAAGGGGCAAGGCTGGCAAGGCCCGGTGAGTTTACGTTTCGTGCTTTCATTTACGGCCGTATGGATTTAACCAGGGCAGAAGCCGTTGCTGACCTGATATCAAGCAAAACAGAGCTTACTGCTAAATCAAGCATAAATCAGCTTAAAGGCGGATTATTTTCAAGAATTCAACAATGGAGGAAGGCATTAATCGACTTGTTATCGCACATAGAGGTCTCTTTAGACCATTCTGAAGAGGACATACATTTTCTTACGCGGGATGAGATGTTAAATGCAGCAAAGAAGATGCAAAACCAGATTAAAGAGATACAGAAATCGGCAAATAAAGGAAAATATTTAAGGGAAGGTTTAAAGATAGCGATTATAGGAAAGCCTAATGTTGGAAAATCTTCCCTTTTAAACGCATTTTTGGAAAGAGACAGGGCTATTGTAACGGAAATTCCCGGGACAACCAGGGATATTATTGAAGAAACCCTTGATTTAAAAGGAATTCCCATAGTGATTATGGATACCGCCGGTTTAAGGCATAAAACCAGAGACACCGTCGAAAAAATCGGTCAGAATAGGACTATTGAGTGCATTAAGAACTCTGATTTAGTGCTCTGGCTCCTGGATTCAAGCGCAAAAGCGTCAAAGGAAGATGCAAGCATAGCCAATATCTTAAAAGAATTAGCCTCCGATAATAAAATCATCCTTGTATTAAACAAAATCGACTTGCCGGCAAAGTTCAAGTATTCTGATTTAACAAATCTTTCTAATAAAATTGAAATAAAAGTAAAAATCTCGGTTTTAACCAGGAAAAACTTTCAGGATCTCGAAAATGCGGTTATTTCATGGTTTAAAAAATCCAATACTTTAAGCGATGAGCCTTTTTTGATTAATACCCGCCACATGCAGGCTTTAAAACAAACCGAACAATCCCTTCAGAAAACCATAAACTCCGTAAAAAATAAAGAAACGGAAGATTTGATAGCTTTTAATCTCCGGGAATCATTAGATCATTTAGGAGAGATTACGGGTGAAACCGCAACTGAAAAAATACTTGAAAATATATTTTCTAATTTCTGCATAGGAAAATAAAATGCGTCAAAAATGGGGACAGAATTTTCTTATAGACAAAAATATCGCAGATAAAATTGTCTCTTCTGCCGAATTATCCAAAGATGATACGGTAATAGAGATCGGCCCGGGCAAGGGGATATTAACAAGTTTCATCGTGCCTCTTGTGAAGAGATACGTTGCCGTAGAAATTGATAAAAATCTGTCTGAGAAACTAAAAAGTAAATACAGTGATTATAGTAATGTAAAAATATTAAATGAAAATTATCTTGATATTATTCTTCCGGAAACCGTAAAACCCTACAAAATAATATCCAACCTTCCTTACAGCGCTGCCACTGTAATGATTGACAGATTTTTACCTTTAAATGAATGGACTTCAGCAATAATTATGGTGCAAAAAGAGGTTGGAGACAGAATTATTGCAAAGAAAAACACTAAATCCTATGGTGTATTCTCGATTTTAACTCAATATTACACCGCGCAAGAATTTGTGCTGGAGTGCGGCCCGAAAAGTTTTTACCCGCAGCCCAAGGTCAGCTCGATGGTAATAAAATTAACAAATAAATTTAATCCTTTGCTTGACAAAAGCTTAATAACTACAATAAAGACAGCTTTTCAGCAAAGGAGAAAAACAATTCTTAACTCCATTTCTAATGTATTAAAGAAGCCAAAAAAGGAAATTATGCACATACTGCACCTTGCCAAAATAGCCCCGGAATTAAGGCCGGAAAATCTTTCGTTTGAAGATTACAAAAGCTTGACATTTCTTTTAAAAAAATATAGAATTATCTGACCAAGCAATAATTAAACGATAAAACTTGGTAAAACTTATAGCTAAAAAACAAAAAAAGTATATTGTGTAAAGTTATACACAGGTGTGGATAAGTTTGGGGATAACTTTATTGTTTTTTTCGTTTTCATTAATTGATTTTGTTTAAAAATTGAACAATAAATTAGAAGCCGGAGAGAGATATGACCGAAACTTTAAATATTGAACAACTTTGGGAAAAGGTTGTGGAAAACTTAAAAACACAAATGGTTCAGGAATCATTTAATTTATGGATTCAGCCTTTGAAGCCCAGCAACTTTGAAAATGAAAAATTCATATTACAGGTGCCTAATAAATATTTTTCCGATTGGTTGAAAACTCATCAGAAAGAAAATATTGAAAAAATATTAAGCGATGAAACTCAAATCCCTGTTAAAGTTGAATTTCTCGAAACCCAGGATTTAACTTCCATATTAAAAAGAGTTGAGAACATCGAAGAGCCCGCAATAACAAGCCAGCCGCTGACGGAAATTACCCAGGAACAGTTTAATACAAAATATTCTTTTGATGCCTTCGTTGTGGGTGCTTCAAACCGTTTCGCACATGCATCGTGTGAGGCTGTTGCAAAAAATCCCGGAAGGCAATTTAACCCTCTGTTTATATACGGAGGCGTGGGGCTCGGAAAAACTCATCTTTTACATGCTATCGGCAATTATATCAGCAAAAACAATCCGTCCTTAAAGGTTTTGTACGTTACAAGTGAGAAGTTTATAAATGAATTTATTGACTCCCTGCGCTTTGAGAAACCAGCATCCTTCAGGAATAAATACAGGAATCTTGATTGTCTTTTAATCGATGATATACAGTTTTTAGTGGGACGGCAAAGTTCCCAGGAGGAGTTTTTCTATACATTCAATACATTGTATGATTCGCGCAAACAGGTTGTAATTACTTCCGACAGGCCCCCCAAAGAGCTTCCCACTTTAGAGCCCAGGCTGATTTCACGTTTTGAGTGGGGTGTGATAGCAGACATACAACCGCCTGATCTTGAAACAAGAATTGCCATACTAAGAAAAAAGGCTGAAGCCGAACATCTATATATACCTGATGACGTTATTTTATATATTGCTACTCAGGTTAAGTCAAATATACGTGAACTAGAGGGTTCCCTTCTGCGCATTACTGCTTTCTCCGCTTTTACCGGAACGCCTTTGACCGTGGATTCTGTTCAGAAAATACTAAAAGACGTGGTCAGGCCGCCAGAAGGTACTGTACCGATAACAATTGACAGAATACAGTCTATAGTATCCAGGCATTTTAACCTTGATATCAAAGAGATGAAATCAAAAAGAAGAACCGATGCGGTGGCTTTCCCGAGGCAAATTGCCATGTATCTGGCAAGGACTTTGACCGACGAGTTTTCCACTACTGAGATAGGGGATGCTTTTGGCGGCAAAGACCATACCACCGTGATGCATGCATGCAATAAAATAAAAGCTAGGATGAGCAGCGACCCCTACTTTATAGCAAAGATAAACCAGATAAGCCAAGAGATTCGTTCCGGAAAAGAAGAATAAATATGTGTGGAAAACTTTTATGGTTTTGATTTTTTCTGTTGAAATCTAAAATTTCGTGCTCATTGTTAATAACTTTTAACACAAGCAAACATATAATAAAACTTTAACGGTTAGCGGTTTCTCGTTGAAAATTTAACAGCTTTTTTTCAAATTTATAGATTATCAACAATATTTGATTGCCTAGTGATACTACTACGGTTAATTAAATATTAGGAGGAGTAGAATGAAAGTAATTTGTTCAAAAGATGAGTTAGTAAAAGGTGCACAGATCGTCCAGACTATAGTTTCCCCGAGAAGTACCCTGCCAATTCTTTCAAACTTTTTATTTGAAACAGAAGATAAAAGGATCAAACTATCCTCAACTGATCTTGAGGTAGGGGTTTCGTGTTATATAAAAGGCGAGATTGTAAATGAAGGAAGTGTTACAATTCCCGCAAAAAGATTCGGAGATATTATAAGAGAATTGCCGAATGATAAGGATATTGAGATCAAAGCCAACGAGATGAACCAGATTAATATCAGATGCGGGAAGTCTCATTTTATACTTATGGGCCTGCCAAAAGCGGATTATCCGGTATTGCCCACATTTTCAAAGGAAGAGATGTTTAATCTTTCGGAAACAATGCTGAAAACGATCTTAAGAAGAACTTCTTTTGCGGCGTCCACGGATGAAACAAGGTATATTCTTAACGGTGTGTATATATTAATAGAAAAGGGTTTGCTAAAAGTAGTCGCAACGGACGGAAGAAGATTGGCTTATATTAATACAAATAATATTGATAAAAATATCAAACAAAAAGCAATTATACCTACGAAAGCGGTTAATGAGCTGCAGAGAGTTTTGTCTTCTGAAAACGGCAAAAGCGGAGTAAATGTGGGTATATCGGATAATCAGATAGTATTTAACGTTGATTCCGTAACGGTCATTTCAAGGCTGATTGAGGGGACATACCCTAATTATGAGCAGGTTATTCCGAAAAGCAATGATTTAAAAATAAAAATGAAAACAAAAGACACCCTTTCTGCGGTAAAACAGATGGCGCTGCTGGTTTCAGATAAAACCTCGGTCGTGAAGTTTTTGTTTGGCAAGAATGTTTTAAAGATGTCCGCGTCTGCACAGGGTTTAGGTTCCGGGGAAGTAGAGTTGGATGTAGAGCATTCAGGGAAGAATCTGGAAATTGCGTTTAATCCGGCGTTTTTAATTGATATTTTGAAAAACATAGATGAGGACGAGTTTTTTATTGAGCTGACAAGCTCTCTTAATCCTGCGGTAGTTAAACCCTCAAATAACAAAGATTATCTCTGTGTAATAATGCCGATGTGCGTTTAAGAAGAAATGAATAAATTAAAAAATATCACAAACCCTAAAGAAGGCATAAAAAGCTTTGGAAATAGATTTTCAACCACAAATGAAATAGTTGAAAAGTTAAAAGAAAAATTAGGTTTAGACGAAAAAATATTTACAATTTACAGGATCTGGGAGAAAGAGTTAGGGGCACTGGCGAAAGATGCCAGCCTATACGGCATACAAAACGGCTGTTTAATAATAGAGGTTGCTTCCAGCTCTCATCTGCAGGAAATATCGTTACAGAAAAAAAGGATTATAAACAGAATTAATCAGTATTTTGGTAATAAAAAGGTCCTGAAAGGCATAAAAATTAAAATGAAGAATAACGAAACATAAAGATAGGAGTAAATAATGGCAAATTCTCAACAAGTAAAGAGCGGGGAAAAATACGATGCCTCTAAAATACAGGTATTAGAGGGTTTAGAAGCTGTCAGGCGTAGGCCGGCTATGTACATCGGTTCTACTGGAGCCATGGGGCTGCATCATTTAGTGTATGAAGCAGTGGACAATTCAATTGATGAAGTATTGGCAGGTTTTTGTAAAACAATCGATGTTATAATTCATTCTGATAATTCAGTTACTGTTCTGGATGACGGAAGGGGCATTCCGGTTGAGCCGCATCCGAAGTTTAAAAATTTGTCAGCACTTGAAGTTGTTATGACAAAACTGCACGCCGGAGGAAAATTTGACCATAAAGCATATAAAATATCAGGAGGACTGCATGGGGTTGGGATATCTGTAGTTAATGCCCTTTCTGAGTGGATGATAGTAGAAGTATACAGGGAAGGCAAAGTATACATGCAGGAATATTCTAGAGGTAAACCAAAAGAAAAATTAAAATGCCAGGGTAAAACAGATGACACGGGAACAAAAGTAACATTTAAACCAGACCCTGAAATATTTAAAGCCACAAAATATTCATTTGAAACTTTATCAAACAGGTTAAGGGAGCTTGCTTTTTTAAATGCAGGAACCCGTATTACCATTATGGATGAAAGGGTAGATAAAGAACATACTTTTGATTATGAAGGCGGATTAACCACCTTTGTAAAGTTTTTAAACGCAAACAAGAATGTTTTGCATCCGAAACCAATCCATTTCTCAAAAGAGAAAGACGATATTGTAGCGGAGTTCGCAATTCAATATAATGACGGTTATAATGAACAGGTATTTTCTTTTGCAAACAACATTAACACCATTGAAGGAGGAACACATCTAACAGGGTTTCGCTCGGCATTAACGAGGGTAATAAATGATTATATAAAAAAGAATGACATTGCAAAAGGCAGAGATCTCAGTTTATCCGGGGATGACACAAGAGAAGGCTTAACAGCAGTGCTTTCGGTAAAAGTCCCCAACCCGCAGTTTGAAGGACAAACCAAAACAAAATTAGGAAACTCTGATGTAGAAGGCATCACGAAATCAATTATAGGAGACACTTTATCTTCGTTCCTGGAAGAAAATCCTTCGGTTGCCAATAAAATTGTAGAAAAAGCAATTAATGCTGCAGAGGCCAGGGAAGCGGCAAGGAAAGCCAGGGAGCTGACAAGAAGAAAAGGGGCGCTGGATACGGCTTCGCTTCCGGGAAAGCTTGCGGATTGTTCGGAGCGCGATCCGGAGAAGAGCGAGCTTTATATCGTTGAGGGAGATTCTGCGGGCGGCTCGGCAAAGCAGGGCAGGGACAGGACGTTTCAGGCAATTCTTCCTTTAAAAGGCAAGATACTTAATGTAGAGAAATCGCGATTAACAAAAATATTAAGTAACGATGAAATTAGGACTATGATTACCGCCATAGGGACAAGTGTTGGGCAGGAGGAGTTTGATATTGCCAAGCTGCGTTATAACAAAGTAATAATAATGACAGATGCAGACGTAGACGGAGCCCATATACGAACGCTGCTTCTGACGTTTTTTTACAGGCAAATGACAGCTTTGATAGAAAAAGGACATATATATATAGCACAGCCTCCGTTATACAAAGTTAAAAAGAATAAAAAAGAGATGTATTTGCATACCGAAGATGATATGGATGAATTCCTGCTAAAAGAAGGTTTGAACGGGGTGGAGTTTTGCATATTAAAGAAAGGCAAAGAGTCAGCAGCAATTGATTCAAAAAAATTGGAAACACTGGTAAAGATTATAAATGAAATGGACGGGCTTTTAAGGAAATTAAGGAAAAAGAAGATAGAATGGGATGATTATTATAATTTCAGAAAACAAGGCAAACTTCCTCTTTACAGAATAGACGACCCCAAATTAAACAAGCCTCTCTATATATACAATGATAAAGAATGGAAAAAATTTAAAAATGAATTTTTACAGGAAAAAGAGAACGCGTTAAAATCCAATGGAGAACTGCCTCTGGAAGTTACAGATGAAGAGCTGGGCACCATAGTGAAAGATTTATGGGAATTGCCTAGGGTGGATATACTTGCAAAGAAACTGGAGGCTTTTGATCTGGATATTTCTAATTATGGAGTATATTCCGAGAAACCCTGTTATAGGATAAAATCAGCAGATGAAAACCATGACCTGCACAGCATAAAAGGGATAATAGATACTATCAGGGATTTCGGAAGACACGGCTCTGCGATTCAGAGATATAAAGGTTTGGGAGAGATGAATCCGGAACAGCTTTGGGAAACCACGATGAACCCGGAAGATAGAAAACTGCTGCAGGTTAAACTTGAAGATTCCGTTAATGCTGACAGAATCTTTACTACATTAATGGGAGATAAGGTAGAACCACGCAGAAATTTCATAGAAACGCATGCGCTTGACGTTAAAAATCTAGATATATAAAAGAAGAAGAAAGGAACAATATTATGCCAAGAAAGAAAAAAAATGAAACAAAAGGATCAGTGCCTCCCACACCGCCTCCGGATGAAGGCAAAGAGTTAAAAGAAGAGCAGCCCCTGGACCCAAATGTAATACCGAGAAGCATTGAAGATGAAATGCAGTCATCATATATAGATTACGCGATGAGCGTTATTGTGGGAAGAGCCCTGCCGGATGTAAGGGACGGGCTTAAGCCTGTTCACAGAAGAATACTTTTTACAATGAAAGAAATGGGTTTAAGGCATAATACGCAGTATAAAAAAAGCGCACGCGTGGTTGGAGATGTGCTCGGAAAATATCATCCGCACGGAGATATGGCCGTTTATGATTCGATGGTAAGAATGGTGCAGGATTTTTCCCTAAGGTATCCTTTAATTGAAGGGCAGGGAAATTTCGGAAGTATTGACGGGGATCCTCCGGCTGCAATGAGGTATACCGAAGTGCGCATGGATACAATCTCTGACGAGATGCTGTCTGACATAGATAAAAACACGGTTGATTTTGTTCCCAATTATGACGGCTCATTAAAAGAGCCCCTGGTCTTACCCTCAAGAATTCCAGGCCTTTTGGTCAATGGATCCAGCGGTATAGCAGTGGGGATGGCAACGAATATTCCAACCCATAACATTTCCGAAATAATAGACGGGGCAATAGCTTATATCAACAACAATAATATAGACAATCAGGAACTTCTTAAAATCATAAAAGGGCCAGATTTCCCAACAGCAGGAATAATTTATGGTAAAGAAGGCATTAAAGAATATTTTGAAACAGGGCGTGGATCAATAAAAATCAGGGCAAAGGCAGAAATAGAAGACATTAAAAGCGGGAAAAGCGCCATTATTGTAAGGGAACTTCCTTACCAGGTAAACAAGGCACAGCTTTTAATGACCATAGCAGGGCTTACCAGGGATAAAAAGATTTCCGATATTTCTGATTTGCGCGATGAATCTGACCGCGATGGCATAAGGATAGTCATAGAGCTGAAACGCGAGGGCAATCCTCAGATAGTACTGAACCAGCTTTACAAACACACGCAGATGCAGGTATCTTTTGGCGTTATTATGCTCGCTTTGGTTAATAACAAGCCAAAAATACTTTCAATGAAAGAGATGCTTCAGAGGTTCATTGATCACAGAAGGGATGTTATAGTAAGAAGGACAAAGTTTGAATTAGACAAGGCAGAACACAGGGCCCACATCCTGGAAGGATTAAAAGTTGCCTTAGACCGTTTGGACGCGGTAATAAAAACGATAAAAGAATCAAAAGATGTTGATTCAGCAAGAACAAGATTAATGGAACGTTTCAAGCTGAGCAAAATACAGGCACAATCAATATTGGACATGAGGCTGCAGCAGCTTACAAATTTGGAAAGAAAGAAAATCGAAAATGAATATTTGGAACTTATAAAAACTATCGAGAAGCTAAAATCTATTCTTGCTGACCAAAGAAAGGTTTATAAAATAGTTGAGGAAGAGCTGCTGCAGATAAAAGAGAAATACGGCGATGAGAGAAAAACCCGGATTATGGGAAAGACCGTTGAGCTGGAGATAGAAGATTTAATTCAGGAAGAAGACGTTGTTGTTACCCTGTCTCACGCGGGTTATATCAAACGTTTGCCGGTAACTACCTATAAAGCCCAGAGAAGAGGTGGCCGCGGCGTGACGGGCATGACAACGAGGGAAGAGGATTTTATAGAAAGCTTGTTTGTTACAAACACTCATGCGTATCTTCTTTTATTTACAAACAAAGGGCGGGTTTACTGGACAAGAGTTTATGAGATACCGGAAGGCGGGCGGGCTTCAAAAGGCAAAGCTATAGTAAACCTTATACAGATGTCATCGCATGATGAAAAAATAACTGCAGCCATTCCGATCCGTTCCTTTGAGGAGCAAAAGGAATCTTATTTGTTAATGTGCACTAATCACGGCGTTATAAAGAAAACCTCATTAATGGAATTCTCAAACCCTAGAAGAGGCGGGATTATTGCAATTGGGCTGGATAAAGAAGATTTATTAATAGAGGTAAAACACACTGACGGAAAGTCAGAGTTGTTAATAGCAACTCGCAAGGGAATCGCAATAAGATTTAAAGAAAAAGAGGTTCGAATAATCGGAAGAGCGGGTAGGGGCGTAAGGGGTATAAAGCTTTCGAAGGATGATGAAGTGATAGGAATGGAAGCAGTGTCGCAAAAAGATGTATTTTTGAGCGTAACCGAAAATGGTTACGGAAAAAGGACCGAAGTCGGCAAGTATCGCCTGCAGTCACGGGGAGGAAAAGGCGTTAGAAATATGAAAACAACAGAGAGGAACGGAACGGTAGTTGGCGTTAAGAAAGCCAACAACGGAGACGAAGTTATGTTGATGACAGGGAAAGGAATAACCATCCGTTTACCCGTTAAAGATGTTTCGGTTATCGGCAGGAACGTGCAGGGCGTCAGGTTGGTTAAACTGGAAGAGGGAGACAGGCTGGCTGCAGTTGCTACGGTTGTAAAAGAAGAAAGCGAAGATGAAAATTAATGTATAGAAGTATTTTATTTTGAATAAAAAGAAAGTAAAATATTCATTTATTTCACACACTTCTGATATAGGCATAAAAGTTTACGGAGAATCACTGAAAACGCTCTTTGAAAATGCAGCACAAGGTTTATGCTCGTATATTTTAGCACCAGTAGGAACCAAATTGGATTTTCATGATAGCATAAAAATAGAAGGCACTGACCATGAAAGCCTTTTGGTAAACTGGCTTAATGAAATACTTTATCAGGCATATCAGAAAAAGATACTAATAACATCTTTTAATGTTGATAAAATAGAAAAAACCCGGATGGAAGCAGAGATATGGGGCAGAAAGATACTTGAAGAATATAAAATAAATCATGAAATAAAGGCAGTAACTTATTCTAATCTTAAAATTAAAAGCAGAAAGTCCGGATATAGCGTTAAAATAATTTTTGATGTGTAAATAATTAAAAAAATAAAGCAAAAATAAAAAAAATCATTGATTTTTTACTAATTTGTTTGTATAATAAATATTAGAAAGCAACAAATATTTAAAAACTATAAACAAATGAAAAAAAAATCAAAAATATTTAAACTTACCAATATTTCCCCAATCAAACCAAGCAAAATATTTTCAACAAAAACAGCAAAGAATCAAAATATATCAAATAATTTTAAAAATTATCCTAATCCTATTTAGCAATTTAAAAACAGAGCCGCGTAATTATTAATAAATAGGTGGGGGGATAAGTGCAGGATCGTCGAAAATTTATCAGGACACCCTTGGCGGCTTTTTTGGAAGTATTCTCTTGCGATAATATGGAAAATATTTGCAGCGGCTTTATAAAGGATATAGGAGAAGACGGGTTAGCGTTTGAGGTTCCGCGGAAGTTGCGATTAAACGGAGAATTTGCTCTGAAATTTACATTGCCTAACGGATGGTATTTTAATATATTAAGCGAGGTCAGATATATTAAAGACGGCGTGCTTACAATATCGCATGGGGCGAGATTTTCAAAAATAAATAATTGGCAAAGAGAAAATATAAAAAAGTACATAGAAAATAATTATCAGAAAGAAGTAGGAATATAGGTTATAAAAAAATTAACATATCAGGAGAGTTGACTTAATACAAAAAGGTCAAAAAGAATGAAAATAATTGATGGAAAGAAAATTTCTCAAGAAATAAAAAATGAATTGAGAAATAAACTATCCAGTTTAAAAAAAGATAATATTGAACCCGGCTTGGCCACAATATTAGTCGGAGATAATCCTGCAAGCAAAGTATATGTGTCAAGTAAAATAAAAACCTGCAATGAATTAGGGATAAAATCCTTCAGCAACAACCTGCCTGAAACCACAACAAGCAAAAGAATAATAGAATTAATACAGGAATTAAATAATAATAATCAAGTAAACGGAATTCTGCTTCAGCTTCCCCTGCCAAAAGGGATAGATGCGGATAAATGTTTAGAGGCAATCAGCCCTTTGAAAGATGTTGACGGGCTGCATCCTCACAGTCTCGGACAGCTATATTCAATGAAAACATGGGATGAAATAGTAGATAAAAAGATATTTATACCGTGCACGCCTTTGGGGATAATAACTTTGCTAAAAAAATATAACATAGAAATATCAGGAAAAAAGGCTGTTGTTATAGGACGCTCAAATTTGGTCGGCAAGCCAATAGCGATGCTTCTTCTTGCTCATAATGCCACGGTCACCATGGCACATTCAAGGACAAAAGAAATAGAAAAGATATCTAAAGAAGCCGACATTTTGGTTGCGGCTATAGGAAAAGAGCGTTTTGTTAATAAAAATTTCGTAAAAGAAGGAGCGGTTGTAATTGACGTAGGAACAAACAGGACTCCGCAGGGGTTATGCGGAGATGTTGATTTTGATTCAGTAAAAGACATCGCAAGTTATATAACTCCTTCGCCGGGAGGGGTCGGCCCCATGACCATAACAATGCTCATGCAAAATACAATGCTTGCAAACGCAAAACAGAGAGATATGCTAGAGCGGGTATAAAGGATTTTATTAATAAAGCAGAAAAGGAGGTGATACCTATGGCATGCAAGAAAAAAGCAAAAAAGAAGAAAAAGAAAAAATAGAAACATCCAAATCTTATCTTAAAAGGGAAAGGTGGTGATTAAGCATGGCAAAGAAGAAAAAAGCCAAGAAGAAAAAGAAAAAGAAATAAGCATAGTCTTATAGACTAACAAGTTTTTTAGCAACCTCTATGGCCTCTACTGCATTATTGGCATAGCCGTCAGCGCCGATCTCATCAGCAAACTTTTTTGTTACAGGCGCTCCCCCTATAATAATCCTTGCGGGGATTTTATGGGAATCTCTGAGTTTAACGACTTTTTCCATTATAATCATTGTTGTTGTCATTAATGCAGAGAGGCCGATTAGAGGGCAGTTCTCTTTAACAGCAGTCTCGATAATTCTTTCGGTCTCCACGTTTTTCCCCAGATCAAAAACTTCCCACCCGTGGCTTTCAAAAACAGCACTGACAATATTTTTACCTATATCATGCACGTCACCTTTAACGGTTGCCATAATAATTTTTCCGGATTTAAAATCGCTGTCTCTCTTTAACAGCGGTTTAATGTGAGAAAAGGCTATCTGCGAGGCTTCAGCGGCACGGATAACCTGGGGCAAGAAATACTCTTTTCTGTTAAATCTATCCCCAACCTCGTTTAATGCATTAAGCAAAATCGAGTTTGATATTTCCATGGGGTCAGAGATTCTGTTTAAAACTTCCTTAATCAATACGGGAACCTCTTCGCGGTTTCCCCCAAGGATCGCAAGATAAAGTTTTTTCTCAGGGAGAAGCTCTTTGGCTTTTTTAGTTACTGATTTTTTACTTATTGTTCCGTGTTTTTCGATATATTTTTTGCCGTTGGGATCTTTGCCCAGCAAGAGCTCGCGCGCAAATTTATCTTTCACGGACCAGTTATTATAAGGGTTAAGTATTGCCATATCAAGGCCATATGATTTAGCCATATTAAGAAAAGTTGAATTGATAATGTGGCGGTTCGGCATGCCAAATGATACATTTGAAATACCAAGAACAGTTTTTATTTCAGGCCAGCGCTTTTTTGATTCCTTGATTGCATTTAAAGTTTCTTTCCCCTGATCGGGCATTGCGCTTACGGACAATGAAAGAAAGTCAAGAATTATCTCTGAGGCGGGAAACCCCGCTTTTTTGGCGTGGGATATTATTTTATTTGCGATTTTAATCCTTTCCCTGCTTGTTTTAGGAAGGCCTTTCTCGTCGGTTGTAAGCCCTATAACGCCTGCCCCGTATCTCTTTGCAAGATAAAAAACTTTTTTAAGATTTTTGTCTTCACCGTTTACGGAATTCAGGATAGGTTTCCCGGCGCAGGCCTTAAGGCCGGATTCCAGGGCATCGATGCTGCTTGAATCAAGGCATAGAGGCACGGAAACTACCTCCTGGATTTCTTCAACCGATTTATTTGCAAGAGATACCTCGTCTGCCCCGGGAACTCCCAGGTTAATATCAAGCATGTGTGAGCCGCTTTTAACCTGCTCCTGAGCTTCCCGCCTTAAAGTTGAAAAGTTGCCGCATGAAAGCTCATCCTGGAATTTTTTCCTGTTCGTAGGATTTATTCTTTCCCCTATAACAATAAGCTTTTTGGAATCAGATATGTTTATTGCCCTGACCCTTGAAGAAAGCAGGAATTTTTTCTTGACGGTTTTTTTAACAGGCTTTTTGCCAGAGAGTTTATCCGCCAGAGCTTTTATGTAGTCAGGGTTTGTCCCGCAGCACCCTCCCAGCAGATTGACGCCGGATTTATAGGCATCAATGCTTGCTTTCATGAACTCCTGCACTGTTCCGGGAAATACTGTCTGACGGTTTATAAGCTTTGGCATACCTGCATTCGGCTTGAACGAAACCGGCAAGCTGGTATGTCTGGATATAGTTTTCACAAGCTTAGCCAGATCTTTCGGGCCTACAGAACAGTTAACGCCGACCGCATCTACGCCCATGCTTTCCGCAACAGCAAGAAAAGAAAAGATATCGGTTCCCGTAACAGTTGTGCCGTCAGCATTAAATGTCATGCTTGCTACCATGGGACCGCTGAAATTGTCTTTTACAGCAAGAATAGCTGCTTTCATCTCTTTGATTTCAGTTATTGTTTCAATGAATATCAAATCAGGCCCTGCGCTGCTAATGGCCTTTACTGACTCTGCATATGTATTATAAGCCTCTTCAAATGTAAGTGCCCCAAGAGGCTTAATATATGTACCCAAAGGGCCCACGTCCCCTGCAACAAAAGCATTGTATTTACGGGCAATTTCTTTTGCAAGCTTTATAGCAGCCTGGTTTATCTCAACGAGCTTGTTTTCAAGCCCAAACTCAGCCAGCTTCATCCGGTTAGCGCCAAAGGTATTTGCCAGTATAATGTTTGAACCAGCATCCAAATACTGCTTATGTACTTTTTGCAGGCTTTCCGGTGATGTAAGGTTAAGCTCTTCAGGAGCTTTGCCTGGCTGCAGGATCCCAAGCTTCTGGAGCAGCACCCCCATAGAGCCGTCAGTAATAAGTACTTTATTTTTCAATATGTTTTTAAATTTTAATTTATCCACCCAGCCCTTCCTCTCTAACTAGTAATATTGTTTGAAATATCATATATAAGCTTTCATTTTAGTTACCTAGCCCTTAGTTCATGAATTATGGAAGGGCTGGGTCCATTATTTAAGTACTCCTAATATCGCTGAAACCGATTTTTCAGGCAGCATTTGATAGTTTTTTGTAAGCTTAATCCCTATTGTATCCGCGCCGAGCCATTTCAGAAAATCTTTTTGCCCTTTGATGTCCCAGTCCCCGTATCCGGGAGAAAACCTCATTGTTGTTTTTAGGCCTTTTTTGTTCTCTGTGTCAGATATCTGTTTATTTGTTATCTCTGCCAGCTCTTCAACAGCAACAGAACCGACAGCATCCAGAATTAATGCTTTTGTTACATCCTTTTGCTTTGAATATTCATCGCGTTTTTGTTCAAGATGCGGGCCTATGGTTACAGCTAAACCATAAGCCACAGAACACTTGTTTAAAAGGTCATGTAGTTTATGGCTCTGTATTATGAGGCCCGGCTCCAGGGAAATTTTATATTGATTTTGTAACACAATTTCAGATGACGCAATAACCTGCTGGGGCAGTATCAGCTTCCTGCTGATACCTATCTCTTCGTTTATAATATCCTCTGTTTTTGAGTCTATTTTGGTTTTACCGCTTGCATACCCGAGCCGTACCAGTATCTTGTTTAAAGGTATTTCTATGTTTGCAAACTGCGGCATATTAATTTTCATGATAACCCCTTAATTAATAATACAAGGAAATATATCAAATATAAAAAAATATAGCAAGTTATTGTGATAAAAATACAAAATTTGATATAATAACCTAAATAAAAAAAACGTACAAGAATCATAATGGAAATTTACGTAATTATATCTATAATACTATTTTTGGCTGTTTTTATAATGCTTTTGGTGCGGAAAAAATCCCCAAAGCCGGACCAGTCTGCATTGATGATTCAGCAGCAGCTTGACAGCCTCAGAAAACAATTGGAAGACGGTTTAAAAAACAATACAGAAACGGTTAACAGGCATCTGGTGGAAATAATAGAACAGGTAAACAAACAGCTGAATACTGTAACAGGCCAGATGATATCAACCCAGAAAACAATGGGTGAAAGGCTGGACAATGCCACAAATATTGTAACCCAGGTGCAAAAGGGGTTGGGCTCTTTGTCTCAGGCAACGGAAAGAATATTCGAGGTCGGTAAAGATATCTCAAGTTTGCAGGAGATTTTACGCGCGCCAAAGATAAGAGGAAATTTAGGCGAGCTTTTCCTCGGGGACCTGCTCTCCCAGATACTGCCCCAGGCTAACTACACCTTGCAGTATTCCTTCAAAAGCGGGGAACAGGTTGACGCAGTAATCCGCCTCGGCCAGGGGCTTGTTCCCGTGGATTCAAAGTTCCCGTTGGAGAATTTTAAAAGAATAATAGAAACCCAGGATGAACCGGAACGAAAAGCAATGAAAAAGAAGTTTACAAGCGATGTTAAAAAGCATGTTGATGCTATAGCAAAAAAATACATACTGCCCGATGAAGGGACATTTGATTTTGCCCTGATGTACATTCCTGCAGAGAATGTTTATTATGAAACAATTATAAAAGACGAAGACGAAACGGAAAGCACAAGCATTTCCGGTTACGCGTTGAAAAAGAAGGTTATACCTGTTTCCCCGAATTCGTTTTACGCCTATTTACAGGCCATTGTCCTGGGGCTTCGCGGAATGCACGTAGAAAAAAGCGCAGAGACAATAATCAGGCATTTATCAAGGCTTAAAGGGGATTTCTCGAGATTCCAGGAGGATTTTGACGTTCTGGGGAAACACGTTACTAATATAAAAAGCAAATATGATGAATCAGCCCGCAGGCTGGAACGTTTCAGCGACAAGCTTCTAAATACAACAGATTCAAAAACCGAAGCATTGAAAGAATAGTTAATTTTGGTATAATATATATCCTGTCTAAAGTAACGCCGCCATCGTCTAGTGGTTCAGGACATCGCCCTCTCAAGGCGGAGATCGCGGGTTCAAATCCCGCTGGCGGCACCATTATTCTTAAGGTTGAATTATTAAAAGAAATGAAAGTATTTTCTATTAGATTTAATAATGAATATTTTTATGAGCACTTGACAAAAATACTAAAATCTGCTATTAATATAGTGCATCCCAATGAAGTAATTCATTGGCCCCAGGACTACTTAAACAGTAGCCCTGGGTTTTTCATTTATATATGAAAAGAGTAATGTTTTTTATTGATGGTTTTAACCTATATCATGCCATTAAAGACATGGCGGAAGGTTTCCATGTCGGAAAATACTATAATAGGCCTAAACAAATATTTAATAGATATAAATGGTTAGATCTTGATAAATTAACTAGTAATTATATAGATAATAGGAATGAGGAATCAGTTGGCATAAAATATTTTACATCATTTGCTCAATGGAAAGTCGAAGGATTATCAAGACATAAAATATACATAAGTGCTTTATATGCGATAGTGAAAAATATAGAAGTTATTTATGGAAAATTTAAAAAAATAGAACGGAGATGCAAAATATGCAATCAGTATTTTAAAACACATATAGAAAAAATGACAGATGTTAATTTGTCAATATATTTATTTGAAAATGCGTATTTGGATAAATTTGACAAAGCAATAGTTATTTCTGGAGACAGCGATCTAATTCCCTCAATACTAGCAATTCTACGTAATTTTCCTCAAAAAGAAATAGAAATCGTTATTCCAATAGGTAGGCAAGGCATTGAGTTGCTTAAATCTACACCTTCACACAGAAGGATGAAAGAAAAGCATTTAAAAAACTCGCAACTTCCTGATGATATATCTTCAGGAGCAATAAAAAGACCAATTGAATGGTCGTTAGTTTCCAGGCTGTTGGATGGTAATTTAATATGGTTTAATAAAAATATATGGAAGATATTTGATGGTTCTCAATGGAATATAGAGAAAAAACCTGATCCCTCATTAATAGAGAATGCTAAACCATTAACTGATATGGAAATACTAGATTTAGCAGCAAATAAAGTATTCCATTTGTAACTATATAAAAATATAGTGAATAGAGAATTTAATATTATATTAGTGCCAAATTCTCACTTCTGTTTAGATTTAGTTTTTTCCAATCGTTTTGCTTGAGCCCGTATCTTATCAAGCAAATCCTTGTTTTGACCCTGTTTTTCTCCCAGCATTAGGGCTTTATTCCAGCAAACAACTGCTTTTTTAATATCTATGTTTTCATAGACAAGAGCCAGATTGTAATGTGCCAGAAAACTGGTATTGTCTAGTTTGATTGCCTGGATATAATTTTTGGCAGATTTCTCGAAGAAATTTCTGGATTGATATATTAGTCCTAAATGAATGTACGCATTAACAAAATCCTTATTCACCTCCAATGTTTTTAAAATATATTTTTCCGCCAAACCCATTCTCCCGGACTTCTCATACTGCAGGGCGCATTCATAGTACAGCGATGCATCCCGGGGAGTTGCCTCTATGGCTTTATGATAGTATTCAATTGCTGAACTTCTATCACTGATATTGCTGTAACAAAGAGCTATATATCTTAAAGTTACAGATTTATGTTCGCCCAGCTTTAATCCTTTATCCTCATAGTATTTTATTAAATCCAGGGATTTGATAAAGGTATCCCTTGCTTTATCCCATAATAACTGATCAAAATACACTATTCCCAGCTCATAATATGCGCTCAGACTGTCAGGGTGCAGTGTAATTGCGTTCAGCAGCCTTTCTTCCGCTTCCTGATATCTTTTTTCCTCCCTTGCGATAACACCAAGGTTAAAGAATGCCTTGTAATGGAACCTGTCGACTTTTAAGGTTTCGGTCCACAATGTATAATCATCTTTCCATGCATGGTTGCGTTTAATTGTAAGAAAAGAAAACAGAAGAATCAGAACAACTGCAAAAGACAGCTTTGAATAGTAATAGAGAATATCGTTTTTTTCGGAGATATAAGCTCCCAGCAACCAGCAGAATCCGACGGAAGGGAGATATAAAAATCTTTCGCCGATAAACCCTCCCATTGGTATAATATTGGATACAGGAAGAATCGTTATGAAAAACCATAATATCGGGAAAATATAATTCTTTTTTATTTTGGATTTTGCTGCCAGGGCGATTAATACGGCAAAAAATATCAAAGAGATGAATACATAAGGGTCTTTCATGGAAAATACCTTAAAATGCTCATACTCAGGCCTTAATCCGAACGGGAAAAACAATAAGCGGACATAGAATCCCAGTATTTTTACTATATTATAAAATCTGACCAGGAAAGTATCCTGTGCAAGCATCCACAGCTGCTCCTCGCCCGCAACTTTACCCAGCACAGCAGTTCTTAATATAAGATAAAAAAATGCAGTGCAGAAATATCCGGCATAGAGTTTAATTCGCTGTTTTAAAACATCCTTTCCGAATACAACAAAATCATAAATCATTATAACAGCAGGCAGGGTTATAGCCATTTCTTTTGAAAGTATCCCCAGAAAATAGAAAAGCAGGGATATCCAGTAAAGCAACTTATGCCCGGATTCCCGAAGGTATAAAATCAGCGAAATCAAAAAGAACAGCGTTGCCATCAGCTCTGTCCTGCCGACGATTCCTGCTACAGCTTCCGAATGAACAGGATGTACGGTAAAAATAAGACTGCTTATAAAAGCAGCAACATATAGGTTATTGTTTTTTAAAGCCCCTGAGAAAATAAAAAACGTTAAAAAGTAAACCAGGACGGAATTAATAGTGTTTAAAATAATGTTGGTTAGATGATATCCTGCGGGATTTTTTCCCCAGAGTTTGTAATCAAAAGCAAAGGAAGTGATCACCAGGGGCCTGTAAAGCAGGGTTTCTTTTTCATACTTTGTGCCTGCCCAGTAGTTGCTGGAAAATATTTTTGGCAGGTTGCTCGGGCTTCTGATGAGAGAGTTGTTTTCCACGATGAATTCATCGTCATGAACGAACTCATTCTTTAATGTATTAAAATATACGCCAAAGGAAATCCCGATTATAAGGGCAACCGACCATAGATTCCTGTTCATTATTCCACCATCTGCTTTAGCATAACTATTGCTTTTTCATTTCCGGGGTCTATTTCCAGTACTTTTTTGAGTTCATCGGTGGCTTGTTTCAGCTGTCCATTGTAGTAGTAAGCAGTGGCGAGGTTGAGGCGGCTGTCGGTCTGGCTGGGATTTATGTCCAGGGATTTCCTCCAGTGCTCTATTGCTTTTGTTCTATTGCCTTTCAGAAAATAAATATTGCCCAGGTTATTTAAAGGGCCTGCAATACCCGGGTTAAGCTCATGAGCTTTCTCGAAGTTTTTTATAGCGTTAGTCCAGTCCTTTTGTTTTGAATAAACCCAACCGAGCTTTTCATAAACAGAGTATTCGTCCGGGTATTTTTCAGCAATGGCCTTTAACTCCTCAATCGTCTTTGCGGGCTCAAGTATTTTCTCGTCGAAAAAGTCGGGAGTGCTTGCAACGATTTTCTGTGCGATATAGGGCTGCAGGATTTTTTTAAAGGAAAACACGGACGCAGCAATTATCAGAATCAGCGCAATATACCGCAGGGCGTTATTCTCTACCTGTTTTTCGATGAAATCATTGTTGAAGCTGTCTATGAACCCGAATATCATAAAAAGATACGTTGAAGAAATTATAAAACGCATGTCCACGGAAAAAAGGTTTTGGGTTAGAATTCCCAGAGACGAGGCAAATAGCCCGGTAAGAAGAAGTTTTGAGGGGCCGTTTTGATTCTTCAGGGTTCTATAAGAAAGGATAAAGAAAGAAATCAAAAGCCACAAAAATATGCCGAAGCCGGTTATCCCGGTTTCGCTTAAATACTGGATATATTCGTTATGAGCATCGTTTACGATGAACTGGCTTTGCGGCCAGATGGATTTCAGCTGCTCTGATGCAAACTGCGGGAAATATATGTGAAACGTCCCGGGCCCTGTTCCGAACCAGGGATTTTTCGACCACATGACAAGGGCATCCCTCCAGATTAAAAGATGCTCCTGCTGCCTCAGCCATATGTTTTTGGTAAGAAACACAAAAACAGAAAACAGAATAATTGAAGCCGCAACTATTGAGTATTTTATTTTCATTGATTTTATGTTAAGCCAGGCAAATATAAGCATGGATACGCAAAATCCGATAAAAGCGGCCCGTGTTTTTGTGTAGTACAGGGCCAATAATCCGCAAATAATGAATATCGAAAGAAACAGCTTAAAGAGCCCCCTTACCCCTCCCTCTCCCCTAAGAGGAGAGGATAAAAGTGAGGGGGTTAAGAGAATAGCGATGGCAATAGGTAATGAGATAACTATATGCGCTGCAAAAAATATCGGGTTTCCGAAAGTTGACATAACCCGGGTCATATGGGGGACTCCGATAAACCAGATCCCCCCGTGATACTGCAGGACGCCGTAGATTATTGCCAGGAAGCTCCCAAATAACCAGAAAAAAATGGCAAGATGGCGTTTAGCCCCGGATGTTACTATATTGGCCACAACAAGATATGCCGTTAATGAAAGAAATCCTCTTTTCAGTTCATTTAGGGCAACGTGCCTGTCGGGTGAGAAATAGTAAAAAACAGCGGTTGCTGTTACATAGCAAAAAAGAGGGAGTAGAATAAAAGAGTTTCTGATAACAACTTTTGAGCGTATGAAGGAGAGAAATAACCACAGAAAAAGTATCCCGTATAATCCGGTTTCAAGGAGCAGAAGTTTAGGGCGGGTCAGTTTTATGTCGGGCAGTAATGGCGCCAAAAAAAGAAGCAGGGCAAGTAACCCTGCCAGAGAAGTGAACATCCAGGCGTTTCTTTTTTGTTCGGAAATTGAACGGTTCATGCGAAAAACTATTTATGACTTACTCTGATTGTTATTGACTCGCTTATGCCTATATTTCCCCAAATGTCGTTTGCGACAGCCCTTACAACCACCCTGCCTTTCGGCAGATCCGCTGCTTTCAGGGTAAAGAAATAAGGAGGGGTGTATACAAAGCAGTTATGTTTCTGCCACAGATCGTCGATGTAAACTTCTAACCATACTTTTTCTATACTATCCCCGACAACTGATACGACAAATGTTTTATTCGAGGTTTTTGTCCGTCCGTCCAAAATATCGTCTATAGAAACCTCTATATGCTGTTCGGTGTCAGCCGGTATAAGTTTCATGGCTATGGCTGGTTCAAAAACAGTAATTCCTGTTTTTAAGGATTCTTTTGGATCAATCGGCGGGGCCGGCGGCGCACCTTTTATTTCATTGTTTAACCATGAGTTAAGGTTTTTGCTGCCCCAGCCTCCTGCCAACACCGGACTGCTTGCTGTTGAGACAAAATATGCGGTTGGAGACCAGACAGCCAGATAATTTGGATTTTTAAAATCAACCTCTTCCAGGGGGACTTCTGTCCAGAACCAGCGCGATTCTCCGGCACCTTCCAGGGCATTTGCAGTATCAGGCTCAATAGGGATGTCCTCGGTATCTGTAAGAAAATAATTCTGTGATGCTTTCCATGAAGGGCTGGAGGACAAAGACATGTAAATCTCACCGGGTATGGGCTCTCTTTCCCATGCGGGTTTGCCCGAAGGTTTGATTGTTTTCATCCTTCCCAGCTTTGTTCCTATAAATGCTTTTCTATACTTGCCTTTGGGCGCGGGGGGCAGTTTTTCTATCCAGCAGACATTATATCCCACGTACCAGCTGCCGTCCCATCCGCCGTTTGCAAAAATGCAGTAATCGTTAATATTGGACAATTCCGAAAGATAGACAGGCAGCGGGCGTTTCTTTTTACGCCCGTTCTTAAACTGGGTTTGAGAAGTTTTTTCCTGTATTTTTTCTATGGTCAGCTGTTTTTCTTTTTTAGGGTCTCTTGGTTTTTTGCCCATGGCAAAAGCTGAAGACGTGCAGACTGACAGGCATAATGCAAAAAGCATTGATTTAACAATCACTTTTGATTTCATAACTGCTTAGCTCCTTTATTGAAAACTATTTATGTTTTTTATTTTTTAACAATGAGGAAATACGCTCCAGGTCTTTTAATGAATAGTAATGTATTTCTATCTTCCCCTTTTTAGGTTTTCCGCTTATCTTTACTTTTGTGCCGAGAAATCTTTGAATCTCTTCGGCTAAATTCAAAAGCTCTATATCCTGTTTTTTCTTTTTCTTTGCCCCGCCTTTCAGTACCGATTTCCATGTTGCTACTATTTTTTCTATTTCACGCACCGTAAGTTTTTCTCTTAAGATTTTTTCTGCAAGGGCTTTTTGTTTGTCATTTTCTTCTATACCTGCAAGAATTCTGCCGTGCCCGGGAGATATGGCGCCCATAATAATCGCTTCCTGAATCTCATCGGGCAAATTGAGCAGGCGCAATGAATTTGCTATAACCGAGCGGTCCTTGCCGACAAGCTTGGAAAGTTTTTCCTGGGTCAGCCCGAACTCATCGCTGAGTTTTTTATAAGCGCGGGACTCTTCTATGGGGTTTAAATCCTCTCTTTGTATGTTTTCAATAAGTGACAGCTGAAATTTTTCCTTGTCATTTGCCTTGCGCACAATGCAGGGAATTTCGCTCATGCCCAGTTTTTTGCATGCACGCAGGCGCCTTTCTCCTGCGATTATTTCGTATTCACCCGGCGCAGAGACAGGAGATACGAGAATGGGCTGCGCAAGCCCGTGTTGTTTTATCGAGGCCGCAAGCTCGTTCAGTTTTTCCTGGTTAAACTCGACCCTGGGCTGATATTTGTTTGGCTTGATTTTTTCAACAGGTATGTAGATAATATTTTCACCGTCGGTAACTTCTTTCAATGCTGAGGTTGGGAGTAAAGATTCCAGGCCTCTTCCTAACGCCTTATGCATAAACCCTCCTGAATATTATGTTTGTGTATTTAATGCGAACTCGCTTTTTTGCCGTGCCAGAAACTCATGGGCCAGCTCCAGATAAGACTGGGTGCCCCTGGATGATTTGTCGTATAAAATCATAGGCTTTCCAAAACCCGGAGCTTCTGCAAGCCTTACGGTTCTTGATATCAAAGTAGTAAAAACTTTGTTGCCAAAATGTTTCTTAACCTCGTTTATCACCTGTTCCGATAGGTTAATCCTGCTGTCGTACATGGTTAAAAGTATACCTTCCAGCATTAATTCCTTATTTAGATTTTGCTTTATTAAATCAATTGTTTTTAAAAGCTGGCCGAGACCCTCAAGAGAGTAGTACTCGCATTGAATAGGCACTATCACTGACTGCGCTGCCACCAGGGTGTTTACAGTTAGTATCCCAAGGGATGGCGGGCAGTCAATGATTACATATTTATAATCTTTTTGCATTTTGCTTAAGGCGTTCTTTAGCTTGTACTCGCGGTTTTCCTCGTTTACCAGTTCAACTTCTGTGCCGATAAGATCTATGTGGGAAGGGGCGATATCAAGCCAGTTTACCTCGGTAGGGCGAATAATTTCGTCTATGGGAATCTCGTTTAACAATGCATGATAGATGTGTTTTTTAACGAATTGCTTGTCAATGCCCAGGCCGCTTGTTGCGTTTGCCTGAGGGTCAAGGTCGATTAACAGGGTTTGTTGCCCTATGTGAGCAAGGCTGGCAGCTAAATTTACAGCTGTTGTGGTCTTTCCAACTCCGCCTTTTTGATTTGCTATTGCTATTACTTTAACCATGGTATATTAATTATGACAAAATTTAACACCTTTTGGTAATATATAGCAAAAAATAAACTCAAAGTCAAGATATGCACATCAATTTGTTTCACATGAAACAATATTAAGAAAGACATAGCTTTGGTTTTATAAAAGGAAAGATTTGTTCAGCTCAAGAGCCAAATCCTTCAGCTTCTGGAATTTGGGCCAGTCAGAAAGAGGGTATAGAGGAAAGATTGAGTTGTTGTGCCAGAGAGGATCGTCGGACGGGATAATTTTTTCTGCCTTTTCCCAGTCTTTCGTATCTGGGATGGGCGAGTACTCAGCAAGAAAAACCTTTGCGCCCTGGCTGTGAACGAATCTTATTGACTCTTCGACTTCGCTAAAATCCTGATCAGGCATGCCTATCATTAAATACGAAGAGATCTCACCCGGCTTATAGCCTGCGGCTTTAAGGTTTTCGCATGCTGCCAAAAAGTTCTCGTTATTTACTTTTCCCCCTGTTTTTTCCTGAGTTTCCTTATTGATTGTTTCCAGGCTTACCCTTGGCATAACAAAGTTACTTTCTTTCATGGTCTTTGCAAGGCCGGGCGTAATAAATTTTGCATGAAGCCCGTTTGGCGAGTGAATATTCATCTTTAGTTTTTGTTTTTTTATCTCATCTAAAACAGGTACTATGTGTTTATCCGGTTCAAAAAATAAGGCATCATCGTAAAAGGCGAGGTTCTTAATCCCTTTATCAGAAAGATATTTTATTTCTGATACTATTTTTTCAGGCGGTTTTCTTTCAAATTTATCGCCGCACAAAGTTTTTATGGAGCAGTAACTGCATCTGAAAGGGCATCCGATGGTTGTCCTTAAAGCAATATACTCCAGGCTGTCATACATTTCATAATCCGGCATTGGGAAATCGGAAAAACTTTCTGGGATTTTATTGATAGTTGGCTTGAATCCCTTCCCGGAGATAGTTTTGAAGAACTCAGAAAGATCGCTGCCGGTTATTATATGATCGGCACCCGAATATCTGCGGGCATGTTCCGGGCATATGCTTGCATATACTCCGCCAAGAATCACAGAAGATTTTGGGAATCTTTCTTTTATGGTTTTTATTACTTCAAGTACGCCCGGGTACCAATACGTCATTCCGGAAGTAACCAAGACTATATCAGGATAATCGATTTTTTCAAGTTCTTTAAGAAATAAATCTTCAGGAAGCCCGTATCTTTTGTACTTTTTGGGTATTTCTGCCAGGACTTTTGCTTTCATGGTCTTTTCGGAGATGTATTTTCCGCAGCCGTAAATATTTGAGTTATGTTTTGGTAAAGAGGGGTGCAGCCTGTCCAGGCAATCGATTAAATTAACTTTACAGCCGTTATTTTTTAGTATAGATGCAATGTAGAGCAGCCCGAGGGGCTTTGCCCATAAATCATATGCGGCAAAATCATATATCGGAGGATTGACGAGCAGAAACTTTATTTTGTTTCACGTGAAACATTCAGTGGGTTTTACAGTTTTAACGTTTTTTCGATAATTGAATTATTGCTAGATAATTCAATGATATTTGCGTTTATAACTTTATCCTTTTTGTCGTTTGATGAGAACTCCAAAATGCAGTAAGTTGGCGGAAATCCCCTTTTATCCTGTCTTTTCATATGCCCGGGATTAATCCACACAACGTTTTCCCTGGTTTCGATGCTGGGTATATGGGTGTGGCCGTAGAGAACCACATTAACTTTTTTGCTAAGCTCCTCGGGGCCTTCTTCGTCGGGAAAATCGTTCTCGTGTTTTCGAGGGGTGTGTGTTAAAAGAAATTTTATTCCTTCGAACTCTTCAATTCTCCGTCGGGAAGTAGTAATATTGTGATAAGTCGGTTCAAATACCCCGGGAACTTTTATAACCTTGAATTCTTTTTCGACTAGGATATTTGCGTCGGTGGAATCATCCCCCAGGTGTATTACGCTGTCAATATTTCCTTTTATTTTTTCTATTAAAGAATCGATAGAATCAAAATCTCCGTGGGTATCGCTTATTAAACAAAGTTTCATATAAAACTACCCCCGCCGAACATTTTTTCCAGTTTCTTTAGGGAATTAAATTTTTCATTCTGGCCAAGCTTTGCAGAAGAGAGGGCTTTCTCCATAAAATTGATTGTATTTTCATATACTTTTCTGTTTACAGGATAGGGGTGGCCGTCCTTTCCTCCGTGTGCAAAAGAAAATCTTACAGGATCGGCATAAGACGGTTTTTTTCCGTACAATAAATCTGCAAGCAAGGCGAGGGCTCTTACAGTCTTTGGTCCCACGCCTTCGATACCAAGCAGTTTTTCAAAGTCCTCAGGCTGCTTTTCATAAGTGGTTAAAAATATTTTTTTAATATGCGATGAATTTATGTCTTTCATTAAAACTTCATGATGAGACGGGAACCTCGGCTGGTTTATATGATAAAACTCGGAATATAATTTATCCGGTTTCAATTTGCTTATTTCCGTCGATAAATTGCGGGAATCCTCGCTTTCCTTTGAAACCATATTCAAAACATCATTTTCTTTTTTGTCGCAGCATATCGCAGAATGAGGCTCGACAACAAAGCTGTCCACTTTTTCCCCGAGCCAGTGATATCTGCGGGCATATTTATTTGCTTCGTTCATCCCCTGCTGTATTACAGACCATTTTCCTTTCAAAGTAAAAATAAACATATGCTGGTAAAGCTGATAGCCGTCCTGCACAGCTGCTGAATCGACTTTTGCCGATAATCTGCTGGCATATATCAGGGGAGATGGATTAATAGAAACAGATTCACTTTTCAATGTTATTTCATTCGGCGTCTGGCGTGAAACACTGCCCTTTCCTCCGGTAAAAAATATACCCAGATCCTTTTCAATCCCGCGCATGCCCTGTTTCATTGCGCCGCAGACAGTTGTTGTAAGCCCGGAAGAATGCCAGTCAAAACCAAGAATGCATCCGAAAGCCTGAAACCAGAAAGGATCCGAAAGCCGGGCAATTAATTCATCCGGCCCGAAGTTCCACACAACAGCTTTTATTATTTCCCTGCTCAGACGGGTCATTCTTGAGAAGAGCCATCTCGGCGCTTTTCCGCCGTGTAAAGGAAGGTCAGCTATTCCTGTTTTCATATATTTCTTAAGTTAACCACTTGACCGTTTAAACAAGGAGCGGAGCAAAAATCACTGCAGTTGCCGCTTAACAATTTTGCACGATACTCCTGGAAGATTTCGTTATTCCAAATTTCTTCCAAAGAATTTTTGTTAATATCACCTGCGTTTTTTTTACAAAAACAATAAGGCCTTACGCCCCCTAAAAAATTTGTTTCCAGTTGTTGCCAGGGAATGAAGCAAAATAACTTGTCTTTCCGGGGAGTATTACTCTGTTTGGTAACCATACTATGAGAATTATTGCGGCTAACCCGGTCATGGACTTTAATTCCACATTTATCGGCTTCATTAATAACATGCGGCATTACTTTATTGATATGCTCCATTATTTCGGCGGAATCATCCAATTTTTCCTGTTTATAAAATTCTTGAGTATAATCCGTGGCGCATAAATAATTGATTATTAAAGCTCCAAAGTTATATTTTTTTGCGAATTCAACAATACCTTCTAATTGACGATAATTGCTTTTCATGGTTATAAAACTCATGGAAAGCAATGTTTTATTTTCCGGCCTGGACCATGAAGCAGTTTCTTTCCCCTTTTTGTAGATGAGATTCAAATTATCAATCAGATTTTCAAATTTTCCTCCGTATCTTATTTTTTCATAAATATCTTTTGTTATACCGTCGATTGATATATCCAAACCAACAGAGTGTTCAACTATTTTATTTATCCATGTTTCATTTAGAAGCAAACCGTTTGTATCTATTCTTTGCACTAAATAAGGGTATTTACATGCTTCATCAAAAATATCTTTGAAATATTTGGATACAAAAACTTCGCCGCCGTACCACTGAACGTATCTTAAATACGGCAATAAACCGATGATTTCTTTAAAAATATTCTCGGATATATTAAAGTGATAATTATGACTTGAGCACATTAAACAACGTATATTACAGTCGGAGGTCAGCGCAATTCTTAATTTCATGGGTTTTGATTTGAGAACGGTTTTGTTTTGCAGAAGCTCTATGGTATTAAGCATTTTATTGCTGACTATTTTTTCATAGGAGCCGGAATATTTTTCTAGATAGTTATTTAAATCTTTTATCAGTTTGTCATGCTGGTTGCTTTCATAAAGCGCTCTAATATATTCTTCTAATTTATATAGACTGATTTGTTCGGGTTTAAATTGGTCTTCAAGCGAATTACTAATTTTATCTACATTAAATAAAGCCACTTTATCCTCCATATATTTTATAATGAATTGCTCAGTTGTTTGCCATATATTTTTCTGACATTTGAGAAATAACTTTTTGCAATATCTGAATAATAATCAGGGTATGTCCAGGGCAGTGACTCATATTTTTTGTTTTTGTACATTAAAGTTATTTCGCTGTAAATTCCTCCGGAGAGGTATATCCTGTGGCTGAAATCCTTGGTGGAAGCAAGGATGATTTTGGAAAGAGCCAGATATCCGGGATCGACGTTAATCTGCCTTTTGCCCGAGGCTGAGAGGGACTCCTCTATTTTGTTGGTTTCTATTTTAATGTCTGCAAGAAATCCGGGCTGTATAAGTTTTTCGAAACTAAACCATTGCCTGAAAAGGTTTTTCCCCATCTCCTTTTCGTAGTAATCCGTAAACTTGAACGGAATCAGCTCGCTTTTCAGGTCTATTTTTCCCCACTTTTCCTCAAAAACCGGTTCGGTTTTGGCAATAATTTCAGACGAAACAGCAATGATTCCTAAAAAAAGCTTTACCGGCTCTGCGGAATTTATCGTTCCCATTAAAACCCTCCCGGGTTATTTGTTATTAGAGATTACTCCGAATACTTTCTCGGATTCAAACCTTTTTATCCATCGAAAAATAAGAAAATATGAAAAAGGCGTTGTTGCTTTGTTAAAAATATAATCAGAAAGAATATGTAGCGTTAAGCCTATGTTGACTCCCAGAATCCAGACGCTTTTTGTGTAATAAAACATTATAGTCAAAGGTATTAGCAGTTCTAGAGAATGAAAAACCAAATAGACGAGTTTTATTTTTGAATCCATGCAGGTTTTTACAAAATGAGAAACATTGCGGCTTCCGGGATGTTGTTTTAAATAATCCGATACATGATCTAAATCCGTAAGAACTCCGGTAACAAATGCCGCAGAAGAAAGCTCTGCTGATTTGGTCAGCCCGTAAATTCCTGCAGAAAAAACACCTGAGATTAAAACATGATATTTAGGGTGCATGATATATAAATTATTTCTTTGTGGCTTTATCGTCGGGTTTAAAAGGTCTTTTGATGAATACTGCTTTTATCGGTTTATCGGTGTCATTTACTATATTGTGTTTGTCTTCGGGAGAAAGCTTAAATACATCTCCCGGCTCAACCCTGTATTCTTTGACGTTTACAATCATCTTGGGAGTTCCCTGAAGAAAATAGAATGTTTCTTCAACGATATGATGCCAATGCTCTCCCAATTGCTGCCCGGGTTTAAAAACAAGCACCCCGCCTTCCCAGTGCGGGCCTTTAACAAAATATTTCGGGCCGGCATCATCGTTCCTGAACGATTTTTCTTTCTCATTGAACTTTTCCATAAATCTTACCTCTAAGTCCGGTTATATATAAAGAAAGTCTACAAATTTTAAACATATGTTGTCAAATTTTGCGGGGCAGCATGAAAAGAAAATAAAAATAGCCCTTTTACAGGGCTATATAATAATAAATTTCTAAAATGAAACCACTCCTACAAATCAAGATTTGTTCTCAATAACTTTGTCATTTCCTTAAGGGAAATAGGTTTAACAAGATGTCCTTGTGCGCCCATCTCTTCTCCTTTTTTAATCAGCTTATCGCCGGAAATTCCGCTGATAAAGTAGATTGCTGTTTTTCCTTTCATCTCCCTGATTTTTTTTACTACGTCAAAACCGTCCATCCCGGGCAATGATATATCCAGGAAAATGATATCCGGCTTGTGTTCTTTATAAAGATTCAAAGCATCTTCTCCGCTTGATGCAGTTATAACATTCAAACCTTCCTTATTAAGAAAATTTGCAAGTAATTCCTGCATGTGCTCTTCGTCATCAACGACCATTGCGGTATATTGCTTTGCGGACGATTCCTTTTTCTTCTGCATTTTTAGAACCTCGTTGTTCAGAAAGGCAAAAATACAGCAAAAATCTTGGCTTAACGAGGTTATAAACATAATTTCGTCGAAAGAACATTGATAATGAGAAGAATGCATCAGCTTGTCTCTTAGATTTATGATTTTATCAATGTCTCCCAGGAAAGAGGGGAAATCATTTGCTTTTAAAATGTCTTTTATGCTGTTTCCTGTCAGCTCGTCATAAAGCTTAAGGTTTAAGTCTCTTGTTAAATAACTGCATATATTGAACTCATTTTTATAATCTTTGCCCGTTAAAGAGCAGATAAGGAAGAAAAGGCTTTTTTCAAAAATAATCTGGATAGCAGTATAAAGGCACATTACTGCGATTTGCTGCCCCTGGGTTGTATTTAAGTCCTGTCCGCTCACATCTGAGATTAGCTTCTTTGAGGCTGCGCAGGGCCATTCTGCAAAGGATTTATTTTTAGATCCGCAGCACCCGTAAGGCGAGTCTTTTAATAGTATCTGGCCGCATGAAAGGCATTGTTTATAAGAACTCTTTTCAGTCATAGCAGAATCCTGGAATAATGATGGGGAATTAAACAGTTGAAATATAAAGATTGGTTAAACATAAGGTACCGCAGATCCCCAGTTTTAGACTCTGCAATACCTCACCGGCAGGCAAAATGAGCCTACCATATAATTATTAGCATAGGTTTTACTTAAGCGCAAGGGTTTTTTAAAAAATTATTATTTATGCCTTTAGTTGAAGGGAATTATCAAAAATATTCTGGAAAGATATTCCGTTGCTTGTTGATATCTACGATATTATTCCTAAACATCGAAGAATTCTGCCGAAATAAATGGGAAAATGTTTAAATCTCCAATGCCCGGATTTAAACAGGAAAGAAGCCCCTAAAAAATTGCCCCTGAAATACGTATTGGCAATAACCCTGGGATTAACTGAAGGCAGTTTCATAACAGGGCCGTTCCACAAAGGCCATTCATCCCAAATAGGCAAAGGATCGGTTTGAATGAGATTGTTTTTTTTTGCTATTTGATACAGCCTGGAACCTGGATAAGGCGTGGTTATGTTACACATTGTATAAGAAAGCAGATGTTTTTTAACCAGTTTTTTTGCAAAAGCTAAAGTATTTAGAGAATCCTTTTCATTTTCAAAATATAATTTACCGCCTTCTTCCCAGACATTATAAAACATAATGTTGCCGCAAACCTTAATGCCATATTTTTTAAAAAGAGCACAGGCTTGCTCCACTTGTTCGATAGTAATGCCCTTTTTAATTCCATCTAAGGTGGATTGATTACCAGACTCTATACCTAAATTAACATGCCAGCATCCGGATTCTGCCATTAACCGGACTAATTCCTCAGGCAAAGGCCATGCGCGGACTAAGGTCTTCCACGTCATGTTTAAATTACGCTTTTTTATCTCTTTACATATATCAATAGCATGTTCCGGAACGCTGTTGAATTCGTCGCACATGTCAAAGACTTCATTTATTCCATACTCTTTTTTAAGCACTTCGAGCTCATCTGCATAATTGGCAGGGCTTCTTAATCTTAAATGAGGCTTTGCGCTTTTCCAAACACTATTAGCGCAAGGGGTACAATCATAAGGGCATCCTCTTGAAGACAATACACTTGTTTCAGAAGAACTTAAAGAAACATACCAATTCTTATATTGTTTTAAATCTATCAGGTCCCTGGCAGGGAAAGGGATGTTGTCTATATTGGAAATAAAACGGGGTGGTTTGTTTTTTACAATGCCTTTTTGGCTTCTCCAAATAATTCCATCAATGTTATCAAAAGATTTTTTTTGAGAGATGGCATTGAGTAATTCTAAAGAAACCCGTTCTCCTTCTCCAATAACAACAACATCGCATGCTGATCGCTCAAAAGGTTCATCCGGAATAGCGGATACGTGAGGGCCTCCAAGGATTACCTTAATTGAAGGGTAGAGGGATTTTATTTTATTAATCAAAGTAAAAGCACTAATTGCGCAACAGGTTGTAAAGGATATCATTAGCACATCAGGTTTAAAAATCAATATTTCTTCAAACGCTCTTTTCCATCCTAAAAGAGCTCCATCGGTAATTTTTAATGACAATCCGGGAAAGAATTTCCGTATATAGGCAGCAATATATAAAATGCCAAGGGGGGGAGAAGTATGCATAGGATGAAATATTCTTCTATTATCTTTAAGGAAAGGGGAAAAAAGCAGTTGAACTTTCATTGATACAATTTTTTCGGTATTATTTTATTTAAAAGAATAAAACGG
>JAFGIL010000032.1 GCA_016929635.1 Endomicrobiales bacterium
GGGAAAATTATCAAAGAACAAGAGATATACGCGATTTGGGTATAGCGTTTGTTGATGCAGAAAGGGAAGTTATATCGGATTCTGACATTATGCTTACAGAATCTTTTCCTGGTGGTATTGATCCTGTTCTTATAGGAGTTGCGGGTATTGAAAGGCAGATAGTTACAGATAAAGATGGACGAGAATATTCAGGGATGCCTTTATCAGATGATCCGGCAGTAAATAGGCGAGTCGAAGAAATAACAAACGAGCATTTGGCTGATAAACTTCACTTCTATGGTATGGCAGCTTTAAGAGCAAGGACTTTGGCTGCAAGGAATACGGGTGTGCTTAAAGGGCTTGCTGATAAAGAAGCAGAATATCTTTTAGGTGCATTACATGATTCTCTACCTTATGTTACGGAGATGAAAGCAGCCGAAGGAGCTAGGGATGATGTTGCTGTAACAACTTCCAAATATGGATTTTTAGGGCGCTTGGGCAGGATTATTTGTGATATAGCATGTGACCCTATTGAAGTAACAAACAGATTAAGCCAAAAGATTTATCTTGCTTGTGTTACTATAGGTTCTTATGCATTGTATGATATGTATCGTTTATTTGGCAGGCCTCCCCCAACCTTGCACCTTCCAGATCAGGTTTATATGCTTAAGGTTTTTGGCCCTTTAGGAAGCGGGGTAAGAGTGCAGGTTCCCTTCTTCAGGAATTTTGTTAAATGGAATATGCAGCGAGTTGCACGAGCACGTGGGTATGATGATATTGCAAAGGTCAGAATTACAGGTATGCTTCTAAGGGAGCGCCACATAAATATGATTAATTCGGCATTTAGATATCTTGAAATTACAAAAGATCAATTAGAAAGAGCAGTGACAGATTTAGGTATTGATACTGACATTATTGATGAATGTTTCATTATTAAAAGAGGTTACGTCCAAATAAAGGATAAAAGCACGTTAAAGAAATTCAAAGGTAAAGTACAAGAAAAAGGTGGAAAACTAATAATTCGAAATGATAAAGGTGGTTTTATTAATTTACTTATTGACGGTGATTTAATGCCTGTAAATGAGATTATTGACGGCACTGCAGATATGATGATCGGGGCAGGCGCAGCTCCTGAATCAATGGTTGCTGCAAGGATGTCATACCATTATTTAGATTACTGCGGAGTTCCAATTTCAAGTGATAAAACCAGAGACGGCAATGTAAAAGCAGTACAAGCTGACAGCTTAAGAGCGCGAATTCTTACAAAGAGGGAAGTTGAAATATGCAACAAAGTTAATCTAAAGCTCGGTTTATTTAGAGGATTTTGGAGTATTCTAGATAAAGATGATTTAGCTGGAGGCCCTTACAACCTTGCAATTGTTGCATCACCCCTGGGCAATCCTAATCCTAATCATGCAACTGGAGAAGAGAATGTTAATGATTTCCTTCCAAGTTTGGGCCAAATCGAAGTTTCAGATGACGGAAAACAAGTAAAAATTCCATATTATGTGGTTACTCCTACGGGTAAACGTGAAATTATAAATGTTACATACAATACCCGGCTCAATGATCCAAGTCTGGATGATGCGGAAAAAGGCGAGGTATACTTAGGCTTAAAGATGTTTAAAGAAGCAAAAGCCTGTTTTGAAAGAGCTAATTTACTCCATTGGCTGGAATATGTTCAAGCTTTAGAACACATTACAACTGCAACTGATGTAGATGTCGAAAAGGCAAAAGGACATTTAAAAGCTGCTTTAGAGGCAAATCCAGGTTTTGAACCTGCTCATGTTTTATTGCTGGCATTAGAAAAGGATAAAACAGTTCTTCAAGAACCTTTCCGTCCTATTCAAAAATTGCTTAGGACATTAGCTGATGCGGAAACTTCAAAGGACAGGGAAGAAGCAGTTCAGGGGTTGATTGAATTTCTAAGAAGCGACGAATGTACGAAATATGATGAAGTTTTAATTCTAAGAGCAATAAACAATGCATATAATCAGGATTTAGCAACAAAGCAAGATCTGATGGTTTGGTTTAGTGAAAATCAGGATCTAAAAGAGACAGAAAGCGACACGCCCAAGCAAGATATTTCAACCCAAGTTTGGGATGGTTTGAAGAACAGTGGAATCGGACAGGTGGTTTTAAATAATCCTGTGCTGTTTATCGTGGCTTCAATAGGCATAAGTTTGGCAGGGGTTGGATTAATCGCATTGGGAGCGGTATTTGCGGGAGTTATCGGATACTCATTGGCAGCTGCAGGAGCAATTGCATTGATTGTCGGAATACTCGGCGGAGTAATCTGGCAGGATGTAAGAGGCAGAATGCCTGAAGAGATAGAAATTGTTAAAGAAGCAGAAAAGAGACAAAAGGCATTGTTTGATGCAAAGCCAAAAGACAAAGTTTCAAGAATTGTTTCAGAAAAGATGTCTCCGGAAGATATACTGGCAAGCATTCCCGAAGATGAAATTACAGATGCGAGATTAAGAACATATAGAGACAAAATAGCAGAAATGATTGGGGATTACAATGCAAAAGGAGATAAGGCTTCGCCCAGCCTTATTAAAGAACTGACAGATTTGGGCAATGAGATGTACCTTTTAAAAGCAAATGATGCAATAGAGAAGAGCCAGCAAAATGTTTTCTTTATGATAATGCTTGCAAAGTCCGTGTTTGCCGAAAATATAGCTGTTAATAACTATAACGAAGAGACAGCGCAAATGTTTAAGGCAATCCAGGCAAAAGCGTTTAAGAACATAGAAGACTACATTACGCTGCAGGTTGATAAGGGAAATATTAAGGCAGATAAACAAAAGGATATGTATGACAAGGCCGTAAAACATTTAAGTGAATGGTTAAATGAACCGAGAGTTCCTTTACATATTAAACAAGGAATAATAAGAGGCATGCTTGAAGGAAGAAGCGATGACTTGATTTATGTTGCTGCCGGGTGGAGAGAGTTCGGTACGGCAGGTATCAGAAACCAGGGGCCTAACAGCGATATCCCTTCCGTTCTTTTACTGGAGCTGGAAGAGTTTGCACAAAACAAACATGCGCCTATTCTTATGGGCCCGAATACAATCAATCTGGTGGTTTTACTGCAGCAGACAGCAACCGTTAAGCATATGATAACAGCGCTGCAAAGGTATATTGATGCAAATCCTGATGCAATTGAAGTAAAACTTGCTGATTTACTTGCAATCAGTGACCTTTCTGAAAGAGCAAAACAAGTTCCTGATGTTGTAATACAATTACCTGCTAAGTTTAAAGAAGATTTAAAGAACAACCAGGTTGTATTTGCATACGACAGCAGGCTTCAGGGCGACTTTTTTGCCAAAGCACTAGCCGCAGATCTTTTGTCTGCAGGTATAAAGGTCCAGTTATTTGACAACGTGGCAGGTATGCCGGGATTGGATTATGCGTCTTACGCGCTGAATAATATATTCGGATTTTTGATTTCAGCAAGCCACAGCGAGCCGAACTTTAACGGATTCAAATTTACTGTCGGGTATCGTGCATCGCAGGTTGACAAGAGCTTCCAGCAGATGATTATGGCGTTCAGAAATCTATTGGACTACGGCGATATAAGCTTAAACTTAGCACAGCCTGATGCGGATATAGAAGCAATACTGCAGAAAAATGCAGACAAATTAACGTGGCTTGGTTACCAGGACGGCGAAGGTGAATACGGAGCAAAAAGCATTAATTTTTATAAACAGTATAATGGGCATGTGGCAAAGAGGTCTCCTATCAGAAGGATGATAAACCAGAAACCATGGTATCTAAGGCCGTTTTTACGTTTCAAATATGCCGCATTAAGAGCAAAGAAGAGCATACTCTATAACGCTTTCAGCGGCGCCGGATGCGTGGATGCGGGCAACTTCCCGGGATTTATGAGGAACATGGGATATAAACTGATAAACCTGGTAAAAGTACAGACAGAACACGTTGACGGAAGGTTCCCGGCATTTATTAAAGAGTGGGAGCTGGGAATGCCTGACCCGGGCAATGTTGAGGCATTTACAACAGGGCTTCTGGATTATCTTGTCCAGGAAGGCGGAGAAAACCTGGAAGGTATAGAAGAAGCAATAAGCAAGCTTAACATGAACGACCTTGTTGTAGCAACGGACCCTGACATTGATCGCGCCGCAATGGCATTTAACATGCCTGAGTATGCTAAAGGCAACGTGATTTCGCGCCTGGTTCCCTTAGTGAGAACGTATTTACAGGAAAACACGAATTTAAGCGAAGATAAGATACAAACAGTAATAGAATATATAGAAAAGAACATGCATGACAAACTGCATATGACGGCAAACGACAGCTGGATGCTTATGTCTTACAATAAGCTGAAAATGCTCGAGAACGAAGGCCTACTGCGAAAGGATAAGGTTTATCTGATGATTAAGTCGCACGTTACTACGGACGGCATGCATGATATTGCGAAATACTATCAGAGAATGGGCTATCACGTTCACTGCGTTGACACATATGTTGGCTTTACGCTTTTAGCAGAGAGAGCAGACCAGTTATTTAATTTTTCAAAAAATGCCTGGGCTGCAAAAATGCTTTTAGAATCCGGAGACGATAGAGTTAATGTTCAGGAGATTTTATCAGTAATGGAAGACGCTTATGCACCGATAGAAGAACAAGCTAATAACCTTCCGATTTTCGCGGAAGCTATGGGTATGCTAAGAGATGCAGCAAAACAGGGAAAACAGGTGGGGCAGGTTGATAAAGCTTTAATGGAAAAACTTAAAGAGCAGCTTACCCTTGTTTCTAATATTGATATTTTGTGCGGGGTAGAAGAGTCCAATGGATACGGCGAGTTTGGTGCTACCAGGACAAAGCAAGCTAAGAGTGATGATGTTGAAGCTATTGTTGATAAATACACTAAAGGAGAAGGGCTTACACAGGTGTTTGCCAGCGCACAAGCAACTATAACAGATGAACTTAAAAAAGCTCTTGGCGATGAAGAATTCAAAGCACTAAAAGTGGAAGACAGAGTGCAAGAGATATTTAGTAAGTATCCATGGCGCACAGTTGCCAAAGCCAAAGGTGAAATAATCCTTGCACTTAATAAAGCTTATGGGTCTATTGTTGATTTTGAAGCTGTTTTTGGATTGACAACCACAAAACTGGTGACAAACGCAATCTGGGAGGATTATGTTTCTATAGAAGATGAGCATATCCGCGAGAAAGACGGTTCACTTGCTGCTTATGAGTTCTCAGAACTCGGGGTATATTTGGACTCTGTTGGTAAATCGTTGTATGAATCTTATATGGATATGTGGTTTGACATAGGGACAATTACGTCAACCTTTAACAGTTTCACCCGTTATCCCGGAGCAGCAGGAAGAGAGCAGAAAGCAGAGGCGATACAGGCTGTTGAGAAAATGCTTGGTTATGCGGCTCAGAGAGACGCGGATTCCGGGAAAGAAGTTAACTTTAAGATTAACGGAAGAGAGTATACTTTGAACCCTGAGAAAGCCGTGCAGGTATACTGGGGAGACAAGTATGACAACAACTTCAAACGTTTCCCTGAAGAAGGCATAAGGTTTAATCTTGAAAGGACTTACAATAATGTCCAATACAACATTATTACTCATTTCAGGCCTTCAGGCACGGGAACAGAAAACAGGGATTACAACTGGTCAATTGCTGTTATTCCTAAGTCTTTATATGATGAGCTGAATGCAAAAATGGCTGACCCGAAGTTGAGCAGGAAGCAGAAAGAACAGGCAAGAAAAGACGCAATGATGCAGCTTGAAAGTATAAGGCAGGATATAGAACAGGTACTTCAGGATCAGATAGCAGATTTCTTTGGCCTTGAAAAAGAAGAAGACATACCGAAAGGCAACGTCAATGGTTTGCTGCTTCAGATGCAGCAGAGAGGTCCGGCTCAATTTGAGAAAGTGTTTGCTGAAGCCCTCGGAAAAAAAGATTTAGGATTAAGCAATGTTGAGAGAAAACTTTATGATATGGCCCAGAAGTATGCATATGCATCCAGAAAACTTAAAGGTAAGATAGAAGATAAAGAAAGAAAGGCATATGAAGATGCAGTCACAGAAAAAAGAGAACAGAACCGCGCTTTATGGAGGACAGGAGAAGTTCAGGAATTTTTGAAAAAATATCCTAAGAAAGTTGATGTTAGGGTTAACGGCAAGGTTGTTGCCCAGATTCCAAAAGCAGCAGCTGTTTCCTGGGCAGCCTCAGCAGCTGATTACGTTGTCAGCCTTATCGAGGAAAGCGGCGAGAAAGCTGAAACTATCTCGTGCGAACTGAATGATTTTGCCCAGTTAATCGGGCAATCTTACCCTGATGCGAAAATATTGTTGACCGCCACCAAATCTGAAAAATCTGGAGAAGCTGAATCTGATATTGGAAAAAGAGGTGTTAGGAAAATATTGGAACGGTTAGCATCTATAAAAGGAGTTACTGCACAGGCAGCTAAATCTGTGATAGATTCGGGTCTTATAGGTAAAGGCCGTGAGTTTAAAAAACAAATTGATAAAACAGCGTCTGATAAAATAAAAGCCAGATTAGACGAAATTGGCAAGCAGAATGGCATTAAGTTTGTTATTGTCGGCGGGGAAGGTGCAAAAGATAAATTAACAGACGCTGAAATGGTTGCAAAGGGCAAAGTTTTTGGAGATTTAGAGTCGACTTCTGTTGTAGAAATAATTGTTGATCCTGTTGATGGCACTACGCTTTCATCTTTAGGAAAGAACAATGTAACGTCAGTAATTGCAGCTGCAGAAGAAGGCTGTTTATTGCCTGTGCTAGATCAAAACCAGATGTTCAACATAGTTTACTGGGGAGATAAGAAAGCCAATGTAAATATTGATTTAAGCAAGGATAAACTTGAAGATAATACAGAAGCTATTTTAGAAGAGATTGCTAAGGCAAATAATATAAGAGTAGATGAGTTAACAGTGCTTATACCTGAATCTCTAGGACATACTGAACTGAGAGACAGAGTGGCAAAGACAGGGGCAACTGTTAGACCTTGCTCAAATGCAGATATTTCAAATAGGATATATGCAGGAACAAATAGAGGATATGTGTACATGGGAATAGGAGGTTCTGTAGAAACTGTATCAATAGCCGCAGCCCTTCGTCATAGCAGCAGAAAAGATGGGAGTGGTGCACAGCTTCAATCAGTCTTTACTTCAAAGAACCTTGTATTTGAAGGTGATGAAGCTAAAGATGAATACTTAGCAGGAGCACGTGATTTTGAACACTCAGAGTTAGATGATTTAAGAAAAGCAAAACTTTACAGTGATAAGCAGTATAATCTTAGGGATCTTGTACGTACTGAAAATGTCATGCTTTTTGTAACTCCAATTACTGAGGATGATTATCATGGATGGGAAGTTGGTCAGGAAGTTATATTTGGCCCTACGGTTAAAAAGATAACAATTTTTGACCAAATAATAAATGCAATTAATAAATTATTACAGATAAGACCAGATGTTATATCAAGCAGGATTTATAGTAAATTGAATTTCGATAGGATTGTAGATAGATTCCTTGGTAGGATGCATAAATCCGGTTTATTAGTAGCACAAGTAGCTGATTTGTACGATGGTGAAAGAGGCGGATGGAAGGCATTGAAAGACAGGGAGGCAGAAGGTGACATTCCGGAGCTTATAGCCCCGGTTTTTGGACAAAAGGTTAAGAAGGATGTAAGAACAGTATATGATTTTATGTTTAGACATTTTACAAAGGAAGAGCTGGCTTCAACTGATCCTGATGACGTTTATGTTCTTTGCGAACATACAGGTATTGGAGGCCAAAGGAATACAAGCGGAATGAGCAGAAGAGTTGTAAAAACATTCCCTAACAGAGAAACTATGTTATACAGTGCTTTTGGTGCTCCTTTTGAACAGACTACAGAGCGCGCTCTGGAAGAATTAGATAGACGCCATGGAGACTTGAGCTGGCAAGACAGAAAGGAATTATTGCAACAAAGAAGAGAGAAGTTTAAAGTGTTTAAGGTTGCATCATCAAAATCCGGCACAACTCCGGAAACAATGGTTGGTTTCCAAAGCCAGGTTAAAGAAAGCATAAGATTATATTATATGTTTGTATATGGCCATAACAGAGGTTTATATCTTGCCAATCAATTGATAGCCAAAATGTATGACGGTAAAAATCTCCTTACTTCACCTGATACAATAAAGGGATTGACTAATATACAAAAAGAGATGTTAGCCATAGTGTTTGACAGAATGATAATTGCAACCGGAGAGTTCAAGGAAGAAGGAAGAGAAGAGGTTGGAGGAAGAGCAAGAGTAGGAGGAAGCAGGTTTGATTACTTTGTTAATAAAGTTTTAAATGAACAGCTTGCAGACCAATTCCGCGACTTAGGAATAAATGGTATTTCGAAGACAACTTTGGTTAGCAGATTTGGAGGAAGAACACAGTTTTCAGGACCTGATGCAATTATAACTCAGGCAGTCACTCTTTATGACGGCACTAACTCTCCTATAGAAGATATCATAGAAGCAGTAAGGCCTGTTGCAGAACGTTACAATGATACAGAGGATACGACCCTGCTCGGTAAAAGGCTTGCTGCATTTGCAATTGATTCAGGAGTGGGTTCAATATATTTAGGCACTCCTTCAACGTTATTAAACGATGTTCTTGATGCCACACAGCAGCTGATAGGAGAGAGCGTTGATCTGATGGGATTTGTGAATAATGCTACAGGAATAAAAGCAATCGCACATCCTACAACAGTTTTGGCTCAGAAATCAACTAACAGGCAGGATGACGGCAAGAGATTATATATATTGATATCAGATCAGCATGCCGACAAAGAAACTAAACGCGCTGAAAAAGAGATTATCAGAAGAGAAAGAAAGAAGGGAAACCATGTTGTTCGTTTTACCATTAAAGACAACAGCGTAGAAGAGATATACAGAGTTACTTACGAATTATTGGGATTTGTCGAGTGGTGGGGCAATTTTACTACAGCCGAAGTGCTCGGAAACATTGAGAAATATCCGGACATGGTGAAGTACCTTTGTGACAAGTATAAATTAACCCCGAAACAGCTTGTCAGCGTTGATTTTGATGATGAAGAAAAAGCAAGAGAACTCATAAAGATAGCATACATGCCCGGAGCAGCTTTTGAATCACAGTATAAAAGTGACGCTAACTATAGTTATTACCTTGCTTTAAGGGATATTGCTAAGAACGCCAATGTTTGGTATCAGCCAGGAGTAGAGTTAGGAAAAAATTATGCTGAGAGTTATGGAAACGGAATGTTCAAGGTTGGTGAATATAGAGTGTATGATCCTATGAAAGGACAGGAAGTTGCTGTACCCGTAAGAGATGAGGGACAGAGAGAAAGATTCCATCAGGAACAAAAAGCACAATTAGATGATAATGGTGGTGCCGTTATAGTTGATGGTATTCTTCATAAACGAGTTGATGGGAAGTTGACAGACGCATATGTTGATGTGAGCGATGTTCAGGGTGTGGCAGTAGATGAGAGTTACTCATTGCAGGGAATTGTAGGGATAAGAGAAGAATTGAAGGGCTTAAGGAATGAGCAGTTGTCATTGTCGGATAAAATGGAAGACGGGAAATATCAAGTTGCAGACAGAAGAAGAGCGCATGACAGAATCGAACGCAGAGTTGAGGATAAACAAAGAGAGCTCTATGAGACAGCAAGCAAGGTAGAGCTTGATGAGGAAGGCGACAGAACCGCCAAACAGATAGGAAGAATGATAGCTGAGATGCATCAACAGGGATTACCTGTAAATCTACCGCTATATGCAGGCCGCCAGGGCCTTGAGGATTTTGGGCATTTTGTAAAAACATTAGATATGTTTGATACTGTTCAGCATGCCTCTGACTGGCAGCATACGGATGCAGACGGTGCAGTTGCAGGAACGCTCGGATTCCAGTTATTAACTTATGTGGTTGAAAACCAGGGCGAAAAGGTAATGTTTGACGGTATGGTTCCTCCTCATTTCCATAATTTAACCCCTCAGGAAATTCTTTGGGCTAACCACCAGGCATATGTAAAGGTGCTTGAGGAAAGAGGTGTAAACTTTGCCCAACTGGTTGTTGACGGCACATCTCCTGAAGCTGTAGCAAGAATGTATGCATTGTTTGCCCGTGCTAATGAGCATTATATACAGTTGGTCAAGGAACCGCAGGTTTCAGTTCCTATTGCTGAAAGAAAAGAAAAACCAATAATATCAGTAAAAGACCGTATACTAAGCGGGTTAATAACCATGTCCATAGGTTTGTCTATAATTACCGGTATAGCATTGATTTTAAAAGCTGTAGGGATAATCACACTGACGGGAGTTGCGTTCTATGTTGTATTGGGAATTTTTATTCCGACATTTCTGGTTTTTGCTGCTCTTGTAGTGTCGCTGTTCGGGTTAGCATATTTTCCTGCGGTCGAAGCGCTTATTAATCTGTTTAAACCAAAGGCTTCCTCTTCAAATGGCCTCGTTGTAACACAGAAGGAAGTGAACGCTGCAAATGCTTTAGTGGCGCATTTCACCAAAAGAGACGAAATACCGGGAAACAGCACGCTTGTTGTACTAGGAAATCCCAGGGAAGGATATGCAAAACAGGCGCTTGAAGTAATAAGGACAGTAAACCCCGAAAAAATTATTGTTGCAGGATTCGGCCCTGCAAGCAAAATAGGTGATCCTGAATATGAATCTGAGTCTAGCAGAATTAGCAGGGAATTAATTGCATTGGATCCAAGTTTAGCAGATAAGATACTTGTTGACGAAGAAGATTTATCAACAAATACAGGAAAGAATGTTGATGTAGTTGCACGTGTTTTAAGGGACCATCCTGAGCTCAGGCCGGAAAATATTGTGTTAACCCAGCATTTTGCAGGCGCAAGGTTGTCGCAGCGTATTTTCCAGAGACAATTCCCTGAACGCTCCGGGCTTGATTATGTACCAAACTTCTTTGCATATGAAGTCGGAGTACCAAAAGGATTCGCATTGCGTGCAGGAAGATTACTGAATGGAATAACAAGAACTATTTTGCAGGATTTTGTGGGACAGGTGCATCGTTTGAAAAACTGGACCAATTTTATTGTTTCAAGGCCTGAAGAAGACGTTCCTGCTCACATTCAGGAAGCTGCTACAATAATTAACGGTTATTTATCCAGATATAAAACCAGAAGAATAATGTTCGAGATTAACCACAAGACACTTACAAGACTGCTGCCGGATTTCATTCTAAATGTAATACTCCGGATAGCAGAAAATATTAATCCGGTAACAGATAAATGCAAGGTTGAGGAGTATAATCTGAATGGATACACTGCATACAGATTAACTGACCTTGAAACAGGAAACTCATTCGGAATAGTTCCAAGCAAGGGAAACCAGGTTGTTTCAATAGTCATTGACGGAAAAGAGATGCTTTATTTTGACAAGCCGGGTGAGTCAGGCGGCGTACTTATGATGGCTCCGTATATTGACATTGTTGAAGGCTCTAAATTCACAAGACCTGACGGAGTTGAGGTTGACTTAAGCGCTGAAGAGCTTGCAGGTGAGTATACAAAGGTAAACAGCGAAGGTAATGTATACCATGGGATGACAAGGTTTACGGAATGGAAGACACAAAAAGTAGGATTTGATAGCAACGGGCTCAGCATAAAGAGCAGGATTAAATATAAAGACCACGGACCGATACAGGAAGCATTCAAGGACGGCGAAGTTAGTGTAACTTATTATTTAAAGGGAGATGGAATAAGAACAGAGGTTAACTCAAAAGTCGCAAAAGGAACAGTATCATCTTTTGGCGTACACCCGTGGAACAGAAGGGAAGCGGATGACGAGTGGTTCGTTTATGTGCCTGCAAAGAGTATAGTTGAAACTGAAAAAGACAGCATGAAACCAAAAGACCAGGCCCCGGTTCCTGTTGAAAGCAAGCCCGAATACGATTTCAGAAATTTTACACCTTTGCATTCAATAGCAAAAGGCGGACAGGCGATTTTCACGGATCTTGAAGCAGACGAAAACGGTATTGCTACATGTTACCTATATAATAAAAAAGATGGCAGGCTTATTGAGATAAAACAGAACGTCAATGAAACGCCGTTTGTAGTATACTGGGTGCCAAAAGGCAAATCATATTTTGCCCTTGAATCGCTTACCTCTCTGCCGGATGCTTTGAATTATCAGCAGTACACTGAATGCGACACAAAGCCGGTTATGGCAGGAAGACATACATATAACGTAACATACACTCAGCAAACCAAGGTAGACAGAGATAGTAAGCCTTTATCTTTGACTGCATTAATACAGGAAATAGAAACAAATATACAGATTCCTGAAGCTATAGAAGTAAAGGATATAATTCGCAATCTCGCAGAAAAGAAGCATGATGCAACTGAGTGGTCTGCTTATCAATCCGCAACTATAAATGCTATTGAGAGATATGTAATGACCATATGGAATAATGGCTGGCATGAAGAAGCAAGGCAGTACCTTTCAGGGCTAATAAGGGATCTCGCAATAGAAATGAAAAATAATAAAGAGTTAAGATATGCAATCTATGAATTCCTGCATGAGTTGAACGCATGGATAAATGGTTATGAATTCTCGACAGATGGGGAATATTTAGCTTGCGGAGAAGGAAACCAATCAGCCAGATATAAGCACCCTGAAACAGGTGAAAAAGTAAGAGGTGCAAGCACAAGAATTAACCTGGCAGATGTTAACTCTGTGGAAGTGCCGTCATCGCTGGTTGATTATACAATTGCAAAAATGCTCTATCGAGATGCTTTTAATAAAATGGCGGTCGTTGCAAGAGAAGTAAAAGAAATGATTGGCCCTTCAACTACCCCGGAGCAGATTGCAGGGCATTTAAGAGCAAGATTTGCTGAAATCTACACCCAAACCGAGGATAAACAGGAAGCGGTAGATAAGATAGAGTTGAGTATAATCAGCCTTGCATTGATTAGAGATAGCTATACGTATGAGTATGAACTGATAGCTGGAGCTTTTGGCTTGCTGAGCAGAAATTTTGAAGTTTTTTACAGAACAGCTTATGCAACGGTTACGGATTCAGTAACTGAGGGAGGTATGATTGAAAGAGCTGAGTGGATAAAACGTATGGTTGAAAGCTGGACAGCTAGCGCCAGGCAGACAATCGAGAGTGAAGTTAAGGAATACGCAGCTCCGCTGGTATCAGATGAAGAACTGAAGGTTGAAGCTCTAAAAGAAGAAGTTAAAGGTAAATCCTTCAAAGAGTTTCTTATAGGAGCTCTTCCTGTATTTAATGTAGTTACTGGTTCTCTATCTATAGTAGGAGGATTGATAGGCGTATTTGTTTTTTCAAATCCTTTTGGATGGATTCCAGTAGTACTTGGTGTTATTCCATTAGTTGTAGGAATTATTGGTCTTATTCCGGAAAAGAAAGTTCAGGCAAAAGAGAACCCATATGGATTACCTGCAAATGTGTACGATTTAATAGCTTCACCAAAGAAAGCAGGCCCTAATGATAGAATAGTATTCCTTGATCCGGGCGGGGTAGTATTAGAAGCAAGTGATAAACCAGCAATGGATGCTTATGACGCATTACCACCTACAAAGAAGGGAGATGTGGGAAGAGATGCTTTTGCTGAAGCTTTAAAGGCAGCACTTGCAGATTATGAGACTGGAAAAATTAATGATGATGAATTCTATATGGCTGTATGCAGTCAGGCTGGTCTTAATCCCGAAAATTTCACAAAAGATGATTTGTTCGATGTGTGGAACAGCGGAATAGGCGAGGTTATTGAGGGTATGGAAGAAGAAGTAAAGGATTTAAAAGCCCGTGGCCTTAGGATTTATTGGTTTACGAACACAAGTCCTTTGCATACCAGATATTTGGCAACGAATGCCAGGTTCAACTTCATGTTTGAAAACTGCGACGGCTTTATTCCTTCTTGGTTTTATCAGGATAAAAAACCCAGCCGCGAGTTGTTCTTAAAGGCAATGAAAGCGATAGGTTTAAGAGAAAAAGACGCATCCAGAGTAATATACGTGGATGATGGTGTTAAGTATATTCAGGGAGCAAATGAAGCAATGCCTGATGTGCGTACAGTATTGTATCAAAATACAAAGCAGTTCCATACAGATATGAGCAGGTTTAAAACAACACCAGTTGTGACTATAGGAAGTTCAGCTGATGCGTGGAACGTTATTAACCTTTCTGCGAAATTGCGGGAAGAAGGATGGTTTACTATTAATGAGTTTGAGCAGGAATGCAAAGCTCAGGATTATGAACCGCGAACAACCAGAAAACATTTGCAAAGGCTTGTCAGACAGAAATTCTTGGAGTCAACAACAGCTGACGGCGTTGAGCAGTTCAGAGTTGCAAGGCCTGATGTTATTGACCTTGAGAAACTGGCGCAGCAGGCTTCGCAGTATGCAAATGCTCCAAGAACAAGCGTTGAAGTAGCAATGGGAGTCGCAGAAGATGCGGTTAGTGATAGAAACGTAGACCCGGAACTTATGAGACAGGCACCCAGGGCATGTGATACGCCTCAATTTCATATATTTAGTGATTCTCGGGACGCAGACATGGCAAAAGCCTATGCTGACAGAGTATTTCAGCTTCAACAAAGCGGGATGTCTGCTTTGCCAATAATGCGTTTAGATAATAAAAGAGCCGAACATGGATACTTTGAGCCTGTAGAGAAGACATTTAATAATGGTATTTCATTTGATTATAAAGGTGAATCAAGGCGTGTCCATATATATACAGGAAAATTTGATGTTGCAAAACCGGAAACATCACCTACACTGATATATTTGGATATAGTATACCCTGCAAAATTAACTGACCTTGAGCAGGCACAGTTATATGGAGAAGCTGTTAAATCTGTTCTAAATGAAATTTGCGGGAATCCGGAATTTAGAAGTGAATTAGAAAAAAGCTTAGGCATGGCCATAGATGTTAAAACTCCGGAAGTAGTTTTGTATGGGAAGACGGCTGCTTATGCAAATCCGAATATGTATGAAGAGGAAGAACTTCATCCTTTCCTAAGAAGATCTCCTTGCGTTTCTAATATTTTCAACGCTGAAGTTGAGACTTTAGATGAAATGCAGTTAGAATTTAAATTGGCTTATCTGGAATCGCTGAAAAAATCTGACGTTGTTGCTGCAACTTCACGAAAAACAGCAGTAGTATTGAAGGATTTAGCTTATAATGACACCAGAGATGCATGGTGGAAGACAGAATCAATACACGTTGTAGACAAACTCTATCAAGAACAGGGAGCAAGACAATACGTAACAGACGTGCTGGAAGCTGCGGAAGAAGTAAAAGCTTCTGAATCAATTATGAAGGGTATGGCGAATATGGGGCAGCTAATTGATATGGACGAGTCCCAGGGCAGTTTACTAAGCATAAAGAAGCTTATTGACGTTGCTCATGCAGCTCATCATAATCAGGTTCAGGTTGTTTCCTTATATGATGAGTTATTTACTCCTAAAGGTTATAAATCAGGTATCGGCTGGAAACAGAGATTGGAGCAGTGGCAGGAGCTTCAGGCGTATGCAAGATCAAAAGGAGTGTCATTGCCTGCAGACTGGAGCCCGAGGATTCCAGAGGATCAGTGGGAGATGTATACGAAAGTTGTTTTAAGCCAGTCTCCGATTGTAAGACTTGATTTATCCGGTACTCCTTATAACCAGGGAAAGAAGATGCTTGATAATATGGTTGAGCAGATAAGAAGGATTAATCCAACTGCTGAGATAACTGTTGTACCTTTCAGCGAACAGGAGCAAAACTACAGCAAGTACTGTCAGGACAACAGATTAACACTGGTTGCAAGGCGTATAATAATTGATAAAACAGGAAAATTAGACCTTTCTGTTTTAGATAACTTAGATAAGACCCAGTATCTGGAGCCATATATAGAAGAAGGTGAGTCTATTTCAATTCCTGTTAACACCAGAATACAGATTATTAAAGCTTTAGCCAAAGTAGATGCAAAAGGTGTTTATTTACCTTGCAATTTATTGTATGGCAAGAAAGACGGTACGGTTTCTTTCTTACTGGATAATAATGAACGCGAGATATTGAAGCAGTTGGCAGGAACGGCAGTATCATGGATAGAAAGAAAACCCATAAGCGTTGCTACTGCTTTCGAAACGGGCCTTGAGCTGAATGATAAATATCTGGATGCAATTGCTACAATAGACATAAACGACACTGCGGTCGGAAATATTTTAAGCGGTGCAAGTGACGATTTCAGCGTTATAATGAACAATCCTGAAATAGAGGATTCGCCAATTAGCAATATATTGCAGAGGATAGAGAATGCTGATGCAAGAAGGTCATTCCTGTTTGCCGCAATTTCAAGGGTGATGTATAATAATTACCAGACCGAACATCCCGAGTTCCACGGATTCGTTGACCAAAGAAATGATACACTCTGGGGATACCTGCTTTTGGTTGCCCAGCTTACAAAAACAGAGATACCGGACGAACTGCAGCTGCCTGAAACAGGAGTCTGGGCTGAAAATGCCGTTAATCTGGATAAACTGATTGCAGGCGGTGCGACAAGAATAGATTTGAACTTCAAGCTGGCAGAGATGCTGTCAGGTACTTATAAAATTGCGGTTTCCGGAAGCATGGCTGATTCCGTGGTTGACATTATGTCTGTGATGCTGTTGTTCGGCGACAGGAGAAGCAATCTGGATGAAGCAACAGAACGCGCTACGCAGGAACTGTTCAACGTCTTCGGAGTCGAACAGGTCGTAGCTGCAGGATAATCAAAGGACATATTATTACAAAACCCCCGCTGTTAGCATTAACTGCGGGGGTTTTTCTTACAACACCGGGTGTTTGCCAAGGCGAACACCCGGTGTTGTATTTGAATTTTGTAGGGGTGGACTTGTCCACCCGGTAAGCCGGGGCAATTATATTTTTTCCAGGTATTTGTCTTCGACCCAGCCTTTAAGGCCTTCTGATTTCAAGCCGATCGCAGCCCACTCGTTTTTTTGGCCCAGAACGACTACTTTTTTTCCTTCAGATATGGTAAAACCAACAGAGTTATCGAACCCGGGGCCGTTTCTTGCTTCAACAGGGCTTTCAATAATTACAGCCCATTTTGTTTTTATGTCAAGGTTGTATTTAATTGCAAACCATAATACGAAAAATATCAAAGACAGGAAAACGAGAGCATTAAAAAATATAAGCCGCTGCTGTCTCGTAATAAGATACATTACTGCCCCTGATATAAATGATATAAAAAAGATCAGGCATATTACTGTTAATTCATTCAGAGTAACAAACCCGCAGATGCTTTCTATTGTTTCTTCCCAGAAAGGCAGAGGGGGTTCTTTTAACAATAATTTTATGTGATCTATGTTAAAGCGTATGTCCTTGTCGCGCGGGTCAATCCTTTTAGCTCTTTCATAGTTTGCCAAAGCATATCCGATTTGATGGTTTTTGAAGTATGCGTTCCCGAGATTGTAGTAAACAGAAGCGTTTATCTGGCCTTTTTCTATCAACGATTCATATATTTTGACAGCATCTTCATATTTGCCTTTCTCATAAAGCTGGTTTGCCTGCTTGAAAGCGTCCAAATAATCATTTTGAGCCCATAGTGGGCAGGTTATAATTTGAGTTAGTAAATAAAGTAACAATATTTTATTCATTTTATAATTCCTATTTTGTCCGTTCCCGCAACGGGCCTGTTGGTCCCGTTGCTGGAGCAGACACATATATTTATTTCAACTCCCGTTCAAGCTGGCTTATTGTGACGGAGGCCTTATCATAAACCTGTTTCATCATTTCTTCGTTAACCTTAGTCGGGGCAAACCTGGCCATGTCGCATTCATCAAGAATGTCCTTTATCTGCGCTATCGTTTCGGGATTTACCTTCCTGCTTGTAAGTATTTCAGAAATGGTGCTGAGCGTTAAACCGTCGGCTGAAACGTTTGTTTTATTAGCTATATATTCAAGAAGGGCGCGCGATAAAGCGCTGTAAAAATCCATCGATGTTTTTAGATTAAGCAGCTTTTTGGCTTTACGCAGGTATTTCTTGGCCGTACCCGATGCGCGGATCTTTCTTGCAAAAGCAACGTCTTTGTTAAGTTTTTCCTGCCATTTCATGTAAATAAAAATAAACAGGAATAAAGAAATAGGAATGATAACTAACAGCTTGAACCACATTCTTTCATAAATGTATCCTGAGAAAGTCTCCCATTTTTTCAGGTCCTTGATAAACCTTATATCTTTTGCAACCATTTTTATCTGGCTGAAACGTTCTTCCGTTGCTGAAGGGGAAACGGTTTCTCCTGGTTTAACTTCTATTTGGAAACCGGGCGTCTGTATGGTTTTATAACTCTTTATTTTCGGGTCAAAAAATGAAAATTTTACGGGAGCAATGTTTTTTCTGCCCGGGGTCTGGGGAACAATCACGGTTTTAAAAGTCTTTGAACCTGAAAGTATATCGTTATCTTTATTTATTTCAACGGATCCGACCGTTTCATATTTTTTAAAATCCGGCCAGTCCGGCAGGTGCGGGTCATTTATTGTTTTTACGTTGCCGGTGCCCTTTATTGTTATGGACAGAGTTACGGGTTCGTTGGTTTTGACTGATTTTTTGTCAATGGACGCTGATATAGCATACTGCCCGACCGCACCATTGAAGAGTTTGGGCTTATCCTTTTCAGGAAGAGGCTTTACGTTTACAGTTATAGGCTTTGTCTGAAGGACTTTTGTTTTTCCCATAGAGAAAAAACTAGAGAAGAAATCCCTGCTGCTGAAATCAGGCACCTGGCATGCAAGCGAGGCTTCTTTTATAACAAATTCACCTGACTTTGTCGGGAAAAGCAGGGTTTTTAATTCTGATACGATGTATCTCTGTTCGCCTATTTTTGTGTTATAGTCTTTTTGCGGAAGTGCATCTGCCCAGAATCCTGAGAAGTCGGTTGGTGTATATCTTGGCTCGGAAAGCAGTCTTGCAGCAGGCCTCCTGATAAAGCGGAACGTATAAACGATTTGTTCGTTAACGTAAACGTTTGTTTTGTCAACGTCCGCTGTTACAAATAAGTCGCGCTCTTCTGCAGGAGCTAAGGCCTGCGGATGATTCCTTTGCTGCTGAGGAGTTTGCTGCGGCTGCTGGGGGGTTGGCTTGCCTGAAGGCAGAACCTCAATGAGTATGCGCTGCGTCTGATAAGTTTTACCGTTATAATTTAATGTTATCGGAGGTATGGATGTTTTAACCGCTTTGTTCGGGACCATGACATATTTAAAGTTAATCGAGCTTGATACCTGCCCGTTAATAATCGAAACGTTCTGCGACCGGCCCGAAGAATAAACCGTAAAGTCGGAAATATCAGGAATATCCGGCTCCGGGATGTTGGAGGACGAGCCTTCAACCGTAACTTCAAGCACAAGCTGGTCGTCTATGGTAATTACATTTTTATTAACCGAGGCAGAGATTTTTATGCCCTGAGCGTATACACAGAAAACAGAAAACAGAAGACAGAGGACAGTAAAGACAGTAAATATTGAAAAATGTAATAATTTTTTATTCATTATTTTTTGTTTTCTGTCTTCTGTCATCTGTCCTCTTAAGACTACCAGTCCTGCTCGACTTTTGGGATCTGGGGCATTTTCATTTTCCGTTTTTCCGCGGAGTTCCTGTCGGTTTCATCAAAGTACTGCAGTATCCTTTCAGCGTCTTCCTTTGACATTTTATCCTTGTCCTGTTGTCCCTGCTGCTGGGACTGGTTTTGCTTGTCTTCTTTTTCATTCTCTGGTTTTTCGCCTTGATGATTTTCGTTCTTATCCGGGTTATCTTTTTTTTGACCGTTTTGCTTGCCCTTTTTACCTTCTTTTTTCATTATAAGTTTCTGATTTTTGGTGTATTCATAGTTATACTTTGCATCTTCATCATTGGGATCGAGCTTTAAGGCTTCTTTGTAGTATTTCAGGGCTTCGTCAAATTTTCCCTGCCTGTATGCGCTGTTTCCTAAATTATACAAAACTTTGGCTCTTACATTCTTATCTTCGATCTGTGCTGCCTTTTTATATTCATTGTGAGATTCTTCGAATTCATTGTTTTTATATAATGCATTTCCCAGGTTGTAGTGTACCGCAGGATTTTCCGGATCTGAAATCTCAGCTTCTCGATATTTTTCAAGTGATTTATCATATTCTCCTTTTTTAAATAGTTTATTTCCTGATTTAATCTTTCCCGGCGTCCCCGCATGCACAGGCAAACTCATGCATAACACAATCAAAAAGATTACCCCTTGCACACCCCCGCGGTGTGAATCGGTATGAAAATTCAAGCTGTTTTTGGTCTCTTTTAATAAAAATTCAATTACAAGCAAAATAAATACCAGAAACAGAGGATACTGGAATCTGTCTTCATATTCGCGGTTTTTGAAAGATGAGAGTTCCTGTTTGTTGAGCCCTTTAATGCCGTCCAATAACATGCTCATATTAACTCTTCCTCTTTCTGCTTTTAAATATTTACCGCCTGTTATTTCAGATATCTCTCTAAGTAAATTTTCGTCCAGCTTAGACATCACTACTTCGCCTTTATTGTCCTTTTTATACCCGATAAAATCTCCTTTTTCGTCCTGTATGGGTATAGGCTCGCCGTTCGGATTGCCAAAACCGATTGTGTAGATTTTTATTCCCTGTTCAGCTGCTTTTTCTGCTGCGTCCACAGGATTGCTTTTGTGATCCTCGCCGTCAGTAATAAGAACTATAGCCTTGGACTTAGGAGCTGTTTTTTCCAGTCCCTTTGCGGCAAGCCTGATTGCGTCTCCTATTGCCGTTCCCGGAAGGGGAATCAGATTAGCGTCCATGATATCCAAAAAGAGGTTAACGCTTGAAATGTCTAGAGTCAAAGGGCACTGCCAGAAGGAAGTTCCTGCAAAGGCTATTATTCCGATTCTGTTCCCGCTTAAGTTCTGTATAAGGTCAAAAAGAAGCATTTTTGCGCTTTCAAGCCTGTTAGGTTTTTTTGTGGCTTGGCCAAAAGTGCCTGATTTTGAATCTTCAGCAAGCATGCTGGTTGAAACGTCTACAACAAGCACTATATCTGCACCTTGTTGTTTCATCTCTACAAGCTTTGTACCGAGCTGGGGGCGCGCAAGCGTTATTATTAGAAACATAATGGACAAGGCTATAAGCGTGATCTTGATTTTTTGTTTGTTTCTGCTTGATGAAGAGATATTCTCTATTAATTTCATCTGGCCGAAGGATTTTAGAGCTGCGATTTTATTTCTATACGCAAATATATAAAA
>JAFGIL010000008.1 GCA_016929635.1 Endomicrobiales bacterium
ATATGAAAATTAAAATAATTATTCTATTAATCGCTGGTATTTTGCTTAGTACTTTTTCCTCATTCATTAGCTTAAGTGATGAGGACTTTTTTTGTTTTAAAGAAAGCTCTGCTGTTTTAACAACGTTTGACATGGCATTTTTTGTAACATCACAGGTGTCAAATACGGTTATTGATATACTGGATTCCGTAATGGATGAAAGCACATTCCCTAAACCTGCGGGTAAAAAACCTTTCAGGAAGAAAAGGATGGCTTCGACCGATACAAACGCACCGAAAATCATGAGCTCTAATACTTTACAGCTGGCCGGTTTTACGAACAGCATCAGCAAGGACGTTGTTTGTCATTCGAATAACATACTCTCAATTCACAGGGATCTGCTTCATTGCCCGAGGCAGGATATAGATCTGTGGCTGCTGATTTTATTTTTTATAACAATGTTTTATTTATTGCCTAGAGGTGCAATTGACAGCAGCGTGATTATTTATACATTGAAGGACGCAGTTATGCCCAGTTCAAATTTACGAACTGGGTTTTTTATTTGTTAAATTAAACGTAGAGCGAGGCTTTAGCCTCGCAAGAAGCGACCCTCCGCCACGGCGGATAAATTCCGGGTCGCGCTACGAAAAACAAAGAATATTATGAATATAAAAAAATTAATATCAATCATCACATGCATATGTTTCGTGTTCAGCTTCATAATAAGCCAGCCTCTGCATGCCATAGTTGAAAGAAAGCGGGATACTGAACGCTATAAAGACATATTTGACAGCTTTTTACTTCCTACAAATACAGGAAGAATAACAGAGTCCTTTGATGCTAGATGCTCGATACTCGATGCTCGAAGTTATATTAGCGAAAATCGAGAATCCAGTATCGAGAATCATATTGTTATAAACATCCAGGACCTGCACTGCCATCCCGAAGTCCAGAGGAACATCTCAAAAATCCTTTCAATTTTGGATAAAAAATATGGCCTGAAAAACGTATATGTAGAAGGCGCCTGCGGTGCTATAGATACTTCCTGGTTAGGTTCGGTTGAGGATAAGAAATTAAGAGCGAAAGTTCTGGATGCCTTGATTGATGGCGGAAAGCTTTCAGGTGCTGAACATTATTCTGTTGTTTCAGGTAAAAGTGACCTGTTAGTAGGTGTAGAAAACAGGAAACTGCATACCAGCAATATATTAAGGCTAAACGATATATCATCCAAACAAAAAACAATTGAAAATTTAATTGATAATCTCAAAAGCGATTTAGATTCCCTGCAGGATGATTACTTCAATGCTGATAATAAGAAGCTTAATAAAATCATTGAAAAGTATAAAAACGGCGAAATAAAACCTAAAAAATACTATGAATATATAATTAAAAAAGCCGATAATCTGGAGCTGGATTTACATTACTATGAAAATTTAAGCAATTTTGCCAGGTCATTTACCGTTTCTAAGGAGCTCAAATACAAACATATCGCAAAAGAGATGCAGGGTTTTATAGCTCTTTTAAAGCAGAAACTTCCTTTCAGTATATACTCTATGCTGGTCGAAAGGACGTCTAACTTTTCCCAGGCTAATGAGCTGTACATTTATTTGTCAAAAATAGCCGAGAAAGAACCGGAGCTGTTAAGCCGTTTCCCGAACCTTAAAAAATTCTTTGATAACCTTAAGTTCAGCCAAACAATAAACCCCCTGGAGCTGATAAACGAAGAACAGAGCCTTCTGGATGAAATCAGGGCAAGACAGGCCCAGGACCAGAGTGAACGTGAAGTAGTCTTTTTAATTGAATTTACAAGGTATCTTAAGGATTATCTTAACTACAAAATCTCTGCAAATAACCATTGCTATGTAAAACAAAACCTTTCAAGGTTCAATCTTCTCTGGGCAAGATACGTAGGAAATGACAAGTTGTCACAAATCACTCCTTACATGGAGCTGCTTAATGAGTACTATCAGGTAAATATAGACAGGAATGAATGTTTGCTGGATAATTGTGGGATAAATAAAGAAGTCAGGAGCCAGGAGTCAGGAGTCAGAATAGAATTAAAAGAAAATAAAACTCTGAATTCTGAACCCTGGCTTCTGACTTCTAACAATGGAAAGAATAGAGAACATAAAGCAAGTAGTGAAGGCTTATTAAACGATGCAGATGAGGTAATAGTATTAATTACAGGTGGTTTCCATACTCCGGGCCTGTGCGAGTTGTTCAGGCAAAAGGGCTATTCATATATAGTAATCACGCCTAATGTAACAAAGGATACAGGGTTCTCGGAATCCGTATATTCCGAGCTGCTTGCATTCCAAAGTGCAATATTAAAGGCAGAATACAGAGTACGGGGTACAGGGGATACAAGTAAAGCGCACTTAATTGAAATGGGGACTGTCCCTGCTTTCAATGTTGCATGCAGGAAAGGGACTGTACCCATTTCGGATAAACGCCAGAAACATACAAAATATAAAGTGTCTGTCCCGCATGCATTAAAGTTACTGTTTTTATCAATGCTTGGATTTGAGGAACAGGCAACTGTTGCAGCAAGTGAGTTGATGAGATTGGGAACTTTGGAAGAAGTTAATGATGCATTAAGTAAATTATTTGGAAAAGACAGAAAAGCAGTATATTTCGAGAAATCAGATAAAAGTAAAGACGAACCGGGGGAGTTCAAGCTTGTTATTGTATATGCAAAAGGTGAAGAGACAATTGCAAAGACTCGCTACTATGATAGAGATATGCATCTTGTATCTCATAAAGACAAAGAAGTTACTGAAGAAATAGGAGAAAAAACAGGGCAAGAGATAGAGGCGATTACAAAATATGAGTTCAAGAATAAAGATGCGTTTGAAAAGTATATACGAAATCTGGCTTTAGATGCTGAAAACAATCTCATTAACAAAACAAGAAAGAATGTAATTTATGAAACCTCTCCGTTATGGCAGGGATTTAATCTGGCACTCGTTGGACTTGTAGAGTCCCTGGTTCCTTTTGGAATATATATGGTGATTTCAACCATATTTGGTCCAGTTGCGCTTTGGGTGAGGGCTATAATCTGGGGAGGAGTGATAATATCGCTGATAATCGAGCATGTAATTAGTGACTGGAAAAGTATAGATAAAGATTATCAAATGGGATATATAACTGAGCAACAGAGGGATAAGAGAAAAGCAGAGTTCTGGACACCAAAAAATTTGCTGAAAGTAATTGGAATACGTGTTTTTGCAGGTTCTATCATTACAGGACTAGCCCTTATTCCAGGGCCTATCGGTTTTGCAGCACTCCTGAGCGGAGGATTCCACGTAGTATATGACTTTGTTGCCCCTGTTTTAAATTTACCACCTTTAGCGACTGGTAAAAAGTTTAAACCTGGTATTGATGCTCAGTCTGAATTATTGGATTATGAACCAAGAATGTTTGTTGTACCTGATGACCGTTTTGGTGTTGTAGGTATACAAGTAGCGTCAGATAGACTTTATAGGATATTTTATTACGATGGGAAACCTTGCATACTCACTCCTGAAGAAGATTTGATACCTCTTGAGGGAGAACAGCAAGATTTCATTATTTATATTGATGATAATAGAGAACCTGTGGATGAAATGATAATTATGGAGAGCAAAATGCCAAACCTGTCAGAAAGGAAAGCCATAAGGATGCGGTTAATAAAACAACCTGGTCGTACTTTATGCAGGGTAATGCATGTTGATAATGTTGACAGAAGAATTGATCTTTCAAGGGCATTATTTTTAGATCAAGTTGATGAAGCTGCTGATATGCTAATCAATGCATTAACCAGAGAAGAAAATGTGGAAATTACGGGAACGCCGTATGATATAGATGTTTTATTTGATACTGGAAATAATGTAAGTATATTGTTAAGTGACGGTAGCACTGTAACTGGCAGGATAGAACGTGTTATTCCTTCTTTGGATCCATTTGAAGGAGAAACCGTAACACTGGCAACTGTTAACGGCCAAAGGATTACATTCAGAACTTCAGAAGTTGTCGATGCCAGAGCACTTTCTGAAACATTCAGCGTAGAACCTGTTTTATCCTCTAAAAAACATGTGTTGGATCCTGCCAAGGCATGGGAAACGAATAAAGATGTGCTGGACTATCTGGATGAGTTAAGGACCCATAATGAATTTCAACAGTATTTATCGGTTTTAGACATATTGTTTAAAACCAGAAACGCTGATTTCAGCTTTGCTGACTATGGTATGGGAGAGTTTATTCAAGCTCTTATATTTTTTACAGGTTTTCCAAAAAAGTCAATAGAAAATTCTAATGATTTAGAAGACGTAA
>JAFGIL010000009.1 GCA_016929635.1 Endomicrobiales bacterium
CCTCCTACGCTAAAGCTTCGGAGGACTGGGATGGTAATTGACAAGTTAATAACGCTAAGGCTATTATATTCGCACTACGTAGCTTTAGCGAAGTAGTGCACCGCTAGCTCAACTGGCAGAGCAGGCGACTCTTAATCGTCAGGTTATAGGTTCGACTCCTATGCGGTGCATATTTCGTATCTCGTTATTCGTGAAGAGTACCCCGTGAATTAAATTCTATATGTTTTGCGGGATACGAATAATGAGATACGATTTGCGAATAATTGCGGATGTGGCGGAATTGGCAGACGCGTACGGCTTAGGACCGTATGGGGAAACTCGTGTGGGTTCAACTCCCTCCATCCGCATAAATAAACACAGATGGGCACAGATAAAAAAGCAGATAGCCGCAGATATTTTGTTTATTTGTAATCTGCGCCAATCTGTGTAGTAGAATCTGCGTAAATCTGCGTACAAAGAAAGGAAAGAAAGGAAATGGAAAATTTAAAAGTAGAGATAGTAGAAAAAAAACCTTGCTCGGTTATTTTGAATATCGAAGTTCCGCAGCCGGAAGTGAAGGTTGAAACCGAAAAAGTATACCAGGAGATACAAAGAATAGCCCGCGTTTCGGGTTTCCGTCAGGGTAAGGCCCCTATGGAGATGATAAAGAAAAACTACGTTGACAATGCAAGGGAAAAAGTGCTGGAGAATCTGATACAGAAATCGGTTTTCCCGGCCCTTAAATCCAAAGGCATAGAGCCGATTGCCATCCCCAGCATCCAGGAAGTTAACTTTGATTTTGACAAGCCTTTGAAGTTCAAGGTAAAAACCGAGAGGAGCCCCGAGTTTAAATCGAAAGATTACAAGGGAGTAAAAATAGTAAAGGAAATCCGTGCAATTACCAAAGAAAAGATAGGTGAGAGCATAGACGCTCTCCGTGAAAAGAATGCAAAACTGGTTGAGTCTAAAAAGGATGTGGTCGAGCCGAAAAGTTACGTAATGGTTGACTACGAAGGTTATAAAGACAGCCAGGAGATAAAAGGTTTAAAAGCAAAGAATCAGTTGCTGGACCTTTCTGCTTCCCAGTTGATAATGGGCTTTAAAGACGGCCTTCTGGGCGCCAAAAAAGGCGAGGAGAAGGAGATAAAGGTTAAATTCCCCAAGGAACATCCGGACAAAAAACTTGCGGACCAGGACGTGATTTTCAAGGCCAGAATAAAGGAAATCAAGGAAAAAGAGCTGCCTGCCCTGGATGATGAGCTGGCGAAAGATTTCAACATACCCAGCCTCAAGGAGCTGGAGTCTAAGGTAAAAGAAAGCCTTGAGCAGGAAGAGAAAAGAAGGCAGGAGCAGGATGTAAGAGACAAATTAATCGAACACCTGCTGAGTGCTAATAAATTTGAAGTGCCGGATTCCCTTGTCGAGGAACAGTTGAAATATATGATAGAAAGAATGTCGGAATACTTTAAGTCCCAGGGTATGCCGGAATCCAGCTGGAAGGAAAACAGTAAAGAATGGAATGAAAAGTACCGCAAGGAAGCCGAACAGAAAGTAAGGATTGCATATATCTTAAGCGATATTGCAAAGATTGAAAAAATAGAAGTTACGGAAGATGACCTGAAAAGCGAGCTGGAGAATATGAAAAAGAGGAACCCTGACAAGGAAAGCGCGGTTGAAAAATATTTTGAAAAAAACAAGGAAAGCATTATTTCCCAGTTGAAGGATGATAAGCTATTTAAATTTTTGCTGGATAATGCTAAAATTAAAGAAAAGACAATTAAATAATGACAAAATCCCAGATTTGCAATTTGTCATTTGTCATTAGTCATTTTTGGAGGTAACATGCCAGTAATTCCCACAATTATCGAACGTTGGAATCAGGGTGCTGCGGTCGGATACGACATTTATTCGCGTTTATTAAAGGACAGGATAATTTTTGTCGGAGGTTATGGCGGGGCAGTGACTACGGATTCGGCGAACCTTATCATTGCTCAATTGCTGTACCTTGAAGCAGAGGACCCTGACAAAGATATCAATCTATATGTAAACTCTCCGGGGGGCATGGTAACTGCGGGCCTTGCCGTTTATGATACGATGCAGCACATCAGGTGCCCTATCAGCACAATTTGCATGGGCATGGCTATGTCGTTCGGGGCGCTGTTATTGGCTGCCGGGAGCAAAGGCAAGCGTTTTGCTGTCCCTCATGCCCGGGTTATGATACACCAGCCTCTTATATACGGAGAAGGGATTTCAGGGCCCGTTACAGACATCGATATAGAGACCAGGGAACTGGTTAATACAAAGGAAAAGTTAATTGAAATACTTGCAAAGCATACAGGGCAGTCCAAAGATAAAGTGCGCAACGATACCGAACGTAATTTTTATATGTCAGCCCAGGATGCAAAGAGCTACGGAATAATCGATGAAGTGATAGCTCCCAGAAAGAAGTAGAGTTATATTTCGATTAAATCCCCTCTCCCCAAAGGGGAGAGGAAAATGAGTTAGTAAAACATAATATTATGTTTTTACAGGAGTTGTAAATGAGCGAAACGAAGATTTCAAACGAGTTCAAATGTGTTTTCTGCCACAGGGGAAAACTTCACGGGCTTCGTTTAATCGGCGGTCACGGCGTTTATGTCTGCGAGGAGTGCATCCGCAATTCGGCTGAGCTGTTAAATAAAATCGAAGCCGAGGAATCCCGCCGCGCATTAAAAAGCATACCAAAACCGAGCCAGATTAAAAAAATTCTGGACGAATATGTTATCAGCCAGGACAGGGCAAAAAAAGCTCTTTCGGTAGCGGTTTACAACCACTACAGGAGGCTGGAAAACAGGATTTCAATGAACGGGGACGTTGAGCTGCAGAAATCCAATATACTTCTTATAGGGCAGACCGGCACGGGAAAGACGCTGCTTGCCCAAACCCTGGCCAGAATACTTCACGTTCCGTTTGCAATGGCAGATGCAACCACTTTAACTGAAGCAGGATACGTAGGCGAGGACGTAGAAAACATAATTTTAAGGCTCCTTGAGAACGCATCATACGATGTTAAACGCGCTGAGAAAGGCATAATTTACATTGACGAGATTGACAAAATCTCAAGGCGTTCGGACAATCCTTCCATCACAAGAGACGTCTCCGGGGAAGGCGTGCAGCAGACTCTGTTGAGGATTCTGGAAGGAACCATAGCAAACGTGCCCCCTCACGGCGGACGCAAGCACCCGCAGCAGGAGTTCATAAAAGTCAACACTTCCAACATATTGTTTATATGCGGCGGAGCCTTCGAGGGGCTGGAAAAAATAATCGGATCGCGTATATCCGAGAGTAAACTCGGGTTCAAGGCAGACATAAAAGGCAAAAATGATAATAAGCTTGATAAAATCCTGACCCACGTGCAGCCCGAAGACCTGATTAAGTACGGGCTTATTCCGGAGTTTATCGGAAGGCTGCCCGTAGTAAGTACTCTGGGCCAGTTAACCCAGGAAAATTTAATTGAGATATTAACACAGCCGAAAAATGCACTGGTCAAACAGTACCAGAAAATCTTTGCCCTTGAAGACGTGGACCTGGAGTTCTCGGAGCAGGCCCTGAAAAAGATTGCAGAGAAATCCTTGAAAAGAGGCTCGGGTGCAAGAGGTTTAAGGGCCATAATAGAGGATTTATTGCTGGACGTAATGTACGAGCTGCCGGAACAGAACGGGTTGGAACGTTGTATTATTGACGACTCGGTTGTGGACAAGGAAGAGCCCCCGAAATTAATTTACAAAATCAAGGAGTCAGCATGAGCGAGCTAGACCGGTTAAATCAGATGAAAGGCAACCATATATCGGAAATACCTCCAAAGCTGCCGTTATTACCTGTCAGGGATATTGTGATATTCCCGGCAATGGTTATACCCCTGGCAGTCGGAAGGGATAAATCCATAAAAGCATTGGAACAGGCAATGTCTTCGCAGCGCCTGATATTTCTTGTTACACAGAAGAACATCCAGACCGATGACCCCACCTCAAACGACATATATAAAATAGGTACGGTTGCTGAAGTGACCCAGATGCTCAAGATGCCTGACGGTACTCTGAAAGTACTGGTTGAAGGTATTCACCGCGCGCGCTGGGCTAATTTCCGCATGAGCGAAAAGAATTATATCGAAGTTGACCTGACAGTTTTATACGAAACCTCGGAAAAGACCCCGCAGATAATAGCTTTAATGCGCAGGTCCGTTGCCTTGTTTGAACAGTACGTGAAGCTAAATTCGCGCCTTCCTATTGAGATTGCAATAGCCTCCAACAACATTAACGAACCGGGCCGCTTGACCGACACCATTGCCTCTCATCTTATGATTAAGATTCAGGACAAGCAGGCAGTCCTGGAAATCGGAGAGCCGGAAAAGAGGCTGGAAAAGCTGGTTGAGATATTAAACTCAGAAATCGAGATATTGAACATAGAAAGAAGAATTCAGAACAGGGTCAGGGTGCAGATTGAAAAGACGCAGAAGGAATACTACCTTACGGAGCAGATGAAGGCTATCCAGAAAGAGCTGAAGCAGAAGGACGACTACACCAAAGAGCTCGATGAGCTGCGCTCTAAAATAAAGAGTGCGAAGATGTCCAAGGAAGCGCAGGAAGTGTCCGAAAAAGAGATTAAGAGGCTTGAAAAGATGATGCCTTTTTCTCCCGAAGCCACGGTCATACGTACGTACATTGACTGGCTTGTAAACCTGCCCTGGAGTTCTACTACCAAAGATAACCTGGATTTAAAGAGGGCCCAGCGCATACTGGATGAAGACCATTACGGACTCGACAAGATTAAAGACAGGGTGCTTGAGTATCTTGCTGTTTTAAAAAGGGTTAAAAAGATAAAAGGCCCCATACTCTGTTTTGTAGGGCCTCCGGGCGTGGGAAAAACCTCCATAGCAAAATCCGTTGCGCGCAGCCTGGGAAGAAAGTTTGTAAGGATTTCGTTGGGCGGGATACGCGATGAAGCGGAGATCCGGGGCCACAGAAGGACCTACATCGGCTCTCTACCGGGGCGCATCATACAATCGATGAAGAAAGCAAAGTCCGGGAATCCCGTGTTTATACTGGATGAAATAGATAAAATGGGCACTGACTGGAGAGGGGACCCTTCCAGTGCTTTACTCGAAGTTCTGGACCCCGAGCAGAACTACTCTTTTGTCGACCACTATCTTGACATAGAGTACGATTTGTCCAAAGTCATGTTTATTACCACCGCTAACACACTTTACAATATACCTCCTACGTTGCTGGACAGGATGGAGACTCTGCGTTTCTCCGGGTACACCCTGGAAGAGAAGGTTAAGATAGCAGAACAGTTCCTCATGCCGAAACAGTTGAAGCAGCACGGTTTGACCAATAAAGATTTTGAAATATCCGCCAAAGGAATAAAAAAGATTGTGCAGGATTATACGCACGAAGCAGGTGTCAGGAACCTTGAACGGGAGATAGCAAACCTTTGCCGCAAGATAGCAAAGGAGCTCGCGTTGAATAAAAGGGAAAAGGTCCTGAAAATCAATGAAGAAAACCTGAACAAGTATCTGGGTATACCGCGTTTCGTAAAAGACAAGGTCGCGCCTAACGACATCGGAGTTGCAACAGGCCTTGCCTGGACCGAGGTGGGCGGAGAAACGCTTACCATAGAAGTAAACAAGATGCAGGGTAAAGGCATGCTTAACCTTACGGGTAAGCTGGGCGACGTTATGAAGGAGTCAGCGCAGGCAGCTCTTTCATACGTGCGGGCTTCCTCAAGAAAACTGAAGGCAGACCCGAAGCTGTTTAAATTAAATGATTTCCATATACACGTTCCCGAGGGCGCTGTGCCTAAAGACGGGCCCAGTGCGGGTATTGCAATCGCAACCGCGTTGGCTTCCGTTGTGTCAGGCAGGCCTGTCAGAAAAGACCTGGCAATGACAGGCGAGGTCACTTTGCGCGGGAGAGTTCTTTCAATAGGCGGATTAAAAGAGAAAGTCCTGGCTGCGTACAGGGAAGGGATAAATACCATTGTTTATCCTCTAGGCAATAAAAAGGACCTGGATGACATACCGAAAGACATTCAGGAAAAGATAAAGATGGTCCCTGTTAAGCACATGGACGAAGTCTTAAAGCTTGCTTTGTAAACGTTGATTGTGTTTATTTGCTCTGTTGTTTATTTAATCTGTTGTTTATTTAAATTGTAAATTACTAATTTGTTGTGTGGGAATTTAAATAATAGATTGCTTCGTCGTTATGCTCCTCGCAATGACAACCATGCTGTCATTGCGAGTCCCGCTGAGCGGGACGAAGCAATCTTAGAATATATTTAAAGATGGGATTGCTTCACTTCGTTCGCAATGACAAAAGAATTAGTAGAATATATTGTGAAAATAATCACATTAGAATTTTTGCCTGTGTTTTATTTTCCGAATATAAAATAGTTGGACTTGACATTTAAATCTAAATTACTTATAATTTAGTTGTGAAAAACATCACAATAATTGTTTCCAGGAGGAAGTATGAAAAAACACTATTTATTAACCCCCGGCCCGACGCCGATCCCGCCCGAAGTGGCGCAGAAGGAGTCGCTGCCCATCCTGCATCACCGTACAAGCGAGTTTTCGAAGATTTTCATGAACGTATCGGAAAGCCTTAAAGAGATTTTCCAGACAAAGAACGACATCTTGATTACAGCATCATCAGGAACAGGAACAATGGAGTCTGCCGTAATTAACCTGCTGAGCCCGGGAGACGAAATCCTTGTTGCTTCCTGCGGTAACTTCGGCGAAAGATGGATAAAGATAGCCGAGGCATACGGAATCAAACCGACAGTGATACAGGTTGAATGGGGAAAAGCCATTAAACCGGAAACAATTGAAGAAGCTCTTAAAGCCAATCCGAAAATCAAGGCCGTTTATACTACTTTTACCGAGACTTCCACAGGCGTTGTCAATGACATAGAAAAAATCGGGAGTATTGTAGCTTCCACGCCTGCCGTCCTTGTCCTGGATGCGATTTCAGGACTGGGAGGCCAGAAGCTTTTGACCGACGACTGGAAGGTTGACGTTGTGGTGGCAGGCTCCCAGAAGGGATTAATGCTTGCGCCGGGCCTTGCTTTTGTATCGGTAAGCCCGAAAGCATGGAAGCTGGTTGAATCATCGAAACTGCCGAAATTTTATTTTGACTATAAAAAATACAAGAAATCACTGGAAGGAAAAACAACGCCTTTTACCCCAGCAGTGACTTTGATTGTAGCATTAGAGGAATCAATCAATATGATTAAAGCCAAGGGTTTCGAGAACGTTTTAAAGGATGCGAGTTTGCTGGCGAGCGCTGCGCGCGCAGGGATGAAAGCCCTGGGCCTTGAACTTTTTGCGGAAATACCGTGCGAGGTTGTTACCAGCGCAAAAGTCCCAGAGGGAGTTGACGGCGGAAAAATCGTCAAAAAACTGAGGGAAGAGTACGGCGTCTCAATCGCGGGCGGGCAGGGCAAACTGAAAGGAAAAATCATCCGTTTCGCCCACATGGGCTACATAGGCAAGGCCGACCTTCTGGTAGGGTTTGCGTGTCTGGAGATGGTTCTTTCGCAGTTAGGATACAAAGTTGAAAAAGGAAAGGGAATTGCTGCCTGCGAAGAAGTGCTTCTGAAAGGTGAAGCGCCGGTCCCGGCAAACGCAGGGGTATAAGAAAGTAGTGCGAGGCTTTAGTCCTCGCTAGGATGCGACCAGTAAATGGCCGCACTACAAAGAAAGGATAATACAATGTATAAAATAATGATGACATACAAAAATACCGAAGGGCTTGAAGAGTTGCTTAACAACAAAGAGTTCAAGATAGACATACACCAGAAACCTACCCCGGAGCAGTTCAAGGAGCTGATAGCCAATTACGACGGCCTCCTGATACGCTCGGGAGTCAAAGTGACTGCCGATATCATAGGGGCAGCGAAAAATCTGAAATTTATCGGCCGCGCTGGGACAGGCGTGGACAACGTGGACATCCCTGCAGCCACACAGAAAGGAATAGTGGTGGCAAACGTGCCAGGAGGAAACACGATTTCCGCTGCAGAGCATACCGTAGGTTTGATTCTTGCACTTGCAAGGAACATCCCGCAGGCATACCAGTCGCTTAAAGGGAAGAAATGGGACAGGAAGAGTTTTGTAGGCACTGAGCTTCAGGGCAAGGTGCTGGGGTTGGTAGGGCTCGGAAGGATAGGCCGCGAGGTTGCCCAGAGAATGATTTCCTTTGGAATGAAGGTTATAGCTCATGACCCGTTTGTGAGCAGCGATTTTGTTAAAAGCCTGGGTATAGAGCTTAAATCGCTCGATGAAGTATACGGCGAGTCCGATTACATTTCGATTCATTCGCCGCTTAATGACAATACCCGCGGTATGATTAATAAAGAAGCAATGAAGAAAATGAAAAAAGGCATAAGAATAATCAACTGCGCGCGGGGGCCCATTATTAACGAGAAAGATTTATCCGAAGCAATTAAAGAGGGTCACGTTAAAGGAGCGGCCATAGACGTTTTTGCCAAGGAGCCGCCCGAGGACTGGACAATAGTGGAGTCCGAAAACGTGGTGGTTACTCCGCATCTTGCGGCTTCCACGGAAGAGGCGCAGGTAAAGATTGCCCAGGAGATGAGCGGCGTGGTTATTGATTATTTCACAAAGGGATTAATCAGGAACGGCGTAAACGTGCCCGCTCTGGACTGGGAAAGCTACAAGAAGATAGAGCCGTACATAGACCTGGCAGAGAGGATAGGGACTTTCCAGAGCCAGGTTATCGAAGGCGGCATAATCAGCGCAGAGATAGAGTATGCAGGCGATATAATCAATCTCAATACAAATCCCGTTATGATAGGATATTTAAAGGGATTGCTGTCCAAGATTCTGGACATCCCGGTCAATTTCGTGAACGCGCCCGTTCTTGCAAAGGAGCGCGGGATAAAAGTCAAAGAGATTAGAACCCAGGAAATAGAGGATTTTACTTCTCTTATTACGGCAAAAGTCAAAACCGACAAGGACGAGCTTGTTGTTTCCGGCACGCTATTCGGACACAAGAATCCGAGATTCGTACGTATAAGGGGATTGAACGTTGACGTTATACCAAGAGGCAGCATACTGATGCTGACAAACATCGACCGCCCCGGAGTTATAGGGCATATCGGATCGATGCTCGGCAAAAACAACATAAACATCGCTGAGATGCAGGTCGGCCGCAAAGAAATAGGCGGCGAAGCCGTGACCATAGTAAACGTTGACAACCGCGTGACTCCCGACATGTTAAGCCAGGTGAGCAATTTTTCGGGTATTACGAAGGTTAAATATATAGAACTATAAGCTATCAGTCATCAGCTATCAGTCGTCAGAATCATTGATTTTTTTGCTGATAGCTGAAGACTGAGGACTGAAAGCTATTATATGTACGCTATCCAAACGTCCAACTTAACCAAAATCTATAAAAGAAAGCACCTGTGGAATACGTATACAACCCGCGGAGTGGAAGACCTGTCCCTGGATATTAACGAGGGCGAGATATTCGGCCTTCTGGGGTTAAACGGTTCGGGCAAAACAACCACAATAAAGTTGATTCTTGGCTTGCTCAAGCCAACTGAAGGGGGTATTTCCGTATTCGGGAGCAGCGTGCCCAGCAGGGATACACTAAAATATATAGGCTACCTTCCTGAAGTCCCGTATTTCTACAGGTATTTAACCGCATTTGAGATATTGAAATTTTACGGGAATCTTTCGGGCATAGAAAATACAGAGGAAAAAGCGGAAAAGATGCTTGAAGTGGTGGGGCTCGGCAGCTGGCGAAACAAAAGGTTGTCTGAGTTCTCAAAAGGAATGGTCCAGAGAGTGGGCATTGCGCAGAGCCTTCTGCACGACCCTAAAATACTTATATTTGACGAGCCTGTAAGCGGGCTCGACCCTCTGGCTGTACAGGAAATCAGAAACCTTATAATAAAGCTGAAATCCCAGGGAAAAACTTTATTCCTGTCATCGCATCTTATATCCGAGGTGGAAAAGGTGTGCGACCGGGTGGGTATTCTGGTAAAAGGAAAGCTGGTGCAGACTTTGAGCCAGGCGGAATGGTCAAAAAAAGAGGGGGAGCTTGAGAACATTTTTGTAGACAAGGTTGAAGGCTCCTCTGAAGTCGGAAGGATAAAGATTTAGATACTCGATACAATAAAAGGAAGAAAGTTGGGAAACAGGTCATCATTGAGCATGTCATTGCGAGCGAATAAAATGAGCGAAGCAATCTTGTTGTTAGTAATATAGATTGCTTCGCTACGCTCGCAATAACGTCTATCCAGTATCGAGAATCGAACATCGAGAATCGAGTATGAAAATACTATCAATCGCATACTATACATTAATAGAGAATATCCGCAACAAGATATTTTACGTCCTGGTATTCTTCGGCCTGGTGATTATAGCGGCATCGCTGCTTTTGGCTGCTATCGGGGGCGAGCAGCCCATTAGGATTCTGCTTGACCTGGGGTTGAACGCAATCGAATTTTTTGCGCTTCTAACAATATGTTACGCTGCAGTGAACCTGGTGCTGGAAGAAATAGAGACAAAGACCATTTACCTCATTTTAACCAGGCCCATTTCAAAAAGCACCTATTTAATAGGAAGGTTTGTCGGGCTTCTTATTGCGGTATACTCAGGGATGCTGCTTATGGCGTTCTTCCACGTCATAATCCTGCATTTCAAGGGATGGGAGTTTACCTTCCGCTACGTGCTCTCCCTTTTATTGTCATTTGAAAAGATTACCATAATCGGCTCGGTTGCGCTTTTTTTCTCGATTTTTTCCACCTCGGCTATTTCTTCGCTGAGTTTCACTATCTCGTTCTGGATCCTGGGGCACTTCAGCGAGGAACTGAAATTTTTGGGCGAGAAAGCCACTCTTCTTGTTACCCAGATAACGGCAAAAGCCGCGTATTATATCGTCCCTAACCTGCAGTTTTTTAATCTCAGGGATTTTTGGGACATACCGCAGATATCGGGAGGCTGGATATTCGCTTCCGTGGTTTACGGTTTTATCTACAGCGCGTTCTGCCTGTTTTTCGCCCTGTGGTTTCTGAAATATAAAGAATTCTAATTACACCCCTCACCTATTTCCTCTCCCCTCAGGGGAGAGGATTAAAGGTGAGGGGTAGTTTTGTAGTGTAGGACTTTCGATGCTCGATTCTCGCAAAAAGTTTTCGAGTATCGAGAATCGAGTATCGAGAATCGAACGTTATGCTTAAAAAATTTCTACCATTTCTTCTTGTATTCATATTCCTGATAATATCCAGCTCGGTGTTTGTCTCAAGCCTTTTCACCTATCCTTTTCCTTCAGTAAAGATGTCCCCGGTAAAGCAGTACATAATGTTTGACATGGCGTGCGTGGTTGCAGGCGTCCGCCGGCTGGCAGCTGATATTGCATGGGTTCAGCTGATGCACTACTACGCAAGCCCGGGCGACCCCTTTAAAGAGAAAGATGAGTATGACAGGTCATGGAACCTGATTAAGTCGTACCTTGGGTTCAAGATTGAAGATGACCATCATCACGGGCATTACTGCCCGTATTGCGGTAAGTATCACGGCACCGATGAAGAGGCAGAAGAGCATGAACATAAGCACGAGGAGGAACACGCGCATAAACACGCTGAAAAAGGCAAAAGGAACCCTGAGCTTCTGGCATACTGCTACAGGGCGCTCCAGCTGGACCCTTTCTTCTACTATATTTATCTCTACGGTGCAGGCGCCCTGGCATGGAACGAGGACAGGCCGGAGGAAGCCATAGAGCTTTTAAATCACGGCATACAAACCATGGAGAACTACAGGTCAAATATAACCAAAGACAGCAGCCAGCCTTTCTGGCAGTTCCATCTCTACTCAAGCGCCATTATTTACAGGAAGTCCGGCGATTTCGGGAAGATGATTTCCAACCTGGAGCTTGCGGCACAGCAGCAAAACTGCCCTAACCTGGTAAAGGCTATCCTTGCAAACATCTACTCCCGGAGGGGTGAAAACGCAAAAGCCCTGAAACTCTGGATAGAGATTTATGACAGCAGCGACCCCACCTACAGGGTGAAAGCAGAAGACAAAATCACAGAACTAAGAAAACTCCTGAACCTCTAATACAAATGTTCTGTCAGTTAAATTATCAAACGCCGGGTGTTCGCATAATAGAGCACTGCAAAAAAATTTCGTAGGGGTGGGCTTGCCCACCCGACTAATTTATTTTTTACGGGATATTTCTAAACGGGCGGATAAATCCGCCCCTACGACTTTCCTTCTCCCCTTTGGGGGGAAGGTTAGGTTGAGGGGATAATTAAAAAATGGGGGAATTTATTAAAAAATAACTTGACAAAAATTTATAAATTAGCTATATATTGCATATCAAGATAACAAAATACAATATGTTGGGCAGTATAATCGGTATAATCAGCAGTTTAATCCGTGTAATCATTATAAAAAATGGAAGAAAATCCCAAGTTATTTGTCAGATATAACAGAAACCGGTTTACAGTTGAAAATCAGCAGGAATATAAGAAGATGCCTTACTATTTGATAAGAACATCTGCTTTTGCAAACCAGCTTGTTAACAGCAGTCATTCAAGGGGAGGAAGTATGTCAGATTTAATAATAAAGGATAAGATAGAAAGTAAAATCTATTTAATTCGCGGGCTTAACGTTATGCTGGATAAGGATTTGGCATTACTATATAATGTAAGGCCTATTGCTTTGAGGCAGCAGGTAAAACGCAATAGGGAAAGATTCCCTGAGGATTTTATGTTTCAGCTTACAGAAAAAGAGGTAGACTCCCTGGTATCACAGAATGTGATACCTTCAAGAAAGCATTTGGGAGGTTATCTGCCCTATGCTTTCACTGAAAACGGGGTGGCAATGCTTTCAAGCGTATTAAGAAGTGAAAGAGCAATACAGGTGAATATCCAGATAATGAGGGCATTTACCAGATTACGCCATTTAGCCGTAAATTATAAGGAAATCTGGGAGAAGATTGAGGAGATGGAGAGGAAGTATGACAGCAAGTTCAAAACAGTGTTCGAAGCCCTGAAAATGCTCCTTTTTTCCGGTACCAATGAGCCCGTTAAAGTAAAAGGATTTAGTGTTTAATATAACCCCTCACCTCTTTCCTCTCCCCAAGGGGGAGAGGATTAAAGGTGAGGGGGATAAAAAAAAACCGTTGTTGTATTATTGGTACTATTTTGATTTTTTTGTTTATTAAAAAAATTTTTAACGGGTATTGACAAACATTTAGCGAAATGGTAAATTAGTGTGCAGTTGCACACCTGCTTATAAAAAACTGCTGATATTTTCAAATAATTTTGTGTATTACCTGTATTGAATGTTTTATGAGTTTAAATAATAGCAAGTTTAAGGTTTTCGTAGCGCGACCTTTTAAGGTCGCTTGAAACATAGCGATGACTAAAGCATCGCAATACTTTAATAATGAAATGGGGACACAGGAGGAATTCATGAAAAGAAGTAAAAGCAGTATCTTCAAATCTTTACTTTTACATCTTGTACTACTCCTAATCTCAGCATCCTTGTCGCAGATATCTTTTGCAGGGGATAGCCTTGTGCCAGTTGGTTCAAGCAACGTTGATCTTTTCACAGGCGCATTCACCTATTCATATCCGATAGAAGTACCTCCAGGCCGAAACGGATTACAGCCAAGCCTTCAATTAATTTATAACTCTCATTCTGGAAACGGTTGGTTCGGAGTTGGCTGGAATTTAGGCATTCCTTCTATTTCCAGAAGCACAAAAAATGGAATTCCAGACTACGATAGTTCTGATACCTTTTTGTTTAACGGGCAGGAACTTGTTGAAGTTGGCTCTCAATCGGGATTCAAAGAATACAGATGCAAGATAGGGTCTGGAATGCGTTTGCGTTATTACACAGCAACAAAAATGTGGAAGGGATGGGATAAATCCGGGACAGTATATGAGTTTTCAGGTTTAATCTCTAATGGCAGCGAATACTTTTACTGGGGACTTACAAATGTTGTAGATATAAAAGGCAACTATATGGACTTTCATTATAAACCTGGAACTTCCGCGATAGATAAAATTAATTATGCCGGAAATAACAATTCGCCGACGATAGGCTCCTTATATGAAGTTACATTTGAATATGAAAACCGAAGTGATATCATATCGAGTTACCGCACTGGAATGAATCTATCAGTTGATGAACGTTTAAAAGCCATATATATTAAGGCAAACAGTATTTTAGTTAAGAAATATGAGTTAAACTATGAAGAAAACGACAATCTTTCATTTATAGATTCAATAACGGCATTTGGTTCAAGCGGGACTGAAAATTACAGTAATGAGTTTACATATTATAATACACCGCATGCAAATTTTGGTCATGATAATTCTTACAATATTACTCCCCAAATAGTTGACAGCGATAAAAGGGACAGGGGGGTCAGGTTCGGCGATGTTGACGGCGACGGCAGGGTAGATGTCATCGAGGCATTTGAAGGTAGCAGGCATATATGGCTCAATACAGGAACTGGCTGGGAATCTGGTGGCAGCTCATTTCCTACAGACTTTGCAACAATGTATGACAACCAATCCAAGAACGAAGGAGTGGTATTAATCGATTTTAATTCTGATGGTTTAGTAGATATTGTACGAAGTATGGATACTGCGAGAAGTGCATGGAGGAACGATGGAGGCGTCTGGACAGATGTAAGCTCTCAGTGGGTTTGTCCTCCACAGATAGTTGATTCTGACCATAGAGACAGGGGGGTCAGGTTCGGCGATGTTGACGGCGACGGCAGGGTTGATATAATTGAGGCATTTGAAGGTACTAGAAATATATGGCTCAATACAGGAGACGGCTGGGAACCGGATACATCAAGGTCATTCCCTACAGATTTTGCGACAATGTATGCCAATCAATCAAAGGATGAAGGAGTCAGATTAATCGATTTTAATTCTGATGGTCTGGTAGATATCGTGAGAAGTATGGGTGCCGGCAGGAACGCATGGGTAAATAATGGAAACGGCTGGACAGATGTAAGCTCTCAGTGGATCTGCTATCCAGAAGTAGTTGATACTGACCATAGAGACAGAGGAGTCAGATTTAGTGATGTTAATGGTGATAACAGGGTTGATATTATTCACTCTTTTGAAGGTGACAGAAGTGTGTGGCTCAATACGGGAGACGGCTGGCAGCAGGACGCAACCATATCTTTTCCCGTAGATCTTGCGACCATGTATGACGACCAGTCTCTGTCTGAGGGCGTTGTGCTTGTTGACGTAAATTGTGATATGCTTCCTGATATTGTTTTCAGCAGAGATTACGGCAGGGATGTATGGATAAACGAGTCAGGATCGTTTAATTTACAACAAATTAAGAATCCTTTAAGTGGCACGGTTGATATTGTGTATGATACATATGTTCAGGGAGACACTGATTTGCCTTGTCCTATGACGGTTGTAGAATCAGTAACAATGTGTGACGGGATGGGTACAGGCGTAGGCCATGAATTTACAACAAGTTACGAATATTCAAATGGACTCTTTGATAAAAGCCCCTGGGACAAAAAGGAATTCCTAGGATTTGGAAAGGTAAAGACAATAGATGGTCAAGGTACCTATACAACAACATGGTTTTACCAGGATAAAGACTGGACGGGTAATCCCGCTCCTGATAATGTATATAAAGGTATAATATTTTGCACAACTGATGACGACCAATTAGTAACTTCAATTAATTTTTATTCTTATACTGAAACATTTTCTGGTGTTTATATTCCTCATATATCTAGAGCAGATAATTCTTTTGATGGAGATCCTGAAAGGCGGTCCGCTGTAGAGTTTGAATACGATGGTTTTGGCAATCTGAAGAAAAGCATTTATTTAGGTGAAGTAAATTTTAATGGAGGCCTTGATATATCAATCGATGACAACAAGATTGAAGAAATAGAGTATGGCTATAATTTTGATGGCGATAATTATATACAAAGTTACCCGATCCGCTCAACAGTTTGGAAGCCCGGACAAAGCAGTGACACAAAAATTTCAGAAACTAAATACTACTACGATGAGACATATACAGTACACCCGGTTAAATGTAATTTAACGAAAATTGAGAAATGGCTGGATGACGGAGTAGATACTGTCACTACCATGGAATATGACGTTCATGGGAATCTTACTGATGAATACGACGCTGTCTGGAATGCAACCAGCGGCACGAATGGCAATCATATTCATACAGATTATGACACAACTTACCACCAGTTTGTAACAGCGGTTAGTAATGTGGAAGGGCATACGGAAAGCTATACTTACGATACAACTTTCCCTTGGCTGGTAAAAACGCAAACAGACATAAACGGACAGGTAACCGAGAACACTTATGACAACTTTGGAAGGATAACCCGTATAATAGGTCCCGGCGATACCCCGAGCCAGCCAACAGTTCATTATGAATACACAATAAACACTTTTCCTACTCACCGCATTTTTGAAGCAAGGCTGATAAACCATGGGGAGAACGACACAATCGGCACCTACACTTTTCTAGATGGGTTTGGAAGGACCTATCAGACGCGCACAATCGCAGTTGACGGCAGGCAGATAGTGGCAGGTATGAAAGAATATGACATAAGAGGTCTTGTTTTAAAAGATTATCTGCCTTATGCTGAGGCTTATTCGGACAGCGATACAGCAAATTTAGAGAACAAACCATATGTCAGCTATGAATATGATTCATTGGGCAGGATAGCAAAGGTAATAAATCCTGATGGCACAGATTCATTTAAAGATTATGATGGCTGGACAGAAACGCTTATAGATGAAAACGGGAACAAGAATAAATACGTTAAAGACGCATATGGTCAGATAGAAAAGGTGCATGAGTTTAACGGCACCCAAGAATACATAACACAGTATGATTATGATACTATGGGTAATTTAACAAATATATTAAATAGCAAGAACGATTTAACACTAATTACGTATGATACGTTAGGCAGAAAAGAGAGTATAGTTGACCCGCAGATGGGTTATTGGCAGTATGGTTATGACGAAAACGGAAACCTTAAAAATCAGACAGACTCAAACGGACAGTTAATAACAATGGAGTATGACAGGCTAAACAGAATAACGTACAAGAACTATCCGGACGGCTCTGATGTTAACTACGAATATGATAGTGATAGTCCTACAGGACACGGGTACTGCGTAGGCAGGCTGACAAAAATAACGCATTCTCCTGCAACGCCAGACTCAGGGCTTGTAAACGGCACAATAGATTTTGAATATGACAGGCTTGGCAGAGTTGTTAAGAAGGTACGCAAAATAAACGTAAACAGCGCAGAAAAAACAAAAACTACATATACCGAATATGATGCTTTAGGCAGGGATAAGAAGCTTACCTATCCTGACGGCGACTATATAACGTATGGGTACGACAAATCATCCTTGATAACGGTTAAGGACTCTTCGCAGATGAAGTATGCACAATTGGGTTACGATTTTGATACGAATAAAACAGGTAAGCTTCAATCAATGTCATACAATAACGAGGCAGTAACAACCAACTATACTTATGACCCTCAGACATAACGTCTCAATACTTTAATAACAGAAAAACCGGGCAGCAGCCCCCCCTTGCAAAGTTTCAGCTATACATATGACGATGCCGGCAACATAACAGGAGTTGATGACGGAGTGTCGAACAATGACCAGACGTATACGTACGATGGTCTGCACAGATTAGTGTCAGCTCAAGGGCCTTATGGCAGCAAGAATTACGGATACGACAGTATAGGGAATATTAATTTTTCTATAAATATTAATACGCCAGATTCAATTATATATCCTAAAACAACAGCTTCTTCAGTTGAGAATTCAGGAACCGAATCAAACAACGTCATTGACGGAGATTTGAACACACGCTGGTCATCACAGTTTAACGATAATGAATGGATATATATAGATTACGGCGAGCAGATAAATTTTGATACTGTAGTCATTAACTGGGAAGCCTCGTACGGGGAACAATATAAAATAGAAATATCCAATAACGGTACGGACTGGGCAACAATATATACTGAGACTCATTCTGATGGGATGGAAGATAAAATATACGTTGGCCCCAACTCTGCAAGATACGTGAAAATGCAGGGCATACAGAGGTCAGGTGTATTTGGTTATTCGATATGGGAAATGTATCTTACAAAGGAAACGAAAGTTACGGCATCGTCCAGTGAAAATCCTTCTTCAGGTCCTGAGAAAGCATTTGACGGTGATATGGATTCAAGATGGTCAAGCCAGGCAAGCGACCCTCAGTGGCTCCAGATAGATTTCAATCATGCAAAAATATTCAATACAGTTAAACTCAAGTGGGAAACAGCTTATGGCAAAGCTTACCAGATACAAGTATCAGATGACGAGCAAAACTGGACTGCGATTCACGCGGAGTCAAATGGTGATGGCGGTACGGATGTAATAAACACTGATGTTCAAAGTGCAAGATATATAAGGATATATGGCACTGAGAGGGGTACTCCATGGGGATATTCGTTGTGGGAGGTGGAAGTATTTCTGGATGGCGATGTAACACAGGAGACTGCAACAGCTTCGTCAAGTGAATCCGGTACTCTGGGCCCTGAGAATGCAGTTGACGGCAATCCAAATACAAGATGGTCAAGCAATGCAAGCGATCCCCAGTGGTTGTGCGTTGATTACGGACAGGAAAAAGAATTCAATGTAGTTAAATTGTTATGGCATCTGGCGTATGCATCAACGTATTACATAGAGATTTCAAATAATAACACGGATTGGACAACGATATATGAAAACGTAAACGGAGATGGCAGGGAAGATATAATACCTGTAGGCCAGCAGAACGCCAGATATGTTAGGATGTACGGTACTAATAGAGGCACGGAATTAGGATATTCGTTGTGGGAATTAAGGGCATATCAGGAAATAAATGATTTAAAACCAACAGCAACAGCATCTAGTTCCCAGGCTCCTGGTGTAAAGCCCGAAAATGCGGTTGACGGCAACCTGACATCACGATGGTCGTCAGAATTTAGTGATCCGCAGTGGATAAAGCTGGATTTCGGGAAAACCAAGATTTTTAACAAAATAAAACTTTACTGGGAAGCAGCTTACGGCAAAGCATACAGTATTCAGATATCTGATGATGATACCAACTGGACAACAATACATACGGAAAGTAATGGCAACGGTAATATTGACTTGATTAGTTTTATTACGTTTCAGAGTGCTAGATATGTTAGGTTGTATGGCACAGAAAGAGGTACCCCATGGGGATATTCATTATGGGAGATAGAAGTTTATTACAGCCCGGAGTTGCAGGTTTCAGGCACGTATTCAAGCAGGTGGGATTTTGAAGATGTGAGCACCCTGATAATGTCAAATGTTATGCAGTCCTCAGGGAAAGAGGGACAGGGCTTAGAGTTTTCGGGTGACGGATATGCAAGAGTATCCAGAAATGAAGTATTTGCGAGCCAGGATGAGTTTTCAATTGAGTTATGGATGAATGTGCAGGATGAAAACTGCGGTTATGTATTGCTAAAGGAGGGTTCATACGGCTTAAGTGTAATTGATTCAAGTTTGCATGGATGGCTGTATCTTAATAATGAGAAATATGAGATACTCGCAGAAGATGTGGTAAACACTGGGACCTGGCAGCACGTTGTAATGACATATACATCAGATGATGGTTCAGGACAGGGAAAGATAAAGCTGTACATGGATAAAGAGCTTAAAAAGGAGGAAGATGCTCAGGGATTGATAACTATAAATGAAAATGATTTGTATCTGGGAAATTCCTTAGCATTGTGCGATAACAACTACAAAGGTAAAATAGATGAACTGAAAATATATGGCTTAATGTTAACCCAGTATGATATAAATGCAATATACGATACGTTTGGACAGGTGAAGTTAACGGATGAAGAGATAATGGTACTTACTGATGTAGCTACAATAATTACTGCTATAAAACAGCGTATTCTTGATGATGACCCGTTAAAAGATGATAATGGTAACATAATACTGGCAAATAAGAAATGGATAAAATACGACATTGATAACCGTCCCATCAGGGTGGTAACGATAGACGGAACCGATGTTCGTTATGAATACGACTACGAGGACCAGCGCGTTATCCAATCTGTCATTGCGAGCGGCATCGAAGCAACCTCGCTTTACATTGGTACAGTATACGAAGAAACATACACAGACGGCGCCACAGTCCCGGATGAATCCATATCATACATCTACGCAGGCAGCCAGCGTGTAGCTCAGGTTAAAACACCTAACGGCGGGTCAGATATAATCCGTTATTTCTACCCGGATCATTTGGGCAGTACACAAATTCTGGCAGAACCCGATGGCAGTGATGTGCAAACAATTAGCTATGAACCATTCGGTGCCACGTATGAGACAACCGGTTCAGAGGACACATCATGGAAGTTCACAGGCCAGCGTGAAGACGCCTCCAGCGGGCTGTATTATTACAACGCCCGCTACTATGACCCTGCGCTTGGCACATTCATCCAGCCGGATACCCTAATTCAATCACCCTATGACCCGCAGACATTGAACCGATATACATATTGCAGAAACAATCCTGTTCGCTACGTGGACCCGAGCGGCCATGCATTTTTCTTAATACCGCTGTTTTATGCTGCGGCGAGCGGCGCGTTAATAGGTGGAGCTATTAATTCTTTGGCATACAGCTTTCAGAACCAGGACCATTGGACAGGCGGTAAGTTTGCCGATTCATTCAGGCAGGGCGCTGAACGAGGTGCTGTTACAGGTGCGATAGGCTTTGGTATAGGAGGAATAGTTGGAGCGTTAGGTGGGGGCCCTGTTGCAAGTACATTGTTGGGCGGTGCAGGAGCTGTTGTAACAGGATGGGCAAGTTCAAGGGTATATGGTTCCAATTATGAAATCGGTGATTTGCTGTTGGATTTCGTGCCAGGCGCGTATGGTGGGTATAAATCATATAAGGCAAGGCAAATAGAAGAAAGGGCATCTGATTCATTAGTTGTCCAGGAAGACCAGTTTGTAGAAGTAGGTACTATAGATACTGGACAAGGATTAAGCATTAATACTAAAAATAAATTATCTTTATGGGGGTGGGAAGGAGAATCAAACAGATTGTGTGTTGGAAAACCGATCCCTGTGCTTAAGAGATGGACGAAAGGGAATCCCGACTATAGTTATGTTTTTGGTTCTGGGTATAGATTTGAAGCTGATTTTCGATTAAGGCAAAAATATACGCAAAGAGGACATTGGCGTATATTCGGGATAAGATTACCAACCATTCAACGTACATGGACTGAAATGACGAAGATCTGGCAAAAATGGGAACTGTGGAGTTTTGGTGGAACAAAAACTTCGATATATAGAACAAAATTATTAAAAGAATGGGTTGAACCTTAGAGGTGTTTTGATTATGAATTTCAATAAAAAAGAGGAGAAATAAATGTTTTTCAGAAAAAAAATCATTTTAATGGGAATGATATTTAGTATTATAGTAATATTATACTATATATGCTTGTACTTTTTTGGGAAGGAATCCTATAAATATAGTAACTGGAAATTAAATAATCCAGTTATATATAATGAAAATGATATTGAAGTATTGCTATTTCCTCTAATATTGGATAACAATAACTATTCAGTATATGCTGGTGATAATGAACGAATATTAATAGGATCTGCAATTAAAAATGAATTTACTTTTAAATATACTTTAAATTTACTTATTGTAAATAATTCTAAAAGTAATATAAAGATTAAGAATTTAGATTTAAACATAAAAAATAAGGAGGTTTTTAATTATAAATATTTTACTTTATCTTTAGATAGTTACTTTAATGATATTGCAGATTCTGTTACAAATATTCCGAAAGCATACATTTATAACAACTCAAAGAACTTTATAAATAGTGGAGAAATATTGGAACCTGGTTTTAGTGCAAATATTGTTTTTCATTTCGATGAAAATTTGGAAGCTAATCAGAGTGAGTTAAAATTGAATACAGAGTTAATAAAAGAAAACAAAGTTATTAAAATCGATAAAGTATTTAATATCACAAAAAAGAAGAAATTATTTTAAAAAATAAAGGAAAACAGGGACAGACACTAATTGTTTTGAGTGTTTTATATGAACAAGGTAGTGCGTAACGGTTACGCACTTAGGCTCGGAACGTTCCGAGTAGGGGTGTGTCCCCGGGTCGCACTTTAAAACTTGTCCTGAGCGAAGTCGAATGGAAACGCATTGATTTTTCAATGTTCGGTCTTTGGAAGTGAGGTAAGATGGCGCAGGAAACCGGGCAATCCATGAAAAAGATCCGCCACTGCGCGGCTGTTTGCATTTGTAAATGGGGACGGTTCTAATTAATTGTTGGATAGGTGATGAAAAGAAATGCCAAGAAG
>JAFGIL010000033.1 GCA_016929635.1 Endomicrobiales bacterium
AAATAATTTCAGATAATATCAGTCTTCCCAGTACTAATTGAAATTGACAAAAATTGATAAAATTGATAGTATTAACTGAAAATTCAAATAATAATAAAGGGTAATTATGTTATATTTTATTAAGAATCAGCTATATGTAGAGAAAGTATCCTTGGGGTCTCTGGGTAGGAGATTTGGCACTCCTTTATTTATATATTCAAAACAGCAATTGATTAATAACTATATCAATTTTGATTCTGCTTTTAGCTCAGTCCCACATCTCATCTGTTATGCAATCAAGGCAAATTCTAATTTCTCTATTTTAAAAACCCTGGCAAAGCAGGGAGCCGGGATTGATATTACTTCAGGCGGCGAGCTTTACAGGGCATTGCGTTCCGGATTTTCTCCAAAGAAGATTGTTTACGCAGGGATCGGAAAAACCTCGGAAGAAATTGAATATGCTTTAAAAAGCAATATATTAATGTTTAATGTGGAATCAATAGAAGAACTTCATTTGATTAATAGATTGGGTAATCGTTACAGAAGAAAGATGCCAATAGCGTTTAGAATAAATCCTCATGTTGACGCGCATACGCACAAGTATATCACGACGGGAAAAAGCGGTTCGAAGTTCGGAATACCTTACCCTGAAGCATTAGATGTTTATAGGTTTGCAAGCCGTTTAAAGAACATAGATGTTGCCGGGATTCATTGTCATATTGGCTCTCAATTAACGAGTGTAAAGCCTTTCCATCTTTCTGCTTTAAGACTGGCAAAGATTATGGGATCTTTGTCTAAGAACGGAATCAGGTTAAGGTACGTTGATATGGGGGGTGGGTTAGGTATCAAGTATCACAACGAAAAGACACAAACACCAAAAGACCTGTCAAATGCAGTCTTGTCTGTGTTCAAGGATTTTTCCGGTACTTTTATTTTTGAACCGGGCAGATACATTGTGGGAAATACAGGCGTGCTTCTTGTTAAGGTGATATACAGAAAAAAAGCTGACGGGAAGAACTTCCTGATTGTTGACGGGGGGATGAACGATTTGATCCGTCCGACTCTGTATGAGGCTTATCATGAAATTATTCCGGTAGGAAATCACAACAGAAAGAAGGTGAAGCTTGATGTGGTGGGCCCTATTTGCGAAACCGGGGATTTTCTGGGAAAGGGCCGCCTTTTACCTTTGGCAGAGCAGGGAGAGTACCTCGCTGTAATGGGTGCCGGAGCTTATTCCATGGCAATGTCGTCCCAATACAATTCACGGGTTCGTGCGGCTGAAGTTATGGTAGACGGCAGCAATGTCAGGGTTATCCGCGAAAGAGAAAAATATCAAGATTTAACAGCCAAGGAAAAATAGTATGGGTAAAACAATACGCTTTCATAAATTATCCGCAGCCGGCAATGATTTTATACTTATTGATAACAGGAAAAAAATATTGCCGAGAAACCTTTCTGCTGTTGCGAAAAAACTGTGCCACAGGATGTTTTCTGTGGGCGCGGACGGTATTATTACACTGGAAAACAGTAGAAAAGCGGATTTTAAAATGGTATATTATAACTCCGATGGCTCGTTTGCCGCTATGTGCGGCAACGGGGGGCGTTCCGTTGCAAGGTTTGCTCATTTGATAGGCGCTGCGGACAGGAAAATGAAGTTTGAGACGGCAGCAGGCTTTGTCCATGCGGAAATACTGGGAAAAAATATCAGGCTGCAGCTCTATGAACCGAAAGATACACGGCTGGATTTATCACTTCGCGTTAACGGCAGGGATTTGGGGTTATCCTTTATTGATACCGGGGTGCCTCACGTTGTTGTGATTGTAAATGACATAAAAAGAGTTGATGTGGCCGGGCTTGGGAGAATGATAAGGTTTCATAAGGAGTTTGCTCCCGCAGGTACAAACGTAAACTTTATCCAGAAAAAAAACAATAATACCCTGTTTGTCAGGACTTATGAACGCGGCGTGGAAGGGGAAACCCTGGCCTGCGGTACAGGAGTCACTGCAAGTGCGGTTATAGCCGCTTTGAAAGGAATTGTAAGCGTTCCCGTTAATTGTATCACAAGCGGCGGGGAAACTTTGCGCGTTTCCTTTACAAAAAATGATTTGGAGGACTTTATATCACCGGTTTCGAATTTATATCTTGAAGGTCCTGCGGAAGTAACATTTAAAGGAGAAGTTATAGTTTAATTTCAAATAGTTTCGGAGGTTTTATGTTTTCAGGTTCTTTTGTAGCAATAGTAACGCCGTTTAAAAATAATAAAGTTGATATAGATAAACTAAAAGAATTAGTTGAGTTCCAGATTAAAAACGGAACGTCGGGTATTGTGCCCTGCGGTACTACAGGGGAATCGGCTACCCTTTCCCATGACGAGCATGATCTGGTTATTGAGACTGTGGTAAAGGCTGTAAACAAGAGAGCGAAGGTAGTGGCAGGAACCGGTTCAAACAGTACTGAAGAGGCTTTAAGGCTAACCAGGTTTGCAGAGAAAGTCGGGTGTGACGGAGCCTTGATGGTTTCTCCCTATTACAATAAGCCGACTCAGAAAGGGTTGTATCTGCATTTTAAAAAGGTAGCGGATGCCGTAAAGATACCTATTATGCTTTACAATATCCAGGGCAGAACAGCAGTTAACATTGCACCCGAAACCACGGCGAAACTCTCCAGGGATTGCAAGAATATAGTTGCAATGAAGGAAGCATCAGGCTCGCTTGACCAGATGTCAAAGACTAGAGGGCTTTGTCCTGGATTGGATTTGCTCTCCGGTGATGATGCTTTAACATTGCCTTTATTGTCTATAGGCGGCGTTGGTGTTGTTTCTGTTGTGGCAAACATAGTGCCGAAAGATGTTTCAAACATGGTTTCAGCTTTTCAGAGCGGAAAGCTGGAAGAAGCGCAGGAGCTGCATTATAAGCTTTCTCCTTTAGTGAAAGCCATGTTTTTGGAAACAAACCCCATACCTGTAAAAACAGCTATGGGTATTTTGGGGATGTGTTCCGGGGACCTGCGTTTGCCTATGTGTGAAATGGAAGAAAGCAATAAGGAAAAACTTAAAAAAGCTATTAAGGATTATGGATTATTAAAGTAGTATTTAGCGGAGCTCTGCGCTAATAAAGAGGTAAATTATGAATAAAATAAAAATAATAGTTTGCGGTGCCTGCGGGAAAATGGGAACAAGAATAATTGATCTGGCGGGCAAAGACGCTGAACTTCAATTTGTCGGCGGCATAGAAAGAAAAGGCCACCCTTGCATAGAAGAAAGTGATTCAGGGATAAGCTCAAATTTGTCAGACATCATTGCCAATGCCAATGTTGTTGTTGATTTTACCAATCCGGAAACATCAATGCACCATCTGGATATAGCCATAAAGAATAAAAGGGCCATTGTTATAGGTACAACGGGTTTTGATGTTGACCAGATAAAGAAAATAAAAGAAGCCGGCAGAAAAATCCCGGTAGTTTTTTCTCCGAATATGTCTATAGGGATAAACCTTTTGTTTAAATTGGTGGAAGACGTTGCTAAGATTATCCCGGATTATGATATTGAGATTGTGGAGCTGCATCATAATCAGAAAAAAGATGCGCCGAGCGGCACGGCTGCGAAACTATACCAGATTTTAGCGAAAGCCCTTGGCAGGAACGTTGACAAGGCCGGGGTTTACGGCAGGCATGGTATTGTCGGCGTGCGGAAAAAAGATGAGATAGGGGTTCTGGCTGTACGTGCAGGTGATATTGTAGGAGAACACACCATTTATTTTGCCGGACGCGGAGAAAGAATAGAGCTGACTCACAGGGCTCATTCCAGAGATACTCTTGCTGCCGGGGCTCTGGTTGCCGCAAAATGGATAATTAAAAAGAAAAAAGGGCTTTTCAGTATGCAGGACGTCCTTGGCATAAAATAAAAGAGGAGGAAGCTATATGATTTATCTTCGTTTTATAGGTAACGGGCATGTAAGATATGGTATTCTCTCAGGTAAAATCATACATGAGATTACGCCTAATTATTTCACAAACTTCAAAAAAAGCGGCAGAAAATACCGGTTGTCAAAAGTAAGGCTTTTGCCTCCGTGCGAGCCCACAAAGATTATTGCATTAGGGCTTAATTATCTTGACCATGCAAAGGAGTTAAGGATGCCTATCCCTTTTGAGCCTTTGCTGTTTCTTAAAGCTCCGACTGCGGTTATTGGAACAGAAGAGAATATTGTTTATCCAAAATCCACCAACCGGCTTGATTTTGAGGCTGAGCTGGCTATAGTCATAAAAAAGAAAGCAAAAAATATCCCGATTAAAAAAGCGAAAGATTACATACTTGGATATACGTGCTTAAACGATGTTACAGCGCGTGATTTGCAGAGCCAGGACGGACAGTGGGCAAGGGCTAAGTCGTTTGATACTTTTGCTCCTATGGGCCCCTGGATCGTAAGTGATATTAATCCGAACAATCTGGACATAGAGGCTTATATTAACAGGAAATGCAAGCAATATTCGAATACAAAAGAACTGATTTTCAAGGTTGAGGAAATCGTGTATTTTACTTCCAAGATTATGACGCTGCTGCCCGGAGATGTTATCTCGACAGGAACGCCTCCCGGTGTCGGCCCGATGAGTAAAGGCGATACGGTCAAAATCAAGATTGAGAAGATAGGCACTTTGGTAAACCGTGTTGTCAGGTAAAATATGAAGAAAATATCCGATTTTATACTTGATTTTTTTTCAGATAAAGAGGACCCGGAAGAAATCGGCTATGACCCTGTCCACGTAGGCGCGATGATTATACTTGTCCTTTTGGGATTAAGCCTGACGTTCTGGCTTTTGTGGGCCCTTTTGGTTTTTGGCGGAGGAATTCAGGCGAAGATTTTACCGTTAATACAGGTTTTGTTTACTTCAAAGACCGTTGGCGATTTCGGATACGTCGGATATCCTTACGAAATGGGTGTTTTTGAAGGCTGGGTAACGAACATTATTGCACTTGTTTTTTCGATTCTTGTTATTACAGGAATTTGGTATATATTTACTTATTCAGGTAAAAAGCAATAATCCAGAAATTACGCCCGTTCCCGGAACGGCCCAATCCCGTTCCGGGAACGGGCGAAGGGGCAGGGCATCAGAGGCAAGCATGAAGATATCTTATAACCAGAAACTAAAGAGGCTCCCTCCATATTTATTTGTCGAAATTGACAGGAAGAAAAAGATTGCCAGGGAAAAAGGGGTGGATATTATATCACTGGGTGTCGGGGACCCTGACCTCCCTACCCCTAAGCATATTATAAAAGCAGGCCAGAAGGCTTTAGAGGATCCAAAAAACCATCAATACCCCTTTGGCGCAGGATTAAAAAGGTTCCGGGAAGCTGTGGCTAAATGGTATAAGAGCCGCTTCGGCGTTACTTTAAATCCAGATGGCGAGATAAGCTCTCTTATAGGCTCCAAGGAAGGCATCGGGCATTTTCATCTGGCATTCGTAAATCCCGGAGACATTGTTTTAATTCCTGAACCGGGATATCCTGTTTATAATACAGGGACCATATTTACGGACGGAGTTCCTCATTTCATGCCTTTACTTGAAAAGAACGGTTTTCTTCCTGACCTGGATGCGATTCCCGGAGATGTCCGGAAGAAAGCTAAAATAATGTTTATAAACTATCCCAACAATCCCACTTCTGCTGTGGCTGATGTAAAGTTTTTCAAGAAGGTTATTGATTTTGCCAGAGAATACAACATAATCGTTGCCCACGACGCCGCGTATTCCGAGATATATTTTGAAGAGAAGCCCATCAGCTTTTTGTCAATGCCTGGCGCTATGGAAGTAGGGGTTGAGTTCCATTCAGTCTCAAAGACGTACAACATGACAGGCTGGAGGATAGGTTGGATTTGCGGAAATGCCCAGATAGTAAAAGGACTGGCAACTGTTAAGGATAATTATGATTCCGGCACGTTTCAGGCAGTACAGGAAGCGGCTGTTGAGGCGTTAGAATCTTCCCAGGATTGCGTTGAGGAGATGCGGAAAACCTACAAGGAACGAAGGGATGTTTTTGTTGAAGGATTAAAGAAGCTTGGATGGAAGGTGAATGTGCCCAGGGCAACTTTTTATGTATGGGCTAACGTTCCAAAGGGCTATACATCTGAAGAAACAGTATCAAAGCTTTTAGAAAGTGCAGGGATAGTCTGCACTCCGGGCAACGGTTTGGGGGCTTCGGGTGAAGGATACGTGCGGTTTGCTTTAACAGTAAACACAGACAGGATAAAAGAAGCCCTGAACCGCATGAGTAAAATAAAATGGTAAAAAAAAAGTTTTATCTTATGTAGCTTATCTGGGATTAGGCTCTAACCTTTCTAGTCCCAAAAAAAACATTCTCAAAGCATACGCTTATCTTAAAAACTCATACCATTTCAGAATACTAAAAATGTCTCACCTTTATTTAACTTCACCTATTGGCCCCAGACAGAATAATTTCATCAACGCAGTTGTAAAAATAAAGACGGATTTATCCCCTGCCCCGTTATTGAGAGCACTCAAAGATATTGAGAAAAGGATGGGCCGCAAAAAAACAGGAAAACGCTGGGGGCCGAGAGTCATTGATATAGACATCCTTTTGTATGAAAAAAGAATAATAAATCTAAAAAAACTGAACATACCTCACAGGGAAATGCTTAATCGCAGGTTCGTCCTGGAACCCTTGCTGGAAATAGCTCCCGGTTTAGCCCATCCGGTGATTAAAAGGAAAATAAAAGAGATTCTTAAATCAGATTTGACATTGAAAAAACAAAAGGTTAAAATACTACAACGAGCTGTAAAATTATGAAGTTTTTAAAAGCTGTTTATCACGTTTTTTCAATGCGGAGCGCTTACTTTCCGGGTGCTTGAGGTATTTTAAATGATAGATAAAATAACAACCACCAAACTGAAGGAATTTAAACAAAAAAGCCAGAAAATCAGCGTACTTACAGGGTATGATTATGAAACGGCATTGATTCTAAACGAAGCCGGTATTGACGTTGTGCTTATTGGTGATTCCGTCGGCATGGTAAAGCTTGGCTATGAAACCACCCTGCCTGTGACAATCGACGATATGATTAGATACTGCAAAGCCGTTAAAAGGGGAAATTCCAGGGCGCTGTTGGTAGCGGATATGCCTTTTTTATCTTATGAAAATGAAATAAAGGATGCTGTCTTAAATGCGGGTCGATTAATAAAAGAGGGCGAGGTAGAGGCGGTAAAGATTGAAGGCGGAGCTGAGATGGTAAAGACAATTAAAAAGATTATTGAAGCTAAAATACCCGTTATGGGACATATAGGGCTGACTCCCCAGGCAGTACATCAGATGGGCGGCTACAAAGTGCAGGGAAAGGATAAGGATTCTGCTAAAAAGCTGGTTGATTCCGCTAAAATGCTTGAGGAATCAGGTGTATTTGCCCTGGTTTTAGAGTGTATCCCTGCAGATCTGGCACGTACCATAACCTCAAATATATCCATACCAACAATCGGCATCGGGGCAGGCCCTCATTGCGATGGTCAGGTTCTGGTTCTCGATGACATGCTGGGCTTGTGTTCCAGGGTCAAACCGAAATTCGTGAAACAATATGTTAATATCAGGGCTAAAATACTGGATGCCGTTAAGCAGTACTGCAGTGAAGTGAAGGAAGGAAGATTCCCGTCAGACGAACACACTTACAAATAAAAAATGGGTGAACTAATAAAAAAGCATAAAATATTCTTGGTAATATTTTTGTTCGGATTGCTTTTAAGGTTATGGCACATTACGAATCCGTTGCTGGATGAACACCACTGGAGGCAAACCGGAAGCTCTATTATAGCACGCAACTATACCAGGAACCTGAATTTTTTTAAGCCGGAACACGATCTTTTATATGAGTATGAGACTGCATACGGCCTTTATGAATATATTGTCGGGGTTTTAGGCAGGATATTCGGATTTTCCGATATTTTAGGAAGGCTTGTTTCTTTATTCATACATCTGCTGGGATTTTTTTATTTGTACAAACTTCTCGAACGCATCTGGGGCATGAGAACAGCTTTATGGGCGTCGGCCTTTTACAGCTTCCTGCCGGTTTCGGTTTTTTATTCCCGTTCTTTTCAGCCTGACGCCAGCATGGCAAGCCTGACGATTATTTTCATGTACTATTTCTCCTTGTGGGTGGAGGAAAAGAAGTGGCGGTATTTTTTATTGAGTATTGTTTGTGCCGAGCTTGCGTTTTTAACGAAAATACCTTCATTTTTCGTGTTTATACCCGCAGCTCTTTACTGGTTTCTATATGATAGATATAAACTGGCAGTTGACTGGAGATGGTATGCTTTTATCCTGATAACCATAAGCATTCCTCTTTTTTATCACTGGTACGTTCCCGTGGCGACTGACGGAGAGTTTTTCAGCGCGATATCTTCAAGACAGAATAAATACTCGTCTTTTGCTGTTTTGCTGAGCCCCGGCTTCTGGTGGAACAGGTTTTTTATCGATATTTCTGAGTATCAATTCACTCATGCGGGATATATATTTCTGATTCTTGGGATATTTAAGAAAGTGGAAGACAAGAGACAATGGCTGTTTTATTATTGGCTGTTGGGATTTGTCGTTTTTTCTCTGGTAGCTGCGGTAGGCATGACCCATGAGTATTACTGGATACCTTTTATCCCTGTTGGATGTGCGTTTATAGGGCGTTTTCTTGGCGGTTTTTATTCAGATTATAAAGCACGCTGGCAAAAATCAAACACCGGGAAATTCCTGGTAATCCTGGTAAGCTTAATGGTTTTATATTCTATTGTCTTTTCTTTGATAAGGATAAAAGACAGATATAAAGTAAAACTTAATTATCTTGAGATAGCAGAGATAATAAGGCAAAACAGCAGCAGGGATGAGTCTATCCTGGTTTTTGATAAAGGTGAAACCGAGGTTATTTACTATGCCAATCGCAAGGGGTATCATGTGCGTATTATTCCTGAGTTAAAAGCTAAGCTCGAGGAAAAAGATAAATATAGCCTGCTTGCGGTTACTGATTTTGATTTAAAAACAGAATATCCTGATTTTTATTTAGAGCTTGTGGATAAGTCCAGGGTTATATGCGATGGTGAGTACGGCTTAGTTGTAAAATTAAGGTAAGTTACTGGGAACATAAAACTGTGGTTCATTACATAATGCAGTTGAATAATAAATAATTGAAAAATCAATCTGATTTGGATTTAGTAAATGAAATTGTTGATAATTAGGATAACTCTGTGGATAGTTGTGAAATAACTAAGGGTAAAATATGAAAATAATTAAAAAATCAATGCAAATGCAGTCCACGGCTCTGAGACTGCTTAAAAAGGGTAAGTCAATAGGATTCGTGCCTACAATGGGCGCTTTACATGAGGGTCATTTATCTCTTATAAAACGGGCAAGAAAGGAAAATGATGTTGTTGTAGTTTCCATATTTGTTAATCCCAAGCAGTTTGGCCCAAATGAGGATTACCTCAGATACCCTCGTCCGTTTAACAGGGATAAACAGATATGTTCGGACTCCGGTGTTGATTTTATTTTTGTACCGCCTGTTTCATCTATTTATTCGAAAGGATATTTGACATACGTGCAGGTTGAGAAAATGTCTGATGCATTGTGCGGCAGGTTCAGGCCCGGGCATTTCAGAGGCGTAACAACTATTGTTGCAAAACTTTTTAACATTGTCATGCCCGCAAAGGCGTATTTCGGCATGAAAGACTATCAGCAGTTAAAGATTATTGAGCGTATGGCCAGGGATTTGAATTTTCCTGTAGAAATCATACCTTGTCCTGTAATAAGAGAGCGTTCGGGTCTTGCGCTCTCAAGCAGGAACCAGTACTTATCAAGGGATGAATTTAATAAAAGCTCGAAGATTTTTGAAGCTTTAAAAATTGCCGAAGGTTTAATAAAAGACCAAAAAGTAAAAGAAGCAAAAAAAGTTGCCCAAAAGATATATTCACATATCAAAAAAATCCCGAATGCGGAGATTGACTATATAAGGATTAGCGACCCCGAAACACTGGAAAGTGTTACATTTATAAGCCTGCCTGTTTTGATAGCAGTAGCAGTATGGATCGGCAGAGCAAGATTGATCGATAATATTGTGATTAAGTGATTTTCATTTGATAATTGTAGTGTAGGGGCTTGCACTTCGACTTTGCTCAGTGCCCTGAGCTTGTCGAATGGGTCCCCGTAAAAATAAAGAAATCCCAATTGCAATTGTACAAGATTATTACGCCCACAAGGGGCTACACTACAAAAACATATAAAGGAAATTTAGTATGATAAAGAGTGATTTTCTAGTTATAGGCAGCGGAATAGCCGGGCTTTCTTTTGCAATTAAAGCAAGCAAGATGGGTTCGGTTTCCCTTATAACAAAAAAAGAGCTTGATAACAGTTCAACGAACAAGGCCCAGGGAGGAGTTGCCTGCGTCTGGGATAAAAGTGATTCCTTCCAGAAACACATCCAGGATACATTGACTGCGGGAGACGGCCTTTGCAAAAAAGATATTGTGGAGCTTGTTGTACAGGAAGGCCCTGAAAGGATAAAGGAGTTAATAGACTGGGGTTTAAAATTTTCCGCCAAGAAAGGCAAAAAGGAGTTTGATTTAGGGCTTGAAGCAGGGCATACCCGGAGAAGAATATTTCATATAGGTGATTTTACCGGTTTAGAGATTGAAAAAGGTCTCATAAAAAAACTTAAAAGCACTCAAAATATAAAAATTTATGAGGATTATATATCAATAGACCTGATTACGACATCTAAACTGCAAAAAAGTTCTTCCGGGCAATCCGAAAAAAAGGAAAAATGCCTGGGCGCTTACGTTTTAAACAAGAATAAAAATCAGGTCGAGACGTTCCTGGCAAAAGTGGTTGTACTTGCTACAGGCGGTGCGGGAAAAGTGTATCTGTATACTTCCAATCCTGATGTAAGCACGGGTGACGGTATAGCAATGGGTTACAGGGCAGGGGCGGTAATATCCAATATGGAGTTTGTTCAATTCCACCCCACATGTTTGTTTCATCCCAAGGCAAAGTCGTTCCTTATTTCAGAGGCGGTCCGCGGAGAGGGGGGTATTTTAAAGCTGCGCACGGGTAAGGCCTTCATGAAAAAATATCACCCTCTAAAGGAACTGGCGCCGAGGGATATTGTAGCGCGGGCAATAGATAATGAATTAAAAAGCAGCGGCGATGATTATGTCCTTCTGGACATAACGCATAAACCCAAGAAGTTTCTGCTGAAACGTTTTCCTAACATTTATAAACAATGCCTTGAATACGGCATTGATATGGCAAAAGATCCCATACCTGTAGTGCCTGCTGCCCACTATTTTTGCGGGGGCATACTTGTAAACGAGTCCGGGCAGACTTCGATAAATAATCTGTTTGCCATAGGCGAGGTTGCATGCACGGGTTTGCACGGCGCAAACAGGCTTGCTTCAAATTCGCTGTTGGAAGCTCTCGTTTTTGCAGAGCGCTGTGTTAAAAAATCCAAAGAATTAGTTAAAGAAGCAGAGGTTACAGCAGATATACCAAAATGGGACATAGGAGATGCGCGCGACAGCGATGAGTCGGTAGTGGTAACGCAGAACTGGGAAGAGATTAGGCTTTTTATGTGGAACTATGTGGGCATAGTCCGCAGCAACAAGCGACTGGAAAGGGCATTAAGAAGAATTGAGCTTTTTCAGCAGGAAATAGCCGAGTATTACTGGAACTTTATAATAACAAGCGATCTAATTGAACTGAGGAACATAGCAACCGTTGCTGAACTGATAATAAAGGGCGCAAGAAAACGGAAAGAAAGCCGGGGACTGCAGTATAATATAGATTATCCGGATAAACTGCCGAAAGCGGAAGATACTCTGCTCGGCAGGTTTTCCTGATACAGGAAAGAATGGTTATGCCGAAGAAAAAAATTAATACGAGAAAAAACAGCAGCAAAAACAGGGAGCCGTTTGACCAGGAGAAAGTTACAAATATAATCGGCCATGAGATGAGGAATATTTTTGCGAATATAACAAATGCCGTATATCTGCTGAAGCTTGAGCTGCCCACGGTTTTAAGCGCCAAGCCCGAGAGCAAGTTCCCAAGACATGTCCAGATTCTGGAAAACGCCGTAAAATCTATGGATAACATTATACATAATATGCTGGATTATTCGCGTAAAAGGCAGCCGGTCTTTTTCAGGGAAGATTTGAATGCAATTATAAATGGTATCCTTGAAAAAACCCTGATTCCTGAAAATATAACATTAAAACTGGAATTAAATGAAATTCCGAAAGTATCGTTTGACCCCGAAGAGATTACACAGGCAATAAAGAATTTAATAAGCAACGCTCTGGACAGTATGTTTGATAAAAAAGAGGGGCATCTTACAATAAAAACAAAGAAAACCGATGATGGGAAGTTTGTTTCTCTGGAAGTAGAGGATACAGGCTGCGGCATAGATGCCGGAGATATCGATAAAGTATTAGAACCTTTTTTTTCCGGAAAATCCAAAGGCGTGGGGCTGGGACTGACGGTTGCACGCAGGGTTGTAGAAGACCGGCACAAGGGTAAACTAAAAATCAGCAGCCAGTTGGATAAAGGCACAAAGATTCAGATTCAACTGCCTGTGGAACAATAGAAGGGGTTATGATTTTAAAAAGCAGTAAACAAAAACCGGCAAGAATATTGATTGTAGAAGATGAAGAAGGCATAAAAGAAACAATGAAGGATATCCTGGAAACCGAAGGTTATATTGTGAAGGCGTCTTCTTCGGTTAAGGAATCAAAGGAAATGATTAATGATATAAATTTTGATATGGTTATTTCAGATTTGTCTTTAAGCGATGAGTCCGGGATGGCTTTGGTGGATTTTGTCAGAGAAAAGGATAAATTCGTCTCTTTTTTGCTTATGACCGGATACGGAACCATGGAAACAGCGATAGAAGCAATGAAAAAGAATGTTGATGAATACATCCTTAAGCCGGTGGACCCCAGGGATCTGATGAACAAAGTAAAAATCTATTTGGACAAATACAGAGCTGAAAGGGAAAAAGATGTTCTTGTAGGCAAGTTAAAGAAGTCAAACATTAAACTGCTGGAAATAAGCAAAACAGACGAGCTGACAGGTGTCTCAAACAGAAGATACTTTTTCAATCAACTATACATAGAAATGCAGAGGGCAAAAAGGCAGGACAACCCGTTAGCCCTGATGATGTGTGATGTGGACGGCTTTAAGAGATATAACGATACGAAAGGGCACATCGAGGGTGATAAAGTCCTTAAAAAAATAGCAAAGCTGATTAAGTTAAGCGTCAGGAACTATGTTGACCAGATATTCAGGTATGGCGGAGATGAGTTTACCATAATTGTCCCTGAAATTGAAAGAAAGAATGCCCTGAAACTTTCCAAAAGAATAATCGAAAAAGTCAGGGATAAGTTTAAAACACAGAAAGTAGGTTTAAGTATCGGAATAAGCTGTTATAATTCAAAAAGCTTCAATCTGCCTTTAAAGAAATTCATAAATATAGCTGATAAAAAACTCTACAAAGCAAAAAAAATGGGCGGGAACAACTCGGCCGCCTAAAATATTGGGGTCAGGTCTTGCATTGCAACATTTACAAGATATTAAAACTATGAGTAGACCGTTAAGAATTTCATATGAAGGGGCCATATATCACATTACTGCAAGAGGTAATGAAAAACGCGATATTTTTATTGAAGATTATGACCGTATATATTTTCTGAAACTTCTGGAGAAGTGTATACACCATTTTAAATGGATATGCCACGCTTATTGTCTAATGGATAACCACTATCATTTTATAATGGAAATAACGCGCACTAATATTTCCGAAGGTATGAGGCAATTAAATGGTGTCTATACTCAATATTTTAATCATAAGTATAATAGAGTAGGCCATTTGTTTCAGGGAAGGTTTAAAGGTATTTTAGTTCAAAAGGATAGTCATTTATTGGAATTGTGCCGATATGTTGTTATAAATCCAGTCAGGGCTAAAAAATGCAAGAAAGCGAGCGATTATACTTGGAGTAGTTATCGTGCTATGGTGGGATTAGAAAAGAAGCCCTCGTTTTTGTGTACGGACTGGATATTATCACAGTTCAGCGAGTCGCGGTCCAAAGCAGAAAAATTTTATTCGGCATTTGTGGATGAAGGATTACAGGATACTCCCTGGGACAGATTAAAAGGTCAGATTTATTACGGAAGTGATGAATTCATACTAAAGATATGCAAAGGATTGGATAAATTGAAAGAAATACCTGTCTTACACACAACACCCGTGAGGCCTTCCTTATCGGAGATAGTGAGCAAGCCGAGGGGAGTGTTGATAGCAAATAAAGAACATGGTTACAAACTAACAGAAATAGCAAAACATCTTGGAGTCCACTATTCGACTGTTAGCAGGCGTATTAGAGAGATGGAGAAAAATGGGTAATTGTTATGAAAAATGTTGCAATGCAAGACCTGACCCCAAAAATAATTATACGCGGAGCAAGGGAACACAACCTTAAAAATATAAATCTTGAGATACCAAGAGACAAACTTGTCGTTATTACAGGCCTTTCGGGATCCGGCAAGTCGTCATTGGCTTTTGATACTATATACGCAGAAGGACAGAGAAGATACGTGGAGTCTCTTTCTGCTTATGCCCGGCAGTTTCTGGAACTCATGGAAAAGCCTGATGTGGATATTATAGAGGGCCTGTCACCAGCCATAGCTATCCAGCAGCGCACTCCGTCGCACAATCCCCGCTCAACAGTTGGAACAGTAACAGAGATATACGATTATTTGCGTTTACTTTTTGCAAGAATCGGCGTGCCTCATTGCCCTGAATGCAGAAAGGAGATTCACCCCCAGTCTGCGCAGCAGATAATAGATGAAATAATGAAGATGCCTCAGGGTACAAGAATACAGATTCTGTCTCCTCTGGTAATCGGAAGGATTGGTACTTACGAGGAGCTTTTTAAGAGGCTGTTTAAGTCCGGATATGTAAGAGTGAGGGTTGACGGAAAGGTTTACAATCTGGAAGAGAAAATAAAACTGGACCGCTACAAAAAACATACAATAGAGCTTATAGTTGACAGAATCCAGATAGGCCCTGATTCCAGAACAAGGATCGCTGATTCCGTTGAAACGGCGCTGAAAGAATCCAGGGGCCTGGTTTTAGTTGTGATTGACTCAAAGCACGAGCGTATTTTCAGCGAGCATCATGCATGTACCAGCTGCGGAATAAGCCTGCCGGAGATCGAGCCCAGGCTTTTTTCTTTTAATTCGCCTTATGGGGCATGTCCGGAATGTAGCGGCCTGGGCACAAAACTTGATGTAGCCGAAGATTTAGTGGTTCCCAATAAAAATATTTCGGTCAGCGAAGGCGCTCTTGAGCCCTGGTCTGAGCCGATAACCACACGTACCCACCGCTGGAAGTCTTCGTGGAGCGGCTGGTATATAGAGATGCTTAAGGATGCGTGCAAGCGCCATGGTATTTCTGCAGGTAAACCCTGGAAAAAGTTAACCCGTAAACAGCAGGAGATATTTTTATACGGAGATAGCGAGTTTGAAGGGGTGATAAATAATCTGGAACGCAGATACAAAGAGACGGAATCAGATTATGTAAGAGAGGAAATTTACAATAAATACATGCGCAGAAGGGTTTGCCCTACCTGCAGCGGGGCCCGCCTTAAGAAGGAATCCCTTTCCGTTACTGTTGATAATAAATCCGTTTATGAAATTGTCCGGATGTCGGTCAATCAAACCCAGAAGTTGTTTAGTGACCTTAAATTGTCTGAAAAGGAAAAAATAATCAGCCGGGTTATATTAAAGGAGATAAACTCACGCCTTTCATTTCTGGTAAATGTTGGTTTGGGTTATTTAACACTGGACAGGGAAAGCTATACTTTGGCCGGAGGAGAGGCGCAGAGAATACACCTTGCAACCCAGATCGGCTCGGGATTAACTGGAGTTTTATATGTGCTGGATGAGCCGTCCATAGGACTTCATCAGAGAGATAACAGAAGATTGCTTAATACTTTAGTAAAGCTGCGGGACCTGGGAAATACCTTAGTAATTGTTGAACATGATGAAGAAACTATCCGAACTGCAGACTGGATAGTTGATCTGGGGCCCGGAGCCGGTGTACACGGCGGGGATGTTGTTGTATCCGGCACGCTTGCACAGGTTTTAAGTAACAGGCAGTCTTTAACAGCAAAATATTTGAACGATAAATTAAAGATTCCTGTACCTGACAGGCGCCGCAAACCCGATGGGAGATATCTGGAGATAGTAAAAGCTTCACAGTTTAATTTAAAAAATATTGATGTTAAGATACCGCTGGGGCTGTGCGTTTGCGTCACGGGAGTTTCAGGTTCAGGAAAGTCCACGCTGGTTCATGAGGTTTTATATAAGTCATTGGCCCAGAAACTTTACAAAGCAAAGGATATGCCCGGTAAGCACGAAAAAATTCTGGGGCTGGAACATCTTGATAAAGTAATCATCGTGGACCAATCGCCGATAGGTCGTACCCCGCGCTCAAATCCGGCAACTTACACCGGAGCTTTTTCACCGATACGGGATTTATTTTCCCAGGTTCCCGAATCCAAAAGGCGGGGCTATAAACCCGGAAGGTTTTCATTTAACGTAAAAGGCGGCAGATGCGAGAACTGCAGGGGTGACGGTACCCTGAAAATCGAAATGCAGTTTCTGCCTGACGTTTATGTTCATTGCGAAGTTTGTCACGGTAAAAGGTTTAACGAGGAAACGCTGCAGGTTAAATACAAAGGCAAAAACATAGCTGAAGTTCTGGATATGACAGTAGAGGAAAGTGTTGATTTTTTCCAGAATATACCTATACTTAAGAGGATTTTGGGGACGCTTGATGATGTGGGCCTGGGATATATAAAACTCGGGCAGGCGGCAACAACGTTATCAGGCGGCGAAGCCCAGAGAGTAAAGCTGGCAACGGAGCTTTCAAAACGCAGTACGGGCAGGACCCTTTATATTCTGGATGAACCTACCACAGGGCTGCATTTTGCAGATGTGGAAAAGCTGTTAAATGTGTTGCACAGGCTGGTAGATACAGGAAATACAGTATTGGTTATTGAGCATAATCTGGAAGTAATCAAAACAGCTGACTGGATAATAGATTTAGGCCCGGAAGGCGGGGAAAACGGAGGACACGTTGTTGCCAGCGGTTCTCCTGAAAATATAGTTAAGGACAAAAAGTCCTTTACCGGGCAGTACCTAGGAAAACTGTTAAAAGGCAATTCTTGACAACAATAGGAATATTAAGTAAAATTTAAAAAACTTAAAGCATTTGGAGGCGCCATGTTAAAAAGATTAACAATTTTATTTTGTATATTTATATTAATATCAGGATGTGCAAAACAGAAGAGATCAGGTGATATGACCAGAGGGGAAAAGGCCGGGGCAGAAGATGTTGACGAAGCAGGAATCCGCCACGGTGACTGGCACAGCACTCCGGAGTTAAAAAGCATTCATTTTAGTTTTGACAAGTCAGATTTGTTGCCGGAAGCCAGGGAGGTATTACAGAAAAACGCGGAGTATTTAAAGAGCAATACAGACATTAATGTTATGGTTGAAGGTCATTGTGACGAAAGAGGCACTATCGAATACAATTTAGGGCTCGGGCAGAGAAGGGCCAGTGCAGTACGTGAATACTATGGCAAGTTGGGAGTTTCTCTAAGCCGTATCGGGACTATATCTTACGGAGAGGAAAAACCTTTGGATACAGGTCATACCGAGGAGTCATGGTATAAAAACAGGAGAGCCGAGACAAAAATCCGCAACATAAAGCCTCCAATGGAAGCTGAAGAAGGCACAGTCAACACCGAAAAAGATAAAGATAACCCCGGCCAGAAAAAATATTCGCCCTGATTGAATAGAATTTAGTTATAAATGAAAAATATATACACTTTAAGTTTAATGGTTTTATTATTCAGCCTCTCTTTTAGTGGGTGCATTGCCACTTCCAGGGAGTATGTTGATTTAAAAGACGAGATTTATCAATTGCAGTTGAAGCTCAACGAGGTACAGAAAAACCAGGCGGATCTTTCAGCAAAGATGGATACCCTGACTGTCAGTATGGATGCATTGAATGCTGAACTCGTCGAAACCCAGAATAGCATGTCTCTTTTGGGACAGAGGCTTGAAGACGTAGAGTCAAACCTTACAAGAAGAATCAACAACGTTTCAGATACAGGTTCATCTTCATCGGCATCACCGGCCCCCTCAAAAGTATACCAGCTGGCTTACAGTGATTTCTCGCGTGGTAAATATGAGCTTGCAATGGTAGGCTTTAAATCTTATTTGGAAGAATACCCGAATGGAGAGTTATCTGACCAGGCTCAATACTATCTCGGGGAGTGTTACTACTCCCAGGGAAAATGGCAGGAAGCTTCCGACGAGTTTGAGTTAGTGGAAAAAAAATACAATAATCCCAGATCTGTTCCGGCTGCACGCCTAAAAAGGGCTTTATCCCTGGAACAGCTGGATAAAAAAGAAGAAGCCAAAAAAGTACTGGAAGATTTAATAAAAGATTTTCCTAACAGCCCTGAGTCCTATACTGCAAAGGACAAACTAAAAGGCCTTCCGAAATAATGGAAAATGACCTCAAGGTAGCTCTTGTTTTATCAATAATAGTACATTTAAGCATTTTTTTATTGACGTCTTTCAGGTCCAGGCGAATTATTTACGTTAATATTCCCGTGGACCTTTTCTTTTATACAACACCGGCACCTCCTGCGGAGGTTAAAGAGCAGGCTCCTCCAAAAGAGGAAGAGATAGTTATCCCAAAAAAACCAAAGAAGAAAGCCGAAAAGAAAAAAGAAGAGAAAAAAGTCACAGAAAAAAAAGAAAAGCCCGCGCCTGAACCCAAACCGGAACCTAAACAGCTTACCCCTTCAAGCCAGATAAGCCTGGAGTCAGCCAAGTTTCCTTATGCCTATTATACAAATATGATTGTAAAAAAAATCAGCCAGAATTGGCAGTGGTCCGTTGATTTCGGCGAGCTGAAGGCAGTGTTGTATTTTCGCATACAAAGGGATGGAAATATAGACAGCCTGGAAATAAAAACATCTTCCGGCGATAAGCTGTTTGATAAGCAGGCATTAAGGGCCGTAGAAATTTCGTCTCCTTTTCCTCCTTTGCCTTTCAGCTATGATGAAAAAGACTTGGGCGTATTTTTTGAGTTTTCCTTTAAAGAGTAGGTTTAAAGTCATCTTATGAGATATAGCATTTTATTACTATTTTTTATTTTTTTTACTCAGAATGCATTCGCTGCTGACGTTTATCTGAGCCTTTCGGCGCACGGGCAGAGGATGGATTTGGGAATAGGCGGTTTTGTTCCCGGGACAGAGATGGTAGAAGAGTCGCGGCTGGGCAGGCTTATTCAGGATATATTGAGGAACGATCTTCTTTTTTCCAGGTATTTTAACATTATTGAAGGAGGGCCTTTATACACAGGCAAAGACGAAGAGCTTCTTGAATGGCAGAACCAGGGAGTTGATATATTGATTTGCGGTTCAGTGGAGATAAAGGATAACAAACTGATACTTACGGGAAAACTGCTGGATATCGCAAGTAAGAAGGCTATCTGGGACAAATCATTTAAAGGGGATATAGAGGATTACCGCTATCTGGCGCACGATTTAAACGATGAGATAATTTTTCGTTTCACGGGAGAGAAAGGTATAGCCCATTCCAAGATTGTTTTTTCAAATAACAGGACAGGGAATAAAGAACTTTATATAGTCGACTATGATGGGTATAATGTAAGGCAGATTACTAATAACAAGTCTATAAATTTACTTCCAAAATGGTCACCTGACGGCACTGAAATAATATTTACTACTTATGAGTTCGGCAATCCTGACCTGTATTCCATATCACCTTACGGGACAGAGCTTTATCCTTTATCGAAAGAGCAAGGATTAAACACAGCAGGCTCTTTTTCTCCGAACGGGAAGGTAATTGCCTTGACAATTTCCCGGGGCAAAATGCCTAATATCCATTTAATTAACCGGGACGGGAAATTCTTGCGTCAGTTAACTTTTGGAAGAGGCATAGCTACAAGCCCATATTTTGCTCCTAACGGCAAGGAGATAGTTTTTATATATGACCTGCCGGGCTATCCGCAGGTTTACATAATGAACCTAGAGGGAGGCAACCTGAGAAGGCTGACCACAAGGAGTTTCTGTGATTCCCCGGCCTGGTCTCCAAGGGGCGATAAAATAGTATTCACTATGCGCCAGGAAGGGTATGGGTATGAGCTTTTTTTATATGACTTAAACAATAAAGAGCTAAAAAGGCTTACTCAAAGTAAAGGCAACGATGAGAATCCGTCTTTTTCCCCGGACGGGCGTTTTGTAGTATTCAGTTCGACGCGATCGGGAAAAAGTGAGCTGTATATGATAGCAATAGACGGCTCGGGTATTAGAAAAGTGGGTGAGATAAAAGGCTCTTCGTTTACCCCCAGCTGGTCTCCTTGACCGGCTTTTCCGATTTTTATATAATAATATTTTAAGATAAAGGAGAGTATATATAAAATGTGGAGTATGCTAATAAAAGGCGGGCCATTAATGTGGCCTCTTTTGATTTGCTCGATAATTTCTCTTGCCATAATAATAAACCGGTTTGTTTTTTATCATAAAATCACGCATAACGAAAAAATCCTGATGTCCAAGATAAAATCTCTGGTTCAGGAAAACAACATAGATAAAGCCGTTAAGGTCTGTGATGATTTTCCGGGCCCGGTATCCAGTGTAATTAAAGCAGGTTTAATTAAATATAAAGATGGGAAAGAAGAAATGTCTAATGCTATGGAAGAAGCGGGTTTGTATGAGATTCCTCATTTGGAACAATATCTTTCTGGTCTTTCTACTATTGCTTCCGTGTCTACGTTAACAGGCTTCACAGGCACTGTAACAGGAATGATAAATGCGTTCAATTCAATTGCTATTCAGGGTGTTTCCTCGCCGTCCATCGTAGCCCGCGGTATCTCGGAAGCACTTATCACGACTGCTACCGGATTAATTATAGCCATACCTACCTTGGTCTTCTACCATTATTTTTCTTACCGGCTCAATAGGTTTACTTTGGAGATTGAGCGCTGTTCAAAGGAACTATTAAATTTAAGGTAACGAGGTTCCATTTTTATTTGTATTTTTAGTTTATAAGAATATGGGGGGAAGTTTATTATGAATATAAAAACACTTATAATATTTTTGTTCGCCTTATTCTTCCTGCAAACAGCTGGTTTGGCTAAAAAGCCTGCCAGAACCGGGAAATCAACAACACAGGATGTTCTGGTATCAACGGATACGACTACAAGAATAAATGCGGTAATCAGCCTCGGAAGCCAGAGAAAGAAAGAGAATATCCCGGTTCTTCTGAAGATGATGAATGATAAAGACCCCGGCGTAAGGCGTGCCGCGGTCAGGTCTCTGGCAAAGCTTGATGATGAAGCCATAGTTGATCCGCTGGTTAAAAAATTTAAAAAAGAGGAAGACGAAGCTGTTAAAATGGAAATTATAGGCGCTTTAGGCAGGACAAAAAGCGAAGCAACCGTGCCTTTTTTAAAGGGATTGCTGAAAGATCCTTACCCGGCTATCAGGACAGAAGCGATGCAATCTTTGTCAAAGATGGAAAATCCTGATACTTATCAGGATATTGTCGAGATGCTTAACGATGAATCCGACGCTGTTAAGGTGACGGCTGCAAAAACTGTACTTAAATTGAATATTGAGTCCTCGGTGCCTTTGTTAATAAAAAATCTGGAAAGCCCTGTCCCGATGGTGCGGCGTACGTGCGCAAAGGCTTTGGGGGATTTGGGAGATAAGTCCGCAATAAAACCTTTAAAAAGGCTTAGAAGGGATAAAAGCGAAGCAGTAGCCAAGGAAGCCATGGAAGCTATTGATAAAATACAGGCAAGACTGAAAGAATAGGCAGAAATGAAGATAAACTACAGAAAAGCATTAGAAAAAACAGCTCGCCAGATGATTTTGGTTCATCGGGTTAATACCCTTATTAAGCTTGTATTAAGGACAATCATGAGGAATATAAAAGTCGGGCATTCGGGAATATTCCTTTTTGACAAGGATTCAGGCTGTTATATCGTTAAAGTATCGAGAGGGCCGAAGAATATCAAAATTCCGGAGAATTTTACGCGCATTGAGAAGGAAAGCCCTATTATACAGTATTTTATAGATGAAAAATATAAGATATTTGACAGGGATTTTCTTCTTTATAATAAGCTGGACGCTTACAGCAAAAAATACAATAAAAAATATATAGTAAATTTCCTAAAGCAATTGAAGATTCAGATGCAGGATTTAAAAACCAAAGTGTGTATCCCCGGATTTTTCAGGGATAAGCTCCTGGGCGTGTTGTTCCTCGGGGAAAAAATGAACAAACAGGGTTTCAAAGCCGAGGAGCTGAGCTTTTTGTCTTTGCTGAGTTACGATGTTGTTATGGCTATACAGAACGCCAGGCTGTTTGAGGACCTCAATAATCAGCTGGAAACAAACAAAAGGATATTTTTTGACGCTGTGAATGCCCTGGGTACAGCTATTGAAACCAAGGACAATTATACGGGAGGCCACATTGAGAGGGTTGTTAATTATTCGATAGAAATAGCAGAAAACCTGAAAAACATAGATTTGGATAAATATAAGGAATTTAAGGAGAATCTGATTATAGCGGCATTGCTCCACGATATCGGTAAAATAGGCATTCCGGAAAGAGTTCTTAATAAGAAGACAGGATTGAACAATAAGGAGAAGGAATACATAAGGAAACATCCTATTTTCGGCATTGATATCCTGGATTCCATTAAGGAATACGGGGATGCTATCCTGGGGATAAAACATCACCACGAAAGATATGACGGCAAGGGTTATCCGAGCCAATTAAGAGGCAATCAAATTCCGCTTATTGCCTCTATCGTAGCCGTGGCTGATGCTTTTGATGCAATGACGACAAACAGGCCCTACAGAAAAGCCCTGACCAGGGCACAGGCTATTGATGAAATAAAAATAAACAAGGGGAAGCAGTTCCACCCTAAAGTTGTTGATGCTTTCTTAAAAGCAAGAAAATATGAGGAACAATCCGGCTGAAAGGCTCAGCAATTGATTGAATAATGATAAAAGTAGGCACATCCGGTTTTTCATTCCCTGACTGGCGCGGCACAGTCTATCCAAAAAAACTCCAGCCAAAAGACGCTTTAATCTATTACCAGGACGAACTCGGCTTTGACTGCGTTGAAATCAACTCCACATACTATACCCTTGTATCCCAGAAGTCGTTTATCGGCATGGAAAGCAAAACAGGCCCGGATTTCGAGTTTGTCGTAAAAGCTTACAGAGGCATAACCCACGACCCGTTTGATACGCGCCTTAAAGATAAAAAGCCGGGAATAAAAGAGGCAAAGGAAAATATAAAAAAATTTGTGTATTCCGTAATGCCGCTTAAGGAAAAAAACAAGCTGGGCGCTGTTTTGATGCAGTTTCCAGTATTTTTTTATCCTAACGAGGAATCCAAAGATTATATTCTTGATTGCAAGGAAAAATTTTCTGATATACCCTTAGTGATAGAGTTCCGCAATAAAGCATGGGCAAAACCCGAAACATTTGACTTTTTAAAGAAGAGTCATTTGGGATACTGCATTGTGGATGAACCAAAACTTCCACGGCTTATGCCTTTTATTAATGAAGTTACTTCAGACATATCTTATTTGAGGTTTCACGGAAGAAACACTAACTGGTTTAATGCGCCTCTGTCAGAGAGATACGATTACCTGTATTCTGATAAGGAGCTGAAAAGCTTCCTGCCTGAAATAGAAAAGCTGAATAAAAACTCCAAGAAAACATTTCTTTTCTTCAACAACTGCCATGCAGGCTCTGCTGCCAAAAACGCCCGCACTCTTAAAGACCTTCTGGGGTTAAACACCCAATCCGGCAAGCTTCTTTAGTATTTAAGAAATTTTTTAACAGGCTTGACATAGCATACATTTGTATGCTATACTTGTTTTAAAGTAAAATGTAGGAGGTAACATGGAAAACCTGACAGAGAAACAGAAAAAAATGCTTGATTTCATAAAGCATTTTGCGTCCAGTTCGGGAGTTGCTCCGACTATTCGCGAAATAGCAAAGAAGTTCGATTTAAGCATTGGGGGGGTGCAGAGGCATCTTAAGGCGCTGATAAAGAAAGGGTATCTGAAACATAACCGGGGTATTTCAAGGGGCATAGATCTGCCTTTCCGCAAGCATCTGGTTCCTGTTCCTGTTCTGGGAAGGGTTCAGGCCGGAATGCCTGTCCCGGCTGTTGAGGATGCAGAAGACAGCATATACGTTGATGTTAACATTGCCAGGGGAGGCAGTTATTTTGCGTTAAGAGTGCAGGGGGACAGCATGACCGGCTCCGGGATTTTTGATAATGACCTGGTCATTGTAAGGCAGCAGAACATGGCAGATCACGGAGACATAGTTGTTGCAATGGTAGACGGGGAATCCACAGTAAAACAGCTCCATAAGCAAAAGGGTGAGGTTTACCTGAACCCTACAAATCCCAAATACCCGCCAATATATGCCAGGGATATACAAGTACTGGGCAAGGTTGTATATTTAAACAGAAAGTTTTAAGTTATTTCCAACACTCCAACACCGGGTGTTCGCCTAGGCGAACACCCGGTGTTGAATAATAGGGAATTTTAATAGGAATAAATATATGAATAATAAAGGTGAAATAGTAATCTATAAATCAAAACAGGGAAGCACTAAATTAAGCGTAACACTCGATAAGGATACAGTATGGTTAACGCAAAAACAAATGAGCACGCTTTTTAACAAGGACATAAAAACCATAAATGAGCATATAAGAAATATATTCAAGGAGGGGGAGCTTGCTAAAAATTCAGTTATCTGGAAATCCCAGATAACTGCCAGTGACGGCAAGACTTATAAAACATATTTATATAACCTTGACGTTATTATATCTGTTGGTTATCGTGTAAAGTCTAAGGAAGGGACTATGTTTCGTATCTGGGCTACAAAAGTGTTAAGGGATTATATTTTAAAGGGTGTCACTCTTAACTATGACAGGTTAAAACAAATAGAAGATAACTTTGAGATACAGAAGGAAAGTTATGAGTTGTTGAGATCAAGGATAGAAAAATACCTGAGCCACTCTGCAAGAAGGGATGTTGTAAACGCCATAGACGACAAGATTGATAAGCTGAGAGAAGATTTCGAAGGTTTTAAGTTAAGTTTAAAAGAGGTTGTTAAGAAATAGAAAGAAATAATAAGTGAAAGAAGTAATAATATGCAGGTTATAGATATAAACGAGTCTATAGACGTAGGTGCTGTGTTCGGCAAAAACAGGATAAAGCCTAAATGGTTTGTGTGGAACGGCAAAAAGTATCAGATAAAAGAAATCACATATACCTGGAAGGAGAATCAGGGCGAGGCAAAGCTGATTCATTTTTCCGTTACTGACGGTGCAACACTTTTTGAGCTGTGCCTGAACCAGAAAACTCTTATGTGGCGCCTGGAAAAAGCCAGTGTTGAATAATAACAACAGCAAAGCCAGATTTATTCCGATGGAAACCCAGAAGGATTACCTTGAAAAAAGGAAAACCCCTTTAGAAGGGTACAGACAGGAAAGAGTTGTGATGCTTGTAGATATGAACTCCTACTTTGCCTCTGTGGAGCAGGTAGCAAACCCGGCTTTAAGGGGAAAACCCATAGCTGTCGGTGGCGAGGGAAGGACTGTTATAGTTACAGCTTCGTATGAAGCGCGCAAATACGGCGTGAAAACAGGAATGACGGTTCCCGAGGCCAGGAAACTCTGCCCGCATATAATTTTCGTTCACGGCAACCTTGATAAATACATAGATACATCCCACAGGATTCACAAAATATTTCTTGAGTTCACGGATTACGTGGATGTTTTTTCCATAGATGAATGCTTCCTTGATATAACCCATCTTGTGCGAAAAGGTTCCGGCGCTCAGGACGTAGGCATGGCCATAAAAAAAAGGCTGAAAGAGGAGTTCGGGCTTATATGTTCCATAGGTATCGGGCCTAACAGACTGATAGCCAAGCTCGCAAGCAAGTTCCAGAAGCCTGACGGTTTAGTTGAGGTAAGCAAAGAGGAAATACCGGAGCTTTTCTCTAACCTTCCAGTAGAGGAGCTTCAGGGGGTCGGCATAGGCGCCAAACTTTCCCATAAACTAAACACACTTAACATTTATACCGCAAAGGACATCGGGGATGCGTCAATAAGCATGCTCACGTCTTATTTCGGGGTGATGGGCTATCATTTGAAGAGGATGGGCAGGGGCGAGGATGACTCTAAAGTCAGGAAGTATTGGGAGGATGACGAGGTAAAATCCGTGGGGCACAGCTATACGCTGCCCAAAGACACCAGGGATTTAAAAGTGATAAAATCGTACTTAAGGGTGCTCTCCGAAAAAGTAGGAAACAGATTAAGAGCTGCGAATTTAACGGGAAGGACAATCGGCCTTGTTGTAAGGTATTCCGATTTTCATACCATAATAAAACACTGCACTTTAAAACATCACATTAAAAGCGGTTATGATATTTACATAAACGCGTATAAAGTTTTTGAGAAGTTACTGCCCTTGCTGAAAGCAGTGAGGCTTCTGGGCGTGAACATAAGCAACCTTCTTCGCGACGATAAGCAGCAGTATTTTCTGGACGACATCTCAAAACAGCAGAAAGTAGTTGAGATGGTTGATGACATAAACAGAAAGTACGGGGAGTTTACGCTGAAGCCGTCTTCCATGCTTATAGCCGACAAATTTGGAAAATAGCTTAAATTTTACTAAAATATACAGAAATAAATAATTAAAATGTAGTGTAGCCCCTTGTGGGCTTAAAAATGATCAATTTAATTTTTACGGGGACCCATTCGACAAACTCAGGGCACTGAGCAAAGTCGAAGTGCAAGGCCCTGCACCACAAAAATTTTAAATGGCAAATATTGATTCAGCAGTATTCAATCTAATAACCATAACCCTTAAAAACGGTTTCTTCGATGTCATAATGCCTATATTGTCAGATGCAAAGCTGTGGAGAATACCGCTTGTACTTATTATGCTGTGTTTTGTAGGCTTTGGCAGGCAGAAGGGGATGAAAACCGTTTTGTTGTGCCTTCTGGCTGTGGGTTTGAGCGACTTAATCTGCGGCAATATTCTTCAGCCGTTAATAAACCGCCCGCGCCCTCTGGGAGGAGTAACCCCTTCTTTCCCTTCCTGCCACGCGTCAAACCTGTTTGCTGCTGCAACGGTGATATTTTTAATCTGGAGGAAGGCATGGGTGGCAGCAGTTGTTTTCGGGATATCCTTGCTTGTAGGATACTCCCGTATTTACACAACCTCACATTATCCCTCGGATGTTCTTGCAGGAATGGTCCTGGGCGTCGGTTATGCATTCCTTGTGCAATACATATATAAACTGACCGTAAAAAAAATCGAAAGGAACAAAAGATTTAAAGGATGGAGCCCTTACCTTTAGGAAAACTATTTACTAAGAAGAATTCCATAATATTTGTCGGATTGATGACTCTTTGGAGGATATTTCTGGCAGCAACTATGCAGCTGCATCCGGATGAGGCGTATTACTGGCTGTGGGCGCGCAACCCGGCTTTGAGCTATTTTGACCATCCACCGATGGTGGGTTATTTTATCTGGATTACAACCCTGTTTTCGAACTCCGAGCTTTGGGTCAGGCTTTCGGGAATTCTTATTTCTGTAGCCCTGAGCATACTGATATGGCATTTGTCTAAACAGCTTTTTAACAGCGAAGCGGTTTCTTCTTTAAGCGTTGTACTTCTGAATATCATTCCTTTGACAATGACCGGTTCTATCATTATTACCCCGGATATACCGATGTTTTTATTCTGGGGTTTATGTATATACCTGGCATGGCAGATAGTCAGGACAGGAAAAGTATATTTATGGTATCTTCTGGGGGTTGCTTTCGGGTGTGCTCTTTTATCCAAGTATACAGCAATTCTTCTGGTGCCCTGTTTGTTTCTTTTCTTTGCGCTGACAGACGAGAGAAAATGGCTTAAAACCATACACCCTTATCTGTCACTCCTAACCTCATTCATAGTGTTTTCTCCCGTTATTCTCTGGAACAGGCAGAACAGCTGGATTTCTTTTAAGTTTCAGTTCGGTCACGGGCTGGGCAGCGGGGAGACCCATTATATTGCCAATTTTTTTGAGTTTATCGGAGGCCAGCTTTTGGTAGCAAGCCCGCTATTGTGGGTGGCAGGCATGGCTGTGGTTGGGGCCTGGGTTTTCAGCAGGAACAAGGAAAAGCTTTTTCTGGCTTTGACGTCTCTTCCAATCATAGCGTTTTTCTGGATAACTTCAATAAAAAAGGCCGGCGAGGCAAACTGGACAGCCCCTGCATACTTTACGTTTATGATTGCGCTGGGTGCTTATTTCTTTAATGCAAAAAACAGAAAATGGCTGCTGATTACATCTCTTTCATTTGCCGTTTTTATGTCGGGCCTCATAACACTTCATGCAAGGTTCAACATTCTGCCTTTGCGGAAAATGAATGAAGAATGGGCTAAAACAGACGCAACAAAATGGCTTTACGGCTGGAGAGAGCTTTCAAATGAGCTAAAAAAATATCCGGATGCAAAGTTTGTTCTAACGCCGTCCCATCAGCTGAGCGCTGCCCTGGCATACTACTGCCGGGGAGACCTTTACGTTAATGTCGATAAGAAAGTTACAAGGAGAAGCCAGTTTAATTTATGGGATTTCCCCGAGGAATTATACGGGAAAGACGGTTTGTACGTTTATTTTCAGAACAATGTGGAAGGGCCGTATGCCGAATATTTCGAAAGTATTAACAGCGTTGAGCCGTTTACGGTTTACAGGGACGGTTTCCCGATACATAAGTTCAAAATAGCAGCGGGCAGGAAGTATTTACATTCAAAATAATTTTTGATACAATAAAGAAAAGCATTATTTGTAATGCTTTTCTTTTTATTTTTAGGGGGCACAGATTTACACAGAAAAAATAAGGATATTCACAGAGATAGAAGGGATTTTTTAATGACTAAACACTTGCTTTCGATTTTCGATTTAAACGATAAAGAGATATGGTCGCTGATAACCTCTGCCAGAAAAATGAAGTCTCATGGCAGGAAAGGCTCGCAGCTTGCGGGGAAAAGCCTGGGGCTGATATTCGAGAAGCCCTCGACCAGGACCTCCGTGTCATTCTCCGTTGCCATGTATGAGCTGGGAGGATTTCCCCTTATTCTTGATGTAAAGAACATGCAGTGGAAAAGGGGTGAGACCGTGCAGGATACGGCAAGGGTCCTTTCCGTGTATTTGCACGGAGTAATGTTCAGGGCTCTGAAACACGCAAACGTGGAAGAGTTTGCCAACTCATCCTCCATTCCTGTAATAAACGGCTTAACCAACAAAGAACATCCCTGCCAGATTCTGGGAGACTTGCTGACTATAGTTGAAAGAAAGAATATAAAGTCCGCAAAAGAGCTTAAGAAAATTAAGGTAACTTTTGTAGGTGACGGAAATAACGTGGCAAACTCATGGATAGCAGCTGCCTCTATTCTGGGATTTACGTTTTATCTGGCAAGGCCGCAGGAGTATGACCCCGATGCTGAGATTCTGGAAAAAGGGCTGAGCCTGGCCAAAAAAAGCGGGGCCAGTATTAATATCACCGACAATATCAATGAAGCATTAAGTAACGCCGACGTAATTTATACGGATGTCTGGACTTCTATGGGTGAGGAATCAGAGAGCTCGGAAAGAGACATGGATTTTAAGCAGTACCAGGTGAATTCGTCGCTTTTGGCTATGGCAAAAAAAGACTGCATGGTTATGCACTGCCTCCCTGCATTCAGGGACAAGGAGATAACAAGCGAGGTTATGGACGGCCCTAACTCCGTAATACTTGAACAGGCAAAGAACAGGCTTCATATACAGAAAGCTGTTTTATTATATTTGTTAAAAGGCAAAAACAGGAAGTAGCCCGCCTCAAAAATATTCTTATGATAAGAAGCTATAAAAAATACAAGCCAAAAATTCATTCAAGCGCCTACGTGTCCCAGCAGGCCCTGGTTGTTGGCAAGGTGTCTTTGGCGAAAAATGTTTCCATCTGGCCAGGCTGTGTGCTGAGAGGGGATGTGGAGGATATTTTAATAAATGAAAACACCAACCTCCAGGACGGTGTTTTAGTCCACACTAACTATAACCTGCCTACCATCATAGACAGGGACGTAACTGTAGGCCACGGATGCATTCTTCACGGCTGTAAGATAGGAAGCAACTGCCTGATAGGAATGGGGGCAATAATTTTAGACGGCGCTGTAATCGAGGATAACTGTATTATAGGCGCGGGAAGCGTGGTTACGGAAGGGGCGCACGTGAAAGAGAGAAGCCTGGTTCTTGGCGTCCCGGGCAGGGTAGCCCGCCCGCTGAGCGACGAAGAACTTAAAAAAATAAAAGAAAACGCAGAGGAATATATCCGCTTGAAAGATATTTACGCCAAAGTATGAAAGAGGCAAAAGCAACCCATACCGAACCGTTTGAAATATATAAAAAACTTTATAATTTCTTTGGGCCGCAGGGATGGTGGCCGACAACAAATCGCGGAAGTTTAAAGCCCGGGTACTTCCCTTTATTCTACAAAGACAGGACAGGCAAAGAAAAGTTTGAAATATGCGCGGGGGCAATCCTAACCCAGAACACCTCCTGGAAAAATGTCGAAAAAGCCATTGTAAACCTCAATAAAGCTAAAGCCCTTGATGTAAAGGTTATAAACAGAATCGCAGTAAACAAACTGGCTACCCTTATAAAACCTTCGGGATATTACAATCAAAAAGCAAAAAGATTAAAATCATTCGTTAGATATTTTGTTTCAGGATATAACGGCAGAATAGGAAAATTCCTTGAAAAGGACACAAATGAAGCAAGAAGAGAACTTCTTTCTTTAAGCGGCATAGGTCCTGAAACAGCGGATTCTATTCTGCTTTACGCGGGGAATAAGCCGGTATTTGTGGTTGACGCTTATACAAGAAGAATCGGCCGCAGGCTGGGGTGGTTCGGGAGCGAGGGTTATGATTCTGTGCAAATTTTTTTCCAAAGTCATTTGCCGAAATCCATAAAGATATATAATGAATATCACGCATTGCTCGTTGCTCTTGGTAAGGATTTTTGCAGAAAAAAGCCTATTTGCAGAAACTGCCCTTTAAAACAGGCATGTAAATCAGGGAGTTAAAAATGAATCATATTGTCGTTTTTATCACGTGTTCAGACCGGGAGGAAGCCGGCAAGATTTCGAAAGCGCTGCTGGATGAGAAACTCGCGGCATGCGTTAATATGGTGCCGGAAATACATTCCACTTACTGGTGGCAGGGAAAAATCGAAACTTCTGCGGAGGTTTTTTTGATGGCAAAAACAGCGGAATCAAAGCTGGACATTGTAATAGCAAAAGTAAAAGAGCTGCATTCCTACGACGTTCCTGAAGTAATCGCATTGCCGATTGTCGGCGGTAATCCAGATTATTTGAAATGGATTGATGAATCTATAAAAGAATGACAAAATCCAAATGACAAAAAATCAAAGATATTTGATATAAAATGAAAACCTTTTAAGTAGGGGCGGACTTGTCCGCCCATTAATAATATAAAACATATGTAGGGCAGATAAATCTGCCCCTACGTACCAGTTTTTAACACAAGAAGATGTTTCCTGCTTTATTTTATACAAAAAAAGATAATAAGAATGTGCATTGCAGCTTATGTCCGCAATCGTGCACTATTGCTCCGGGTAAAGCCGGTATATGCAATGTAAGAAAGAATCAGAACGGAGAATTATTTTCTCTGACGTATGATGAGTTTACCTCGATAAATATTGACCCCATCGAAAAAAAGCCTCTTTACCATTTTTACCCGAAAAGCCAGATACTTTCGGTCGGAACGGTCGGCTGCAACTTTAAATGCGGCTTTTGCCAGAACTGGGAGATATCCCAGGCAAAGTTCGGTGATATACCAACTCAAAAACTGACAAAAGATTTGGCTTTACAACTTGCTAAACAGCATGATTCAGTGGGGATAGCATATACTTACAACGAACCTTTGATAAACTACGAATGGATACTGGAGACCGCAGAACTTTTTAATAAAAACGGTCTTAAGAACGTTCTTGTAACGAACGGATACCTGAACCATAAGCCGTGGAAAGATATGCTGAAATTCATCGATGCGGCTAATATAGACGTTAAATCTTTTAATGAGAATTTTTATAAAAGCTTGTGCAAGGGCAAGCTTTCTTTTGTTTTGGAGAACGTGAAAACAATGGTTGAGATGAAAAAACACGTTGAAATAACAACGCTTTTAATCCCCGGGGAAAACGATTCTTCAAAAGAGATCGAAGAGCTCACCGGCTGGATTGCGGGTTTAAGCGAAGACATCCCGCTGCATTTTTCAAGGTATTATCCCCAGTACCATTTCGACATTTCGCCTACTGATATGAGCATACTGGTCAATGCATATAATATTGCCAGAAAGAAACTGAAATACGTCTACCTGGGCAACGTTACGGACAGTAAGTACAGCCAGACAACCTGCCCGAAATGCGCAAATATCCTGATTGAAAGGCACGGGTATAACACTAAAGTGTTAGGATTAAAAAATAACACCTGCGCTAAATGCAAAGAGCCGGTTAATATTATAACTGCCAGGTAATTGTTATGAAACAAAATAAAATTCCGGTAATTCTTGCTTCAGCCTCGCCCCGCAGGTATAATCTGCTTAAACAATGCGGGTTGAAGTTCAGCGTTATTCCGAGTAAAATCCGGGAAAAGACAGCTTCAAGAAATCCCGTATCCATAGTCAAAAAGCTTTCTTCTGATAAAGCCGTTTCCGTGGCGAAAAAACTCGAGAAAGGCATTGTCATCGGGGCGGATACAATCGTTGTTTTAAGGGGCAGTATAATAGGAAAGCCCAGGAGCAAAAAAGATTCAAAAAGGATTTTATCTTTGCTTAACGGAAGCTATCATAAAGTTTACAGCGGCGTGGCTGTTGTGGACGCAGGTTCCGGCAGAAAAAAAGTAGGGTGCGAGGTCAGCAGGGTAAAGATGCGGAAGTTAAGTTTGAACGAGATAGAAAATTTTTCCGGGAAGCATATGGATAAGGCAGGTGCTTATGCAGTACAGGAGAAAAACGACGCTTTTGTTGAAAGGATAGAGGGCGACTATTTTAACGTGGTAGGGCTGCCTTTGGAAAAACTTAAGAAGTTATTGAGATATTTTGGAGTAAAACTGCGCAGTAAAACTTATAAATTCAGGCCCCGGGATTAAGCCCCGCCCTCAATTTCCTGTAAATGAACCTTTATCTTTACTGTCTGGTTTAATTTCTTAAACCACTCGGCAAATACCATAGAAACTTTCTGTTGTTTAAGGTTTTCCATAAAAGAGGCTCTTTCTTCGTTGAATTTGCTCATATCGCCTTTGTTGGCTCTTGCATACTCGAACCTGAGTTCAGCTTCGCTGATTCCCACGCTTGAAGCTATCAGATGTCTGAGCTTGAAAATTGCGATTTGCCTGCGCCTTGATTCTTCAAATTGCTTGGGTGTTGTGTGCAGGATGTTCCTTAAAATATGGTAATATGCCCTCTGGTCAAAACGGCCGTCCTGCTGAAACGCGGGATAATGATGGATGTCTGCGGCTAACTCTCCGTCGGAAATGGTAATCCCGTACTTTTTTGCTTCCTGCCAGAAAACTTCTTCCTGAATCAGATCCTGAAGCACTTCCTGTTTCTTTTTATTGAGGAGGTCTTCCGTTATCTCATCTTCTTCTTTTCTCATATCGTTTAAAGACCTGTTAAAAATCTGGACATATTGTTTGTAAGGGATTTTTATATTGTTGACTTCCGCTACCGCGTCATTGATGGATTTCCGGCCGAGAAAATAACCGCCGAATCCCACAAAGACACCTGCGAAAAATCCTGAAATCGTTATTATAAATATTGTCTGTCTGTGCTTTCGCAAAAATTCCATCATTTTTTATCTCCATTGTCTGTGCAAATCTGTTTTTTTATCAGTGATCATCAGTGTTTATTTTATAATAATTGATAACTAAAATCAAATATAATATAATCTTATAAGATAGATTATAAGGTGGGAAACAATGTTTTCTCTGTTATTAAGACTAATATTTAATATACTTCTGTTTATCTCGCTGGGTATTGCCCTGCGGTTTATTGCGAAAGATAAATGGAAAAAGGCAATTGAAGTATTTATCGGGGTTTCTGTTTATTTTTTAATACCGCTGTTTATATTATCCTCCATTTGGAAAGGCCCTCTGAATCTATTTGAAACCACAGAAATATCGGTATTGGCAATTTTTGTTCTGGCCGGGGGCTTGCTGAGCGCATGGGTATGGACGTATTTTTCGCACAACATATTTGCCAACCGCTTTCTGCCTGTGGCTGTGATGAATTCGGCATATCTCGGGATTCCCATTAATACGTACCTCTGGGGAAGCGAGGGTACGCTATATACAATAATATATAGCGTAACCATTTCTATTTTTCATTTTACTGTTGGTATATGGCTGATAAGCAAAAAAAAGAGCATAGCCGAGATTTTCAAGCTGCCTTTCATGTATGCGGTTGTGGCCGGAATTGTCCTTAATGTGTTATCAATCCCGGTTCCTTCTTTGATTTCAAAGTCAGGAAATATTTTATCTGCAATAACGCTTCCCGTTATGCTTGTTTTTACAGGATATAGCCTGGGCAGGATAAAGATACACATTATTAAAAACGCGTTCCTGGGTATTCTATTAAGGATGGGAGGGGGCTTTGCGTTTGCATTGGCTGTGATTACGGCAATGAAGATTACAGACCGCGCTATTATCGGGGTATCTCTTATTACGTCTTCCATGCCTTCCGCGGTTAATAACTATATTTTAGCCGAGAAATTTGACGCAGACCCGGAGTTCGCTTCCGCATCGATTTTTTTAGGGACGCTTTTGCTTGTTGTTACCATACCTTTGATAGTAAATTTTGTACTAACGTATTATTAATATGTATAAAAAAATAATCCTTTTGCTTTTCTGTCTCATCATGTTCCGGGTATATCCGTATGCCGCCGAACAGGAACCTACCATTTATGACAAAATAAACATAAGCATCATAATGCATGAGGTGGAAAACATAAGCAGATCAACAGATAACCTGGATGAATTCGGCAAGAGAACCCTGAAACAGGGAAAAGAAATTCTGGATATCGGGGCTAAATGCATATATGTTCTTTCCTGGTATCTGGATAATCCTGACTGGAAGGTGCGTTTCTGGATAGTAGACATCATGGGTTACCTGAAAAATATGGAAGCAGAAAGGCCGCTGTCCAGAGTGATAGATAATCCGGATGAGGAAAAAACGGTTAAAGACAGAGCTTTAAAATCTTTGAAGAAATTAGGTATTAATTAGAAGTTTTTGTGCAGAGGGTTTATATTAATGCCTTCTGTTTTCGATATCCATCTCTATAACTTTGTTTTTCTCGGTTGACATCACGCAGTTTCCTTCGAAAGTAGCGCCTTCCCCTATGCTTAGAAGCGCGGTATGGATATCTCCGTAAACCTGTGCTTTTGGCAGTATTTCCAGATTGTGGGTGGCAGTAAGGTTGCCTGTAATCTTTCCGCCGACAATAACGTTTCTTGCGTTAATATCGCCCTGTACCTGGCCTTTTTCGCCTATGATAACGCCGTTAGCCTCGGCTACCCCGCCTTCCAGTTTTCCGTCTATTCTTACAGAGTTCTTGGATTTAATTGTCCCCTGAAATGTGCTTTCAGGTCCTATTATCGTTTCCAGGATGCCAAAATCATTTTCACCTTTTTTCTTGAACATGACTCACCTCGTATTTGCCAGCAAACTTTTATTGAATTGTTTTTCGAATAAACTCTTCTTGAAATATTTTTGAGGATTGGTTGGTTTTCTTTTAAGCCTGACTTCATAATGGAGGTGGTCCCCGGTGGAAGTTCCGGTATTTCCCATAAGGGCGATGAGTTGTCCGCGCTTAACGTAATCTCCGGGTTTAATCATGTATTTTGAAAGATGCCCGTAGTATGTTTTATAACTGTATCCATGGTCGATAATAATCAATCTGCCGTATCCGGGCTGCCAGTCGCAATAGATTACAGTTCCGTAAGCGGTTGCGTATACAGGCGTATTTTTTGCGTTTGCAATGTCTACTCCCGTATGCATTTCGTAGACTTTATATACAGGATGAACCCTGTATCCGAATTTCGAAGTTATTCTTCCCACGCAGGGTTTGCAGTTTGGTATTGCCCTGTATATAGCTCTCTGGTCTTCCACGTACTGCGTGATTTCCTGCTGGCTTGTAAGCTGTTTTTTGGTTTCCTCGAGCAGTGCCGAAGTCTGCCGGTAAATATCCCTGTGGTTCATTTCGTAAATTTTGCCTTCCAGCAAACGGGTTAGGTCCTGCGCTTCGTGAAGGCTCGGCCCGCCGCGGCCTTCCTCTTCGATAATGGCTTTTTTGGATTTGAGTTTCAGCAAAGAGCGGATGTTCTCGTCGTTTTCACGCACTTCTTCGAGCATCTGCCTGGATTTTTTAACCTGCTGTGCAAAAAACATTACTTTCAATTTCATCAAATTATGTTCGGCTTTTATACGCCAGTAGTCCATGTGCCTGCTGGCCAAATACCCGGCCCACAGCGTTAAACCCGTCCATAATACGATTAAAAATAATATAAAAGATAGCGAAAACGTAATTCTCACAGGTTTGATGGTATTGTGAGGAATCAGCATGAAAGTTAAATGTCTTTTTAATTCTTTTTTAACTTTATGTATAATGCTCATTTATGTATCCTATTTAATAATTAATTTTATTAGCTATTATATAATAATATAAAAAAGTTGAAATGTCAAGGCATTTTATGTTCTCCTTGAAAAAACATTTTTCTTTTGCTATTATATTTCTGATTTAAAAATGAGGTAATTTGTAAATAACGAAGGAAGGATACTCTATGGCAGTCGAGATTTCAAAGGTATATGAACCCCGAAGCGTCGAAGAAAAGTGGTATGAATTCTGGTTGAAAAATAAGCTATTTAGCTGTAAAGTGGAGAAAGGAAAAAAGCCCTTTACTATCGTTATACCGCCCCCTAACGTTACAGGATCCCTTCATATGGGGCATGCCTTGAATAACACCTTGCAGGATATAATCATCAGATATCAGAAGATGAGGGGTTTTAACACTCTCTGGGTGCCAGGTACTGACCACGGCGGCATCGCTACCCAGAACGTGGTGGAAAAGCTGCTTCTCTCCCAGGGTACAAACCGACAGGATATGGGCAGGGAGAAGTTTGTAGAGAGAATGTGGCAGTGGCGCAGGGAATCGGGAGACACTATTTTAAATCAGCTTAAGAAACTGGGCTGCTCTCTGGACTGGGACAGGACGAGATTCACAATGGATGAGGTTTGCTCACGCGCAGTGGTGTTTGCATTCGTGAATTTGTATAACCGCGGTTTAATCTACCGGGGAAAAAGGCTTGTAAACTGGTGCCCTCACTGCCAGACTGCATTGTCTGACATTGAAGTCGAGCATGAAGAGGAAATAGGAAAGCTTTGGCATATAAAATATCCGTTGGCCGAAAATGGAAAGCAGCCGAAAAGCGCAAAGAAAAGTAAAAAATCCGGGGAATACGTAATCGTTGCAACAACAAGGCCGGAGACAATGCTCGGCGACACGGCTGTTGCCGTTCATCCTGATGATAAAAGGTACAAAAAAATAATCGGCGGGAAAATACGCCTGCCTTTGACTGACAGGGAGATTCCGGTCGTAGCAGATGAAGCGGTTGACCCCACGTTCGGCACGGGAGCGGTTAAGGTAACGCCTGCGCACGACCCGGTTGACTTTGATATAGCTGCCCGGCAAAAACTGCCTCACATCGTTGTTATAGATTATCAGGGGAAAATGACCCCGAAAGCGGGCGATTCCTATGCAGGCCTTGACAGATACGAAGCAAGAAAAAAAGTTTTGCATGATTTGGAAACTCAGGGGTTGCTGCTGGAAACAGCTGACCACCCTCATTCCATAGGGCACTGCTACAGATGCAACTCCGTCATTGAGCCGCTGGTTTCGGAGCAGTGGTTTTTAAAGGTTGAGGAGATGTCGCGCAAAGCCATGCAGGTTGTGGAAGAAGGAAAAGTTAAATTTTATCCGGAATCCTGGAAGAAGCCTTACCTGTTATGGCTTGAAAATCTCCGCGACTGGTGCATTAGCCGCCAGATATGGTGGGGCCACAGGATACCGGTATATTACTGCGTATCCAAATCCTCGAAAAGCGGAAAAGATAAGCCGATAAAATCGAACTGCCCGCCGATTGTAGCCCACGAGATGCCGAAAAAATGCCCGAAATGCAAAGGTACAAATATAGTCCAGGACCCGGATGTTCTGGATACATGGTTTTCTTCCGCCTTATGGCCGTTCAGTGTTTTTGGCTGGCCTAAAAAAGAGGAGGAGTTTTCGTCATCGGATTTGGAGTATTTTTATCCGACAAACGTGCTTGTTACAGGGCACGAGATACTTTATCTGTGGGTTGCACGGATGATCCAGATGGGCTTGGAGTTTATGGGGGATGTCCCGTACAGCGACGTTTTTATTCACGGCATGGTACGCGATAAATTCGGCAAGAAAATGTCCAAATCCCTGGGAAACGTTATTGACCCTCTGGAAGTCATGGGTAAATACGGCGCTGATGCGCTGCGGTTTTCGTTGACACAGTCCGCTGCACCGGGCCGGGACATGCAGCTTGCGGAAGATTCATTCGTCGGGGCAAGGAATTTTACAAACAAACTCTGGAATGCAAGCCGCTTTGTGTTTATGCATCTTCAGAACGTGACATGGCAGCCAGGCTTTATGGCTGTCTGGCCCCTGGATCTCTGCGACATGTGGATTTTAGCGGAATACCGGTTGCTGGTGAATAAGGTTACTGACGCAATGAACAAATACAACATTGATGAAGCAGCAAGGCTCATTTACGATTTTTTCTGGTCAAAATACTGTGACTGGTATATCGAGCTGGCGAAAATAAGATTGATGGGATCTAATGAAAGGAACAAAAAAACCGCTGTTTCAATGCTCATTGAGATATTATCGGGTGTTTTAAGGCTGCTCCATCCTATAATGCCTTTTATTACCGAGGAAATATGGAGTATTTTGATAGAGCTGACCGGGCTGAAGTCTCCGGATCAGCTGGTTACTATTATGACCTCAAGCTGGCCCGTGGCGGAGAAGGAGAAAGCAAGCAGCAAAGACGTGGAAGATATGAATTTACTGCAGAATATAATCATCTCTGTAAGGACAATCAGAAGCGAGATGAGAGTGCCGCCGGGCAAGAAGATTAATATGGTTATGAATATCATTTCCCCCAGGCAGATGAAAATAGTAGCAGACCATCTGGACTATATAAAAGCCCTTGCCGGTGTTGAAAACATTTTAACGGGCCAGAGGCTGAAGCGCCCTGCCCAGTCCGCGGTGAGCGTTGTTTCCGAAATTGAGATTTTTGTGCCTCTTGCTGGATTAATAGATATAGAGAAAGAGAAACAGAGGCTGGTGAAGGAAATTCAGAGTACGGAAGTTGAGGTTGAAAGGTGCAACAAGAACCTTTCAAACCAGTCATTCGTTCAGAAAGCCCCCAAGAAGGAAGTGGAAAGAATGAAAAACCGCCTGATCGAAGCTAAAGTAAAGAAGGAACGTTTGCAGGAAAGTGTCAAATCTTTGGAATAAATAATATAACGAGAGGATAAACGATGAAACTCAGGCCAATTAAAACAGTTAAAAATTATCTTAAGCATGCGGAAGGGTCCTGCATGTTTTCCATGGGTAACACGACGGTGCTATGCGTGGCTTCGGTTGAAGACAGGGTACCCCAGTTCATAGAACGCGACGGCTTGGCCCAGGGGTGGGTTACTGCCGAGTACTCGCTTTTGCCCCGCGCTGGAAAACAGAGGACACCGCGCCACAGGGGAAGCGGCGGCGGGAGAAGCCAGGAGATTTCTCGTTTAATAGGCAGGTCTTTAAGAGGCGTAGTTGATATGGAGAAGCTGGGCAGAAGGACCATAATAATCGACTGCGACGTGTTAAAAGCCGACGGCGGAACCCGCACCGCATCTATAAACGGTGGCTATATCGCGATGTATCTGGCCCTGCAGGAACTATACAAAGAAAAACTGATAGATTCCTGGCCCGTGACTGATTTTCTGGGAGCCGTAAGTATAGGCAAGGTCAGCGGAAAGATCATCCTGGATTTATGCGCCGAAGAGGATAATAACGCGGATGTGGATTTAAACCTGGTGGCAACAGGCTCGGGAAGTATCATAGAGATTCAGGGCACCGCGGAAGGCGATCCTTTTTCCCGCAAAGAGCTTGATTCAATGATAACCACAGCAGGTGAAGGCATCAAAAAAATCATACAATTAGAGAAAAAGATACTGGGCGTAAAATAATAGTCTATGAACCCAGCCCCTCCTGAATCTTTCATTATTTTATTAAAATTAAACAACTGCAATGTATTGCATTTCATCGTAATGTATTCTATAGCAAAAGGAGGGGCTGGGTGAAAGAAATAGTGCTTGCGACAAGGAATAAGCATAAGGTCAGGGAAATAACCGAAATACTGGGCAGTACCTCAATAAAAGTTCTTTCTTTAAGCGATTTTAAAAAGATACCCGAAGTTGTGGAAGACGGCTCTACATTGGAAGAGAATGCCGTAAAAAAAGCCAGGGTTATCGCGCTTCGTTTAAAAAGATGGACACTGGCGGACGACACTGGATTAGAGGTTAGCTATCTCAACGGCGCACCCGGGGTATACTCCGCGAGGTTTGCAGGCCCCGGATGTTCTTATGAGGATAATAATAAAAAGCTCCTTGAATTACTGGAAGGGCTGCCTGCGGAAAAGCGGAAAGCAAAGTTCAGGTGTGTAATTGCTTTGTCTGACCCTAAAGGAAAGGCCCGGACAGCTGAAGGCAGTGTCACGGGTGTGATAGCTGAAAGAACCAGAGGCAGAAACGGTTTCGGATATGACCCTCTTTTTTTTATACCAAGATATAAAAAGACTTTTGCCGAGCTGGACTCAGGGACAAAAAACAGGATAAGCCACAGGGGAAAAGCATTAAAAAAGGCAAGCAAGATAGTAAAGAAGCTATTTTCATGATATTCAGATAAGAGATGTTGTCATTGAGAGCGAACGGAGTGCGCGAGGCAATCTGGTATTTCAATGAAAAAAGATTGCTTCGGTCGCTGCCCTCCCTCGCAATGACATCTATTTATTGAATTTTTTTTGTCTAGACCTGGTAGGTTAGGATTTTAAGAAAAAATTGACACTGCAGGAAAAAGTTGTTATAATTTAGCACTATATTCGGGAAGTAGCGCAGTTGGCTAGCGCGCCTGCTTTGGGAGCAGGAGGCCGTGGGTTCAAGTCCCACCTTCCCGATTCTTCTTCGCTAAAGCTACGAAGAAATCTGATATTCATAGAAACGAATAATATACAAATATAGAACAAGGGGTCTGCGAAGTTTTAACGTAGCAGCCCCACCTTCCCGATTTTTTTATTTGCTGAAGATGAGCTCGGACTTGTTTGCTGTGTAGCAGCTTTCGCAATAAATGGAGTTTTCCGTCGTCTTCTTTCCTGTCAGAAGAAACTGCCTCATTTCCTTGTATTGATTGTTGTTCCAGATATCTTTAAAGGATGATCTGGATATGTTTCCAAAACCTTTGCCTTCCCTGACGTCCCCGCAATTACAGGGATAAACATCTCCGTTAGAGTCTATACTTACCATAGTCCACGGCAGAATACACGGTATTTTTAAATCTTTTATGTCCGTTTCAACGCAGGATGGCCCGTCCAGGTGCATTACCTTTATATCTGTTCCTGATCTATGTATTCTGTATTTAGTGTATTTTTCATTTTTCGGCAGCCATTCTTTATAATTCTCTTGTATATTATATATATCTGCGGGGATACAGCCAAAACCGTCCATTTCCAAGTCTTTTGACATTTTTATTGCAGCATCGATTTCTTCTTCGTTATGTTTAAATACCACATATGCCCACTGCAGATGAGGCGTTTTGCTCTTAAGTTTTTTCTTTGTTTCTACTAGTGCTTTGATATTTTCTATAACCTTATTGAAGTTACCTCCTACGCGATAACGGCTGTAACTTTCCTGATTAGTCCCTTCAAATCCTATATGGATACAATCCAGCCCGGAAAGAACAAGCTCTTCTGCGTGTTTTTTTTCGAACAAGTTGAAGTTTGTTGATAACAGGCAGTATATGTCATATTTTTTGACATAAGATATCATTCTGTAAATGTCTTTGTTGACCAATGGCTCGCTTTTATCCCCGAATATTATTTTAGTCAGATATGGTCCTGTTTCATCTATTATTTTTTTAAAGACATCGAATGACATTAAGGGGTTTGTCCCTTCTTTTAAATAATTGTTTCTTCTTGCGAAGTTAGCACAGAAAGGACATTTTAAATTACAGAGGTTACTGGGGTCAATAAACATTTGATAGGGGAACGCCGTAATCTCATGCTCGCCGTTTATTATCTGGCTGTTTATCAGTTTTCTGTTTGAATCTTTTAAATCTTTCATAATATCTTATTCGGTAAAAACTATATCGGTTTTTTTTGCTGTATAACACCTTTCGCAGTAAATAGGGTTTCCTGTAAGATTTTTCCCTGTAATAAGGAACTGCCTCATTTCTTTATAATGCCTGTTATTCCATATCTCCTTGAAAGACATCTCTGATATATTTCCGAAACCCCTGCTTTCCCTGAGATCACCGTTGATGCACGGGAAAATATCTCCGTTGGCATCCACGCTGACAGTGACGAATGGCGTAATACAGGGCACTTTTAGATTTTTTATATCGGTTTGAACGCAGGACGGGCCGTCAAGATGGACTATCCTGACATCTTTTCCGGATTTATACACTCTGTATTTAGTGTATTTTTCATTTTTTGGAAGCCAGTTTTTATAGTTTATTTTGAAATCATATATATCACCCGGTATCCATCTGAAGCCGTTCACTCCCAGTTTTTTTGACATTTTTTCAGCAGCCTTAATTTCATTTTCATTATGCTGAAATACTACGTAAGCCCATTGTATGGAAGGGATATAGCGGCGCATTCTTTTTTTTGTTTCCACAACAATTTTTATATTTTCTATGACCCTGTTGAAATCGCCGCCTACCCTGTAACGGCTGTAGCTTTCCTGGGTGGTTCCCTCCAAGCCCACTATAATGCTGTCCAGTCCGGAATTCATTAACTCCTCAGCATGTTCTTTTCGGAATAAATTGAAATTAGTGGACATCTGGCAGTGTATTCCGTATTTTTTGGCATAGGCAATCATCTTGTATATCTCTTTGTTTAGCAGGGGCTCGCTTTTATCGCCGAAAACTACCTGTATTAAATACGGGCCTATTTCGTCGATTAATTTCACAAAAGTCTGGAAAGGCATTATCGGGTTTGTTTTTTCATTTGAGTAATTGTGCCTTTTTAAAAAGTTGGCGCAGAAGGGGCATTTCAGGTTGCAGATGTTGCTGGGGTCAATAAACATTTGATACGGAAACGCAGTAATCTCATGCTCTCCGTTTATTATCTGGCTGTTTAGCAGCTTCTTGTTGGATTCCTTTATTTCTGCAAATTCATTCATTGTTGCCTGATATACTGCGTCCTGTAGCTTATTTTTCCGTTATTATATTCATAAATCCTGAAAGTGGTCTGCCTTCCCCAGTGTGTTGATACGGCCGGGCAAACGTAGAGCGGCACGTCTCCCAGCCAGTGGTGCTCGTCCCTGTGGAAATGCCCTGCCATCACCGCCTTGACGTTGCAGGAGTTGATGGTTTTTATCCATTCATCGCGTAGCTTTTTTTTCCATCCTTCATGGAATTCATTATTGTAGAAGTCTTCGACGCTGGGGGTATGATGGAAGATTATCTTGGGGATATTTTTATCTTTTTTCAGGATGGCTTTCAGCTCTTTTAAAGGTTTGTATTTTTTTATTTCAATGTCCGTGGCAAGAGGCTCCGTATAAACAAAGATAAACCTTACGCCTTTATAATCCTTGTAAAATATCAAATCCTTAAAATTATCCAGGTATGCCTTAAGGGTGCTGTCTGCTTTTGTCCTGCGGATGTCGTGGTTTCCCGCGACGTAATGCACGGGAGGCTTAATCCTGCTTAAAACTTCCATTGATTTTTTGAGCACCTCGCCGTTGTCTATGTTGTCGGAGAAAATGTCCCCTGTGTGCGCGACAAACTCTATTTTCATCGGCAGGTTATTTATTTTTTCTGCGGTTTTAAGGGCCAGCTCGTAATGCTGGGGGTTGCCGAAATGGGTGTCTGTAATCTGCACGAAATAAAAGTGTGTATCTTCGCCGCAAAGTACGCCGGAAAGATAAAAAACGTTAAGAGTTATGGCTATGGATATACAGCGTAATAGTTTCATCTGTTACTTCTAATCCCCCCGGGGAATAAGGGGGATTTATTTATAAGTATGATTTATTTTTCAGATATGTTGTATAATCCTTAACAGCTTCTTTCAGAGAGGTGAATTCCTTTTTGTATCCCGCGCTCCTTAATTTTCCGATTTCGGCTTCGGTATGATACTGGTATTTGTCCTTCAAGCTCTCGGGCATTTCCACGTACTCTATGTTGATAGGGATGTTAAGCGCGCCGAACAGGGCATCTGCAAGCTCGTTCCACGTATGGGCTTTGCCTGTGCCCACGTTATATATGCCTGCCTTGTCCGGATTTTCTATGAAATAATAAACAGCGTCCAGGGCGTCTTTGATGTATATGAAATCCCTTCTCTGTTCGCCGTCTTTGTATCCGGGATTGTAGGATTTGAAAAGCTTTATTTTCTTTTCCCGCACAACGTCGTCGAACCTTTTGCATATCAGGCTTCTCATCTCTTTTTTGTGGTACTCGTTCGGTCCATAGACGTTGAAAAACTTATAGCCCACAAGTTTATCCTGCAGCTTGTTTTCCAAAACCCATATATCAAAAAGCTGCTTTGATTTCCCGTAGAAGTTCAAAGGCTCCAGGGAGGGGGTTACTTTATCATCGTCGGAAAATCCTTTTGAGCCGTCGCCGTAGGTTGCCCCGCTGGATGCGAACTGGAAACGTATGCCGTTTTTCAGGCAATACTCCGCAAGCTTTTTTGTGTAGCCGTAATTATTCTCCAGATAGTAAGACTCGTCCGTGCCTGTTGTTGACGAGCACGCTCCCATGTGAAGGATCAGTCCGTAATCCTTGAGCTTGTTCCTGTCTACAAGCTTCGGAAGTTCGGATTTGTCCAGGTAATCCGTAAATTTTTTGCCTTCTATGTTTTTTTCTTTTTCTGAGCCGTCTTTTAAATCGTCGACCAGAAGAATTTTGTCGTAGCCTTCTTTGTTGAGCTTCCACAAAAGGCAACTGCCGATAAAACCCGCGCCTCCGGTTAAAATTATTTTCATATCATCTCCTGAAATTTAGTTTAAATAATTTATCATAATTCAATTATGATGTCAAATTGACTAGAATACCATTGTTTGCTATAATCTATATTCATTAAAAGTGCCTGCGGGCGCTTTGCTTTTTGAAATTTCTGTTTAAACATGTCTCCGTAGCTCAACTGGATAGAGCATCTGCCTTCTAAGCAGAGGGTTGCGTGTTCGAGTCACGCCGGAGACGCTTAGTCCCGCCAATGGCGGGAAAGTCCAAATTCCAAATCCCAAATGCCAATTTCTGGAATTTGTCATTTGGAATTTGGAAGTTGCGCGCGAAGCGCGTTTTGGTGGCTATAGCTCAATGGTTAGAGCGCTGCACTGTGGCTGCAGAGGCTGCGGGTTCAACTCCCGTTAGCCACCCCATTTCTAAAAACGCATTGAAAAATCAATGCGTTTTGTGTTTTTATAGCCCCTATTTTCTGCATCGAAAACCCTTTAAAACATCAAAGTAGTTTTGATTATCCAAGCTTCCGATGCTTCACAAACCGAGACTAATTAATCCATCAAAAATCCTAAAATGGTGAGCGAGCAACGCGAGTCGAACCACTCAAACTCTCGGAATTCGAGCATCCCAAAATTTGCCAATGCCACAGTCAAAAATAAAATATCGTCGAATTTGCCCAAATAGCACATTTTTTCAAGCCACTGTGGCACTGAAGGTTCGAAAAATCGCTTGCTAATGTGAGACTTTCTGATTCGAGATATCTCTGTTTGATATTGGATTTTAAAAGATGTAGAATATATCCTATGATGCTTAGTGTTTTATATTAGGAGAAACAGCAATGATTAAATATTTGAAACTAAAAAAGTATAAGGGTATAGAAGAATTATTCTTAAAAGATTTGAGCCATATAAATGTGATATCTGGTAAGAATAATAGTGGTAAATCATCTATTTTAGAAAGTATTGCGCTTAATTCAAAAGAAAACTGTTCTATAGGTTTAAAAATAATTGATACTGAAATAGCTTTAGCAAAAAAACTATTTAATGATATTGCTAAAGGATATACTAATCCACATCCATCCAATTCAATGCGGTGGTTTAACTCATTAATTGATAAAGAAAGAGATAAAATATATTACTTAGACGGTCTAAAAAACATATCAGATTCTTATTATGTAAACATGCAGCAATACCTTGGTAATTATAATCCAGGTACATTCAATTTTCAATCGCTAATTAATAGATTATTTGATCCTAACTTGAACAGTAATATAATAAAGCTTAAACCATTGTTAATACCCCCAAAAAGAAAACTTGATGAAAATGCAAACATAGATTTTAATTCTGTGTATGAACCTAATGGTAAAAACCTAGTTAATCGTATATTCTATTTAAAAAATCAAGATGTAAACTCAATAGAGTATAAAAAATACAGTGATATTTATAATACATTTAGAGATGTAACAAATGGAATGTTATTAAATGTTATACCTGATGAGCAAGGCAAGTTGAGAGTTAGATTTTCAAGTAATGGGAAAATTTGGCTAAATGAAAGTGAATCTGGTTTAGGGTTACAAGATATTTTAATTATTGTAAGCAACGTTATTGACTCAGATTCAAATTTTATAATGATTGAAGAACCAGAGAATCATGTGCATCCAGACATGCAGAGGAGATTATTAAAGTATTTAAAAACAATTAAAAATAAACAGTTTTTCTTATCTACACATTCAAATGTGTTTTTAGATTCAACATTTATAGACAGAATGTATTTTTCAAAAATGAAAGATAATGTTGAAGTGCAAGATGAAACAAAACGGGCTTCAATACTAAAAGATCTAGGGTATTCTGTAGTAGATAACCTTGTTTCTGATTTGGTGATTCTAACAGAAGGTCCAAGTGATGCTCCTGTAATTGAAGAAATATGTAAAAAAATAGGTTTTTGGAAAGATTACAATATTAAAATATGGCCATTAGGTGGCGATATTATGTCACAATTGGATTTAAGCACATTTATTGACAATGTAGTAAAAAGCAAAATTATTGCATTAATTGATTCTGATTATAATAGTAAAAAACAAAGAAATAAATTTAAAAATAACTGTAAATCAGTAGGTATTAATTGTGTTCAATTAAAGCGTTATGCAATTGAGAACTATATACCTCTTCATGTGCTAAGAAAGTTTAGCGAATTTAATATTTCAAGTAAAATTAAAAGTATTGATCCTAATGAAAAATTAGAGGATCAAATTAAAGTAAATATTAAGAAGAATATACGAAAAATTGCTCAACAATTAGATCTTCAGGATATAGTTGATACTGATTTATATAAATTTTGTAAACAAGTAGAGAGTATTGTAAAAGGAATTTAATGAATAAAGAAGATTTTAAAATACTAGCTAAAAGAACTACGAATTCATCAATCGCAAAGACTTCGGAAGATATTTATAAAATAAAAGAAATTCATGCTAAATTTATTCTAAGTGAATTTCACGATTTTGTAAAATTCTTTGAAGATTTCTTTGATTTCTTGAATTTAGTAGTGCAAAAACTAAATTATGTAGAAAAAAAGAATTGGAAACCAGAAAAAAGCATACAATATTTACATTATCCGGAGACAATGAAGACTCTTCATAGAGCGTTTGAGGATGTTTTAGATGGATATTATGAAGAATCGTTGATGCTTTTACGTTGTGTTTACGAAGCTTATATTAAAATGATATTTGTTTCATATTATCCGGAAGATAGAGAATCAATATTTGTTGATCGTAATGGTAGGGTTGGATTTAATCTAACTAATTTTATTGAACATCAACTAAAATTTGATTGGAAATTTATCTATAAAGTTTTAAGTGTTAGTTCACATGCAAAGAGTCATACTCACCTAAAAAGACTTATAAAAATATCTGAAAAAAAGGATAGTAAACCTATTCAATTAATATATTATACTGACAAGAAAGAAGCATCTAGATCTGTTAATATTATTTACTTTTTATTGTATGCATTATTGCATTTCTTAGACTTTATTGCTAATGAGGATATAGATCAAGCATTAGATGCAACTGAAAAACAAAGATATATTGATGTTTTAAAGGTATTAAGATCAATTCTAGAGACCACTCCTAGTTTTTCAAAAGTAGTAAATGATATTGATAAAATAAAAGATATTATAACAAATCGCTCTAGTTAATGGAGTTCAGGTAAGTAGTAAAACTCTCGAATTTGCGGATTTGTGTTGAAATTTCAGTTATAAGTATAAAATAATTCTACATTGTGGCAGAGAGTTCATCCGGTCCAATTCCCGTTAGCCACCCCAATTTCCAACCTTTTGGCATTCTAAGATAGTGTCAAAAGGTTTTTTCATTGTAAAATGAAGTGATTTTCCGTTGTAGGTTGAGTTAGATAATAACAGATTAGCGAGTTTTCTTCTCCCTGAAGCATCCTGCTTCATAAATGGTGTGCAGTAATACTTGATAAGGAGGTTTTCGTATGGATTATAAAGTTGTTGGTGACACTGCCTATGCATTGGTTTACAAGCAAGATCAGCCCCTGACAGAAGCTCAAGCGGAAGCTCTGGCTGAGGAGTACGCAAAACTTGGTGTACGTTACAAAAAGTGCGTATGGAAAGGTATTAACTGTGTAATTACAAAAGCACCTGCCGCAGAGTTTGAGGCATTTTGTGAGAAAAAGAAACAGAACTGGAAGTCCATACAAGAGCGCGTTGGTTACAGCGGTTTTATAACTGTAAAGGATAATACCTATGCGCCCGGTAGGTTAGCCTTTACCCCTGGACCGGATTGGAATGAAATAGTTGCCTTCATAGATTCCAATTTTTAATCCGTGAATGGGGTCTTTATGGAAGATTATAAATTCTGTATATTTTTAGGTGTATTAATGATAATCGGTGGTCTGTTCCTAATGGTAGCAACATTTGCGCCAGTGTTAGAATCAGCGTCACTTATGCAAATAATATTATATAGAGTATTATCTGTAGTGATTAATATTGTAGGTATAACATTTATTATACTTAGTAGGAATTTGTGGATTAAATTCTTAACTTATATAATACTCGGGCTCTCATTATTATCTGTATTTGTTTATAATTTATCTTGGATTGGAAAAGCAATGTTCGAAGAGTATTCATCTGTACATGACGAATATGTCAGAGATGCTAACGATATATTATTAAGACGTAAAAAGATGGTAATTGTTGAAAATGGGAATGTGCGTGGCAGTGTAAGTAACTCTGGAGCTCAAGATATATTGAAATCGAGGCTAGAAAAGCAAAATAGAGATGCTGCTAAATTTAATGTAATTATGTTTTTCGCGACTATAATACTGCCATTAATGCTTGGATTATTGTCTTTATTAATGGCAATTAAGAATTTTAAAAAAGCCAGAGAAAGAATATATTTTTAATAGTATTTATAATAACACTAAATAATCAAAAATAGTCTGTGTGTAGACTCAGTCGCTTTAGTCCACATTAAAACGGACATGTTTTTAAGTTTGAGTAAGATCGTGAAAGATAAGGATATTATTAATATTAAAAATAAATTCTAAAGAAGTTCCTTCCACATTTCGTATTGCTTATCCCAGTCGTTTTGAAGAATAATTTTATTGATGTCGCGCTCGGTGAGGGAAACTGCTCGCTGCAGTTATTTCAACAACGGGGATCTCCTTGCGCTGTAATGGTAAAAACCAATCTGGCAGAGAAGCAGAAATAGCAGAAGCCCTGAATTGCTTATAGGAATTCCTTTATAATCAAAGAAGACCTGATCCCTGCCCGAAGGTTCGTCCTTCCTTTGGGTTTGCGTGGTACTGAATTGCAGCCCAAGGCTGATGTATCCTCTTTTTTCGCCGGGTGCTACAGCATCTGCGGGTTTCTTGCCTATTTTAACGGTTATAAGCGACAGGAACAGAAGAAGTATAAGAATGGACGTAGTAAGCAGGAAAACAGACCTTGAGGCTGTTCCCGCTATCAGGCTTTCCCTTTCGTCCCTTTCCTTTATGCCGGCAATCCTTGCAAGCATATCGTTGCGCATGTTTTCTGAGACAGTCATTGCAGCAATAAGATACAATAAACTGCAGACCCATACCATAAGGTTAATGCCGCCGATGTCCCATAAAGTATGAATGAAACCGGAACTTAAACTTAAATCGGCCAGGTCAACAAAACCGCCCCATATAACCAGTCCTAACACCAAGGGGAAGGCAAATATTAAGTAGCGTAATAATACCCTGTTAAATGTTTTCATTGTTTTCCTCCAAGAAGAAAATATTTTGAATGTCTGCCGAAAAAAACTTTGAGAGCCTGAATGCCAGCTCCAATGAAGGATTATAGTTGCCTTTTTCTATGGCATTAATAGTTGCCCTGGTTACGCCAACAGCATCGGCAAGTGCCTGCTGGGTCACTTTCTTTTCTGCACGCAATACATTAATCTTATTATTAATCTTCAGCTGGTTTCTTAAATTGCCCACGCTTTCACCTCCATGTAAATCTTACTTTACATATTGTCTAGTAAAGTATACACAAAAACCTTGATTTTGTCAAGTTTATTTTACATTATGTAGGAAATACTGATTACCCAATAAAATACTTTTTGGAAATGCAAAGAATAGTATTCCACATCTGATGCTGCCTATCACAGTCGTTTTGAAGGATAATTCTATTGATGTCGCGGCGGGATTGGTCTCAACAAGAATTCCGGGGACACAATACTTAATACCCGTTAATTAAGTATTGTGTTTCCAGAATATGCAAGCTTTGCTGGTATACATTATGGCCGGGTATGCTCTGTATGTGGTGTTCCTAAAGGTGAGTTTGAAAAGTTGCAACTACTCGAATCAATCATATTTCTCTACGGCCCAGATGATTCGCCGCATTTCTTTAACAGCTCGTACGGGATATTTACCTATGGTTGTTTCATCAGAGAGCATTAAATAATCTGCTCCCTGCATAACAGATACTGCAACATCATTTACTTCCGATCTCGTAGGTGTCGGATTATATACCATGCTTTGAAGCATTTGGGTTGCAACTATTTCGGGCTTGCCCGCCTTGTTACATTTATTTATAATACTTTTTTGAATAATGGGTACTATTGCCCTGTCAACGCTAACTCCGAGATCTCCGCGCGCAATCATGATGCTGTCGCTTACCTTAATAATAGAGTCTATATTTTTAAATCCCTGGCTGTCCTCTATTTTGGCTATAATATATGGTCTTTTTATACCGAGATGTTTTAGTAAATCACGTAACTCTTCTACATGTTCCGCTTTTCTAACAAACGAATGCGCATACCAGGTGATACCGGTTTCAATGCAAAATTCCAAATCTTTCCTGTCTTTTTCGGTTATGCCAGGGAGAGGCAGGTTTTTGTTTTTTACGCTCAAACCCTTTCTGTGTGATATCTCACCGCCCGTTATTACTTTAGTTTTTATGCTTTTTTGGGAAACAGAGATAACCTTCAGTTCTATTTTACCGTCAGCCAGAAATATCTGCTCGTTTTTCTTGACATATCTTGGTAATTCTTTGTAATCAACCGATGTTTTAGAGGCTGAGCCTGTAATGTTATCCGTTGTAATCGTAAAAGTACTGTTTTCTTTCAGGAAGATGCTGTTTTTATTGAAATATCCTATCCTTATTTTAGGCCCCTGCAGATCGGCAAAAACCCTAATTTTCCTGCCGGTTTCAGATGATGCCCGTTGGATTGTATTCAGCCTAGATTTAATGTCTTTATGTTGCATATGTGAAAGATTTATCCTGGCGATAGACATTCCTTCCAGTATCATTTTTTTAAGCGTAGGGGGATTGTGCGATGACGGGCCTATGGTACAGATTATTTTTGTTTTCATATTTTCAAGAATACCAGTTTTATAAACATTAGTCAATAAGATAGAGAAAGAAAGCAAATAAAAGCAGGAAAAACAGGATTGTACGAATAACTTAATTATGTTATAATATCAAACACAAAAGACTAAAATATATATTATCAATCAAGGAGGTATCTTATGTCGAAGATTGAGAGTATTCTTGGCAAAGAAGCCGGCGCATTGCTTGGCTATGAGTGTAAAACATTTTCAAAGGAGGTATTACATTTGCCCGGCCCTGATTTTGTTGATAGAGTTTTCAGTATCAGCGACAGACAACCTGCAGTTTTAAGGAACCTGCAGCTGCTTTTTAAATCAGGCAGGCTTTCAGGAACCGGATATCTTTCAATATTGCCGGTTGATCAGGGTATAGAACATTCTGCAGGTGCATCATTTGCACCAAATCCAATGTATTTTGATCCGGAAAATATAGTTAAGCTTGCAATTGAAGGCGGATGTAATGCGGTTGCTTCTACTCTGGGTGTTCTTGGCATGGTCTCAAGAAAATACGCGCATAAAATTCCGTTTATATTGAAAATAAATCACAATGAACTTCTTTCATATCCTAATTCGTACGACCAAAGGCTTTTTGCTTCTGTTGATCAGGGATTTAAAATGGGTGCAGTCGGGATCGGCGCAACGATTTATTTCGGATCACCTGAATCAAGAAGGCAGATTGAAGAAATAGCGCAGGCATTTGAATATGCTCATAATTTTGGCATGTTTACGGTTTTGTGGTGTTATTTAAGGAACAATGAATTTAAAAAGGACGGGAAGGATTATCATGCGGCAGCTGATATTACGGGCCAGGCGAATCATCTGGGAGTAACGATTCAAGCAGATATTATTAAGCAAAAAGCTCCTACAACGAATGGCGGATATACCGCAATCAAATTCGGCAAGACGAGCAGCCTTGTTTATGATAAATATACATCAGATAATCCTATTGATTTAACCAGATACCAGGTTGCAAACTGTTACATGGGAAGATCAGGCCTTATCAATTCAGGTGGCGCATCCGGCGACAACGACCTGCAGAAAGCTGTGCGTACAGCCGTGATAAATAAACGTGCGGGTGGAATGGGCCTTATATCGGGAAGAAAGGCTTTTCAGAAGCCCATGAAAGAAGGCATAGAATTGCTCAATGCAATACAGGATGTTTATCTTGATAATGAAATAACAATAGCATAGTTTGTGTATAAATAACAAAGACAAACACCCTGATTGAAAATTAAATCTGAATTTATAAAAACATGTCTTGTAAAAGGTATGTTTTTAATATTAGCTTTATCAATAAAAAAGCCGTAAATGGCAAAAATAGAAATGCCGTTATTTGTGTGGAGTGCAATATTTAGATTATACAATTAATTGCTATATATTGTATAATATGCTATACTATCAATAGACTAATATTTTCTATAACTTGTTTTGAAAGGGATACCTGCTCTTTTTTAAAAGACATATCACGGACTCACCGCACATCTTTCAAATCCACAAACCAAGATAAATTAAATACTAATTAGTCGGTTCAACGTAAAATATTGTAGGAAATCTATTTCTGGGGCAATTGTATTGCTGTATAGAGTAATTCCGGAAATAAATATCAGGAGGGAATGTTGGATACAAACACAGATTCATTGGTCTATATTCTGGACTCCATATCGAAGCGCCTGAAAGAAGACGTGGCGCTGCACGTGCCAAAAAAAACGAAGTTGATAAAAAAGTGTGCTGCTTCCTGCAGGAGGAAGCAGAGGCTGTACAACGACTGGGAAAAAAACATGATGGTTATAATGAACGGAGCCGAGCAAATGAGCTCGTTAAGAGACCTTGCCGGGTACAACGGTGAAATACGCTTGGCCGTGCTTAAGTTCCATGAAGCAATAAACTCAGGGAAAGAAAAGATGAAAGAAACAAAAAGAGAGCTTATTTCCAAATGCAAAAGAATATACAAGGAACTGGAAATAAGAAATCACGGGCGGGAAAGAGTGATAGAAAACATCAAAGGTGTTTCAGCAGTGCTTTCCCAGGGGTTAATAGCGATGTCTTCTTTGGTCAGAAAAAATTACGAGGAGACAAGAGAAGCATGCATAAACGTATTTACCCAGTACAATATAGCGGTTAAATCCATGACGCAAAAACAAAGAAAGAAACATTCCTGTCAAAAAATAGTCATAACCCGCAAGAAGTTGATTTCGCACATAGGCAGAATGCCGGGTTCCGGCAAGGCAAAACAGGACTAGGGGATAATAAGAAATATGAATAGTAATTATGCAACGGCAGATTTTTTTGGATTAGGCATAGCTCCGGGTATCCTGGACATCCTGGATAGGCTTAAATTCAAGTCGCCCACGCCAATTCAGCATAAGGCGATACCGCTGGGCATCAGCGGAAAAGATGTGGTTGGTATTGCCCAGACAGGGACAGGAAAAACCATAGCTTTCGGCATACCAATGATACAAAGCCTTACAAGACAAAACGGGAGCGGCTTAATAATTGTTCCTACAAGAGAGCTTGCAATCCAGGTAAATGATACGTTAAAGCAGTTTACTCATAAATTTAAGATGAACACGGCAGTCATGATCGGAGGCGAATCGAAATTAAGGCAGCTGGATGCCTTGCGCAAAAGGCCCAGGATATACATAGCAACACCTGGCAGGCTGCTTGACATGATATCCAGCCAGCACCTGCGCATTGATGATGTTGTCTGTCTAGTGCTTGATGAAGCTGACAGGATGCTGGACATGGGATTTGAGCCCCAGATAAACAGAATAGTCAAAATGATACATGAGGAACGCCAGACACTGCTCTTTTCAGCCACGATTTCCCCGGAAATAATGAAGATAGCATCTGCATATATGAAACTGCCCGTGCACATAGAGATAGCCCCTTCGGGCACAGCCGCGGAGAAAGTATCCCAGGAAATCTTCATAGTGCAGAATACGGCAAAAATGAAACTGCTCAGGGAACTGCTCCGGGAATACAAAGGCCCGGTGCTTGTGTTTACAAGGACAAAAAGAGGCGCGGGAAAAGTCGCGCATGCGCTCAGGAACATGCATCATTCTGTCGCAGAGATACATTCGGACCGCTCGCTGCCCCAGAGAAGAGCGGCGCTTGAGGGATTCAAATCAGGGTTATACAGAATACTTATAGCAACCGATATAGTCTCAAGAGGAATCGATGTTATAGGTATAGAACTGGTGATTAATTTTGACCTGCCTGATGACCCGGAAAACTACGTGCACCGCATAGGGCGCACCGGAAGGGCGGGAAGCGCCGGCCATGCCATATCTTTTGCCATGCCTGACCAGAAAAAAGATGTCCAGAGCATAGAAAAAATAATTAAAAGCAATATAATGCTTTCGAAGCACCCGAGGATGCCGGAAGAGAGATTTGTTGATAGTAAAAATAATTTTTTCAGTTTTTTCAAAAAACAGAAAAACAAAAAACATTTCTTTTCGCATAAGAAAAGAACACAGGACTGGAAAAGGAGGGGTCATAGGTAGGTGACGTGTTCGATGCGAAGGATGTAAAAAAACAAGGAGGAAGAAAGATGAATATATATGTGTCAAACATACCATTTGGTACAACAGAAGATGAGGTACATCAGATGTTCACGGAGTTCGGACAGGTAAAATCGACAAAAATGATAATAGATAAATTCACGGGACAGCCCCGGGGGTTCGGTTTCGTGGAAATGGATTCAGATGAAGAAGCAAAAGCGGCTATAGCAGGGCTTAACGGAAGGGAAGTAAACGGCAGAAAACTGCAGGTGAATGAAGCACGCCCCAGGCCGGAGAGAAAACCCGGCGGCAGAGGCGGATTCAGCCGCGACAGGCATGGCGGCGGCAAAGGCGGTTTCGGCGGCAAGAAAAGAGGCGGCGGAGGATACGGACGCTGGTAGAATAAACAGGGCCCCGCTAATGTTGTATTAATTGATATCTACTGTTGTATTTGATATAATCGAATACTAAAGATTTATAGGTTTACAGGCAATGTTGCAATTTATCAGTGAGAAATTAAAAATTAAGCTTTTATTGAGTCTGGGATTGGTTTTATTCCTTTCTGCGGATTTATTTCTGCCCGGGTATTATTTTCTGCCTGCGGAGGCGAACTCAAAATGTAAGGAAGAAATAAATAAATTCGAATGCGATAAAAACCACAGTTTTAATATTGATATTGAAAACAACAGAATATTGACTGACAGGCCCTGCCGCCTCGGTAGTTTTAATAATGAGTTTTCCGGGCAGAAGCCGTCTTTTGTATTTTCCATAAAAATATTTGCCAAAAAAGCACACGACAGATCCCCTCCGGTTAAATTATAATCCAGAAATCATTTATTTTCAGGTTTTAACGTTAATAATACCAACGGATTATAATTTAGCAGGAGGGGTTTATGCTTTTTATGGTGATGCACAATAACGAAGAGTATTTAAATACAATAAACAAAATATTAAAAGAAGAAAGAGTTTCGGAAATAGATATAATAAGGAAAAAGGGGATTGGCTCATTTATGCAGGGGTCGGACTATATAATGGGCATGGGATCGGGCATAATATCCCCGCATTATGACAAAGTCCTGGTTTCCGTGATTAAAGACAATAAAAAGCTGGGCCGGATAGTGAAACGGATAAACGAGGACATGGAGGTAAAGATATCTAATTATGATGATGAAGGATTTTTTTGCACTTTGCCTTATGACAAAATATCCGATTTAAAGGTCAAGGCATACAAAGATAAAAAGGAGAGTAAAATTATGGAAGTTGCGCAATTTTTGAGTGAAAAATTCGTAGTGATGAATTTAAAAGGTACAGCAAAGGAAGAAGTTATTAATGAGCTGGGGCAGACAATGAAGGATTCGCCCGGCATCATTAATTACACTCAGTTTATAAAGGACGTACATAACCGCGAAAAACTGGCAACAACAGGCATAGGGCACGGTGTTGCAATGCCGCATGCCCGTACCAATGAGGCAAATATGATAACCATTGCCATAGGCATCTCAAAGCAGGGCGTGGATTTTGCATCCGTTGACGGTAAAAAGGCGCATGTGGTTTTTCTCATAGCAATACCTACAAGCGAGGTAAACAGTTACCTGGCGCTTTTAGCCAAGCTTACAAGATTGACAAAAAAGGAAAATTTTATTAAAAATATAGTGGACTCAAAAGATGAATCCGGCGTAATCAGATTATTTAACGCTTAAATACATACAAGGAATTCAATATGGACACGTTGTTTCTGGTAGGTTTGTCAATAATTATGGGTTTTGCCGGAGGTAAATTATTTAAAAAACTGAAATTTCCTTCCGTTGTGGGATATTTAATTATGGGCATTATCCTCGGGCCTTCGTTATTAAATATTTTAGAGCTTCCTGTAGTTGAAAATATGGATATAATAAGCGATTTTGCCTTGGGGATAGTTGCTTTCAGTATCGGGACGTCACTGAGGATCGCAGTAATGCGCAACCTCGGCGCAGGTGTTTTTACGATAATATTAGGCGAATCTTTTGGCGCTTTTATCCTTGTTGCGGCGGCGGTGTATTTGCTGACCAAGAAAATGTACCTTGCACTGGTTTTCGGAGCTTTAGCCCCTGCAAGCGCCCCTGCCGGCACGTGGGTTGTTTTGCAGGAATACAGGGCAAAAGGGCCTTTGACAAATACAATACTCGCGGTTGTCGGGCTTGATGATGGGCTTGCCATTTTTATATATGCCTTTGCGGCTGCTATTGCTAAAGTGCTGATTGTGGGAGGGCATACATTATCATTTAAGCAGATGATATTGACTCCTGTTGCAGGGATTTTAAGCGCTATTTTAATGGGTGGCGTTATAGGGTTGATTTTAATATCTCTTTTAAGAAAACTTCAGGATAAAAAGGATTATTTTATTCTTTCGTTAGGCGCGATTGTGTTATGTACGGGATTGTCGAAAATGTTTGATCTTTCTCTTATCCTTTCAAATATGATACTGGGCATGGTCATGGCGAATACATACCTTATTACTTCAAAAAGGGCATCTGAGGTAATAGAGAATATTACGCCTCCGGTATATGTAATGTTTTTTGTATTGGCCGGGGCGCATTTACAGATTAAATTGCTTTTAGGCATGGGTGTTTTGGGCATAGTTTATATTATAGGACGGACTCTTGGCCTTATTTCAGGAGCTTTTATAGGCGCATCCATTGCAAAAGCCGACGAAAATATAAGAAAATACCTGGGATTTGCAATACTTTCCCAGGCCGGAGTAGCCATAGGCTTGGCGCTTCTTATAAGCAAGGAGTTCGGGCCGCTCGGCGAAGCCGGAAAGCAGGTTGCGCTTCTTGCGATTAATACCATTGCAGCAACAACAATATTTTTTGAAGTGGTAGGCCCTTTTACTACCAAATATGCCATAACCAAAGCAGGTGAAGCGGGACGAAAGAAGTAGGATATTATATATTAACAAGGGAGTTTTTATGGAACTATTAGTAATAATACTTAATAAAACTGAACTGCTGAAAGATGTGACATGTGTTTTGGTTGAACAGGGGATCACAAAAGCAACTGTTTTAGACAGCGAGGGTTTGGGCCAGTTTTTGGCTTATGAAATCCCGATTTTTGCGGGTTTGAGGTCGCTGGTAGGCGAAACCAAATCACACAACAGGACAATACTTTCCGTAATTGACGAAAAAGACATACTTCCCAAACTGATTAAAGCTTTTAAGGAAATAGAACTGGACTTTACGCAGTCAGGAAGCGGCATTATTTTTACAATACCCGTAAACGACGCAGTAAAAAAAGACAAAGCATAGAATTTAAATTTCCGCCACTGCAGGATTTACCCGAAGGCCCTTAAGTTTTAAAAGCCCCTATTAGCAATAATAAGGGGTATTTTTTTGTTTAGATATACTTAACAAAAGATGGTTTATCTGTTATAAAGAACATATAATATGTTCAGTTTAGTAAATATTATGGCCACGAGGTGGGTATATGTTAGAACCTATTTTAGGTAATAAAGTAGTAGAAAAAGTATTGCTCTATATTCTAAATTATGGAGATGCCTATGCCAGAGGGATAGCCAGGACTTTTAATGGCGTTCAGCAGCAGATAAAACGCCTGGAAAACGGCGGTGTAATAGCAGTCCAAAATAAAGAAAATGTCAGATTATATAATTTAATCCCAGTTATCCTTTTCTTAAAGAACTTAAGGCGCTGTTGCAGAGGGTGCTTGATGTTTTACCCGAAGAAGAGATTGAAAAATACTATAGGATGCGGACCAGGCCGAGAAGGAAAGGGAAACCGTTATAAGCCCAGCCCTTCCGAACTACATATATATAGGGGCCAATTTCAAGGAAGCACAAACGCCATCAACATATGCTACTAATAAAATCATTTTAGAAGCTTTTGTTGGATAGACCTTATCTGAGGTTTTTCTACTACAAACTCTCCTTATGTTAAAGAATAGCTCCCCCTTGTATTATTAACAATCTAAATAAAATTGACAACTTATTTATTATTTTGTATATTTCATTTGATAGTAAATATTATACGGAGGAGTCTATGAAAAAAGTTTGTGTGGCCCCTATTATGCTTTTTGTATTTTCGTTTTTGATTGGCCCAGACAACGCTGTCTGCAGGGAAACAGATGAGTTGTCTGCTGAAGCATTGTTGTTTATGGAGATTCCATCTGTTATCACAGCTTCAAAAAAGGAAGAAACCATAAATAAAGCTCCTTCGGTTGTTTATGTCGTGACGGCAGAAGAGATTAAACGTTCCGGCGCGCGTACGCTCGGAGACGTTTTAAAGCGCCTTCCGGGTTTTCGTCTGGGTTTTCGCGAAACTACAATTATAGGTTCCCGGGGATTTACATCCGACCAGATAGACAAGTTTGTATGGCTTATCGACGGGGCTCCCATAACAAATATCCTGCAGGACGGTCCGTGGGGGCTTCTTGATATTCCAAATATGGATATGGTTGCACGAATAGAAATTGTTAAAGGCCCCGGTTCAACTCTGTGGGGTTCCAATGCCTGTTTGGGTATCATCAACGTTATTACTAAAGATGGCGAGAAAATCAGCGGGACACAGCCTTCCTTCAGTTTCTCGACACGCGATGAACAGACTACGGGAAATATACTGTACGGCAAAAAAACCGATAAAATGGATTATATGTTTTCATTTACCTTTACACAGAGCAAGGGATTTGAAAATACAGGAGCTGGATACAATAAGGTATACTATTGGGGCGGCGAAAGCCAAAACACTGATTATGATAACTATAAACTTTCAGGGCAGAGGGGCCATAATTCTCCTCTTATAGATTTGCAGCCCTCATGGGAGTTTTACGGAAAAGTAAAAGCGGATACATTAAGCGTAAAGACACGTGCTTCATATACACGGCAGGGGTACTTATGGGGAAGCAATCTGGATGCTGACCTTCAGGACGTGGTTTTTAAGCATATGTACACGGAAGTGGAAAAAGAGTATGAGTTATCTATGGATACTCTGCTTACCAATAAAATTAATTTCCATACATTAGCATATGACCGTGGTATACTTGTAAGTAGAATTGACCCGATGGCTACAACTGACCTGGAAACAAAAACGGAAATGGGATTAAGTATTGAATCAATTATAAAAAAAGAGATAGCTGACAGACATATCATCCTTGCAGGTGTCAAGTTTGCAAGCACTGAGTTCGGGCCAAGCCAGCGCCAGCAGTTTATGGTAGGGTCAGGCTCGACAACTCTTAACGGCGGATACCCCAACGGTTATAAATATTCCTATGTAACCGATGTCAATCGTGAAGACACCAGCGGTTTATACATAGAAGATACTTTTAATGCAACTGATGCGCTTACTTTAGTTGCAGGGTTGAGTTTTGAGTACAGCGATTTCATAGAAGTCGGGGGGAAATTAATGCCTAGAGGAGCTGCAATTTATCAGCTGTCGGGCAGGTTAAGCACCAAGTATTGTTACAATACAGGATATGAACGTCCTCCTATTGATAAAAAATTTCACAAGATGTTCGGACATGTAGAAAAGTCTGAAGATATAGAAGAACACGACCTGCAGTTATCTTATAATGCAAATAATACCCGTGCCTCAGTTACCGGATTCTATTATAAAATATCCAATTACTTTACATGGATAACGATTGTTGATTCGTTGGGCAATACTTTGGAACAGGGGCATGGAAACAGCGGGGAAGGAACGAGCGATGGTTTCGAGTTTGATATTCGCCATAAAATTTCAAACAAAATAGCTGTTTTCGGCAACTGGACATACGCAAACACCAAAATAAATAAAGCCTCCCCCAACGGAGATCCAAGGCAGATATATAATATCGGCACTGATTATTATTTAAATAATAATTTATCAGTCAATCTTAATATCAACGGTTTTATAGATATGCCGAATGGTTATCCAAACGGAGGAGTATGGAGGGGAGACGGGGAAGAGCTTGTTGATTTGGCAATTGTCGCGGACAACGTGTACGGCAGGCCTCTTACCATAACTCTTTTTGCGAAAAATCTGTTAGACGTGAAATCCCACGTAACTATGACAGGATGGCCCGGATATACCTATGCCGAAGCTGCGTCGTACGGAACAAAGCTTGCATATAAGTTTTAGGCGGAACAGATTATAATATAAAGGCACAGCGTATATGTAAAAGATACTCTGTGCCTTTTTTAATTTATTAACTCAAAAGGGCTTGACAAATAGTAATAATTACTATATAATA
>JAFGIL010000034.1 GCA_016929635.1 Endomicrobiales bacterium
AAGCTTTTCTATACTCGCGATTTTTATCGCCTGCATGGGACTGTTCGGATCGACCTCTTTTACAGTTGAAAAACGTACAAAGGAGATAGGCCTGCGAAAGGTCATGGGTGCAAAGGTTAAAAACATTGTATCGTTACTCCTCTGGCAGTTTTCCAAACCTGTACTGCTTGCAAACATTATTGCCTGGCCTGTTGCCATATTTGCTATGCAAAAATGGCTTGAGCAATTTACCTATCGGTTTAATCCATTGTTGATGATTCCAATATGCCTGGTTTCAGGTTTGATTGCGCTGGTTATTGCATGGTTTACAGTGGCAGGAAATACAACACGGGTGGCAAGGAGTAAGCCGATTAAGGCGTTGAGGTATGAGTAAAAGAAAGGTACAAGGTGCAGGGCACACGGTTTACCCTGTTAAATAAGATTTGAGCATTTTACTACTCAAATCTTACCTTGAGATAATAAGTATGCTTAATGGTGAAGATTTAATCTTCCAAACAATAGAGACTTAATGAAATTACATCACCCTAATTCTCAAGGTATTTAACAGGGTGAAGGTTTTAAAAGCTTTTAATATTTAATTTTGAATCTGAAATCTTGAATTACTCCGAAGGGGCATAAAATGCTAAAAAACTACTTTATCACAGCAATAAATAACCTGATCAAAAACAAGCTTTACAGCATAATCAATATCGCAGGGCTCGCCATAGGTCTTTCAGCCTGCATTATTATAGCCCTGTATGTCAAAGATCAATACTCATATGACAAACAATGGAAAGATTCGGACAGGATTTACCGTGTAAATTTTCAATTCGATTTTCCCGGCAAAGGGCCGTCAAAATTTGCATTTACTCCCATCCCGGCAATGCCGCTTCTTGAGCAAACCTTTAAAGACAAAATAGAGAAAAGCGCCCGGGCATTTCCCAGTGAGGTTACAATTTTTAGAGAAGACGCTCAGTTCAATGAAGAGCTTATCCAGATTGATCCCGCTTTTACTGAGCTTTTTCAGTTTGAAATCCTGTCAGGGGATCTTGAAAATACACTGAAGGACCCTTCAAATATTGCAATAAATTCGGAAGTCGCAAAACGTTATTTCGGATCGCAGGATCCAGTGGGCAAAGTATTAACGCTTTCCTCTTTCGGACCGGGTATAGATTATAAAATTACAGCGGTATATCGCATCAGGGGAAATACTGTCCTCGATATACCTATGTTATCTTTATTTGATGATACTTCAATACATCCGAGAATGAAAAGATGGCACCGCTTAAATACCGTTTCCTATTTTAAGATAAAAAAGAACATTGATATTGAAACATTAAAACCTCTTATGCCTGCTTTTATTAACAGGAATGTCGATATTTCAACACTTTTTTCAGATCCCGGTCTGTCAGCCGGCGATGTAATGTCAGTGGATTTTCAAAATATAGAAACTATACATCTTGATTCTTCATGGGATACAATGAGGGCAGGCGGAAACAGGACAGTTGTACTGTCTTTTGCTGTCATATCCGTTCTTGTCCTGCTGATAGGCTGTATTAACTTTACCATCCTCACCACTGCAAAGGCTACACAGCGGGCCAGAGAAGTGGCCATGAGAAAGGTTGTGGGTGCAAAACGGAAACAGCTGATAGTACAGTTTCTCGGAGAATCAGTCTTCATGTCATTACTGGCAGTAATATTATCCCTGGGTATTATTGAAATTATGCTTCCGGTATTTGAGTCAATGATCGGGAAAACAATCTCTCCGGACTATACTTCTCCGATAATACTTGTGTTATTATTTGCCCTGTTTTTAATAGTCGGGATAAGCGGCGGGCTTTATCCGGCTTTTATCCTGTCCGGCTTCCGCCCAAGTAACAGCCTTAAGGCCAACCAATCCAAAGAAACCAAGGGTTCCATATCTCTGCGGAATATACTGGTGATCTTCCAGTTTTGTATATCAACCATTTTAATCATCGCTACCATTGTGGTTTATATTCAGTTAAGATACAGCCTTAACCGTGATCCAGGCTATAACAAGGAAAACCTGCTTGTTATAGATAAAGTCAAGTACCGTCCGGATCTGGGAGATACAGTTGCACTGCTTAAAAATGAGTTAAAAACACTGGATAGTGTTTCAGGTATTTGTCTGTCGGATATTTATCCAAGTCAAAAAATAAAAAACGACCGTATTTATACTCATCCCGGATCGAATGTCAGTTATCCGATTTCTACCATCGCTATATGTTATGACTATTTCCAGACCTACCAGATTCGGGTTGTTGCAGGAAGAAATTATGAAGAAAACCGTGATATTCCCGAATCAAGATTTGGGGCGAATTCTACATCCGGCAGTGATTCGTCCAAGGAACTCTTTGAAAGAAATATTATTATCAACGAAAGTGCCGCCAGAGTGCTTGGCTTCTCAAGTCCTGAAGATGCTGTGGGTAACATCATCAATTCAACCACTACCAATAACAGCCTTTACACTATTATAGGTGTTGTTGTAGATAATCATCTCTACAGCATCAACTCCCAGCCGAGGGCTGAGGTCTATCTGCTTATGCCCGATCAGGTAAATATTATTACCCTGCGTTTTAAAGGCTCGCCAAAAAGGATTCTGGACCGGGTAACCTCGGCCTGGAATAAAATAACCGGGGAAGCAGAAATATCGACTGTTTTTGTCGACCAACTGCTTGCACAGGAGTTTGAACAGGAACAGACAGAGATGAAAGTACTGACCGGCTTCTCGTTACTGGCCATATTTATCTCCTGCATGGGGTTGTTCGGGTCTGCATCATTTACAGTTGAACGGCGCATAAAGGAGATAGGGTTAAGGAAAGTAATGGGTGCTAAAGTTAAAAACATTGTGAGTTTACTCCTCTGGCAGTTTTCAAAGCCGGTTTTGATTGCAAACATCATAGCGTGGCCTGTTGCTATACTCGTGATGCAAAACTGGCTTGAGAGGTTTCCATACAGGATTAACCTGTTGTTATTGATTCCCATTTGTTTTATTTCCGGTTTAATAGCTC
>JAFGIL010000001.1 GCA_016929635.1 Endomicrobiales bacterium
ATAGTTTTACTCACTCAAATTATGGTTGAAAATTCAATCAATTATGATTTCAGGGTTATTGGTGAAAGCCTGTCAGCAGTAAACTCGGTAGTCAAAATCACAGGTTCATTAAGCACAATCAGGACACTCGCAATGAACCTGGCTACCGGAAACGCCTTCCCTTTGGATGAAGGCCCGGGCGAGGAAAAGAACCAACCGTTGAAAGCCAAATCAAATACAGAAAAAATATGCAGTCCAACAGGCATAAATATTTATTTTAATGTCTTGCCTGTTAAAATCCTGTCTGGTATATCAGTTCCTTTAATACAAAATGCATATATCAGTGTTTTGTATAAATATTCCAAACTTCTGTTCATGTATCTTTTTTTACTGGCTCTATTTTGTATGCTTCCAAGGGGTGACATCGACAGCATTTTAAATTTAAAACTTAATAGAAGCGGCTTGCCCAATTCTTTTCTGAAAGGATTGGGTTTTTTTATTGGTAGTGTAAGAATTATGATGTGTAAAATAACTAGTTTTATATTTGCGAATCTTAAGATTGCTTCGCCTGCGGCTCGCAATGACATAAAAAGGTCGGTCATTGCGAGGAACAGAGTGACGAAGCAATCTTACTTCAAAAAAATAATAGCTGTTTGCACTGCGGGTTGTTTTATATTTACTTTCATAATCAGCCAGCCTTTGCATGCAGTAATTGAAAGGCAGAAAGAGGCTAAAAAATTCAATAGCATCTTCGATGAATTTGGGATTCCTTCTTCTGTGGGAAGAATAACAGATTCGTATCTAGTATCTAGTGAAGCGTATCTCGAAACAGGAAAAAAACAACTACGAGATACGAAATACGCTTCACGAGATACGATATTTATTAACATCCAGGACCTGCACTGCCATCCTGAAGTACAGAAGAACATTTCGAAGCTCCTTTCGCTGCTTGACAAGAAATACAATCTGGAACATGTATACATGGAAGGCGCCTGCGGTAAAATCGATACATCATGGCTTGCGAATATCAAAGATAAAGAATTGAGAACTAAAATCGTTGATACGTTAATTGACGGGGGAAAACTTTCCGGCGCGGAGCATTATTCGATAGTTACAGGAAAAACCGATTTACTTATAGGCGCTGATAACGACAAGCTTCATAAAGAGAACGTGTTGAGATTGAAGAACATCTCAAGTGATCAGGAATCAATAGGGATTATTTTTGATAGCTTAAAACCCGACCTGAAAGAGTTGGAAGAAAGATACTACAATGCTAAAAATAGGAAGTTAAGCAGAATTAAAGAAAGATACCAGGAGAACAAATTAAAACCTGAGAAATACTATGAACTGCTTATAAAACAGGCAGATAAGCTGGATATTAATGTTTCAAACTTTAGAAACATATCAAAATTTAGAGAAGTATTTGAGATAAATAATAAACTGAACTTTAAGAGTATAGGGAGCGAGCTGAGGGGATATCTTGGATTATTAAAAAAGGAATTACCTTATAATACCTATAACAACCTGCTTGAGAAAACATCAAACTTTACTGATCAGAATCAATTGTATTTGTACTTAATAAAGATAGCTGAGAAAAATCCCTCATTTCTGGCCAATTTCCCGAATTTAAAAAAGTTTTTTAATTATCTCAGTATTAGCGCTCAGGTAAATCCGCTTGAACTTATTCAGGAAGAGGAAAGGTTAATCACGGAGATACGGCTGAGGCTTGCGGATACGGTTACGGAAAAAGATGCCGTATTTCTTGTTGAGTTCGTTAAATACCTGAAAGATTACTTATCTTATAAAGTCTCGGCTGATAACTACCAATATGTCTGCAAGAATCTTGTACGCTTTGAATTGCTGTGGTCTAAATACGTAGGGGACGGCAAGCTGTCGGAATTAAAACCATACATCGATTCTCTTAACGGGTATTACTGCACAAATATCAAGAGAAACGGATGTTTGATAAATAACTGCAAGATTATAGATGCTCGATCCTCGATGCTTGATGCTCGTAACACATCATTAGCTTCTGACTCTGCGAATATCGAGCATCGAGAATCTAGTATTAAAAATCAAAAACTCACATTACAAAATAGCAATGAAATTTCTGATATCATCTCAAATGCACAAGAAATAGTGGTGCTAGTGACAGGAGGTTTCCATACGCAGGGAATAAGCGAGATACTTGAAGAAAGAAACATTTCGTACATTGTTATCACGCCCAATGTAACCAAGGATACGAAGTTTGCTGAGGCTGTGTATGACGAACTGCTTGAATACAGAAGTAAAACATTAAAAGCTGCTGCTTTTAGTGTAACTAAAGAATGGGGACTGCCCCTGCATAAGAATATTGCCAAGGAAAAGGGGGCTGTCCCCATTCTTTACGGTAAACATCCAAAACATATCAAACAAAAAGTGTCTGTCCCTAATTCATTAAATGTCATGGTTCTTTCTGCGTGCGGGCTTGTTGATCAGGCAACGCTTGCCATGGGCGATTTAATAAGGCACCACGGCATTGAGGAAATCAACGAAGCATTCAGGCAGATCTGTGCCAGTGACCCCGAAACAAGTGTCGAACTGGTTAAAACAGAAAAGGGGTACACGCTTACAATAAGATATATCGATTTAGACGGCAGGCTGGTAGAAGCAACAAGGGAGTATGATGAGTATGGATACTTAATCAAAGATGCTGAAGTTCCGTCAGCAAGGCCGGATGTTGATTCTAAAAACGTTGAGGCAAAAGTTCGAAGATACATAGATGAACGGGGCTGGCAGGTTGAACCTGAAATACAATCTGATATAGCAAAAGGAATCAAAGATAGGATAAGTAAGAAAGAAAGAAGGCCGTATTCTTTAATACAAAACTTAATCATTGCACTTTTTGGAACTGTAATAACAGGGTTAGTCGTAAATGCAGTGTTGCCAATACTTACGGGGGCTGTGTCATTAAGTATACCGATAGTAGGATTAGCGTTAGTTGTATTACCGTTTACACTTCCTGTTGTGATAGTATTAGGGGGACAGTTATTCGCAACATTTATAACAAGAGTGATAGCAAGCATTGTGTTTAGAGGGATTGAGATGCCTGATGGAACAATAGATTTAAGAAAAGATGAGCCTTTACGTAGTGCGACCCTTCAG
>JAFGIL010000035.1 GCA_016929635.1 Endomicrobiales bacterium
AAGTAGGGCAACCCTTTAGGGTTGCTTCTTTATAATTTTGCAAGGCTAAAGCCTTGCCCTACGAAAACCTCACAACCCGAAAACCCGTTGTTGTGTTTTTTGTGTTTTGTTTTAGAGAAAGTAGTGCGATGCTTTAGTCATCGCTTTACTGAAGCGACCAATAAATGGTCGCATTACAAAACCATTTTCAGCTTAAGTTCCAATAGTATTAATTATATTTTCCTTTGTAAGAAGCTCTTTTTCGCCAGGGTCTTCAAGGAACCTGTAAACGTCAGAAACAATGCTTTTCTCGTCTAAATCTTTTGCCAGCCCGAGAAGAATTTGTTTCCAGTTTTCCCCATTGACTGCAATTGAATCATTTCCTGTTTGTTTCAATGCATTGTTTAGCATTTCAAAGTTGGGTGTGATATCTTTAAATTTAGATAAATACCAAACCAAGTCATACCAGTCTCTTCCTTTTGTATATTTCCTTGCCAGTAAAGCATGCATTTTACCTGCGAATAGAGAAGCAATATCATAATGCATTAAATAAAACATGAAACTTCCGTTATATGTGCTCATTTCTTCTTTTCCGCCTTTGGGAGGGTTTGTGTCAATTTCGATCTTAATTGATGTTTTTTCCTGTTTATGCGGAGATAACCCATATTCAAATAATAATCCGGGAAAGTCAAAGAATGCATTGTTAACGTTTGTTTTCATGGAAATCTTGACCTCGGCTTTAAACCCTGCCTTTTCAAATTCATCCTTTTGGATTTTCAAAATGTCCTGGAAATCAATTTTTCCGGATTGTTGGGATAAACTGAAATCCAGGTCTTCGGAAAAACGCTTAATTTTGTAAATAAACCTTAATGACGTTCCCCCGCAAAAAACAATGTCCTTGAAGAATTTCTTGCGGTACAAAATATAAAGGAAATACTCCTGCAGATACTCTCTTACAAGGTTTCTTTGATAATCAGATGATTCTCCCTTTTTAATGATTTCCTTGATGTAGTCTTTCATAATTTTTTGTACTCGCTTTTTGTTTTTTTGATATATCCGATAAATTTCTCTAAAATAGCATCAACTCTTTTGTTAAACCTGCCCTTGAAAGACCTAAGCACCTTAAGATTAAGTGTTTCAAGTTTCTGGAATCGCATGGAATCAAAGTAGTCAAAATCAGGTTTTGCCCGTGGTGTAAGATAAAAGAAATCAGCAACTGCTTTCTCAGGAGTTGCAATAAAACCTTCCTGTCCGCCATAGGTGGCTTTCTTCATCCCAAAAAAGAGGTTTTCTTTCACGTTTCTATATTCGAATTTGCCAAGGGGGTTATCAAATGTGGCTGTTTTTTTTGTAGTAACCGAGGTAATAACACTGGCCTGTTCCGGGATGAGAAAATAATATCCTAGTGCATACTCAAGGCTGACATATGAAGGATTAATTAGAAAATTAGCGATGAAAAGTACAGAAGGGTCGGTTTTCCTGTATTTTTTATTAAGGATGTAAATGCCTCTTTTCAATGACAGTAAATACCCCTTTTTGCACCAACCTCTAACCTGCCTTCTTATAATTTTTGCATCTCCAAAAAAAGAGAAAGAACTGGAATCAATAATTGCTTTATTTTGAAAGTAATTTAAGAAATCATCGAATTTCATAATATTTCCCTATATTGTAAAATATTACAACTTACAGAAATATTATAACATACTTATCTCAAAATGTCAATACATTCTTTTATTTTGCTAACCCCGGGTGTTGTTTTTTTCTGATTTGTAGTGTAGGCCCTTGTGGCCGTAAAAATTATTTCATAACACCGGGTGTTTGCTTCAGCGACCCCCGGTGTTGTGTTTTTTTGTATTTTGTTTTAGAAAAAGTAGTGCGATGCTTTAGTCATCGCTTTACTGAAGCGACCAATAAATGGTCGCTTTTCTTTTCCCTGTCTACTGTCTGCTGTCTACTGTCTACTGACTTATCTTGCACGTATTAATCCCTAACACCGTATACAATCCGCACCAGCCAATTAGTCCTGTTACAATCCCGATTACACCCGCAATGATCAAAACCAGTCCCAGCACACCTTTCAGCACTATTCCTGCAGCAATAAGCGCAGCCCCAAGAACCAGCCTGATAATCCTGTCCGTACCCCCAACATTCTTCTTCATCCTTACCTCCTTTTGTTTTGTTGTTTTTCCCTGTCTGCTGTCTGCTGTCTGCTGTCTACAGTCTACTACATTTTATAAGTAAAACCAATTATGAAGTAATTCAGCAGCGCAAAGTTGTACACTTCCGTAACGTCCGCGCCGCCCTCAACAATCCTGTACCCGAGCTTTATCTTTAAGCTGTCGCTTGTTTTGTAACTTCCTGCAAGCAGAACGTCCTCTGCGCGGCCGGGCCCTCCTGCAAGAGCGTCAGCATCAAAAACAATCGAAAATTTAGGCGCTATTTCATACTCGGCACCGAAATTCAGAAGCGGCACAAAACCCGTGTTCTTTTTTTCCGAGGTTTTGCTTGCAGACGCGATTTTAATGGACGCGTCCCTGATTTTTGCAGTGAACCCTATCTTTAAATCAAGCTTTTCGCTTTTCTCGTATTTTTTGTAATAGGTAATCCTGTATGAGTCGAACCTGTACGTTCCGTCAACCTCGGTGTTTGCAGGGAAAAGATCCCCGTTAAAAGAAACGTCCGCAGGCAGCACCCCGCCTGCTTTCAGCGAAAGAGGCGCATACAGCACGGAGATAAAATTGTTCTTCTTGAACTCTTTTGTCAAGCGCACCCGCACAAACGCCTTGGACTCCAGGGATAAATCATCCGTAAGCGAAAACCTCGTGCCCGTATCCTTTGGTATATCAACGTTGTTGTATCCCCCGAATCCGGTAATTCCTGTTTCAACGTCAACCGCAACGCCCGACGCATACCCGCATACCGGCATCAGCAAAATCGTAATTATTAATAAGTATCGCATATTTCCCTAATCAAATTCTGTTTTATTTTCTTCCAGGCGATGCGTTTTTCGCCCCCAACTTATTTTTTTTAGTTTCGGTAACAGTGTTTTAACTAATGCAAGGAGTTCTTCATATAGATAGTTCAGATCTTCATTGTCAATGTTTTCAGATTTGGTTTGATAAGTAGTAAACAGTTTCGCCCATCCTTCACCCCATGCTTTTGTAAAAACAAAAGGATGCAAGTTGCGCTTTAAAGTTGTTCGAGCTTGTTTCATGCGTCTAATAATTGTTCTTGCACGCTTATAAGTTGTTTTATGTTTCTTTTTTATATGCTTTAAATTCCATTCTAAATGAAAAGCTATCTCAAAATTATTAAATTTATCTCCTTTTTTACTGTGCTTATGCCAGATTTCAAAATGAAGATTGGGATTTCCACCAATCTCCCTGAATTTTAAACATCTCGGCCAATCTATTTCAAAAACCTCTAGGCCCCGGGATTCTTTATGAACAAGAAGTTTATTTTTTACAGCTTCATAAAGCTCATCCCTTGAGTATAATTTGCGGATTTTTATATTAATCGGCTTTGCTTCTTTATATAATTCACATTTGCTATATTTTGCAAACATTATACCTATTGATTCGCCAAAATCACCGATGTTGCCCAACATAAGCTCTGCGGGGCCCAATATTTTGCTTTTCAATTTTTCAGGCAGTATTATATAAAAACAAACTTTAATAGCTTTGTTTTCTAAAAAATCAGTAAAATCAGTTAAATATAGGTTCGCTTCTTTTGATATCCTGTCAAGAAAATCAAATCCGCTTTCTTGAATCATTGAAATATAAGCTATAAGCTGACCTACCGCATGTCCAACAGAAGATACTCTATGTGCGAGCTTGCCTTCTCCTACATGGAAACATTTCTGCTTTCTGTTATAAGCAACAAGATCAAGCGTGCCTGCAGAAAACCTAAATTCATTTTTTGCAAATTCACATTTAATTTTATTTTCAAAAAAGTTCTTTGCTGGTTTATTTAAAATCTTTTCCTCATTATTTGACATTTTATCCTCTATGTTTTATATTTCATCAGCAGTTGTAACAATATCATAATCGATTCCTATTGTTTCAAAATGCCTTGAACCACACTTGATCTTTGCACTTTCAAGTCCTCTAAGCTGCAATTGGTCTCTTGTTGACTTTGTTTCTCGTATCAGATAAACTATCTCTCCATTATATTTTAATATTGCCCAGTCAGGATTATAAGAACCCACCGGAGTATCTACCTTAAACCATCCTGGCAATTTGATAAAAAACTTAACATCTCTTAATCGTTCCAACCCTTCAGCAAACTTCTTTTCTACTCCTGAATCATAGACAATATAATCATGAATTGATTTTGTTGTAGGCACAATTCTATCTTTTGAAAAGTTTAACTTATGAGCATCATCTCTAAGTCTCGACATCTCATACATAATTCCTTCCAGCCTTTCGTACTTTATACCCTCAACAATCATCTGATTAAGAACGCTTTGTATCTCTTTGACTACAGAGTCCATAAACAGTTGAGGGTTAACAGAAAAATCTTGCATCCGTTTAGATTGTTTCAGAATATCATATATTGTACGCCTTGTAAGTTCAACTCTGCTCTGAATGTAAGTTAAAATATCAGGCAACCTTTTATACTTTGTGACATAAGCTGAAGAAGGAGTTCTAACTAGATTTGCTTTCACTCCTTTTGTTGTCATTTCTATATCTGCCATTGAAGTTTTTATCTTAGGAGGGTCGATTTTACCCAGCTTCATAATTGCTTTTGATGTTTTTTCTATAAGTTCTTCAGTTGAATAATTAACAGAATATATGGTCTTTGTATTTATAGCGTTCCAAAACTTTTCAAATTCAGGATCGATTAAAACCTTTTCGTTCAACTGGCCTCTAACCGGGTTGTGTTTTGTTATGTGCCTTTCTATCTGATACTTTTCAACAGACTTAATTATCTCCGACTTTAATTGCTCAAATTCTTTAGGTACATTAAAAGTATTGTTTTCAATAGACTCATTAAATTCTTTTTTAATAAAACCATCAGGCTCAATTAAATTCTGTTTCTTTATATTGTCCCATATTTTCTCAGACATTTCCTTATCAACAACAACCTTTTTATCATCAGAACTATACACCAAACCAACAAACGCCTCTATAGGCAGCCTGCCAAATACGATACCGCATTCTTCCTCAAACTCTTTCTGAAGTGTAGCAGCGAACTCTTCATAACTTTCGTTTGCAACTACTACCAGATTATTAATATATTCATCAGAGACACGTTCACCCAGCTGGTTAACAGGCAGTCTCATCCCACGCCCTATCTCCTGACGCTTTTTTATCTTTGAGGTCGTGTTGCTTAGTGTACATATCTGAAAAACGTTTGGATTATCCCAGCCTTCACGCAGCGCAGAATGAGAGAATATAAATTTTAGCGGATCTTCCAAGCTCAAAAGCTTTTCTTTATCTTTCATTATACGGTTATATGTATCATCATCCTTAACAGTATTACCCGTAGTATCAACATAATGTTCCTTACCGCCCTTTTTATCCATTGAAAAATATCCATTATGCACTTTATCTACAGGCACATGCTTTTTAAACAGGCTCGCATACTCCTGAGAATCAACTAACGCTTTATATTCCTCTTCAAACCACTGAGCATAAACTCCTTTTTCATAGCCGGAATCAGTATAAAGCCTGTAATTTGAAACCTTATCAATAAAAAACAGCGACAATACCTTAATTCCTGTATCCTGAACCTGAACTTCTTTATCTAAGTGTGCCTTAATAGTCTGCTTAATCTGTTCACGCACCACTTCTTTTCTAACACCACCCCGTTCTTCACCAATAGAAATACGTATTCCATTGGAAAACTTTATATATTCCATACTAGGCCGAGCATTTATCTCATCAACAATAAAGCCGTTTCTGTAAATTTCCCGCTCATTAGACTTAATAAATAGGTCATCATCTTTCTTGACAGTCATCTTGGTTGCTTTTGAACCGTCTGGAGTCTGCTTGTGTATTGTAAGGTTTGCACTAAACCTGCCGTTCCTGTTAGAAATAGAATTAACCTTAATAAATGCAGCATTTGCATCATTTTCTGCCAGTACAGGTGCAACAGATATCCTTTTAACCAGCTTCATCTGGAAGGCTTTTATAGGATCGAGCTGGTAAATAAGGTTATATTTGTCCCTGTGAGTAGCAGAATAGCGGAGGGTGCATATGGGATTTAAAGATTCTATCGCTTTTTTAGCAGTATCACTCTCCATATTCTGAGGCTCATCCATAATAACTATAGGGTTTGTAGCTCTTACATAATCAATAGGCTTTCTACCGTTTAATTTATCCCGTACATCATGTATGATATTGCTCTCTTTTTTATTAAAAGAGTCAATATTAATTATCATTATCTGAAGCTCATTAGCAGTTGCAAAGCTGCGCAGTTCATTTACTCTTTTCGAGTTGTATACTATGTGGTTAAACGGCAGGTTGCTATACAATTCCTTGAAATGTTCCTTCATTAACTCAATAGATTTTAGAACACCTTCCCTTATAGCAACAGAAGGAACAACAATAATAAATTTCTTAAAGCCATATTGTTTATTCAGCTCAAAACAGGTACGCAAGTAAACGTAAGTTTTACCTGTACCTGTTTCCATTTCAATAGCAAAGTTCCTGCCCTTTGTTTTTATAGAATCTTCCTGATGAATGTTGTTTTGTTTCTGGATTATCTTAAGGTTATTATTTAAAACTTCGTCATCAAGCTCTAAATTATTTCCTATTCCTAAATGAGTTTGTACTTGAGAAAGGTCAAACACTTCATACTTATCATGCATTGTAAGCTCATAAGAGCCTTTGCTTAAAGACTGCCCTTCAAATAAGCTCACAACTGCATATATAGCATCTAATTGAAATTGTTGTTTAGCATCAAATTTAAATTTCATCATATGGTTCTAAAACTCTCTACTTTGAATGACTTCATAATCTGCACTGCGTTTGTCTTTAACTGATCATTACCTTCAAAGCCGCTGTCTTTACACACAACTCGTGCAGGTTCAAGCTTTGCTATTTCTCTTATTAACTCTTTAGTAAGCTTGTTTTCAAGGCAAATAAGTAACGCCCCATCTGAAACAGAATACACTTTCTTGCCTTCAACCTTTAACTCTTTTAAAGAGGTCGTAAGTTCAAAACCAGATTTTAAAAGTATTTCATATAGTAAATCCAACTCAGTGCTCTTAGGGTCTATATGGTCTATCGCAAGCTCAATTTGTTTTTCAACAACCTTTTCATCAACATTTTCGTCCCATATCTTAAAGTTAGATTTATCAAGCTTAAATACTTTAAAACCTAAATCTAAAGTGTCATTGTTTTCTTGTTTGTCCTTAAATAAGTCGCCATCTTTATTCTTTGCTTTTTCCTTCTTCTCTTCTTTGATTTTCTTGATTACCCTGCGTATACGCTCTTTCCCAATATCTGATATTGTTTTATAACCATCCTTAAAGGCTTTTGAGTCCTCAGTTAATATTTCTGGAAGCTGGACCAATATAAACTTTCTTTTTTGAGCATCTTCAGCATTAAGATTTAACACTGAATGCGCCGTTGTGGCAGAACCAGCAAAAAAATCTAAAATGATTTGATTTTCAGAAAAACATGATTTAACAAGATTACCAATTAATTTAATTGATTTTAAATAATCGAAATAATCCCCAGTACCAAATATCGCTTTTAATTCATTTTCACTTTCTTGGTTATCACCCCATTCACTCAACAATAAATCTGTAATAGATTTCCTCTTTCCAATTTCTTCTTGAGATACGTCTCTTCTTAATCCTTTTTGCGCTGTAATAAATAATAAATCATTATCTATAAATTCATATATATTTTCTTGACTTACTGTAAACTTTGATATTACTGTTACTTCATTCAAAGTTCTGTTATTATCGTAATGAACATCTTGCAAATATTCGACATCCATTGTTTTTATGGTATATCTGCCCTTTTTTATTACACCCTTCCCATCAATTTTTATCCTAACATTTTTAGAGAAATGTCTTTTGCTTTCCTTATTTGAGACATTAATTACTTTTTTTGTAGAATCCGAAGTGCCTTCAATAGATAATTTCTCTAAACTACCTTTAACTTTTGCATAAACCATTATATATTCCATAACTTTGGCTGTATGTGTTGCCAAGAAAGAAGGTTGTTTCTTTCTTTTCCATTTCAATACGTCAACGTAATTACTTTCACCGAATATGTCATTCATTATTTTTTTTAGATTATCCACTTCATTGTCATCAATACTTACAAATATTACTCCGTCATCACGTAAAAGGTTACGGGCAAGGAATAGGCGGGGATACATCATATTCATCCACTTTGAATGAAAGCGTCCTTCAGATTCAGTGTTTGTAGAAAACTTCTTTCCTTGAGAATCAATCTGACCTGTGTATGCTAAATAAGTATCCAGCGATTCGGAATAATTATCAGGGTAGATAAAATCATTTCCTGTGTTATATGGCGGGTCAATATAAATCATCTTTACTTTGCCGTAATATGATTTTTGTAGCTGCTTTAACACTTCAAGATTGTCACCTTCAATAAACAGGTTTTCTGTAGTGTCCCAGTCTACGCTTTCATTTTTGCATGGCTTAAGCGTTGCAATGCTTGGTTCCTGAATAACTTTAAAACATTCTGCTTTACCTGGCCACTGCATCCCAAAGCGTTCTTCACCAGTGTCTACGTCTTCACCCAGCACAGTTTTAAGTTTATCAAAATCAATTTTACTACCTTCACTAAACACGTAAGGCAGCACGCTTTTAAGTTTTGCTTTTTCATCATCTGTAATGCTTTTTGTTTTAAGGTCAAGCTTTTGAATTTTTGACATTTTATACTCCTATACAATACACCATTTTATACAAAATAGCTGTTCTGTTGTAGTTTTTTTATTCAACTTTATTTCTATAATATCTATTATTTCGTCTTTTTGTTTTTCGATTTCTCTTCCTGCCATATCATATTCATGCCAGGCTTCGTCACGTTTCTTTTCAAGCTCCTTAATTTTCTTTTGAGCTGAGAGCTTATCAGGAAGATTTGTTGCTGTACGGTTAATACGCTTAAGCTCTTTTATTTGTTCATCAAAATCTTTAAGCTGAAGTTTTAAAGATGTTCTTTTATCTTCTGCCCATTTGTCAAGCTTCTCAATTTCATTTTCAAAAAATGACGTATTTCGCTGTTCTATTTGTTCAAAAATGTCATTTTTATTTTTATTAAGTCCATTAATAAGTATTTCAGGTATTGCTATATCAATGTTTTCCTGCTTAGTTTCTGCAGGAACTGAGAAAATTCGGAAGCATTGTTCAGGCGTTAGCTGCTCTCCTGAATCAGTACAGCCCAAAAGTACTATATAGTTTTCCTCTTCAAGAGCTTCAATAGTTATCTGGTGAACTGAAAGTACTCCGGTTTTGCCTATAAGGCTGTTTAGAATTGAAATCTGTTTGCCACAATTTGAATAGTCAAACACTAATTCTACTGGATTAAGTGAAGTTTGTTTTGCTTGTTTGATTATTTCCTGAGCTATTGGATGCCCAAGCCTGTAAATATGCTCCTTTGCTGGGTCTGCTCCACGCACTATACGGTATGGTCCTACAGAAAGCTCCCCAAGATGAGGAAAAGGATTTTTATTAAGATAAAATGAATATTCTTCTTTGTGGAAATCCGCATAATCCTTAAGCGCATATTTTGTTATATCCCACAACCAGGATTCGTATTTGTTTAAGTATTCTTTGCCCTTTTCCCTGCTGATTTTAAGTTTTTCGTGCACTTCTTCGTCAAGATTTTCAAAAACTTTTTTACGGGTTTTTACCATTCTGACATCAATTTTTTCTTCAAGTTCTGAACGAAGTGCAGCAAACTCTGCTTCAATTTCCTCAGGAAACCTACACTTCTGATATATTTCTGCTATACGCTTTTCAAAATCAACACCTGATTCAATAGAACCAAGCACTTCGTCGCTTGCACCAAAAACACCACTAAAAAGCTTAAACTTTTCATCAAGAAGTTCATAAACCCTTTGATCAGCTGCGTTTTTTTTATTTAAGAAATTTACAACTACGACATCATGCTTTTGGCCATATCTATGACATCTCCCAATACGCTGTTCAATACGCTGCGGATTCCAAGGAAGGTCATAGTTTACTACTAGTGAGCAGAACTGCAGGTTAACACCTTCTGCTGCCGATTCTGTAGCTATCATTATTTCTGCTTCATCTTTGAAATAATCTACCAGTGAAGCACGCATGTCTGCTGTTTTAGAACCTGATATTTTATCTGTTCCCTTATATTTCTCAGTCCAGGCTTTATATATATGCTTTGCCTTATCATCACTGTTTGTGCCATTAAAAAGCACTATTTTGTCTTTATAAGCGCTTTCTGATAGAAGTTTGAACAGATATTCCTGTGTTCGTCTTGATTCTGTAAATATTAGGGCTTTCTTTTGAGCTCCCAGCTCCTGGGCTTTTTCAAAGCCCATTGAAAGCGCTGTTTGAAGCTCTTTTCCCTTTGCATCGTGTGCTATGCTTTCTGCAAGCTCTGCAAATTTTGTTAAATCTTTTATTTCATTTTTAACTGATTCTACATCTTCATCACTTAAAAGTTTATCCTCTTTAACATCTTCTTCCTCCCATTCATCTTCAATGCCCGGAAGCTCTTCAAAATCTTCTGAAAGCTCTTCCTGTATTTTTTTAAGCTTCGCGTCTTTTTTTAGCTTGCATTCAAGGCGACCAACAAGAGTACGAAGTGTTTTTGCTATTGCATATGATGAAGAGGCAAGCAGTTTTCTTAAAATAAGCGTTATTAACTGCCTCTGGCTTGTTGGAAGGGCATGAAGAGAAGGTCTTCTTAAATATTCTGAGACAAGGTCATATAGCTTTTGTTCATCATCGCCAGGGTAGAAATCTTTAACAAGTGCAAGTCTGTTTGTATACGGAATATATTCCAGTACCTGTTTTCTTAATGTGCGCTGACATATTGGTTTTATGCGTTCTCTTAAATCTGCATATATATCATCCTGAGTAATACGCACAAACTGGTCTTTATAGCTTTTTGTATCACCAAAAATATGCTCGTCAATAAAAGTACTAAGACCGTAAAGTTCCATTAGAGAGTTTTGAAGAGGAGTAGCTGTTAATAGAAGTTTTGGAGTCTCCCCTATTGTTTCACGGATTGTTTTTGCTATCTTATTGTCTGTTCTGTACACATTGCGCAAGCGGTGAGCTTCATCAATAACTACTAAATCCCATTTTATTCTTTTTATAAAGTCCGCTCTGCTTCGAGCAAAATGGTAGGATGTAATTACTATACAGTCTTTTTGCTTAAAAGGATTCACACAACCATTTTTCTGTGCTTTATTAAAATTTAAGGATTCTATAATACAGGATGGCATGAAAAACTTGTCTAAAAGTTCCTGACCCCACTGTTTTCTTAGAGATGAAGGAGTTATAACTAGTATTTTTCGTTTATCCTCAGCCCATTTTTGAGATATTACAATACCTGCTTCAATAGTTTTACCTAAACCTACCTCATCCGCAAGTATAACACCTTTTGAAAATGGAGAACGAAACGCAAAAAGTGCAGCATCAACCTGATGTGGATTTAAATCAACCCTAGCATCTGCAAGCGAAATCATCAGTTTCTGCATACTATCAGATGAGCATTTTTTAGTTAGTTCATATGCAAAGTATTTAGCGTGATAGGGTGTTAGTTTCATGTTTTATTTTGAGTAGTTAATTTAGGCATAATAGTCCCCATTCTATAGTGAAATAATTGTACCTCTTTAGTATTGGATTTTCAAGCATAGAAAGGCGGTAGCCAGTAGTTAGTAGCTAGGAAAAAGAAAAAAAATAGGTACAGATCCTCCTTCGCCAAGGCTACGGAGGACAGGCCCCCTCTCAATAGACAATAAGCTAATAAATGGGGACTAATGGAAAGGATTTATTTATCAGGAATTTTTGGGGTATTTGAGTTTTCTGCTTGTCTGGTCGAACTCTTTTTTGGTGGCTCTTCTTTCGAGACAGGTTTCCACTGTTGTAACTATTTTCTGGAACTCCACGGGTTTGCAGAGGAAAGAGGAGCCTTTCAGCTCCCTTAGCACTTCCTTTGCAAGCTCCTGGGTCGGGAAGGCGGTAACCATAATAATTTCGGTTTCGGGGTTGGTTTCCTTGACTTTCCTGATAACGTCCAGGCCGCTGACGTCCCCCATTTTATAATCGATTATTAAAAGGTCGTATCTATATTTATCAAGCAGCGAAACAGCTATTTCACCGCTGGACGCGCCTGATGCCATGTATCCTTTTAGTTTAAGTGCTTTTATGCATGCTGTTCGAAAAGGTTCGTAATCGTCAACTACTAATATTAATTCTTTTGCCATGAGTTTTGTTCCCCCGGGATAAGTATGGATTTAAAATATTTTACATTTTTTTTTGGAAATTGACAAGTCTTTTCTATGCCACATCCAATCCCGCATCAGACCCGCCCCCGACATTTGACGGGGGCTCCTCCGATGCGGGATTGTCGCAGACAACAGACAGTAGACAGTAGACAGCAGACAACAGACAACAGACAGCAGACAGTAGACAGTAGACAGCAGACAGTAGACAGCAGACAGTAGACAGTAGACAGTAGACAGTAGACAACAGACAGTAGATAACAGCAACTACTTATTTAAATAATCGTTTGAAGAAGCCGGGGATGCCGCCGGAATGGATCGGGCAGTAATCTTCAAGCTCGCAGCCCGGAAGAAAAATCTCTTTTGTGCGCGACGGACAGCCTGAACGGGCGCGCAGGCCCGTGTCTGTGCATATGGATATTGTTTCGATGCCCGGGTGGAGCTTGAAACCTTCGTCTTCTGCGGGTTTGTACGCCAGTTTCATGAACCCTGCCCACAAAGGCAAAGCAAGATATGACGCGGGCATTCCCATGGATTCAGGTTTGTCGTGGCCCATCCACACGCCGCACAGAAGTTTAGGGGTGTATCCTATGAACCACGCGTCGTTGAAGTTGTCCGATGTGCCGGTTTTTCCCGCGCAGGCAAAATCTATCCCGAAGTTTTTCAGGTTTTTACCTGTGCCGCGCTTTACAACGTCCTGCAGCACGTCTGTCATCAGAGACGCTGTCTCAGGCATAATTGCCTGCTCCTTTTGCTGAGGGTACTCTTTTATTATCCGTCCGTGCTCATCGGTGACATACAGCACGAAAAGAGGCTCAACCGAGAACCCTCCGTTTGAAAAAGGCGCGTAGGCTGATGTCAGCTCAAGCAGGGTAACCTCTGATGAGCCGAGCGCAAGGGAAGGCACGGGCGCAAGCTCTGTTTTTATCCCCATTTTATATGCGTAATCCATTACGTTGTCTATGCCTGTTTCAAGCGCTACCTTTATTGAAGGTATGTTTTTTGAGAACACCAGCGCGTCCCGCACTGTTATGGTTCCTGAAAATTTTCCGTCATAGTTTTCCGGCTCCCACACGCCTCCGGGAATCCTTACGGACATGGGCCGGTCTTTCAGCAGAGTTGCAAGCGTCACGTCTCCCTCTTCGAGCGCTGCGGTGTAGACTATCGGCTTGAACGCAGAGCCGGGCTGGCGCAGAGAGTATATTGCGCGGTTAAACTGCGTCTCAGAGTAGTTTCTTCCGCCTACAAGGGCTTTAACCTCGCCCGTAAACTGGTCCATTGCAACAAGCGCGCACTGGGTTTCCTGCATTGCAGCTTCTTTTTCCGCAAATTTTTGCATGTTGAAATCCATTGATGTAAATATTTTGTACCCGTGATAGTCAAGGACCTGGCTGGTGAACTCGTCTTCCAGCATGTAGCGCACGTATGACAGGAAGTAGCTTGCGCTTGTGTCCGCTGAATCCGGAGCGGGTTTTATGTCCTCGTTGAGAGCTTCTTTAAGCTCTTCGATTGAGATTATGTTGTTCTGGTACATCAGCTCAAGCGTGTGGTTTCTCCGCTGGAGCGCTGTCTCGAAAGATTTGATTATGTTGTAGCGGCCCGGCGAGGGTATCGTGCCTGCAAGGGTTGCGCACTCGCCCAGTGTTAGCTCGCTTGCGTGCTTTCCGAAAAATGACATTGACGCGTTTTCAACTCCGTAAATGCCTTTACCGTCCCTGTGGCCCAGGTATATCTGGTTCAGGTACATCTCAAGGATTTTGTCTTTGCTGTACTTGGTTTCAAGCATGACAGCAAGGGCTGCTTCTATGAGCTTTCTTTTGATTGTGCGCTCGTGCGTGAGGAAGGCGTTTTTCACCAGCTGCTGCGTGATTGTGCTTCCGCCCTGCTCTATGGAGCCTTTCCTTAAATTTATCATGAATGCGCGCAGGATGGAGCGGATATCAACGCCGTGGTGCCTGTAAAACCTTCTGTCTTCGGAGAGCACAACCGCTTTCTGGAGCGGTTCGGGGATCTGCCGGATTTCCACCCACAGGCTTGTGTCCGGGGATTTGCCTATGTGCTTTGATATGCAGTACGGCTCAAGCGGGAGCTCTTCGAGTTTCTGGCTGTCTGCGCTGCGCGTTATTGCCGAAAGTTTCTCTTTCTTAAATCTGAAGCTGTACTTCCCGCTGATTTTTTTGCCTCCGGGAAAAACAAACTCGCGCAGGTACACGGACACGTAGCTTTCATAATCTGTATAATACTGGCCCGGGCGGTTCAGCGTGTCTGAGATTTTTTCGGAGTAGCCCCTGCTTTTTACGGACTCCGCGAACTCTTTCAGGGACAGGTTCATGCCTTTTTTCAGCTTTACTATTTGAGAGTAGTAAACCGCGGGGTGCATCAGGGAACGCTTTGAGGTTATGACCTCAAGCTGGCTGAACAGAGAGAGCACCCAGTAATAAAAGGCTCCGGCTGTTATCATCAGCAGCACAGACACCCATACAGCAATCCTCGTATTTGTTTTTTTCTTTGTTTTCATAAATTTTCATTTGCCACCCCTGATGCGTAATTCGGGGTGGCAGTTCGTATGTTTAATGCAGGGCGAGGCTTCAGCCTTGCAAAATATATAGCAAACCTGAAGGTTTGCCCTACGAAAGACTTTTTCCGTTCCCTGACTCTAACACCGGGTGTTGGAGTCGGGATAGGTGTTTATATATTTTTATAAGGGCGGATAAATCCGCCCCTACGTGACTCCAACGCCGGGTTTCGTAGGGGCGACTTTAGTCGCCCGATACCGTTAAAAATTGGGTTTACAGGTCTGGGTGGGTTTAACGCGTTTCTTTATTTCGCTGACCACCTGTTTGGGCGTATCAAGGACTTTGAAAATCTTAAGCTCCTCTTTTGAAAGCATTCCGCGTTTAATGCAGGTTTTTTCTATCCAGCCCAGTAACCCCTGCCAGTATTTCCTTCCGTAAAGTATGACAGGTATCGGGTCTATTTTTTCTGTCTGGACCAGAGTCAGGGACTCAAAACATTCGTCCAGGGTGCCGAACCCGCCGGGCATCACAATAACTGCCGATGCGTACTTTAGAAACATCACTTTCCTTACGAAGAAATGCCTGAAGCCTATGGGCAGGTTCACGTAGGAGTTTACTATCTGTTCCTGCGGGAGCTGGATGTTCAGCCCCACGGACGTGCCTTTTGCTTTTTTTGCGCCGAGGTTCGCGGCTTCCATAATGCCCGGGCCGCCTCCTGTTATTATTGTATAGCCGGTTTTTGCAAGCTGGTAGGCGATCTCTTCTGCTTCTTTGTAATCCTTCTCATCCGGAGTTGTGCGCGCGGAGCCGAAGATAGTGACTGCTGTGCCTGTCGTGCAGAGTTTGTCAAAGCCTTCAACGAACTCGGACATTATGCGCAGCACGCGCCACGGGTCCTGCTCGTACAACATTGCCTTGCTTAAATACTGCGGTTCTTTTTTTTGTTTGCTTTTAGATTTTTTTGCCATTTTTCGTCCTTTCTGTAAGTTATGGTATTTATACTTTTGTTTCGCAGGGGCGACTTTAGTCGCCCAAAAATAGATGTTTCAATATAACGGGCAGGCAAGCCTGCCCCTACGTGTATTTTTAATAAAATGTAGGGCAAGGCTTCAGCCTTGCATTTTTTTGTAGGGCTTCCTGCCTGCCGCAGGCACGGTAGGGTTGCTTCTTTTGCAAAGCTAAAGCTTTGCCCTACGAAAACTTTCTCGCTATTTGTTTTTCGATTTGTTTTTGTTTTTGTACATCTCTGTGTCCGCGGCGGAGATGTAGTTATCCAGGGATTTCTTGTCCCCGGGCGCGCACTCTACAAAGCCCCTGCTCAAGGCTATGGTGTAGGGCTTTTTTTCCTTTGAGCTGTAGAGGTTCAGCTTGTCCTCTATCCTCTTCCATATAACCTGGGCCTGATCGAGCGTGCATTTCGGCAGCCCGAGCAGGAACTCGTCTCCCCCCAGCCGCACTATGACGTCTAGGTCCCTGAGGGTTTCCTTCAGGGTTTTGCTGACCAGTTTGAGGACGAAATCGCCTTCCGTGTGGCCGTGTTTATCGTTGATTTTCTTAAAGTCGTCTATGTCTATGTAGCAGATGGTCATTTTTATCTGGTCCCTGCGGCAGGACTGGATTTTCTGCTCCATCTCAACGAGCCCGAACTTGCGGTTTGAAACGCCGGTGAGCCCGTCTTTTGTCGCAAGGCTTCCCAGCTCCATCTCCACTCTTTTGTGCTCCGTTATGTCGCGGAAGTACCAGATCCTTCCGTAGTAGATATTGTTTTTGCCGATCATCGGCGCGGAGTAGGATTCAAAAATTTTTCCGCTGGTAAGGATTATGGTCTCCTTGTTTACCTGGCGCTTGTTTTTCGATGCTTCGTTTATGAAGTCGTTGTATTTTTTTTCCACCAGGACTTTTTTCACCAGTTTTAGCTTGAGGAGGTCCATTATATCAGTTTTTTTCAGTTTTTCTTCGGGTTTGATCCCCCAGAAGTCCAGGAACTTCTGGTTGTAGGAGACGATTTTGTTGAACTCATCTGTGATAACGATGGCTTCCATCGCCGCCTCGTGATGGATCTTCAGTGTCGTGTTTATGAAGCGGATTTCTTTCTCCAGGTTTTTTACGTAGGTGACGTCGTTTTCGAACGCGCAGAACCCGGAAACTTCTCCCTGCTCGTTTTTTATTGATTGTATCGTGAGCTCGGCTATGAAGGTTTCCTTGTTTTTTGTCTTGAGTTTGTACTCGATGTTTTTTACTATTCCCTGGTTTGCGGCGTTCTTGAAGTGTTTTGTGAGTTTTTCGTGCTCCGGTTCTTCGAACAGGACCATGGCGTTTTTGCCGACAAGCTCCTCTTTTGAGGCGTAGGAATGCATCTCGAGAGTTTTCCTGTTGCACTCTGTTATGCAGTGTTTTGCGTCGAATATGATTACGGGCATTTCAAAGGCATCGAAAAGATGCTCGAACACCATATCTTTGGTTATCTTGTTTATTCTGCTCAATTTGCGCTCCGGTACTATATAATATTAAGGTATTTTACTAATAATTTCCAGTATTTTCAATCCCATACCCGTTCCGGGAACGGGCCTAGGCCCGTTCCCGGAACGGGTATAGGGTTCACAGGGTTGCTATCAGCGGCGCGTGGTCGGAGGGTTTTGGCTCCCTTCGTTTGCGCGGCCATGTGTCAACCTCAACTGATTTTATCTGTTTTAGAACCGGGGCTGTGCACAGGACGTAGTCCAGCCGCATGCCCTTGTTCGTCCAGACAGCGCCGCCTACGTAGTCCCACCAGGTGAATCCCTGCTTTTCAGGATAAAGCTCCCTGAAGGAATCCTTCAGCCCCCACTCAAGAATTTTTTCAAGCTGAGCGCGCTCTTCCGGCATTGTGCCTATGATGTCCTGCATTGCTTCGGGGTCGTGTATGTCTATGTCGCCCCGCGTTACGTTGAGATCTCCGGTAATAACCAGCGGTTCATCGGGAGAAAAATTCTGTTTGAGGTATGTCAGCAGGTGGTCGTACCAGTCCAGCTTGTAGTTGAACTTGTCTTTTCCCCGCTCGTCGCCGTGAGGGGCGTAAATGTTGATTATCGTGATGTCGTCTATTTTAGCCGAGATGAAGCGTTTCTGCTGGTCCAGGTAATCGTTCCCGAAGCCTTTTTTGACTTCCAGCAGCGGCGGTTTGGAGAAAATCGCCACGCCGTTGTATGATTTCTGGCCTGAAACAGCGGAGTTATACCCCAGCGTTTTAAAGTTCGTTGACGGGAACTCGGTGTCAACGCACTTTGTTTCCTGCACGCACAGCACGTCAATGTCCCTGGACCTGTGCATGAGCCACTGGATCAACAAGTCCTTGCGCGTACGTATGGAGTTTACGTTAAACGTACAGATCTTCATTTTACTTGTCATCCCAGATGTGTAATCTGGGATGGCGGAATTTTATATTTTCTGGTAGAGGTTTATCATCTCTATTGCGCTTTCTGCCGCGTCTGCGCCTTTGTTCCCGGATTTTGTGCCTGCGCGTTCGATTGACTGCTCAATCGTGTCTGTGGTAAGCACGCCGAAAATAACGGGGATTTTGCTTCCCATACCCACGTTCGCAACGCCCTTTGAAACTTCGGCCGCTATGTAGTCGAAATGCGGGGTGTCGCCTTTGATTACGCACCCGAGGCATATCACTGCGTCAAAGCTTTTTGATTCAGCCATTTTTTTTGCTACGGACGGTATCTCGAAAGAGCCCGGAACCCATGCTATGGTGATGTCCTGCTCCTTTGCCCCGTGGCGCACAAGCGAATCCGTTGCACCGTCAACAAGCTTGTTCGTGATGAACTCGTTGAAGCGCGATGCAACAATCCCGAATTTTTTCCCGGTCGCATCCAGTTTTCCAGCCAATACTTTTGCCATACTTTTCCTCCTCTTTCTAGCGTAGAGCGTATAGCGTTTAGCGTATAGGATTTATCATCCTGTAAAGCATACTCCCTACTTCTTTTATTAGATTTCTTATTTTTTCGTTTTAAGTTGAAAATCCTAAATCGATCGCTAATAAATATTGTGTTTCTAACTCACATAATGATCCGTAAGCCATTGATAGAAATTGTTTATACTCTTTACTATATTGTCTGCCATAACCTTCTGCAATATTTGACGGTATTCCTATAGAAGCTCTTCTCATTTGTTGAGATAGTCCGTACATTTCTTCTTTTGGAAATAATCCGGTCATTTTGTAAATCTCAATAACTAAATTATAAGATTTTTGCCATACTATTAAATCTTTAAAGCTTTTTGTTTTCATGTTCTTCCCTCTACGCTCTCCGCTATACGCTAATAAGGTGTCCCATTTTTTCTTTTTTCGTCTTCAGATATTTATGCGTTGTTTTTGTCGGTTTTATCTCAACGGGCACGCGTTTTGAAATTTTTAAGCCGTATCCCTCAAGCCCGATTATTTTTCTCGGGTTGTTGGTCAGCAGCTGTATTGACGTGAGCCCCAGGTCAGAGAGAATCTGCGCGCCTATCCCGTAGTCCCTCAGGTCCGGAGGGAAGCCGAGCGCGAGGTTTGCCTCGACGGTATCCAGGCCTTTCTTCTGCTGGAGGTGGTATGCGTGAATCTTGTTTGCAAGCCCGATGCCCCTTCCTTCCTGGTGCATGTAAAGCACAACGCCCGTGCCTTCTTGCTCGATTATCCTCATGGCGTTTTCCAGCTGGTCTCCGCAGTCGCATCTTTTCGAATGAAAGATGTCGCCCGTAACGCAGGAAGAGTGCACGCGCACAAGCACGTTTTTCTTTCCCTGGAGCCTGCCTTTGACAAGCGCAATGTGGTGCTCCTTTGTCAGGAAGTCCTCGTATAAGTGCAGCTTGAAATGCCCGTAGCGTGTAGGCAGGTCGACAACCGCCTGCTTCTTCACTAATTTTTCGTTTTTGCGGCGGTACTCGATCAAGTCCCGGATAGTTATTATCTTCATTCTGTGTTTTTTTGAGAATTTGAGCAGCTCAGGGACGCGAGCCATTGTGCCGTCTTCGTGCATAATCTCGCAGATTACGCCTGCGGGGTAAAGCCCTGCAAGATGGGCAAGGTCAACTGCAGCTTCTGTGTGGCCTGAGCGCACCAGGACCCCGCCTTCCTTGTACCTGAGCGGGAATATGTGGCCGGGCCGTGCGATATCCGTGGGTTTTGTTTTGTGGTTAATGACAGATTTAATTGTGAGCGCCCTGTCGTGGGCTGATATGCCTGTTGTTGTGCCGTGTTTTGCGTCTATGGAAACCGTGAAGTAGGCATTTTTAACCTCTTCGTTGGTTTCTACCATGGGCGTTATCTTGAGTTCGTCAAGGCGCGAGCCGATAATGGGAAGGCATATAAGCCCTCGGCCGTGCTTTGCCATGAAGTTGATGATCGCAGGCGTGACTTTTTCAGCTGCGCATATCAGATCGCCTTCGTTTTCCCTTGACGGGTCATCAACTACAATCACGATTTTACCTTTGCGAATATCGCTTATTGCTTCCCTGATTGATGAAAACTTGTTTTTCATATTTTCTCCTCTCCCTCTTTCGTACAACGCCGGGTGTTGTATAATATATTGTTAATACGTTGTATAACACCCGGCGTTGTACAATGTATTAGGATTAAAAGCCGTGTTTTTGGAGGAAATCCTTTGTAATTTTGCTTTTTTGTTGATTTTGCATTATATTTTCAACGTATTTTGCAAACATGTCTGTCTCGATGTTGACCGGATCGCCGGGTTTCTTGAAACCCAGGGTTGTATTCTTATATGTATGCGGAATAACTGCAACACTGAATGATTTTTCAGTGCGATTGACAACTGTCAGGCTGATTCCATCAATGCTCACAGAGCCCTTGGGCGCTACATATATCAACAACTTTTCCGAAACGGCAAAAGTAAACACGTACGAATTATTTTCTTGTTGAATTTTCAATATTTTTCCAACATCGTCCACGTGGCCTGAAACAAAATGCCCGCTGAGCTTATCCCCAACTTTCAGGGAGTTTTCAACATTAATTCTGCTGCCTGGTTTCACTTGTCCGAGGTTCGTCTTCTGCAGGGTTTCCGGACTAATATCAAACTCAATTATGAATGAGTTTTTTGATTTTATCGCGCTTGTTGCGGTTAGGCACACCCCGTTTACGGCTACACTATCCCCGGTTTTTATCCCATCCAGCCTTGTTTGAATGGTTATGGAGCTCCTGCCGGAGTTTATTACCTTTCCTAAATCCTCAATAATTCCTGTAAACATATCACCCTTCTTTCCCAATGTCCAATGCCGGGCATTGGACATTGGGATTTTATATAGTATTACTTTAAGGTTGATGTAAAAATGTAATCTTTTCCAATGCGTTTTATCTTAGTATTATTCAGGTTAATTGCCTTGAAAACCCTGTCAACACCAAGGCCTTCAACAGGAGATTTAGCATCCCTGCCTCCGATTATTTTAGGTGCAATCACAAAAATAATCTCATCAACAACCTTTGATTCAAGAGCCCTGGCTGCTGTTTCTCCCCCGCCTTCAATCAGCAAAGTACATATGGACATTTTGTTAAGTGTTTTCAGTATTTTTTTGAAATCAATCTCATTATTCCTGCCCGGCTCAAGGCCTGCGAGCCTGACAGCTTTCCTGTTTTTCAGATGCTTAGGAATAACTTTAACTTTTTTATTATTATATATGATAATACAAGGAATTTTCCCATCAATTACATTGCCTGATTTTGGCGTTTTTAAATACGGGTCAATAACAACTCTAACCGGATTTTTCCCCATACCATGGCTGGACAGCTGAGGGTTATCCCTTATCACTGTATTTATTCCAACAAGGATACCGTCAACTCCGGTACGCAGCCTGTGAACAAACTTTCTTTCCCTGTTTCCCGAAATCCACTTTGAATCTCCGGTTCTTGTAGCTATTTTGCCGTCAATAGACATGGCCATTTTCAATATAACATGTGTCTTTTTTCGCTTGATTGAGCTGAAATAAAGCTTGTTTAGTTTTTTTGACTCATTTTTCAATATATTTTGTATCAATGCTACCCCGTTTTTTTTCAATTTCTCACTTCCTGTTTCAGCTCCACAGGGATTTCTGTCTTTTGTTCCAATGACAACCCGGCTGATTCCGGCCCTGATTATGGCTTCTGTGCACGGAGGCGTTTTTCCCCAGTGGTTGCACGGCTCAAGGTTAACATACAAGGTAGCACCTTTTGCGTTCTTGCCTGCCTGCCTTAAAGCGTTTACCTCTGCGTGAGGCCCGCCAAAGTATTCGTGAAATCCTTTTCCCGCAATTTTTCCGTTTTTAACTATGACGCAGCCCACCAGAGGATTAGGATGCACTTTCCCGGAACCCTTTTTTGCAAGGTTCAGCGCCAGCTGCATGTATTTGCGGTGTAATTTCTTCTGATTGTTCATGTTATTAGGTTATTGTAATGTAGTGTAGCCCCTTGTGGGCGCAAAAATAGTATGTAAATTTCAGTTGTAATTTTTTTATTTTTACGTCCATAAAGGCCTACACTACATTGATTTTTTAATTAAATACAAAAACAAAAAACCCGAAGAATGAATTCTTCGGGGATATAAATATTATCTGATAATTTGCACTATCTCACTTAATTGAGATAGACAATTTATGTTGTTCTTCTTTCATCCGGACTGTTACCGTCGGCATCCGATTCTAACGGATTCACCCCTGTGGATTAGATTTGCGAACCAAATCTGCAGGGGGCGTAGGCTTATCCTTCTACTCAGTCTTACAACCTCGCTCAGGATTCACTACCGATAGGGATTTTCACCCTTCCCCGAAGAACTTCTTTTTATTGTTATTACGCAGAAATTATACTAAATTTATTTTACAATTGCAATCTTTTCACAAAAAAAATAAGGCCGGTTATCTGAAATCCGGCTCATGCATCTCCCGGAGGTCCTCAATTACCCCGGACCATGAAGTGCTTTTAACGCTAATGTTGCCCGATTCATCCCGGACGCCGAAATACAGCTTATAAGGCCCTTTATTGCCGAATGGATCAAAGGTTAACCTGCCTGTACCGATGACATCAACTTTTTGTTCCTCAATATTATATCCCCATATATCTTCATTAAATACCCATAGATTATAACTCAGTTTCTCATCTTCAGGATCAGATACGTCTAATATTGCGCATATTTTGACCGAACCGTTGATTTTTTTCCATCCCAGTGCAACTGATTCCAGTTTAGGCGCATCGTTAGAAGGCGGTTTCCCCGAATAAGCATTCCGCAGTGCCCAGAAATGAGGCCTTCTGAGGCCGTTAATGAATAAGCCGTGCCACATGCCTCCGAAATCCTGTTTGTCTCCAAAAAGAAAGGCATATCCTCCGAGATTGTTCCCTTTATTAGCTTCGATATGATTGGTAAACGAGCCGCCGTACCATTGCCCCTTTTCATGGTCATCAGGTTCTATGGCAAATCCGTTGCTGTCTTTACCAACCTCCCAGGGGCCCGCTGTCCCGAACTCCGTGATAATATAAGGAACAGGATAATTGCCCTGTTCCCAGGCACTATCAATATACGGAAGGCCTGCATAAGCATTTGCGGCGTATAAATCAATGCTTGGTGTGTACTTTTTCAAATAGGGCCAGGCACAGGTCATGATGGATGTATAAACCACGGGATGATTAGGATCTTCTTTATGTATCATCTGGCATATTTTCTCAAGATACCGGGCAAATGCAATTTTTTCTTTTTCAGTAGGAAGTGAGCTTACAACCTCATTGCCTACGTTCCACATCAGCAAAGCAGGATGATTTTTATGTTTCATCACATGTTTTTTTATTTCCTCAAGAGTTCTTGCTTTTCCATTTTTATCCTTGACAAAATCCATATAGCCGTTTTGCTGGAGCCAGATGCCCAGATCAACCATCACGTCGTATTTTTCGGCGATGTCAAGTAAAATACCGTCACTTTTACCAATACCCCATGTACGTACGCTGTTTGCCCCTAAAAACTGTATTTCCCGCATGTGCTTGTCGATTGTACCTTTTTCAACCTCGACACCCAGGCCGACACCTTTTATATAGAAATCCCGGCCGTTCACTTTAAGTTTCCACTCCCCGGAGTCTTTAACAATACTGACTGTACTGCTTTCAGACCATAAAGAAGCGGCGATTAGCAGCATGGATACGGCAATAAAAAATCTTTTTTTCATTTTTTCTCCCGGTTTTATGCGAATCATTAAACAAAATTGGGCTTTTATTGTCAAGCTATCTTATATTAAATAAATTTTAACAACTTATATAATAATTTAACGATTATAATTAATATGTTTCAGAAGTGTGCTCAAAATCACAAACAACAATTTAAATAGTTTTTGAACAAAATTATGGAAAAAAGTCTCATTTTATATTATAATAATAATGCAATAGCTTAAAGCAGTGAAAACATACAAAACAATAAATAATAAGTATGAAAAGCAAATCGTCTTTATCATTCAAAATACAGAACATTCTTTATTGTTTACTAAGAAAAATCACCCTCACCGTATTATTAACTACCTTAGTAATTACCCTATATAAACACCCCCTGTATGCAGCTGTTGACCTGGTTGTCAGCAGCATCACTTTCAGCGACGATAATCCCATCAGAGGAGAGAACATCCAGATCTATGCGGAGATAACGAACGAGGGAGGCACAGCTACAACCAACACCCCGGATTTCTATGAAGATACCGGAGCCAGCAATGAAGAATGGAGGATTGACACCGGCCAGCAGTGCGCCCAGTCTTTCAAGGTAAACGCAAAGATGCAGCTCCAGACTATATCTATATACTGCTATGACTGCGGAAGTACCACAGGAGATACAATTACTATGGAGTTAAGAAGTGACAGTTCGGGACAACCCGGAGGTATATTAACAAGCGCACCTTCTTCCGGAGGCACAACTCCGCACTGGGAAGATTTTTCTATATCGTATGAGCTTGAGGCAAATACAGTATACTGGCTTGTTGCCTCCAACGGGCAGTCTTCAAACGAGGGTTGGAAGTGGATATATGAGGAAGTTAACGGTTATCCTGACGGTGATTTTGCATGTAAAATGTTTGGAAGTTGGTACACTTCTGGAGGTGCTGCAGAAGCCTTATTCAGGGTTACCGGAAAACCCATTTCAGTAAGGTTTCAGGACGGAGGCGTTCAGGTCGGAAGCATCCAGTATCTGTCAAATCCGCTGGTAAGCCTGGCTGTTGATTCCTCTACGGAAACATGGAACGCAAGCCCCGGCGGAAATCATACGATTTCTATAACAGTAGCTTATGCGGGAGACGAGCCTACAACAAGCAATAATGAAACCAATACCATTTTTTACGTGTCCCAGTCACCGCCCGCAAATATTTCTAATTTGACAGCTTTAACCCACGCGACAGTTAACGGAGCAGTTACATTGGAGTGGACCGCTCCGGGCGAAGACCAGACAAGAGGCACAGTTTCGCAATACGAGTTGAAACATGCCGGGTATGGTTTAGCGACAACCGGAATGATAACTAACGGTAATTACAGCGGTGCCGCAACATATGATTTTGCGTGGGACACAACCACCTTTCAATCCGCGGGAAATAAAGAAAGCATAACGGTTACGGGATTGACGCGCGGAGCCACGTACTGGTTCGCATTAAAAGCCAGGGACGGTGACACTCCGCAGCGCTGGAACGTATGGAACTCCTCGGCAGATGCATCGAATATTAACACCTTATGCTCTGCGGAGGCGTATGACGAAGTCCCCCCTGCGCCCACTGTTCTTGTTTCAACCGTAGGAAGCAGCGGCGTAGCGGAAGTATTTCTTGAGTGGCAGCAACCGGCGTCTATGCCCGACGATTTCCTGTTCTACAGGGTTTACTGCGACTCCACAGACCCGTACAACTGGCAGGACCAGTTTGTTGTAACCGAGACAGTTGATACGCATTGTACCCATTCAAGCCTTAGTTATTTTAATACTTATTATTATCATGTTGTTACTGTTGATGAAGGCCCGAAGTTTGTGGAAAGTTCATACTCAAATACCACCTCCACCTGTTCAATCCCCCCTTACGCGCCGGCCGGGTTTGCAGGTACCGGTATTTCCACAGGTTCGATAAACTGGGCGTGGACCGACACCGCTGGTAACGAATTAGGATTCCGGGTTAAAACCAGCACTGACGGATTACTTGTTGAACTGGGAGTTGACGTCGAGTCATGGATGGAAGTAAATCTTGATTTGAACTCTCCGTACTCCAGATACGCTGAAGCTTATAACCTGCAGGGTTCGAGCCCTGCTGTGGCATACCCGGACCTTTGTTACACGCTGGCAAATCCGCCGACGAGCAGCTACGTGATAGGCGTAACCTCCGGCTCGGTAAGAGTCGGATGGTCAGCTAATTTTAATCCGTCATACACTGTCTGGGGCATAATACATTCAACCGATAATTTTGTAACCAGCACATCACCGGTTATCCAGTTTGGAAACGGCATAACAGCAACAGCTTACACTGAAAGTAGCCTGCAGCCTTTGACAACTTACTGGTACAAGGTCTGCGCATATAACGGTGACGGAGAACCTACCGCATATGATGTTCTTCTTACTACCCGCACGGATCCCGGTCCTCCCGTACCGCCTACGAACTTCGGAGGCACTCCCCTTTCAACCGGTTCGATACACTGGGAGTGGACGGATAATTCCGACGGAGGCTACAGGGAGCTGGGCTACAGGGTAAAGACCGACACCGGCGGAATAAGAGCGGAGCTCTCTGTTAATACAACATTCTGGAGCGAGTTCTCTTTGGGATTAAACGCCCCGTACACGCGCTACAGCGAGGCATACAACGAAGTCGGCTACACCGTAAGCAATTCAAGTATGAGATATACTCTGGCAAGCCCGCCTACGGGGAGTTATTTGGTTGACGTAACGCCGTATACAATTGATTTGGACTGGGGCTCGAACTACAACCCGGGATATACCAGGTGGGGCTTGGTTCGTTCCAAGAATAATTTCGCGACTAGTACAACAACGATTCTGGATTTCAGCGATGCACAGACAGGCACATCATATTCAGACACGGGACTTGCTCCCGAAACCACCTATTGGTACAAGGTATGCGGATATAACGGAGACAGCATACCCACAGCTTTTGATGTGCTTATTGTAACCGTGACCCTTCAGGCTCCTGCGACCGCACCCATAAATTTCTCCGGCGAAGCGCTCTCTGAGAGTTCAATACACTGGACCTGGGAAGATCAATCCGACAATGAGTCGGGTTTCAGGGTGGTTACCGATACGGGAGGCATAAGAAAGGATTTATCCCAAAATGTAACTTTCTGGACTGAAACGGCTTTATCGGTAAATACCGAATATACAAGATACTGCGAGGCATACAACTTGACCGGAAGCAGCGCAAGCAACGTTGACATGAAATATACGCTGGCAAGGCCCCCCACCAGTACTTACGTGTTAAATGTAGGAGCATATACGGCCGGGCTTGAATGGTATCCCAACCTTGATCCGGGCTGGACAGCATGGGGCATTCTGCAGTCCACGGATAATTTTAACCTGAATGTTTCAACAGCACTGCAGTTCAGCGACAACATCGTATCCACTACCCACACGGTTACGGGATTACAGCCTTTAACAACTTACTGGTTTATGGTCAGGGCATACAACGGCAACGGCATTCCCACTACTTTTGATATAGTTGTCGAAACAACCACGCTGAAAGGCGCTCCAGACGCACCTCTGGATTTTATCGGAGTTGCCCTCTCCACAGGTTCCATACTCTGGAGCTGGGTGGATAACTCCAGCGACGAAGACGGTTTCAGGGTGATGAGCGATGCCAATGATGTTTTGGTGGAGCTAAGCGCGGACGTAACGTGGTGGATAGAAACGGATTTAGAAGTGAATACCGCGTATAACAGGCATTGCGACGCGTTCAGCCTGAGCGGCAGCAGTTCCAGTAACTCCGATGTTTGCTATACTTTTGCGAAACCTCCGGTTGATTCTTACATAATATCCAGGGGTACAACGTCCATTAAGCTGGGGTGGTCCAAGGGCGAAAATCCCGACGGTACCTTCTGGGGCGTAAAATATTCGTTGGATAAAGATAACTTCAGCTATATCACGGTAGTTGATTATTTGAGTACTTATACCGAGTTGACGTTAACACATATTGATTTATTCCCGGGTGCTACGTATTACTACAAGGTACAGGCATATAACGGCGACGGGATAGAAACCGAATACGATGTGATGGTAGAGACGTGTACCATCGGAGTTCCCCCGCGCGCGCCCAGTGATTTTGTCGGAGTTGCGCTTTCAACAACGTCAATATACTGGAGCTGGACGGACAATGCAAAATACGAACTCGGTTTTAGTTTAAAATCCGACAAAGGCGAGTTGATAGCATCATTAGCCATAAATGCGTCTTATTACATAGAAACAGATTTAAAAGTTGACACCGCATACAGGAGGTATGTCGAGTCCTATAACTACGCGGGAAGCAGCGTGAGCAACTCGGACGTAAGGTATACACTGGCAAATCCCCCCTATAACGCACAGATAACCTCTGCTACATACCACAAATTACTTATTCAATGGGATGATACCCAGTCAACAAGGCTAAAAATAAATTACTCTTCGACGTCGCTGACGTCTTCGGATATACATACGAAATCCTGGGCCAACAACGTTTCGACCAGCCCTTACTGGCTGGACGGCCTGCATTTGAACAATCCATACTATCTGGAGCTGTGGGCTTACAACGGCGACCAGATACTAACCTCATCGAGCGTATTTGTAAACGGGAGCACACTGGATCTGCCCGCAAGCATAACAAAGATGTATTCCAACCTGGGCGGCAAACAGACGGTTGATAAGCTGATAAACGGCGTTACGGTACAGCTAAGCCTGGATGTCCCCGCAAACGCCGTAGGTAAGAATGCGTACGCCCTTATCAATACCAACGCAATGCAGAGCCCTGAAGTGGAAAGCCTCATAAATATTATCGCAGCAAACGCCCAGATTCTGGAAGAAGACATGTTTTTGATAGAGGATTCGGTCGCGGAGTTCAACATGTATGATTTTGTCGGCACGTCAATTACGACTTTTGCGACTTATGCGACCATAACACTCGGGTATCCTGACGCTGATAATGACGGTATAGTTGATGATGCAATTAACAACACAAAAGTCAGGGAAGAAGTTCTGGCTGTAGCAATGCTGGATTCCAATCTGCAGGAATGGGTGCACCTGACAAACAGTATAGTTGCTGAAGACGATAATTATGTGTCCTGCGATTTAAGCCATCTGTCGTTATATGCCATCGTAAGCCTCGGGCCGGAATACGGAAAGACAACAAGGATATATCCTAATCCGTTTAAGCCGAACAGCAATCTCGGGCATACAACAATATATTTTGACAGGCTTGAGGTTGGTTCCGATTTGCGGGTTTATGACATATCAGGAAACCTTGTATGGAAAGCGGAAGACATTCAGACGGAAAGGGTCGAATGGGATGCCAATAACGCATACGGCAGGAAAGTAGCCAGCGGAGTTTACATATTGTTAATGACCAAAGGCGGAAACAAGAAGTTAATCAACTTCGCGATAGTAAGATAGTCCAAGGAAAAATGAAATATAAATATTTAATCACCATTTTAATAATGTGCTTAGCAGCCGGTGTGTTTGCTGCGGACAGTATCAACGAATACGCGGGAACCACGAGCGCGCAGTTTTTAAGAATCGGAATCGGTGCGCGGCCTGCGGCGCTGGGCGAGTCCTACTGCGCTGTTTCAGACGATACTTACGGCGTGTTCTGGAACCCGGCAGGTGCAAACAGGATAAATGCCGTGGAGTATGCGTTCAGCTACAATAAATGGTTTTCCGACATCGGCAAGGAAGTGGTGATGGCTTCCCTGCCGGTAAAATCAACAAGCACAGTTTCTTTCGGGATGATATACCTGCACGTGCCGAGCATGGTGAAATCTGATATATACGGAAACGATAAAGGCAAGTTCACAGCATACAGCATGGCCGGTGTTTTATCGTACAGTTCCCGAATACACAGCGACAGCTTCGCATACGGTGTAAGCGTAAAATACCTGCAGGAAGGCATAGACACGGATAAAGCTGTAGGATATTGCCTTGACTTGGGCGGAATGTACTATGCAAGCAGCGACAGATTTTCCATAGGAGCATCCGTGCAGAACCTGGGCAGTAAGATGAAGTTCGTAAGCGAGTCCTTTTCACTGCCCATGACATTAAAAACCGGATGCGCGTACAGGTTTAAAAATAATAAGGCTCTGATGTTATTTGACATAAATAAAGCAACCGGAGAAGATATCAGATACAGCGCCGGGCTTGAATACAGCGTTTATAAAGCGCTTGCTCTCAGGGGCGGTTACAATACAGGAAACTCCTTTACCTGCGGATTCGGGATTATGTATAAACTGCTGTTTTTTGATTACGCTTTCGTGCCTTACGGCGATTTAGGATATACCCACCGCGTTTCAACACGGATGAAGTTTGGTTATGAAGTTAGGCACAAATACCCGAAGGAAGAAAAGAAGACATCCGAAAAGAAAGCTGAAAAGCTTCCCAGCGGTATTAATTTTGTTTACGGGACAGTAGTTGATATTGACAAAAACCCGGTTGAGAATCCGACTGTAAGAATATCGCAGAACGGGGATGAGAGGCTTCGTATTATGGCTTATCCTTTAAATACCTATAAGACACCGGAGCTGGCTGTCGGAAAATATGAAATAAAAGTCTGGAAAACAGGATATATGCCCGAAATAAGAGATATAGTGATAACCGAGAACCAGGAGCCTTTGAAACTGGACTTTGAGCTTATTCCCGTAAGAGAAACCAATGCCGTTTACGGAAAAGTTGTAGACAGTGAAAATAATGCGCTTCAAAATGTTATTATTGAAGTGTTCCAGAAAGGCAAAAAGATATCAACCGTGTACAGCGGAGCGGATGGCAATTATTTGACGCCGGAGCTGCCTTTCGGAAACTATACCTTAAGGATATCCTCGGAGAACCATCATACCGAAAGAGTGAAATGCAAGATAGAAAGAGGAAGGCCGATTTTAATAAATATTCCGTTGGCACCGCTTAGCAGGTAATTGCCGTATAGGATAATACACATAAAACAACACCGGGTGTTGTACTACAATACAACACCCGGTGTTGTTTTAAGGGATTGTTTTTTTAGTTTTTATTAGCGAGCTTTGATTTTACCAATGTCAGCAATAAATCGATTTTAATCGGTTTGTAAATGAATTCGCTGTCCGGGATAGTATATCCCAGACTTTTTAAATGCCTTATATGAGTATCCGTGCCGACTCCGCCGCTTACTATAATTGTCGGGATGTCATTGCCTCTTGCGATTTCTATTACGTCTATTCCTGCTACGTGGGGCATCTTAAGGTCTGAAATTAATAAATCTACCTTTTGCCCTGATTGAATGGTTTCAATGGCTTCTCTTCCGCTGTGGCAGGGAATAGTTTTATAACCTTCTTTAGTCAAAATCTTCTCCAGAAGACCAACCATGTAGATTTCGTCATCAACGATTAAAATGCTTTTTGTTGTCATTATAACCCCAATTCATTATTTATTTCCCCCATTGCTTCTAAACAGACTTTTATGAAATCTTCGAGAGCCATGCCGAACTCCCGGCAGCTTTCAATCTGTTGCCTGTTTGCGCCTGCAGCGAACCTTTTTTCCCTGAAACGCTTTATTATAAATTCGGCGTCTACCGCCTTTATGGCTTTCTGCGGATGCATTAATACGGATGCTACTATCAAACCTGTTAACGGGTCAAGGGCGTAGAGTACTTTTGACATATTGTCTTTTCTTTCCGTATGTCCTGGATGCGATTTAATGGCATCGAGTATCTCAGAAGGCACGTTGTGTGTGCCGAGTATTTCAGATGTTTTAAACCCGTGATTAGAAAAATCGTCTTTTGTAATTTCGTAATCCAGGTCATGCAGAAGGCCCGCTAGCCCCCACATATTCCGGTCCTCGTTGAACTTTTCCGACAGTTTTCTCATGCAGGACTCAACCGCCAGGCTGTGCTTTATCAGATTTTTATTGGAAATATGCGATTTTAAAAGATCAAATGCGCTGTTTCTGTCCATGGCTTATTCATTTTTAGAAGGAATATTTATTATAGGCGGCGATTTCATGTCTTCGGGAATAAAAATGATCGTATTGTTCGGAGAGTTCACCAGCTGTTTCATCATGTCTATCCTGTACCATTGCAGATACCTGTTTGTAAGCCCGGCCGCGATAATCTGGTTTGCGCTTTTTATTCCTTCCGCTTCGACAACTTTTCTTTCGCGCTCTTTCTTTTCTTTCAAAAGAACAAACTCCATTTTCTGTGCTTCCTGGTCTGCTGCAAGCTTGGCGTCAATGGCCTCCATCAGCCGTTTAGGGAGTATTACGTTTCTCAATAATATTTTTTCAATAACAACACCCCTGTCTTCCGTAAATCCTTCTAAAAAGGATTCTATGTCACTTATAACATCAGCTCTTTTTTCCGTATATATCCCGGAAGCTGTGTATTTTACAACCGCATCTCTTATTGCAGTCCTAAGCGCAGGCCTGACGATCTTTTTTTCGTAGTTTGGGCCAATGGTTTCATAAACCCTTGGAGCCTCTTGCGGAAGAAGCTTATACCAGGCAGTCAAGTCCAGCCTTACATTCAGGCCCTCTTTTGTAAGAGCGTCAATCGCGTCGTCTCCCTTAATGTGGCCTTCGGCTGTTGCCACACTCATTGTGTATTCTTCTGTTCTTACACTCATTTTAACTACGTTTGCAAGAGGATTGATTATATGGAATCCATTGTTAATTGGTTGTTTGCGCACTTTACCGAAGAATATTACTACTCCTACGTAGCCCGGCGGGATAATGACTACACTTTTTACAAGTACCAGCAGGCATAATATGGAAATTCCTACAATCATTCCTAAACCGCTTCCTATTTTTTTTGTTAATACGAACTCGTCCATCTTCTTCCTCCTTATTTTAAGTTTTACTGATTTTTATTCCTGTAATCATAAAGCAGAATTGCCGCTGCAACTGCCGCATTGAGCGACTCGGTGTTATCCGAAACGGGTATCGAGACAATTTGTTTTGCTGCAGAGTTTAGCTTGCAGGATATCCCGTGTGCTTCGTTCCCGATGGCAAGTATGAAACTTACAGGCCAGCTGAAATCCTCAAGCTTTTTGCCTTTTTTATCGGCAGCGATGATTGTAAAATCTTCCAATTCCGATACGTCTTTGATTTTTATTATATCGATTTTTTCCAGGCTTCCCGTTGCGCTGCGTGCAACTTTCGGCGAAAACGGGTCAACGCATCCCGGAGTTATAATTATGCCTTTTACTTTAAAAGCACATGCGGAACGGATAATAGTGCCCATATTTCCCGGGTCCTGCAATGCATCCAGAAGCACGTAGGTGGAATTTTTATCCAACGAATCGGCTTTATATGTGGAAAAGCCCGATACCGCAATTACACCCTGCGAGTTTTCTGTAGAAGATATTTTACAAAATATTTTGTCCGGCAGCGAATATGTTTTTGAAACTTTTATGTTTAAGGAGTTCGCTTTTTCCCGGACGTACAATTCTTTTAAGTTTTTGCTGTTTTGGAGCGCACGGACCCCTTCAATAACGTATTCCCTGCACTCGTGGCGGTAATCCTTATCGGCAATAAGTTTCTTTATATGTTTGATTTTCTGGTTTTCCGCTGATGATATTTTTACAGTATCCATATCATTCTATTCTTTCAAGAGCCCTCTGCGATTCTTTTTTATCGGGCTGGTAGTAAAGGGATTTTTTAAAATATTTCTTTGCATCCTCTAGGTTGCCTTTCGTAAATGCCGTCATTCCAAGTTCGTAGTTTTCCTGTGAAAGCTCCTGCCCCGCAAGTTTCAAAAGAGCGTTTATTTTCTTGGAATATTCCCCGACTTTAAATTTGTCAGATATGTCTTTTCCCTGTTTCAATTCCTTGAAGGCGGCTTTAAAATAACCTCTGTCATAATATTTCTGCCCTCTTACGTAAATCTCAGACACGCGCTGTTTTATTTTTGCAAGCTCCATAGTCTCTATTCTTTCTTCCTGCTCTTTCAGTTTCTGCCTGCAGTCCTGGACAAATTCTATAGTGTCCAGACGCTGCGGCTGGGTCCAAACCACAGCTTCAAAATACTTTAGAGCGGCGATTGTTGTTGTCTCAAAGTATTTTATTGCCTCAGCATAGTTGCCTTCAATGTAGAGCTCGAGGGCATGCGTGTAAAGCTCGTTTACGTGTGCTGCTGCTATGGTCTTAAGCGAGTTGTCGAATTTTGACATGTATTCTTTTGATGCCTGGTGTTCGGGATCGATTGAGAGTATCTTTTTGAATATAATCTTGGCATTATCATAATCGCCTTTTTCATAGTATTCCAGGGCGTTTCTCCACAGTTTTTCTATTTTGTTCCAGTCCTGTTCTTTTCGTTTCTGTTTTCTGATCTCAATAAGAGAGATCTCTATATTTTTCAAGCCGTTTCTTGCGGTTTCATTTCCGGGATCAATTGAGAGCACTTTGGAAAAATATTTTTCAGCCTTGGAGTATTTCTGCTTGATTAATGCTTTTTCTGCTTTGTTTAAAAATGTTTCGATTTTCCTTAAATTATCTTTAATATTTAATTTCAGGGCCTGGGTTGTTTTATCAAGGTATTCTTTTGACGGGGCGTGTTCCGGGTTTATTGAAAGTATGGCATTGAACTGTTTCTCTGCTGTATCGTAATCTTTTCTTTCATAGGAATCCAGTGCTATCCGGAAATATTTATCCAGCAGCGATTCAACAGAAATAACCTTTGGGCACAGAAACAGAAAAAAATATGTAAAATAAATAAGAAATAAAAAACAATGTTTTTTTCTTTTTGGAATTAGCATATTAAAATTAAACACTCTTATATTTAAGTTTCTGTTTTATCACATCAAGCATCCTGTAAAGATTAAGGGGCTTATGAAATATGTCCTTAAAATTATAACCTAATTCTCTTAGTTCTGCAATAGCATCTACCGAGCCTATGCCTCCGCTGATTATTAGTGTAGGTATCATTTTCCTCGTTGCTGATTTCATAACGTCTATCCCGGTTACGTTCGGCATTTTGACGTCAATAATGGCAAGGTCAATGGATTTATCGGTATTAATGAGCTGTATGGCATCAACTCCGTTGTTTGCAGAAATTATGTCATATTTTGCAGCCCTTAGAAACCTTTCTATCACGCTTATTATCTGGGGATTGTCATCAACAACCAATATTTTATTCATAGTCCTTAAACTATACACGCAGCAGCTTTTTGGTTTTCCAGCGCCTGTGCATCCAGAACCAGTGATCGGGATATTTCCTGCAGTAGCTTTCGATTATTTTCGTGTAGGCAGAAGTATAGTTTTCTATGTCTTTTTCTTCGCTGCCTGAAGGTTCGGGTTTCGGAACTTCGTCAAAAATAACATGGAAACGGCTGTTTTTGCGTATAATATGCCCTGTAAAAATGGGGCAGCCTGCCCTTAAGGCAAAAGCGGCAGGTGCTTTCGGCGTAGAAGCAGGCCTGCCGAAAAACTCCACGAAAACACCGTCTTCGTGGGCATCCTGGTCTGAAATAATCGCAACAAATTCATTATTTTTAAGAGTGCGCATTACTCCTCTCAACGCAAACTTTAAAGGTATTGTTTTAATGCCCTTGCTAGTACGATAAGAATTCAAAAGATTATCCGTAAGTTTGTTAGATTGTTCGCCGACTACAAATGTAATCGGATAAAAGTTAGACAGCGCGATGCCCATTAACTCCCAATTGCAGAAATGCGAGCCTACCAGAACCGCACCCCCGCCTTTTTTAACGGCATTGTCCAGGAGATGTCTGTTTTCAAAATCAACCATTTCCAGTATTTCAGATTTTCTGAACTTTGGAAAAAGTATTATCTCAAAAAATGTCTTTGCAAACTGCCGGTAAACTTTTCGGGCAATATCGTTTATTTCCCCTTTTGTCTTTGTTCCTTTGAAGGACTGTGTCAGGTTGTCAATAACGATTTTTTTACGTATCGGTATAAAAACATATATAAAATCAGCCAGTGCGGATGCCGCATGCCGCACAAAGCTTAATGGAAACAAGCGGATAAAAGCTCCGAATATCTGAAGAAGAATGTATTCAAAAATGTGTTTTATTTTTTTCAAGTAAAATCACCTTATTAAAAATTTAGCTAAAAAACTTCTTTTTAGTTCTATCGCTTTCGAAGGGCAGAGTTCGTGGCAGCACAAGCATGTTATGCATTCGTCGTTTATAACTTCCGGCTTATTTGTCCCTTCTTTTTTAATTGCTTTGACGGGGCAGGAGTTTACACACAGCATACAGTTTGTGCATATTTCAGGGATAATGAGGGGTTTAAGCCATATGTATTTCCTTAAAAACCTGACTATCCAGCCGGGCACAAGATTTATGTACCAGTTTGAAGGAAAGGCGAATTTGCTCAAATTGAACTCTTCGGGCTTGTTCCCGAGTATTTCGATTTTTTCAGCGTAGTTTTTTTCTATTTTCTGTTTTGCAAGGTAGTGTATGCTCTCTATTTTTTTGGGATTTAAGCCCAGCAGGTTTGTAATAATAAAATCCAGGGCTACCGCATCCGCACCTGCTGTTATCATGTCCATTTTTCTCTTCTCTCCGGAGTTAGGCCCGTTGCCTTCCATGCCTACAATCCCGTCAATCAGGCTGAAGCGTATTTTATTCTTGACGACAAGGTAAATCTCATCCAGCAGGCGGGAAAAATCGTTGGGAAAAGGGACCAGTTTATGATACTCCGCTTTGCGCAGCCCGGGAATGCATCCGTAAAGATTTTTTATGGCGCCCGTGTATATTACGAGAGAATGCGTCTTCAGTTTTGGCAGGTTTATTATTCCGTCTACTTCTTCAATTATTTTTGCTATGTGTATGGAGTGCAGCTGCGGATGGTTTATTTTTTTCTCTACCGAGCCTGAGGTTTCGAAGTTGACAAGTTTAACGCCTTCTTCTTCTGCAACTTTTTTCATCCCGGTCTCAATCCATACCCGTTCCACTCCTTTTACCGCGCCCCCGGGGCTGTCGCCCAGAAGAGGAACCGCTTTTGCCTGTTTAACCAGTTTTATAACCGCCCTGACTACTTCTGGATGAGTAGTAACCGCTCTTTCGGGCTGCCTTGCGCCCAGTAAATTAGGTTTAAGAAGTATCCTTTCGCCTGGTTTTACAAAGCTTTCCATTCCGCCGATTAAGTCGATGGACTTTTTAACGGCTTCCTGGACTTCATTCTGGTTGTAGCTTTCACATTTAATTAAACTTACTTTCATTTCTATTATGATTTATGGATTATAAACCGCAAAGTTATTTCCCCCAGGAAAGACGCTCAATAAGAAATGCGGGAAGGCGTGCTTTATACATCTTTTCCTGAGTTTTGGATATATCGTATTTTAGCCTGTGTAATTTGAAATCCTTGGTAGAGGAATCAAAGATGGCGCAGGAAGCCCTGGAATTGTTATCCCTGGGTTGTCCTACAGAGCCCGCATTTATTATATACTTCTCGTTTTTTGCAAGGGAAACCTGTTCCGAGTCCTTGAATATATACGTTGAGCTTGGGACAAATATAAAAGGAACATGGCTGTGCCCTACGAAAGTATATTGTGATTTAAGGTAAGGCAGGTTCTCTTTGTACTGCTGGGGAGTAAGCAGGTACTCGCTTAAAGGGTCCCGCAGTGAGCCGTGCACAATGCTGAAATCGGAATGATGGACTATTTTGGGAAGTTCTGAGAGGTATATCTGGTTGTTTTGAGTAAGTGTCTGCCTTGTCCAGACAAGGGATTTCTGTGCATATTCGTTGAACCATGTGATATCTTTTAGTCCGCATGCAGCCCAGTCGTGATTGCCGACAACAACCCATAACGGATATAACTCCCTGATTTTTGTGACGCATTCATTGGGATTCGGCCCGTATCCCACAATATCACCTGCTGAGATATAGCCGTCAACTTTCTGGGATTTTAGGAATTCCAAAACTGTTTCAAGTGCTTCCAGATTGCTGTGAATGTCAGAAATAATTCCGTAGCGCATATTTCCCGGTTTTTGTTTTTAGATTAACGGTTTTCGTATAAACTGCTTTTATGGTTACCTATAATCGAAGGCCCGAATTTTATTTTCAGTATGTTCAATATAAAGACCGGCAGCCTTCTAATACGCATTATTCTCCATGGCTGCTGTACGAACCGGAAAAACCATTCCAGCCCGAGTTTTTGAAAGAATAAAGGCGCTCTTTTAAGTTTTCCGGAAATAACATCAAAACTTCCTCCGACCCCCATAACCAGAGGGACATCGAGAGCTTTAAGGTTGGAAGATATCCATACCTCCTGATAGGGCACGTCCAGCCCTACAAGCAGTATATCGGGTTTTAAGCTCTTGATATTATTTATTATATCAGCTTCCCCTCTTGACGAAAAATACCCGTGATGTGTTCCGACAATATTCAGCGAGGGGTATTTTAATAAAAGTTTTTCTTTTGCCCGTTCGATTACATTCTGTTTGGAGCCCAGAAGAAATAATCTATATCCTTGATCCTGGGATAAAGAACATAAGTGTTCTATAAGATCAATCCCCGGAATGCGCGAGATTTTTCTGCCCAATAAAAACCTTGCTGCAAGAACAATTCCAACAGAATCCGGTATTACAAGCGCGGAGCCGGAAGCGATTTTCAGAAGATGCGGGTCATGGTAGATAAAGTTGAACATGAGCGAGTTCAGCGTAATAACCTGAGAAGGAGCTTTATTATTAACAATTTCGGTAATTCTGTTTCGGATGGAGCCGATTTCTAATATATCAAGGCCAATGGGTCCTAAAGGTATACGTGACATTTTTCCCCGTTAGTGACGTCGCTTTTTTGCGGTGCAAATAAAATTGTTGGATAGCAGCTTAATTTATCAGCCTTTTTGAATAAATGCCCGTTGTTTATGACGGGGTTTATGCAGTTTCTACCAGAGCTTCTTTTTGCAGGCGTACGGAAATAATCTTTGATACGCCAAGCTCTTCCATGGTTACGCCGTAGAGCACGTTTGCCATTTCCATGGTGCGCTTGCTGTGAGTTATAATAAGAAACTGTGACTGCGCGGAGAAGGATTTTACCATGCTGATAAACCGCCCGATGTTGGCATCATCCAAAGGCGCATCAACTTCATCCAGTATGCAGAACGGCGAAGGTTTAACCATGAAAAATGCAAAAAGCAGCGCGATGGCAGTAAGGGCTTTTTCGCCTCCCGAAAGCAGGGCGATGTTCTGCAGTTTTTTGCCCGGGGGCTGTGCAACTATATCCACGCCGCTTTCCAGTAAATTATTTTCGTCGGTCAGAATAAGGTCTGCATCCCCTCCTTCAAAGAGCTGGTGATATATGTTGCGGAAGTTTTCCTGAACCTGGAAAAAGGTCTTCTTGAAATTTTCCCTGGTGTTGTGGTTTATTTTTGTTATTACCTGGTGCAGATCTTCCTTTGCTTTTAGAAGGTCCTGCTGCTGATTGAGAAGGAAGTTGTAGCGCTCTTCCAGGCTTGTATATTCCTCCGGCGCGGCAAGGTTAACGGGGCCTATGGACTCGATACGCCTTTTTAAACGCGATATTTCATCTTCCTGGACTTCCGTATTTATGTATTGGTCTTTTACGTCCTCAAAATCACACGAATAATCCTCTTTCAGGCGCTGCGAGCAGTTTTGTTTCTTCAGGTCAAAACCTTTCTGATCCAGCTGAATGCGGTGTATTTCCTGTTTAAGGATTTCAGTAGAATTTTTCAGTTCATGAAGAACCTGTGTCTTTTTATTTAAATCCTGCAGGAGTGCCTGGCGTTCGCTTAGGCTGTGCTGTACCTGTTTTTCCTGTTCCTCCTGGACTTTATAGAAATCTTTCAGGTTTTTGCTTTCCGTTTCCTGGGTTTTCTTCTGATCCTTTAATTTTGTTTCATTGTTTTTTCTTTCAGCGCTGAACTGCTCAATCCTGTTGGTGATTACGGATACGGATTCTTTCAATCTCTCTTCTTCCCGGACGCGGCCTGCAAGCTCGTTGGACTGGGTAGCCCATGCAACTTTTGACTCGGTCAATAACGGAGCCATCTGGCTTTCCTTTTGTCTGAGCTCCTGAAGGTTTGAGTTCAGCTCTTTCTGCTTTTCCTTTATTTCGTTATCGGTGCGTTCAATATTCGACAATGATTCGGTAATTCCTTTAATTTTCTCGTTTGTTTGCACTTCCTCGCTCCGCTGTTTCTGGATGTCTTCCTGATTAAGGGATATTTCCTTCTCCATGTATTCCAGTTCCTGCTTTTGGGTGATAAGCTGGTTCTCCTGGATTTCTAACTGGATATTTATTTTCTGGAACTCGGTATCAAGTTCCGTCCTTTGTTTGTATAACGTTTCCAGCTCCTCTTTGATATCTATTTCCTGATCCGCAATGTTTTTTAAGTTCAGCTTATATTTCTGAACCTCATCATCGAGTTTATATATCTGGTCATCAGTCATTAAAGATTCGTCCAGGGTCGCTTGCCCGCCTCCCTGCACAACTGCATGCCCGTATATGGTGCTTCCTACGATAAAGGTATCCGCACACAGGAAATGCATCACTCTTTCCAAAGCCGGGTCGTATTGAATTAATGAAAGCAGGGACCTTGCTCCTGTTATGTTGGTAGCATTGGGGTTATATGCATTTGCCGAAGGCAGCCGGTCCTGGACAATAAAACTAACACGGTTAAGGTTGTTTAATTCCAGGAAATCAATGGCTTTTTGTGCTGTTTCTATGGTGTCAGCCACCATGTAATGCATTTTTTCACCCAGGGCGGAAGTAACCAGGTTTTCCGTGCCGAGATTTATATGAATCAGGCTGCTGACAGGGCCGCGGAGCCCGGGAATGTCCAATCCCAAAACAGCCTGGATTGCAGATACTTTCGGGTCTTTCTGGGCCATCTCAATAAGCGTTTGCCTCTTTGATTCCAGGGATACTATTTTTTCCTTTAGCTCTGCTGTTTTATTGCTTATCTCCTTTTGCTGTGACTCCTTTTCTGTTATTTTTCCCTGCAGTGATTTTTTTTGTAAATCGATCTGTGTGTTTTTTTCCTTAAAATTATCTACTTCTTTCTGTTTTGCGGAAAAATCGTCTTTTATTGGAGTTATTTGTTCCTGAAGGCGGTTTAATTCTTTTTCCAGTGCAAGGATTTGTGTCTGGCAGCGGATTTGATATGAATTCAGCCTGTTCTGTTCGTTATGCAGGTTGGTTTTTTCGGCGGCCATATCAAACAGCTTGTTCTTTAGTTCGTTTTCCTGCTGGTAATTGGCGGCTATTTCATTTCTGATATTTTCTACAAGGGACTCTTTTTCCTTATATTCGTCTTCCAGTTTTTTCACTTGCCCTGAGAGTTCCTGTGTTAACGCCTGGATTTTTGTCAGGTCTTCCTGCTGGCTGCTTATCCTGTTTGTTCCTGTTTCGATTTCGTTAGCCAGTACCTGCTGGCGTTCGGTCAGTTCGACTTCGCGCTGCTGCGCTTGTTGTATCCTTTCGTCGGAAAGATTGATATTGGATTTAATCTGCGAAAGTTCATCCTGAAGCTTGATATACTGTTCGTCCTTTTCCATTTGTTCCACCCTGATCTTTGATATTTCCGTATCAATCTGGCTCAGGGAGGTGTTTAGCTTTTCAAACTCCTGGGTTTTTGGAGACAAGTCAGTATTTAAAATATCTATTTCTTTCTGGGATGCAGCTATTTGTTTTACAAGTGAGGCAATTTCAAGTTGTTTTAGATCCTGCTGGTATTTTTTATACTGCCGGGCCTTGCGTGCGGCTGTATCAAGAGATTTTATCTGTTCTTTTAACATCGAGAGCATATCGTTTATTCTGTTCATGTCGATGTCGACTTTATCAAGTTTGCGCAGGGCTTCTTCCCTTCTGGCTTTATACTTGGCAACACCCGCAGCCTCTTCGAAGAGCTCTCTCCTTTGTTCCGGCTTTGCAGACAATATAAATTCAACTTTCCCCTGTTCCATGGAAGAATATCCCTCGGTACCTATGCCTGTATCCAGGAACAGATCGCGGATGTCTTTTAAGCGGCACTGGGACTTATTTATAAAATATTCGCTTTCGCCGCTTCTAAAAAGCCTGCGTGTTACAATAACTTCCGAATAATCTATCGGAAGGACGTTTTGTGAGTTGTCAAAAGAAAGCGATACTTCAGCCATGCTCGTGGTATCACGTGATTGGGAGCCGTTAAAAATTACATCCATCATTTGATGACTGCGCAATGAACGGGCGCTTTGTTCTCCAAGGCACCAGCGTATGGCATCGGCTACATTAGATTTCCCGCATCCGTTTGGGCCGATAATTGCTGTTATTCCCGGCTCAAATTCAAGAAGCGTTTTGTCAGCAAATGATTTAAAACCACAGATCCCTATCTTTTTTAGATACATTTTTTGACTCCATTTAGTTAATTTATATTGGAATAATTATGTATAATTTAATAGTAATAACTAATAAAATGCCTATGTCCGGGGCTTCAGGATGTTTCCATTTTTAAATTTGTTTTGCCATATTTTACTATTTATAACTATTGATTAACAATATAGCAAATTATAGATTAGATGTCAACCCTATAAGAAAATGGCTGGAAAAATTTTTAGATTCAGCTGGGAAAATCAATAAAAAAGATGGAAAACAAGAAAGGTTTTCTATTAGTGGGGGATGGATAGGAATCAAATTAATAGTATATATAATATTTGTTATGAATCTACTTTATTATTTAATATACTTTATTTTACCTCATCCGGAGCAAGACCGGAATAGGCGCGTCTTATTGCCTCAAGCGTAAGTTTGGTTTTATGAGGATTCTTTCCCAAAGAAAAAACTCCGTAAAGAGCTATGGCAGCGATTATGTTAAAGACAATCAGCAGTTCAATTGAGCTGGATTCCGGCTCATTTTCTCTTTTCGCCTTCTCTTCCAGATATATCACTTTTCTTTGTTCAGGTGTTAATTCCATGCAATTCCTCCGTTTCTTTATATAGCCTGGCATTCACAAATTATTGATTTTTTTAAAGTTCTTCCTTTTTCATTTTTTAATCTGGCAATTATTTTATTGTTTCCAGGATTGGGCTGAGACCAGTCAAACCACCAGTATCCCGCTGACTGTCTGCAGGGTTGCCATTCGGTATCGTTGATTGATATTTCCACCATGCCTTTATCCGAAGCACCGATTCTGACTGCGTAGTGCTGCCCTGAAACAACTTCACCCTGTTTAGGATGGTCGATAATAACATAAATGTCCGAAAAAGGAGTTTTCCTTTTAGGTTTTTGCTGTGATAATGCGGTTTCTTTAATCTGGTTGTAAGTTTTTTTTGCTTTTTTAGCTGACATTTTCCCCTCCATCATTAGTTCTCAGTTTTTAGTCCGTTACTACGAACTCTGAATCAGGAACTATGAATTTAACTTCGTTTCGTATACCCTATATTTTTTATATATTTTCCCACCCATCATCTCGCTTGCCCGCTGTGTCATTATATTGTCATCCAGAATCCAGGAGAACTCACATTTTTTAAATCCCAGATTCATGGAGTTTTTTAAAGACTCATAATACATCGCCCCTTCTATGCCGCGCTGGCGATACTCCTTTATTACACCCATAATCATGAGCCTTAAGGCCTTTATTTTACTTTTAAAATAGAGAAATTTCAATATCCCGAAAGGAAATAATCTGCCGTTCATTTTTTTCATGACCATGTTATAATCCGGTACGGCAATAAGCATGCCGACAGGTTTTCCGTCAATTTCCGCAAGCAAGGTTGTATCAACAAGCAGTAAATCTTTTAGACGGCCCGCGATTGTTATGAACTCTTTCTCCGTCCAGGGCACAAACGCCCAGTTTTTTTCCCATGCGGAGTTGTACACGTTAAGGGCCTTTTTTATTTCGTTTTGAAAATCTTTGATATTCAGTTTTCTTATTTTAAGCCCCGGTACTTTTTTCTTGGCGATTTCATAGAGCCTTTTTAATCTGTCGATAGGGCCCTGAGAAACCTCCATATCGTATGCATACAGCTCTTTCGCTTTTTTTAAGCCGCACTTTTCGGCAAGTTCCAGATAGTATGGCGGATTATACGGCATCATCAGGCACGGCATGAGGTCAAATCCTGAAGACAAAAAACCAATCTCGTCATTTGTTGACGGATTTGTGGGGCCCCTCATAATATTTATTCCCTTTGAGGCAAGCCAGTTTTTTGCCGTATCATACAATATTTGAGCTGTTTCTTTGTCATTGATTGATTCAAAAAAACCAAAGAACCCTACGTTTTCGTTTTGAAATTTAATAAAATTGTGATCAATTATCCCGGCTATCCTTCCCACGGGATTATTTTTGTTGTCGTAAAGTATGAATAATTCCTTTTCTGCGTGTTCCCAGAAAGGATTTTCTGTCAAAATAAATTTATATTCACTTATAAGTTGGGGTACCCAGTTAGGATAATCCTTATATATCGCCCACGGCAGCTTTATAAATTCCATTAAGTCAGAATTGGATTTAACAACCTTTATTTTCATATTTAATCAGTCTCACTCATCAGTCGTCAGTATGAACTGAAAGCCGCTATCTGTTGACTGATAGCTTATCTGTTGAACCACCAGAGATTTTTAATCCAGCGTTTGGTAGCAGCGGTCATCCTTTCCCTGGAGAACGTAAATTTCCAGCGCTTCTGGGTTTCTTTTTTGCGTCTTATGCTGCCTCCGGGAATTATACCGAGTTGTTTTCCTACTTTTTCAAAAGAGTCCAGGACAAACTCCAGATGTTCGTCTGTATGTGTAGCCATGAAACTGGTGCGGATTATTGCATGGCCCTCGGGAACTGCGGGAGTTATAACCGGAGACGCAAAAACCCCTTCGTCAAAAAGCATGCGCCACATCTGGAAAGCTTTCATGTCTTCCCCTACTGTTATAGGTATTATTGGTGAATTAGAAGTACCCGTATCAAAACCGAGATCTTCAAATCCCTCTTTCATTTTATGAGTATTTTCCCATAGTTTCTTTCTGCGTTCAGGTTCTTTTTCTATTAGATCTATGGAAGCTATTATTGCGGCTACCTGTGCCGGGGGAAGGCTGGCAGTAAAAATTAGTGAGCGGGCAAAATGTTTGATATAATGGATAACCTCTTCCCTGGAAGCTATAAACCCGCCTATAGATGCGAATGATTTCGAAGCTGTTGCCATGACTACGTCAACCGCCGCCTCTAGCCCGAAATGCTCGCCCGTTCCGCGTCCGTTTTCGCCAAGAACACCCACGGAGTGTGCGTCATCTACCATAATGCGCGCCCCGTAGGTGCGTGCAAGTTCCACGATTTTGGGCAAATTGGCAATATCTCCTTCCATGCTGAATACGCCGTCAACAACGATCAATTTACCTTTGTCTTTATGCCTTGACAACTGACGTTCAAGGTCGCCCATATCATTATGGCGGAACCTTACCATCTCTCCAAGAGCCAGGCGGCATCCGTCGATTATAGAGGCATGGTCAAGTTTGTCCGTAATAACGACGTCCCCTTTTCCTACAAGAGTAGATATTGCCCCGAGGTTTGAATGATGCCCCGTAGTAAAAAGTATTGCGGATTCTTTTCCGACAAATCTTGCAAATTTTTTTTCGGCAATTTCGTGCAGTTCAAAAGTCCCGTTTAAAAAACGCGAGCCGGTCGGAGAGGTGCCGAATTTCTTAATAGCATCAATACTTGCCTCTTTAACTTTAGGATGGCTTGCAAGCCCCAGATAATTGTTTGAACATATAACTACCCTTTTCTTGCCTTCTACAATGGTTTCAGGGCCCTGTTCACTCTGGGATTTATGAAAATATGGATACACTCCAGCAGCCATGACTTCACGTGCTGTTGTGAATTTTACGCATTTAGTAAATAAATCCTGCTGCATTTTGAACCTCCAATATTCAGTCATCAGCTGTCAGTCGTCAGCCATCAGAATTTAATATTAGATCTTTTTAATCTGAAGTCTGATGACTGAAGGCTGATGTCTCATAGCCATTTGTTCTGTTTATACCACGAGTATGTTATTTTAGCACCATTTTCTAATTTTGTAAAGCCTATATTCAAATCTCTTCTTATCGGTTCGGTGTCTGCAATCCAGTAGTTTTGTATCATTTCATCTATTTTTTCTCTGTTTAACACAGCCGGTTTATTACTGATTTTTGAAACAATTTCAGCAAAGAAAGAAACAGTATAGAATAGAATATCAGGAAGAGGTATAGGAATCGTTTTTTTATTCAGTGCTTTTGATATTGTCTTTCCTATTTCTTCCCATGTATAATGATTATTTTCAGCAATAAAATATTTTTTGTAATCGGTTAATCTGCTGTCTAAAACTTCAGCTGTTATTTTTGCCAAATCCTTAACAAAGATCATTTGGATAAGCCGTTTCTTCAACGGGAGAGGGCGAAATCCGTGCTGAACAAGGCTAAAAAAAATAAGTATGTCCCTGTCTCTTGGCCCGTACACAGAAGAAGGGCATAGTATCGTATAAGGAACCTTATTATATAATATTTTTAGCTCTTTTTCCCCTTGAAGTTTGCTTTTCCCGTAAAAAGATACGGGATTGTCAGGTTCATCCAGGGATTTAGGCCTGTTAGTTGTGCTGGGCCCTACTGCAGCCTGAGAAGAAATATATATTAATTTCTTTAGTTTTGGATTATTTTTTAGAATACTTTCAACTAAGTTTTTTGTGCCTTCCTGATTTACTTTAAAGTATGTTTCTCTTTTCAATGCTCTTACAACACCCGCTGCATGTATTACGGCATCTGCTTCCTTTACGGGATCAGTCAGAGTTTCCGGTTCTATGATATCTCCGTATTTATACTCTATTTGTTTATCCTTCAGCCAGTTAAGATTACTGGTTTTTCTCACCAAACAGGCAACTTTATGGCCTTTTTCCAAAAGGCTTTCAACTATATGACTGCCGACAAATCCGTTTGCACCTGTTACTAAAATTTTCATTAATTAATCCTATAAATATAGTGCGACCCTATTAGGGTCGCTTAAAGATAGACAATATTATATGGTTTTTTAATTAATTTTGCAAGTGGAAAGCATTATCCTGCACAAAGGATTCCTCTAACGGATTGCAGAGCTGCTGCCTCCAGTTCTGGCGGGATTCTGTGTTCTGATAAATCCTGTGCAAGTGCATCGATTTCAGGGAAGAACTCTCTGACTTCGTTTAAAGCATCAACAAGCCCGATATTACCGTCTCCATATTGCACATACTGTACGGTTGGATTAATTACTATTCTTGAAATGTTAAGGTTATGCCTAATAGTTTTTAAAACATCATGCAGCCACTCCAGCTGTGTATCGTTACTTATGTCAATTAATATACCGTTATAGTTGCCGCTTGGAATGCCCGAGATATCTGGATTTATCCTGAGTATTACATCGAATCCATAAGTTTGCTTTAATGGGAGTTGTGTTTCAATGATGATTTTGTGTTGAGGTTTTCGACTTTGAATCTCTCTGTAAATTTTTTCTAAAAATATTTCTGGTTGTTCGATTGAGCTTATATCTATTGTTACGTCATTGGTTTCCAGTGCTTTAAAAATAGCATCGATATCTGTAGTAGAAAGGCCTATAATGAATTGTTCCAAACCGCGCACTTTATCCTGGAGATCCTTAAGCATCCCTGTGTCGGATAAGTTTATAATATAACTCACTGCCGATTGTTTGCTTTGTTCAATCAATGAGGACAGGTTTTCGATATCCTGTTTTTCTCCGGCCGGTATTTTTAACGATAACCTCGTAACGTTTTGCACACCTGAAGTTGTTTTTGTTATTGTTTCCGTTAAGCTTGATAACATATTTGTGATGTTTTGGCGCGGCCGGGTTTCCTGCTGGTCCCATGCTGCAAAAAGAATGTCCCTGAGCTCATACACATCTTCAACGACATTTCTTAGATATTGATTTTTTTCTTCGTGTTCAATTGCCCATACCGGCCCGTAGCCTTTAAGGATTGTCTTTGACAGTATGCCGCCTTTTGTCAAATCAAGAGCGACCGCCGCTGTAACCCGTTCCGTTATATCTTCGATACCTGGTTGTGCAGGCGGTTCGAAATATAAGACATTTTCGTCTTTTTTAAACTGGATTTTAACTGCCATTTCCCTGTCATCCAGATTAATATTGATGATTTGCAAGTTTGAAGGTAAAGACCTGGTTTGAACAACTGCCAGGACGTTGAATCCGCTGTCTGTTCTTTCCCGTAGTATTTCATTTCTCTTAACGGCATCTTCACACCCTATAACAATGCTTGTTCCTGATGCTGCTGCCCAGGCTGTAACCTTTGATACGCCTAGTTTGGTTAGTTTTTTCAATCTTTCCGATAACTCTCTAACATTGTTGAAGAATATGCCAACGATCATATAGGTAATCGTCAATACTGAACCGGAGGGCGCTATTGTATTTTTTGCGGTCCGGGATGCAACATTAAGAATACCTTGGTCGTGTTCTTCTGAGTCTGCTGATGTTCCCGTATCCGCCATGATTCTATTTGATATGATAAATTTTTGTAAAAGTGACGCTAATAAAGGTAAATGTTTTGCAAAGAAGAGATAAAATCTGCTTACCTTCTTGCATTCTTCGAGTAAAACTTCCATGCGGACATTTTCTTTCCCGAGCTTTTCTATAAGGTATTCCGAACCTTTATGTTTATGGTTAACAGAAGGATGACCTATGACTACTCTTTGAATTCCCAGAGCTTTAATGAATTCTGCACAGGAATTACACGGGGATAGTGTTAAATAAATCGTTATGTCCTTGAATACATTTCCTGCTTTTTCCTGAGAGCCTTCTTCTTTTGTATTGCTTATTTCATCTCTTAGTTTTATTAGAGCTGTTTCGATATTTTTCCTGGCTGTTTCGGTTGTCTCTTTTAAGTTATCCATCCTTCCATTTTCTCTGATTGATTCAAGCTGCTTTACAAATTTTTCTTTATCGTCAGGAGAGAGATTTATTGACCTGATAAAGTATTCAAAAACGTTTATCAATGTCATAAATTCTGCATGCAAGTAGTAATCAGGATCATTGTAATTTGCAGCTATAATATTTCCTCTTGCATCCATAATGGATGCGCCGACGTGGGCTTCTAATGAAGATCTTCTTTCTGCGGATTTTTCTGCTTGCATTAGCGCAGCTTTCATTCCGTGATAATCCATGATTATCTTAAGCATGTCGTAAATGGTTTTGTTATGTGTATGATTAGTAGAGTCAATATAAGCAGCGTCAGGAGCTTTTCTCAGAGGATAATATTTTCTGTTTGTATCTTCAAAGTCTCTTGACCTGATTTCTTCTAATACTTCTTTATACGTTATATCATACCCTGACTCCTTGAATTCGTTGTATCTTCTAGAGGCTCTTTCCTCTAAAGACGCATCCAAATATATCTTTACTGCGGCTTTTTGATATACGTCTGTCCCCATATTCCTGCCCTCTATGATTAGGCTTCTGCCGGCTTTAAGTTTTTGTTCGATTATACTTCTTTGCAATTTCATTATTTCTTCTACGACTTTTTTATGATCGGAAACAGCTGCTACTATGTTTTCGACTTCAGGCTCCCTGATATCCGAAGAAACATCACGTCCGTCAACAGAAACAGTCAATTCCCCCTGTTTGAATGTAATAGAAATTCTACCCGGTTCGGTGTATTCTTTAACCAGATTAACCAGAGCTTTTTTGTTAGCAGTATCAATTTTTCTTTCAATTGCAAGCAGAGTAATTGTCCTGTAGAATACCCCGGCATCCATATACTCACAGCCGATGTCCTGGGCCAGTTTCATGGCTAAGGGGCTTTTACCTGCCGCGGAAGGCCCGTCTATTGTGATAACCATGGGATTATCCTCAATATTTTCCTGAATTCTGGCGGATAATTGCCTGTGTTTTTCAAGCAGTTGGGCATCTGTCAGAGATTCGGCCGGTTCTTTATGGTTTGGGATGACAAACGGAGTTTTTCCGGCTGTAAGGTCCTGTTTGCCTTCTTCTGTAGTCACTCCCAGCATTATAAAACTTTCACCTATTTGACCGATAGTCCTCTTTGGGCTCGTATCTTTTATTGATAAATTGTCTTTTATATGCTTTGTTTCTTCTCTGCTGTACAAATCCTGAGAGAGCATGTCTATTGATGTTTGTTCCCTGATGTCGCTATAAGCCGCAAATCTTTCAAACGGCATCACAAATGTGAACCTGGACACCTGGCCTTTTTGGGCAAAACTGATTGTCCCGTGGAAATCATCCCTTTTTGTTATTCTCCCTTCCTGGGGATATCCTACAAATGGCTGGAACATATTCCCGTTTCTTCTCTTAAAGAAAAGTAAATACATTATCTTTTCAACAATCTTGCTTAATATTTTATTTTTAGCAATAAATCGCAGGATATCAAATAATCTTTTTGCATTCCTGTCAGACCTCTCAAAATCAGGGGCATTGCCTGTTATTTGGCCCAGACCACGCCTGTTGGCATAGGATGTGACTTTATCCAACACTTTTTCAGCGAATTGCGCTCCTTCAAGGACACCCGGTGCCCAGGGCGCTATAATTTCGGTTATAACTTCATGTTTAAGCAAATACCTGAATACCTCTCCAATCCATTTAAAGTATGATTCAAAATCATTGCCAAGCCCGCTGAGCGTGAAAAAGTATGAAGCTCCGGGAACACCTTTATCTTTTGCCGTAATCTGTTCCTGTTTAAGCATCTGTATAACCTGTGTCGCAAACTTTTCATTATTTGGGGATACAATTGTATCCTTGTGTCCCGCGTGCATCAGGGCAACCGCGTCACCCCCGTGTTCATACATCTCAAGAGATATGCTGGACTCTTCAAGCGTAGAATCGTCCTCCTTTATACTTTCGCTTCTAAGTAATTTTGATATTTCCTTGGCAACATCACCTACTGTATTCTCCATAGTAACAAGATATATGTCAGGCATTGCCTCGCCGAGCTCCCTTTCCAGCATTTCCACAACGCTTGCCTCATCGAGCATCCGTCCAGCGCCCAGTACTCTCGTTTTATTTGTTGCTTTTACAATCCCTTCGAGTTCAACCCCATCCAAAACAACAGGATCAACATTTTGAAGCAAACATCTTGGTATGACCCCTGCTTTACGTTTTATGAGAAGGGTCTTTTGCGGAGGTATGTTGTTTTCAGGATCACCTATGTTAAACATATCCAGAATAGCCTTGTATTGCTGCTGTTCTTCCATATTGCATCTTCTTTCTGTTTTACCCGTTCTATCTTCTACCAGATCTAAAACACCTCTTTTCTTTGCTAAAAAAGGTCGGTTTGGGTCTGTTTTCCAATAAAGCTCAAGAAATTGTTTCTTGGTTAATTCAATGTGTAAAGGGTTCTGCTCTTTTTTCCATTTTTCGTCTTCAGCCGATGAAGGTTCGTTAAAATGAATTCTTTTTTCCGCGCTTGTAAGTATAACAATCTTTAACTCTCCGCAGTTTCCGTTTGTCTCATCCTGAATTTGTTCATAAAAAGCTGTTAATTCTTTATACCGCCTTATTGCCGAAAGTATATCTGCCCCGCCTCCTGCTGCCCAGACATAGTGAGTTCTGTTCTTTCCCTCTTTTAAATCCCTTTCCAATATTTCATATAATCCTTCTCTTGGCAGTTCTTCTTCCGTTATTTCCTGTTTGATTTTTTCCCTTTCCTTGACAACGGTATCATCTTCCATGTTTGCGTGATTCCTGAATATACCTATTCGTCCCGGTACGGGGCTTTGTTTTGAAGTATCATTAACTTTTTCTCTTATCATTTCAGTGAGATTCCCAAATTTCGTTTTCATTTCCTCTACTTTTAAAGCTAGCTGAATATAATCAGCTAATGTGGCGGTTGATTCATCCAGATTTGTTAAATCATTATGTACATCCTCAAGGTGTACAAGCAGTTGCGATAGAACTACAATATCAATATGTTCCATTATTGTTTTTCTTTGGGCACCCCTGTAACCAAGAGGCTCGTTTTCGGCCACTGACCGCAGGTAGAGGCATTCGGTTAACAGGGAAAGCATTTCTTCCAAATCATCTCTGACAATAGCAGTTAATGCAACAAGGCTTTCTCTATCTTCCAGCCTGCTCGCTGTAACCATATAACTCTGTTCATAAAAGATATCATCTACTATTTTTGAACTTACACCGACTTCTTCCTCAATCTGTTCGGGAGTTTTGTCTTTTATCCTGTTGTATATTTCTCCTCTAAGGAATATTTGTAAATCGTATAGTGCATATCTGGAATTTTCCAGATCCAATCTGCGAAATCTTCTTCTGTTTCTGGAATCTGATATTGCATGCACGATTCTTTTAATCAGATTAATAGTTCTTACAGTATGATATAATGAAGCGAAAGCATTAAGTTCAATGGCTTTCAATATTAGTTTTCTGAAAGGAGGCGCCCTGGCTCTTATGCCGCTTACAAACCAGTAAGTGGGTTTATTCCTCTTGGAAGTGATTGAGAGGTATTCCGCTATTGCCTTATGTATGATATCTCCGAAAACATGGGTAGCATATAGATCACCTACTCTTCTCATCATGCTTTCCTGGTTTAAAGTGAGCCTTGTACCCGGGGCTATATTTGTTTTTTCAAGCCCCTGAACCGATGCAGCTGCCATAGCCAGAATCGCAATAATCCGGGTGTTCATTCTTCTTTCTTTTCTTTCCAATTCACCCTTTTCTCCTATTGCAATTTCCCAGAAATCGCGGTTTATATAAACTGTTTTACTCTCAGGATCTATCAGCAACACATCAATGAAGGTAAACCTGTTAACCAGGGTCTGGACAAAATCATCGTCCGGGTTAAATAACTTAAGATTATAACCACCAAGTTGTTCACCAATGAGTTTTAAAGATTCGTCATACTTATAATCCCTGTCTTCGATTATTTTTGAATCAGCCAGTTTTCTAATATCATAAATAGCCCTGGCTATGGCTGTACCATTTATGTCTCTGTCTTCATCTTCGCCTTCAATAAATAAAAAAGGCTGGTCTTTTTTTGCCGTGTCGCTTTTTTTTCTTCTTCGGTCTAATGCCTTTTGTTCAATGGCTGTTGTAGTCATTCCGGCAAGGTCCCAAACCGTTGGAGCAATAAGTTTTCCGTTATGATTTTTAACCTGAAGATTAATCTGCGTCTGGTCAATACAGTGTTTCTCGATTAGGTCCTTCCATGATTGTTCGGTCTCGAATCTTTCAATACGTTTAAAAGCTTTCAGTATGTACGGCCAGAAGCCTTTATATCCTCTTACTCTCAGGCCTATATGTTCTATAAGTATATCCATAAAACGCATTCTGTCTTCTTCAAACTGTGCCCGGTCTTTTTCATGGACATTACGGCTTTCCGTAAGTATATTGCTAGCTATTGTAACTTCTTTTTGACGGTTTGTTGTTTCAATAGTATAGGGCTCTTTTTCATCCGGTATGTATTTTATGATAAGTTTTCTAACACCTTTTCTCTTTAATCTTATTATAAGATACCTTAAAACTTCAAAATCAATTGTATGTTTCCAGTCTTTGAAATGCTCCTCTATTATTTCCTGGAGCTGGCTGGCTTCCAGTGTGCCTGAAGGGATATCAAACGATATTTCTGCTCCGTACGGTCCCAATCCCGCCGTTTTTACTAATACATTTTTTGCAATTGTATAGTTATACTGATTAACAATAAAAACTGAAAAGCTGATAGCATTAATTATAAGTATAATGCTTCCTATAACCAGGATATCGGAAAAGCCTATTGCATACTTAAAAACGGAATATATAAAAGAAATACCTATAGCCATGGTTATGGTAGATAAAACAAAGGTTATAGCATTTATTATGCGGTTATCCCGTAATGAGTATTTTAAAGGTTTTCCGGAAGCGTCTTCTGTATAGTCACCTTTTGTTTTTTCGACATCCAGAACTTCTACTTCAAGCTCTTCGCTTTCAGCTACAACAAAACCTTTTTGTTTTCTTAAGGCTGCAATAGCTCTCAATAGAAAAGAATGGCTGCCATATGGACTTTCTAAGTTCATAGTCTTTACATGTTCTATAAGCGAGGTTAATCTATCTCTGAATGAAAACTGCGTTAACGACTGTTTTGTAAAATGCCTAAATACTTCTCTGGTTTCTGGATTGTAAAACAGCTCTGATGCAGTTTCATATTCATGTTCTGGAGTCCTTGCGTAGAAACTGCAGTCAAAAATATTCTTTATGTATTTTCGTAAGTGTTCAGGAATACACATTTCAGCAAATTTCCTTAAGCCCCAAGCTAAGTTGTCTTGCCAAAAAGCTTGCGTAAATAAGAATGGCCTGCCAGTTATAGAAGAGATGTAGTATTGATAAGCTAAAGTAACAGCACCTCCTACTAAAGAAGGTAAATCATCTGAGAAAATAAATGCTTTATCAAAAAGTTCAGGTTTGATAAAGTCAAATATAATGATTTCGACATTGGAATCCTTGCCTTCGAAAATTACTTCTCTTTTTCCTGTTTTTGAATCCAATTTTATTACCCGAGCGTTAAGCTTATCCTGTTCTTGAAGTTTTTTTATTTTGTTAATGGTCTCTTCTTCTACATAAGAATTTCTTCCAGTACCAATAAATAAGACAGCCCCATTTTCCCTAAACTCATCTACATTCTGCTGTAATTCGCCTGCATTTTGATTATTATGTGCACGGGCAAATAAGTCAAGATAGATAGGTGTTTTTCTTACTTCGTGGGTATAAACAATGCCCCAATTTCTTGAACATAATTGTGAAGATTCTGAAGATAAACCTAAATCATCAAGAAGCTTTTGCCGTCTTAATAATTGTAAGGTACGGGAAGAGTTGAGATACTCTTGAACACTTCTTTGAAAAGTACCTGGAGGAGACCACAATCCAATAACATTAGAATTTCTTTTGCCATCATGTGTAACATCTATATCAGGCTCAACCAAACGCTGTCCAAATGGATCAGGTGGAGCTATTTGTTTACCAAGACGTTCTGTAAGCATTCCTGGATCTTTTAGTACTATAGTTTGTGATGCATTTGCTCCCATTTTTCTATATTCATATAACCGCTGAGCTAATTCTGTATCATTTTTAGCAACAGGGAATACAAAAGTCAGGTCATTAGTTTCCATATAATCCAACTTGTGTACTTTATCACCATTTATATAAGTGATTCCGTTTATCTCGTTATCAATTGACTCTGCATTTTCATCACCTTCAATAAATTCCGTATTAACTGCATATTCAAAAGTTTTATTATACATAAACACTCTAATTTTTTTATTTGGAAACATCTCTCTTAATACTAAAGCAAAGTCTCTTGTTATACCTATATCTCCCCCTCCTGCTAGTCTTGTGGGGAGGACTACATTAATAGCGGAAAAGTCTATTGCTCTTACTAATTTTGCAGCATCAGGATGATCACCTTTGATATCCTTGAATTCATCTGGTAAAACATAGAGAGAGTCAATTGCAGGTATGAGATTTTTCAGTCTTTCCCTAATAGTAGGTTCTCGTTCTAAAGGACTAGCTAAATCATTTATTATCATATTGTCAGGTTCGTCGTTTAAAGCAAAAACAAGAGTTTCACCTTCAATTCTTACAGTATTTCTTTTTGCTTCCTTATCAATTTCAACTTTTATCTTTTCTATATCGTTAATAAGACCTAAAACTCGTATTATGTATATAAGACTATTGAGCGTTTCAGATTGAGTCTGCATTAAAGGAGGAAGAGAACGAGAAATATTAAAACTTTCATCAACTATTTGTTCTGAAAACTCATAAAGGAATGTTTGCCTGGGATAAGTTTGTCTGTGGAACCTTAAATATTCATGAAACTCTTGGCTGGTTCTATACTTTTCAAAATCATCGCCGTATTTAGGTTTAAGGTAGGCACCGAAATATTCATAAATTTTGGATGTTTCATCATTTAATGCTTTCCATTCGATTGCTTCGTGTGTCCCCAAAGCCTTTGCCAATTCAACTTCAGGAAGTGTGCCGTAGGGAACGAGTTCTATAAATTCCTCAGGCGGGCCGCGTTCGTTCAGTTCATTAAGGAACAGTTCGTGTATATAAACCGTAACTTCATTGTTTTGTTTGTCTACTTTTATTGTAGATAGCGACCACGCGTCTTCCTGGATAAGTGCTGGATTTCTGCTGAGTTTAACTGAAACAATCATGCCCGGAAATTCGGCGGCAATGTTAGAAGTGATTGCTCTAACCAAGAGGGCATATTCTTTGTTTACAGGAAAACCTTGCTGGGCACCCTCTTCAAATAATTCAAAAACCGCATTTGCAAGAATAACAGGTTCGTTTACTAATATATTTTGTAAATCTAAACCTTCCAATCCATCTACACCTAACTGATCACAGAGCCATTTATGAAATTCCGGATAGAAGGGAACCGCAGCTCTTACCACCATTTCAACCAGGTTTTTGCTAAGAGCAACTGGTAATTCACCAGGAAGTTCTGCAGTATCTTTAATTCTGGCAAATAGGCTTTCACTGGTATTTCCTGGAAGTTTTTTCCTGCTTGTAGTTATCCACCCTTTTTGTTCGAGTTTATGTACGCGCCTGTTGATTCTACCACTTAAAGCAGAAAAGCCTATTTTTGCAGGTAAGGAATCATTAATTAATTGTGTCAGTTCCCTTATGCTTAGTTCCCTTTTTTGTTCTTGTAATACTCTTAGAATAAGTCGTTCGATAGGATCTGTTATTACAGAAGCCCATTCACTATAAATTCTTTCTATATATTTATCTGTATCAGCTTCGGTTTCTCCGACAAGCGTTACAGGGCCTTCTATACCTTTTAAATTTACTGATTTAATGAATAAGCCATAAATCTCTCTAAGTATACGCACAATTTCTGATTTATATCTATGGGACGGGACAATTGTTGCTTTTATATCTCTGGTTCGGACTTCTGTCGCAATGCCTTCTGCGATGGGCTGTATTTGTGCGTACATTCTTTCATTCATATATTTGTCATCTCTCGCTTGCCTCTGCATAAAATAATCTTGTGGTAAATCTGACACTTCCGGAGATAATCTTTTCGCTACTTCACGCAGAACATAAAAATGTTTCAGATTCTTTAAAATATACATAACATCATCATCGCTGATTTCGCTATCATCTTTTCCATAAAATTCCGCATCAAGACGCATACCCATTAATATGTAAGTTTCAATAGAATGAGCAACGTCCGTGAATTGTCGATAGTCATCTCTGATAAGTTTTCTATACTCTTTATTCAGTTCATCGTCCGGTAATATGCTTAGCCAGTGAGAATATTCCTCCTGGTCAGCTGAGAGGTCTTGCGATGAGAGAGCTTGATTAACCCTTGCAATAGTCTCAGGATTCAGATTTAGCCATTTTTCTAGGAAGTCAGAACTCCACCTTTCAGGATGTACAATTGCCCAGTACATTTCTCTCCTGACTTTTTCTTCGAGGTTGTTTTCAGGAGTAGTTGAGGTTATTTCAAAGTACTTGCCTTTAACATACGGGCGGCCGTTAACATTAATATCCATTACTTTTTCACGGTCTGCACAGTAAGCTATTTCACTAAGTGCATACATAATCATCGTAACGCTTATTCCCCTTCCCTCCTTATTTTGATGTAAAATATCATGCAGTTTATACGCATTAAATGGAGTACCTTGATTTTCTGGACGCCGGGCAATCTCTAATATTTGCTGTGCTAGTTGGCTTAATGGTTTGTCATGATCATAGGCATCATACCATCTTTGTATGATATATAGTTCTATGTCACCTCCTGCAGCAAGAGGAGAGCCGTAAACAGGGTGTCGTTTTGCGCGATTTTCTTTTCCTTTTGGTACTGGCATAAAGGCATGTGTTTTCTTAAGATGACCCTTTCTAAACAGAGTGTTTGCATGTCGTGATATTTGTTGAGCAGTGTATGCTTTAAGTTCGTCGTTTTCGGTTAATTCCTGAAGAGTCAAAGCACCTTTATCAGAAATTATTTCAATGATAACTTTATCTATTGCTGAAAGATCATCCTTCCATATCTGAAAATAATGATTCTGCAACCTTTCAACGTGACTGTTTATTTGCCATTCAACACCTTCATCGAGAACAACGACATCTTCAGTCCACTTTTTTAATCCTCTAAAACGGACGCCCTTTTTCAAAACCAGACCACTCTGGCTGCATGCTCTAACTATGTTAATTTGAAGATATTCATCACCCTTGAACTGTTCTAATATTTCACTTAACAGCATAGCCTTAATGCCCTTTTCCCTTGATGCTAAAGTTACACGAATTCTTTGTGCTATTTCTTCTATTTCGGCTTCGCTTCTTTCTTGAATTTTTGCTTCCACATCTTCAAATTCAAATCCAAGTTCTGCTTTTAATCTTGGATTAATGATTGCTCTAAATCCTTCAAAGCCGCCTTGTTTTTTAAATGCAGTATTGATTCCACCTTTGCAAGGGATTCGATAAAGAGCAGATTTTATTTTATTGTGAGCAACATAATCATCGTCTTGCCACCTTTCCCTTAACTGTGAAGCATAGTAAAAGAATATTTCGGTATAGCAGATTCTTGAAAATTCTTCCGGATTTCTTTTATAAAGTATCGAAAGTGACTCTAATTCAGCTATGCTTTTAATCTGTTTATTAATATGTAATGTTATATCGGTTGGTTTTATTTGTCCTAGTTGTAAACGACGTTGGACTTCTAATTTCAATTGTTTTTTCATTTCCTCTGTTTGAGTATCAGCCATTAACAGAGGATTCCCTTTATACAGTGCCAGGGCATTATACATAGCGTGTGCACACACATTGGCAAGTCGTACGGCGAAATCCCAATGAGTCAGGCGAAATGCCAGGTGCATCCAGCGATATATAGCACGCATTCCTTCCATACGAGCTTCATATTGTTCCATTCTTTCAAGTTTGGTGCCGCGGTAAGGATGTCCTGTCACGAAACTGTGCACAGCGTCAAAATTAAAGGTTACTTCAGGCCCGAATATATCCGCTATGGTTTTTCCCTCAAAAGCATAGCGCGGGGCAAAGAATACAGAAGCAATAAAGAGTTTAAAAGTTGCAGTTCCATTTTCTATGTAAGCATTGTAGTGGTTTACAAGTCCTTTGAATATCTGCAGGCCGAAAATCCTTGTTTTTTCGATTTCCTTTGCTGTATTTAACGTCATTAATGGCGTGGGAATATCCCTATGTGGTGCATAATCTCGGTTATAGGGAGAGTCAACCAGTGGTCGTAGATACTCCGGTATTACTCTTTTTATATTTTCGCCAGCAACTGCGTTTTTCTCCTTTATGTATTGAACGGGTATTTTCCCAGGGTTTGCCAAATCAACCCTGTTGACAAAATCCGCTTCTGCTATATTTGGTGCTCCATCATAGTTAATAAGCTTGTCAATGTATCCATGGGATATGCCGTTCAGTCCATACGAGTTTAAAAGTGTATTGACAAGATTCATCGCAAAAGAGTTGCTTCCATTTACAAAGATGTACGGTCTGCTTCCCTCAGTATACTCTTTTGCTCCTATCAGATGTAAATAAAATTCAAAAGTAGTATCCAGTACTACTGGAATAGGAGTATCCGGTTGTAAACTGTAAAGTTTTTTAAGTAAAAGTAAGGTTTCGTAAAAAAATCTATCAGAATAGTAATTTTCTATGGCATATGTTGATGAACCAGCCCTTTCTTCAATGTCTTCTATTCTGCTATTTCCTGACACTCTTTCTTCCGGACTAGGCTCTCCCAATACAAGAAGTGAAAGCGGGAAGTAGTATAACATAGGATCTGCTACAGCTTCGGTATCAAATTTGTCGTGACTCAATAGTAAGATTGAATGCATGCTTCTAAAGTAATCTCTGACTATTCTGATTGATTCCGGGTCATCAGGAGAAAGTTCCGCCATAACGGGCAAAAGCTCGAGAAATTTTTCCCGCAGTTTATAACTGTTTGCTTGATAGTTTTCCCTGTTTAGCTTAGAGCCATAAACAGGACTGTCTTCAGAAAGGGTGTCAGTGGGTTCTCTTACAAGTTCAGCAACAGGTATTTTTTCTTCAGTAGGTGTAGGTTTATGTTTAAAAAGGAGAGGTTTATTTAATATAAACCCTTCTAAATTATACACAGAGTGAGCACATACACTGGCAAGAGCAACCAGGAATCTTAGATGTGTAAAGTTCCAGGCAAGTCCCGAAAATTTCAGGACTTTTTCCATACCTTTTATTCTTTCTAATTCGTCAAGTGGAAGTGTATCCTGAATTCCGTGTGCATCCAGGAATTCTATTAATAACGGTACTGCGTTTTGCGGTGAAGCCAGCATCCTCCAGAATATTGTTAACACAGCTGTTCTTTCAATAACCGGCGCAAAAAAGACTGCTGCTATGAATAACCGAATGGTTTTGCGGTTTTTTTCAATATCCGTCCCGAGATTATTGAATAAAGGCCCGATAACAGGCATATTCTGTATTCGCTGCACTGTATCATCTCTCATGCTATGGATGTTGGTTTTGGTCTCACCGGGCAATAAATCGTCAGAGGTTTCTACGTTGATTCTATTATTGCTGTCTATTGTTATAGTGGTTTCATTACATGATAAAGTTAATTCCTCATTCTCCATGGTCATGTTCAGACTTTGCAGATGAGGGTTGTCAATAAGCTTGGATTTTAACTCCTGGATTTGTTCGGATATTTCTTTATGTGAGTAACCACATTTTACAGCGCTGTCCAATACGTACATGATAAACGTCAGGAAGTTATGTTCATAAGTATATGAGAGAAGCGTTTCTTTTGCAGGAGTCGGGTCCTGCAGCCAGCAGGCAAGTTCTTTCAGCGAGGATTGGGCAATTTCTTGCAGACTGGTTTTTCCGGTTATGACCTGTTCATAAAAGTCTTCATCGAACTCTTTTGTTATGTTTGGAGTTATTGAAATATAGGAAATATTATTTTCCTCGAATTTTTCCGTGATATCGCTGTGGAATCCGCCAGCTATCAGCATATTAATAGTTTTGAAGTTTTTGAGTTTGGATAGAGATATTAATGTATCTTTGTTTGCAGTTTCAGGTTTAAAATTCTTTTTAATGCCCTGCCCGATATTTTTAATAAACACATCGTTTCTATGCAAGTTTGTATCATAATATGCGAATATGTCTTCATTCTGAAGCAGATTTAATACGGGTATGGTTTCGTATGAATTCAGGTATTTTCGCAGCAGAATTTTAAACTTATCTTTGTTTTTAACAAAATGTTCGTATTCATCTGCAGAAAGTTTAAGCTGCACCAGATTGTCGAAATATACTGCCATTTCGGATAAAAACAGCAGTTCCTTATCTATTAATTCTGTGGAGTTCAACAGCAGGATTTGATGTGTAAAGGTTCGTTCTTCTTTAATCAGATAAAACGGATTAATACTCTGGTTCAGATGGGTGTAGTTTAAAAATCTGCATACATTGGGGAACCTGTCTTCAATGTTGTGGTTATAGTTTTTTGCTATATCATACAGAGATGCATAGAACTCTTCTAGTTTTTCCTTTTTGTTTAGCTTTTCGGTCAGTTTTTGATATATGCTGAACGGCAGTTTTTGTTTTAATTCGTTTAAATAACTCCTAAGCTCACTTGCCAGATGTTTATACTTTATTTTCTTTTTTAACTTAGTAATTTGTATGTATTTATGCAGGTTCGGGTAGTTATTTACAGGTTCTTTTGATTTTTTCCCGAGTTTTTCGAGTTTTAAATAGTATTTTTCTGTCTTTTCATTTCGGTTTTGGAAGTATTTTTCAAGCTTTAAAACCCTTCTTGATGAAAATTTCCGTTTCATCAAATTTATTCTGTTAATCAGCGTACCGGATATTTTTATGTTGTTTTCTTTTAGTTCATACAGTTTATTAATCCTCTGCAGATTGGCAGTATATTTATCCCAGTCTTCTATGCCGTAAAGGCTGTCTTTATTTTCCGTTATTGAAAAATAAGCCCCTCCGTCTATCATGCCGTTGCTTAACATGGCATCCAGAAGGTTTTTCCTTAGTTCCCCTTCAGGTATTGATTTTAGCAGAGATGTATCAACTTTCCCGCAGGGAGCACCCTCAATGAATATTTTATTGATATCGGAGTTGTTATCAAAGAACTTGATAACGTTGAATATATTTCTTTGGACTTCAGGATTGCAGTGCAAGTCTTGAATATAAATTATCAGATTGTCGTTATCGAAATGTTTACTCCTTACAATCCTGCCATAGTTGGACGGCAGGTGAAGGCCGTAAAGTTTTTCCTTAAGCTCGTTTATTTGTTTGTTTTCCTTTATCTTTGTAGTTACACCTAAAAGCGGTTCATACAATACAAACGAATAAATAAAACAACTTAAGGTTAGGCCTGCTATTAATCTGATGGTTTTTTTGTTTGTAAACATAGTGTTAGTTTTTTATGTTAGAGAATATTTCGTAGGGGTGACTTTAGTCACCCTAAATGTAATAAAGGGCAGGTAAACCTGCCCCTACGGCTAAATTCAATTAGCCAATAAAAAACCCCCGGCTGCCAAAAGGCAAACGGGGGTATAAAATTCCCTATAAAAGAAATAATGCTGTCGATGGTACTCCGTGCCAGAATGAATAAATGTTTTAGTTTTTTAATATGAAATAATTTAAGAAAACAAAGAATCCAGAATGTATTAAAGATAAGAAAACCTAAAGCGCCATTTCCACGGTATATCTGTTCAGAATCCAGCGTATTTAAAGGGTTGAGTTCAAGGTTATCCAATCTCAGGGATGAGGTAATAATACTTGTGAATATTTTTCTTTCGGATTTTTTGGGTTTTTCAGTGTTACTTTTATGGGATATGTTTGTTCCTAAAGATGCCAGTTTTGTAATATCCTGAAGTTGTTCAAGTATGCTCAGTTTTATTACCGAGGTTTTAGCTTCTTTAAACTGTTTGGATAGGGATGGGTCAAAAGACAGGCTGAATAAACAGAGTATAGAGCTAAATACCTGAGATAATATTATAAATATAATAG